>PBNG01000049.1 GCA_002723015.1 Roseibacillus sp. | reverse complement strand
GCAGGCTATCACCTCATCATTCCGCAAAACTCTTCAGGGTAGGAAGTAAGGCCCACTGCTACAGGAAACTCGCGCCTTGCATCAGTGCTCCTCACCCCTAGAGTGCCGGCGTCAGGGGCCGTGGAGGGACGGCTGGTGAAATCCGCCAGGTCCGAAAGGAAGCAACGGTAGCCTGTCCGGCTTTGCCGCGGCTCCCTGGCACTTCTGCGCTGGAGGTCAGGACTCCGGCGCTCCCGGGTCAGGCCACGATGTCTGTCAGGACTCGGCCAAAGACATCGGTGAGCCGGAAATCACGCCCGGAGTGGAAGTAGGTGAGCTCCTTATGATCGAGGCCCATGAGGTGAAGAATGGTGGCGTGAAGATCATGGACGTGGGCCTCGCCCTCCGTCACCCGGAAGCCGAATTCGTCGGTAGCTCCCTGGACCGTTCCCCCCTTGACACCTCCTCCGGCCATCCAGGTCGAGAATCCAGCGGCATGATGGTCGCGCCCTCCAGTTCCCACCGGGGTCCGGCCAAACTCACCCGCCCACACAATCAGGGTCTCATCAAGGAGGCCCCTCGCCTTCAGGTCGGCAAGGAGACCCGCAATGGGCTTGTCGGTCTGGCCACAGAGTTTCTGGTGCCGCTTGTCGTTGTCCCCATGCGTGTCCCAGTTCGAGTGATAAAGCTGCACAAAGCGCGTTCCCCTTTCCACCAGTCGACGGGCCATCAGACAGCTCTTCCCGAAGCGATCGGCCTCGCCCTCGCCGATTCCGTAGAGCTTCCGCGTGGAATCTGTCTCCCCGGAAAGGTCCACCGCCTCCGGGGCATGAGCCTGCATCCGATAGGCAAGCTCGTAGGCCTCGACCCGGGCTGCCAGCTCTGAGTTGACGGGCAGGTGGCTCTGGTGCTCCTGATTCCAGGCCGCAAGAAGGTCGAGTTGGTCGCGCTGCGTTTCCAGAGAGCGGTTCATCGCAGGATTCAGGTTGGGCACGGGAGTCCCTGACGTCTTGAACACCGTTCCCTGGTGCCCCGAGGGCATGAATCCTGAGCTCCAGTTCTGGGCTCCGGAATAAGGAGCCCCGTTCACAAGCACCACAAACCCAGGCATGTTGTTGTTCGAAGAGCCGAGCCCATAGTTGGCCCACGATCCAAGGCAAGGGTGCCCCTGTCGAACAAAGCCGGTGTTCATCTGGAGAGAGGCCGCCCCATGGGCCGCGCTATCAGCCTTCGTGGACCGGATCACCGCAAGATCATCAGCATACTCGCGGAGGTGCGGGAAGAGCTCGGAAATTTCAATGCCAGATTGCCCGCAGGCCTTGAACTCAAAGGGAGAGCCCTTGAGCTTCCCCTTGCCTTTCTGGCTGACTCCCTTAGCAGGCTTGAAATCATACTCCTCACCATGGCGCTTCCCCAGCGCCGGCTTCGGATCAAAGGTATCCATGTGGCTGGGCCCTCCCACCATGAAGAGGAAGATACAGTTCTTGGCCTTGGCCGGAAAATGAGTGGAAGGAGTAACCTCTCCAGCCTTCACTCCATCCCGCGCCAGCATCCAGGCCATCGCGGTTCCAAAAAAACCATTCCCCGCCTGCCACAGGAATTCCCGGCGAGTCCTTCCGCAGGGGAAATGAAATGGGGAGGGGGCCGGCTTCATGGTTCCTAGCGGTAACTGAATTCGTTGGTATTGAAGAGCACCAGCGCGAGCGAGGCGAGTGGATCGATCTTCTGCTCCCGGGTCGCCTTTCCGATAAATTCCCTCGCCTGTTCCATTTCCCGGGTGCTCGGGGGGCGGCACAGGATGAGATCAAAGGCCGCCTGAATCTGGACTTCCACCCCCTCTAATTCCCGCAGGCGATTCGCAAGATGGACCGTCTGCTCATTGATAAAGCGCCCATTCATCATCAGGAGAGACTGAACCGCAGTGGTCGAGACCGCGCGCTTGGAACAGCTACAGGAGGAATCCGGATTGTCCAGGACCGCCAGTTCCGGGAGCGGAATGGCGCGCTTGGCGAAAACATAGACGCTCCGCCGGGACGCCTCTTCCTCCGTGGAGTTTTTCCAATCCGCCCCCGATGAGGCCCCAACCACCTTGTCGGCGAAAGGCGGGTAAATGGGAGGCCCCGCCATCTCGGGGTTCAGCTTCCCGCTTGCGGCCAGGATAGAATCACGGATCGCCTCGGCTTCCAGCCGGTGCAAGGGCCAGCGGGAGTAGAGACTGTTGTCCGGATCCTTTCCGGGTTCCGGATGCGCCGCCGATAGGCGGTAAGTGGCAGACAGGACGATCTGCCGATGCAGTGGCTTGAGCTTCCAGCCTCCCTCGATCAGCGAACCTGCCAGCCATTCGAGCAGGGCCGGATGGCTCGGCTCGCCACCTTCCACGCCAAAATTGTTTCCGTCCTCCATCAGGCCTTTCCCGAAATGATATTGCCATACCCGGTTGGCCATGACGCGCGCGGCCAGAGGTGCCTGCGCCCCGGTGATCCAGTCCGCGAGGGCCCGCCTCCGACCAGACGAATGGCTGGTGGGCCGGGGTTCCGGTAACCCTTCGGAACCGAGCACGACCGGAACCCCGAACGGAATGACCTCTCCCCTCTGGTGGACGTCCCCTCTGATTCGGAGGTGCGATGGCTTAGGCTTGGCACTATCGGCATACACCCAGGCCATCATGGGCTGGGGCTTGTCTTTCTCGAGGCTCTTCAACCTCTGCTCAAGCTCTGAGATTGTTTTGCGCTCCTCATCAGTGGCCACCTCCCGGACCGCACCGCGGACCCGGTTGCGTTCCCGTTCCAGCATGTTCTGCTGCTCCTTGGAGCGTCGATCCGGGGCCAGCGGAATTGCTTCAATCGTAAGAGCCAGCTGCTTCTCATTCAGCTTTGCCTTCCGTCCCTCCGGCAAACCGTCCCTCGCCCAGCGCTCAAGAATCGGAGCCCAGAATTGCTCCTCGATCTCGCGCTGCGGGTCGAGGGTAGAGCGCTGAAAAGCCTCCTCAGCCTCACGATATCGCTTCCGATCCTCGTCCGTGCCAACCTCTCTCTCCCGCCCCGTCACATTGAGAGATTCGAAGGACGCGAGAACCCGGTGGTAGTCTTTCTGGCTGAAAGGCTCAAACTTATGATCGTGGCACCTCGCGCATTGCAAGGTCTGCCCGAGGAACGCCATTGAGGTGGTCGCCACAATATCATCCAAGGTGTCATAGACCGCCACCTCCCCGTCCGCAGCAATGGTGTCGAAGGTTCCAAGGGCGAGAAAGGTGGTCGCGATCTGGGTGTCCGAGGTCGCCCCTTCAATTTCGTCACCGGCAAGTTGCTCGAGAATGAATTGGTTATACGGCTTATCCTCGTTGAAGGACTTGATGACATAATCGCGATACCGCCAGACAAACTTCTTGTACTCATCCCGCTCGTAGCCCTTCGTCTCCGCGTATCGGACCACATCAAGCCAGTGGCGCCCCCATCTCTCACCATACTGGGGGCGGCTCAGGAGGCCGTCCACAACACGGGCATAGGCCTCGTCCCCGGGGTCGCGCAAAAAGGCTTCCATCTCGGCAGGGGTGGGAGGCAAGCCGGTCAAGTCCAGATGGACGCGCCGCAGCAACTCCCGGGGAGCCGCTCCAGGAGCCGGCTGAACTCCGGCGTCAGAAAGCCTTGAAAAAATAAAGTGGTCCACCGGGGTCTTTGCCCGTGGTAACCCGGAAGACGGCGGGGCGGTCTGCCCCAAGGGGCTCCAAGCCCAATGGCTCGAGGCAACCGCGGCCTCGCGGGCATATCCGGGGGCGGAAAGCAATAGGGCGGACAGGAGACCTGCCACGATTCCAGTCACCTTGGAGAGGGAATTTCTGATGCCTGAGTATACCCTACCGGTAAAGCCCGGCTTTCAAGGGTTTTCCGCAAGGTTTCTCACGCGCCCTGCCTCGTAACTCGTCATCATGTGTCCTGCGGCCCGGGCGTTGTCCAGACGCTCTTATTGAGGTTCAGATCCTCCACAATCTTAAAACAGGCCTTTAATTGCTGCGAGAGCGCCGAGACTTGGGCGTGGGAGGAAGCAGGCCGCGACATCTTCGGCTCAAACCAGTCCTTGCTGCTCGGGATGGCGATGAAAAGCTGGGACGGCTTGAATGCCAATCGCAGATCACTCCCGAATCGGGCCCGCAGGGTCAGAATCTGCTCCTGTAGCTGAGCGGTCAGAACTGTTATGGCTTCCGCGGGATCCGTGGCCCGAACGACAAATGCCTTTTCGAATTCCGGGTTATCGATCCGCAGGAGGTGTTGATTCAGACCTGACCCAACCTTTTGGAATTTTGCTCCCAGCATTCCAAAATACTTCTCAGCAAAATCCGGGACCACAAAAATACTCCCCCGGCATTCTCGAGGAAACGCCGCGACTGCGAACAGGCCATCAAAGATCGTTTCAATTTCTCTTCGCTTCTCCCCATTCTCGTACGAAGTGGTCTCACATTGAACTTTGATTTCGCCAATCTGGAACTCGGTCTCCCCGATAGAGCCCTTGAGAACATCCTCGCTCTCAAAGATGTTATAATACTGCTCATAGAGCCCACTTCTATAGAACAAGTCGTCTTTGAAATGCCCTTCACTTTGGTAGTCCATGTCCGGCTGAAGGCTCCGTACTAGAGCGGGAATCACTTGGCTCTTATAGGCCACGCAATAGCGACCTCGAGCTCTGAACGCCCCGGAAAATAACGAAAACGCAAGTGCCAGTAGTGCCGCAGAGAGGTAACCAAAAAGACCCTCACCGGCCAAAATCATCACCCAGATCGCTAGCGCTACAACAAGCACTCCCACGATTAACAGCATGGTGAAGCGTATCCTCTCACCCTGTCGAATGGCCTCGAGTTGCCGGAACTCCTTGGAGAGGTCTGTCACAGGATATTGCCTTTTCGAGTCGGATATTTTCCAGATTCCCTAAAGCTGTATATCGGTCACCTTTCTCTGGAACTCAGGAGTCTCGAACCAGTCGTGGACCCGGAAGCCAAAGATCCCCGCCAACAAATTACCGGGAAACTTCTCCACGCCGTCATTCCAGTCCGTGACGGCCGCGTTAAAGGCTCTGCGCGCAGCCGCGATCTGGGCCTCCACCTCGCTCAGGTTCCTTTGCAAGTTGAGGAACTGCTCGCCCGCCTTGAGCTCGGGATAATCTTCTGCCAGCAGCATGACCTTGGCGACCCCGGCCCCCAGGTCCTGTTCATGGCTGAAGCGCTCCGGACCAGCGGACTCCGCCAGCTCGATGCCACGCCGGGCCTTGGTCACCCGTTCAAACAACTCCCGTTCGTGCGAGGCGTAACCCCTGACCGTTTCCACGAGCTGAGGCACCACGTCCCACCTCTTCTTCAGCTGAACGTCCATGGCCGCAAAGCCATTGCGCAATCGATTCCGTCGGCTGATGAAGCGGTTGTAAAGGACCACCACAACGAGGAGAAAAACTCCTAGGACGACACCCAGCGTGACCCACAGCGCTACCATTGGCTTTTCATACGCTTCTCCGAAGTAATTCTCCACCACTTATTTAGGGGCCCCTGAACCCCTAGGGCTGATCCGCCCAACGAATCACCGCGGCCACCGGCCAATGGTCCGAGGGAACCATCTTGCCCCGCATGTGATACTCGATCCACGCCTTTTGAATCTTCCACCCGGGGGATACCAGCACATGGTCAATCATCCGCGAACCAGGGATCACTCCTTTCCAACGGTTAAAGGTGTTGCGATCCTTAACCCCGGGATGGAGCTCAAAAAACGGGGCCTTGAGAGGGTTGCTCCACTGCTCCGGTCCCTTCCCCCCTGCAAGCGCCACCTTGTTCCCCAGCAGATAGGACACTCCCGGGTTTGTCTCGGTAGCGTTGAAATCACCGGTGACTACGACGGGCTCGCCCATCCGCTTCCGCGCATCAATCCGCATGGCCATCAGGCGGCCCGCTTGTTCCCGGGAAGGCTGGCTCTGATGATCCCAATGGGTGTTGTAGAAATAAAACCCCTTTCCGTTCTTCCGGTCCACCAGCCGGGCCCAGGTGCAGATCCTGGTCACCTGGTTCCCCCAGGTCTTCGACCCTGCCTCTCCCGGGGTTGCGCTGAGCCAGAAGGTGCCGCCCTCCTCCGGGTCACGCTCCAAGCGCTCACTGCGGATGAAGAGCGCCGAATACTCTCCCCGGTTCTTTCCATCATCCCGTCCCACTCCGAACCTCTCATAGCCCGGAAGGCCCTCGCTCAGGTAATCCATCTGCTGCGGAAGGGCCTCCTGGACCCCGAGAAGGTCAGGACTCATTTTCCGGATGGTTTCCACCACCAGATCCTTGCGGGCATTCCAGTTGCGCGTTCCCTGGTCCCCCCGGGTGGCCAGACGAACGTTAAAGGTGGCCACCGTGAGCTCCGCAGCAGGGAGCAAGGACATTATGCCAATGGCGAGGTAAAATAGGACGGGACGAAGCATGGAGGAAATGCTACCCGGAACCGACAGCCTGTCCAAGTCATGCCTTCACTTCTTGTCATCCTCGTCCTCTCACTCCCCGCGATCGCAACTGCAGCGTGGCCCAACGGCAGACAGTCCACGTGGCACGGTTATGAGCGCCTCGACTTTCCGCTCCCCGGGGACGGGGCCCGTTGCATCGTAGTGGCACCCAAAACCCCATCCAGGAACATGCCCTGGATCTGGCGAGCTCGCTTCTGGGGACACCAGCCCGCCCTTGAACTGCAACTCCTGGAGCAGGGCTTTCATCTTGCCTACTGCGAGGTAGGAGGGCTTTTCGGCGCTCCCAGCGCCGTGGAGCGATGGAACAAGTTCCATGCCCTCGCAGTCAGGGAGGGCCTCTCGCCCCGCCCCATTCTGGAGGGCATGTCCAGAGGGGGGCTGATCATCATCAACTGGGCTTCGGCCAACCCGGACAAGGTGGCCGCGATCTACGGGGACAACCCGGTCTGTAATTTCAATTCCTGGCCTGGCGGGAAAAACGGCAAGTTCTCCAAGAAGGACTGGCAGCGTTGCCTCAGGGCCTATGGTCTCGCCGCGGCAGCCGCGCCACACCACCCGCAACCCCTCACCCCGGCCACCCTCAAGCCCCTTGCAGAGAAGAGGGTGCCCATCGCCCTCGTTCTAGGGCTGGCCGACAAGGTCGTGCCGGTCGAGGAAAACGGAGAGATTCTGGCCCGAAATTACGAGTCTCTTGGAGGGCCGCTCAAGGTGTGGCGCAAGCCAGGGAAGGGACATCACCCCCACGGCCTCCATCCTCCCGACGATTTAGCCACGTGGCTGGCCCGAACCGCGAAATGACCATTTTAACGTTGAGGCAAGGCCCTCGCGTCTCATCCTGCTGCCGTGAAACCCCCGTGGCTCCTTCGTATCCTCTCCCTCGCCGGGCTCCTCATCTGCGGCTATCTGGGAGGGCTTAAGCTTACCGGGAAAACGTCCTCCCTTGCGGGCTGCGGAGAAGGGTCAGGGTGCGGCACTGTCCTGGGCTCGGAGTGGTCCCAGTTCTTTGGGATTCCTGTCAGCGTACTTGCCATGGTGATCTACATCGCCTTGCTGGCAGCCTCCTTCCGCCCCTCCAGATCGCTCTACGGCGCTCTCGCAATCTGCCTCACCGGCGCTGCTCTGTGGTTTATCGGGATCCTTTATCTCACCATCAGAGCCATGTGCCCCTGGTGCCTCGCCATGCATACGATCGGGGTCGTCACCTCCATCATTCTGGTGCAATCATTGCGAGACATTCCTCCATCGAAGGGCCCTCTTCGCTTTGCTCCCCTCCTGGCCATGGTCGCCCTTCTGACCCTCGCGATGGGCCAGCTCCTCGGCCCGAAATCCGACACCCATTCCAGCACGACCCAGGCCCTCCAGGACGAGGGAGGGCCGACAGAAAACAGTGGCCGGAGAATTGCCTTCACCCGTGGGGGCAAGCGCTACAATACCGAGACAATGCCCCACCTGGGTCCTCCCGACGCCAAGTATGTCATGGTGAAGTACTTCGACTACACCTGCAGTTCCTGTCGAAAAGTGCATGAGCAGCTGCAATTTGTTGAGAAGAAACACTCCGGGCTCTTTTGCGTAATCCTCCTCCCGGTCCCCCTGAATAGATCCTGCAATCCCTTCATTAAGAACCAGAGCCCGAAGCACCAGCACGCCTGCGAGCTCGCCCGCCTCAGCATCGCAGCCTGGAAAGCCAATCCCGGGAAATGGCCCGAAGTACACGAACAGTTGATTTCCACCCCGGATCTACCCCCCGAGGTCGCAGAGGCTGCGGTCGGGCAGATTGTCGGACATGATCAACTCGAGCGTGCTCTGCAGGACTCCTCGGTCGAGACCCTGCTTCGATCCGGGGTCAAGGACTTCGGCCAACTCAAAAAGGGGAACGCCCTTCTTCCCAAATTAATGTGTGCGGGAGGCAAGGTCCTGCATGGTGAACCAAGATCCGGGGATGCTCTCCTCAGCGCCCTCAAGCAGATCTACAACCTGGACCAGTAGCTTGCCGCGGGCCCATTGGCCCCGCGGAGAGTCTCCGATTCTGGACGCGGGAGGAAGTTGTCCTGAATAAACCTCCCCCGAGAGTGGTCCAACGGCACGTAACCCCAGAGAATTCCTCATGATAAAGATCCTTTGTGCCACCACAGCATTCCTATTTACCGGGATAATCTACTCGCCTCGCGCTGAGGCCGGACCCGGCCACCCACACCATGCCTCCTTCCGAAGCGGGGGCGTCTCCTGTGGANCAGTGNTCTACACCCGGCGCTATGTGCGATCCTTCGACTGCTACAGCCGGCCGGNGTTCGCCTANGCGCGGATTCCCATTGCCCGCGGCCATATCCTCCCGCCCCGCACTCGATATTACAGCACCAGGCCCAGAGTGATTGCCCCGGTGNTTCCGCGTGCCATCCCTTGTGCTCCTCCCCGTATTACTGTGCGTGGTCACCGACCCCTGGGACGATCTTCCGGAATCTCTTTCGGCCTCTCCTTCGGCGGACGGAGATAGCGTCGTGTAAAGCGCGGCACTACAACCACTCGCGATGAGTCCGCCCAACGAAGGCCCGGAGTCCCCTTTCAGAGGGGCCTTCGGGCCAGAAGGGCCGGGGACCGGGACCTGCTNGGCGTAAATTTAGCAGTTCGCTATTCTTCGGTCTGCGTTTACGGTCCACCCATGCGCCGCCCCATCGTGCTCCTCATCGNCCTTTCCACGGGCATTTCCGGCCTGAGGGCGGCTCCGAGGGCGACTGATGAGATTCTCTCCGCCCTTCAGACGAGGCTGGAGCGAAACATTGGCTTCGAGGACCTGATCGAACAGCTCAACGACCTAGAGCCCAAGGAGCTCCAGCGGCTTCAAAATGAGTATGACAAGGTCTGGCCCGGCATACGGGATGCCTACCTCGATACATTCAGAAAAGAAGCCGAGGAGCAACATTCCGGCTCCGCCCGACAAGCAAGCCAGCAGGCAATCAGGGAGGCCCGGGAAGCGTTCCATTCCGTGCGTATGATGGCGGAAGGTCCGATGAAGGCTGCGATCATTGCCCAGAGCGAGCCCGCTGTCGCCCTGTTGAGAGAACTCCTGCTACCCTCAGCCGAAAAAATCCTCAAGGTCGCGGGGGACCCCCTGAATAAACAGCGCTCCCAGGTTCTCAGGCTGGGGCAATTCCGTGATGGTATCCTGAAAGCGGCTATCGCGATCGAGGATGCAGAATCCGTAGCTAAAATCCGGGCGGCAGAACGATCCGTGGCCGAGGAACTCTCAGACCTCGACCGAAGCGGACTGCGNGTGATGGAGGCCAATCGNAAACTCGCCGGGGCCAGCATGGTTCCCGANGCGGAGCGCAGGGGTGTGGAAGAACTCAACCGGATGCGACTTCTCGTAGGGCTCAACGCCCTCATCCTTGACCCCAAGCTCTGTGATGCCTCCAGGGGGCATTCCGAGGATATGGCAACCCTGAATTTCTTCAGTCATACCTCCCCCGTGAGAGGTAAGGAGTCCTTCGGCCAGAGGGCNTCGTTGTGCGGCACGACTTCAAGTGGNGAAAACATCTTCATGGGCTCAACCAAGCCCAGCTCTGCCAACCGGGGGTGGTTCCGCTCTCCGGGTCATCACCGAAACATGTTCAGTCCTGGCCACCGCAGGGTCGGGCTGGGAAACTACNGGTCCCACTGGACCCAGATGTTCGGTCGCTAGGCAGCTCGTTCATCCAGCCCCTCCCCCGAGAGGCNCAAGCCGCAGGGGCTTCCCAACCGGCATCTGTACCAGGGCCAGCTGCTGCCGGCAGGTCACCAGAACGAGCCCATCTTCGGACCGCCGCATTTCAAACTTACACCAGAAGCGAACCCGGCCCCATTCTTCCAGCAAGCCTTGCGTCTCGAGGCAATCCCCAAGGCGCCCGGGCTGTCTATAATCAATCTCGGTCCGCACCACCACGGGATACACCTGGGTCTCCGCCATCCTCCGCAAGTTAAAGCCAAGTTTTCCCGCAAGTCTCGTCCTGCATCTCTCGATCATTCGTAGGTAGGCAAGGTTATGCACGACACCACCAACATCGGTATCATAGAACATGACCTCATCGTGGGTGCACTCCTCATAGTGGTCTCCTGCTAGCTCCGGCATGCGCCCATTGTAGCGGTCTGGAAGCCGGAGGCAAAAGGTTGCGCCAGACAAAGTGGTAGGAGAGAGTTCCCGGGCATGCGGACGCATTATCTGGCCTTCCTTATCTGCCTTCTCCCGGCTCAACTCCCGGGAACGGCTTATATTGGCCCCGATCTGGCTGCCATCCTGTTCCCCAGGGACCAGATCCCCATCGATACCGATACNATGCGCGAGCTTTCAAGGCATCTTANGGATCTCGCTATCCGCCCAACGGACGACACCCCCGAGCAGGCCCGGGCTACCGCTCAATTACTGGCCCTTGCGATCCGCCTCGACCCTGCCAACCGACCTGCCCTGGACACGGACAAATCTCTCCGGGCTGGCAAGCAAGTGGGCCCTTTCGAAGGGGACATCGATCAGCCGCTGCGGCAGGCTTGGGGCATTGCTGACTGGCTGGTGGATCCCGCCTCAGGTACGGGAGGAAAGACTCTAGGCAGGCTGATCATCGATGCGCTCGCGGTCATCAACCCCCGGAGCCCCCTCGCAAAGCTNCACGACCCCGAGGGCGAGCCAGCGCGGTGGAACAAGGTCGTCCCCGCTCTCAACGCCTATCAAAAGGCGCCGGACCCGACACCTTCNCCTGAAGCTGCGATCCCCCCGCCCCCTCCGGTTAAGCGATCCCCGATTCTCCTCCGACAAGGGGTGGCGAGGACCCCTCTTTTTCTCTACGATGACTCCCTCCGCCGGATCCTGCGGATTGCTCCCTTGGAGATGAAAATCGAGGAATCTGCCCGCAACGATGTTCTTACCTTTGCGCTCAGCCCGGAGGCCGACTCCCCGGACCTNGTTGCCGCCCGGCAGAACGTGCGCAANACCCTTGAGCGCCAATGGCCCCATCTTCCTGTCCAGACGGTCGCGCGCATCTCAACCGGCGGAGCACGCTACGCCNCCGGTAACGAGCAGGCAATTTCAGGGCCAGCCGCTCTTCTGATGCATGCCGCCCTNACCGGAAAGGCNCTCCGAGACAACGTANTCCTCGTCGCGAAGGTTGACGCCAAAGGTTCTCTGACCCGGCCCCGGCAGAGCTGGAGCTATCTNCGAGCCCTCCGGATTGCCCCGGGAGGGCGCCTCCTNGTTGCCCCNGATTTCGAACCGGAATTACGAGCAATGATCGCCTTGGAGGATCCTTCGTTTTTTCTCCGATGGGAGGTATTAATCGTGAGCTCCATCGAGACCGCCCTGAACCTCGCCAGCGAGAAAAGCGACCCCGCCGGGCTCGCTGCAACTTCCCAGATTTATGAGGAGCTCCGCGAAGTCGGCAAGGACAAGGATGTGGGGCAGCTCTGTGTCAACGCGAAGTTCCGCGAGCGTCTCACAGAGATCAGGAGCAGGGTGCCCTTTCATTACTCTGCCAAGATGCTTCTTACTCANGGAGACGCAACCTTGCGACCTACAAGGGTGGAGCGGGAAGTCGCGGGACGAATCCTGCGCAGCGCCGTTGAGCCCATCAGCACCATCGCGCGGACATCCTTAGCCCAGTTGAACGCGAAGCGCCTCCTCACAGCAGGCGAAGCCGCCAATTCGGAAATAGAACGGTTCTCCAAATTTATATCCCCGNAGGACGGAGACCTCCTCAAGGCGGCTAGAGAAGTCGCGCAACTCACCCTGGACCTAGGACAGGGGAAACGGGACGGGGGGCTGAGGGACGGTGTCATTTACTATCGCAAGANCCCCCTCCCAACCTACCACAGCCGCCTTCGGTCAACGTTTGCTGATCTCCTCGGGACACTGGCCCCCTATACCGGCGAGTCCCTCCCGGCGCCGTCCATCCCGGGCGAGACGCCCTCTGGCCCAAAGACAAGCCCTTGATTACACAAATTACGGTGTCAGATCCGCTCAAACTGGAGCGTAGACCAATCCGTTGAGAAAGGCGTCGACACTTTTTCTTTAGCGCACCCTCTCGATGGCCTAGAATTTCACCCAGCAGCCCGATGAACCCGAAGCTTTTACGCACTCTCGCCCTTTGTGCCCTTCTAACTNCCCCTTTCCTGCATGCTCAGGANGAAGACACTCTCTTTTACCTCCCTGACATGGAGGCCGAGCTCTTTGAAACANNCAAGCTGGACTTCGGGAGACGGGGAACCTTCGATAAATCGGGGCTTGTTGCCGCCCTCGNGCGCATCGCCAGCGATTTTGATCCTGAGGCGAAAAACGGCAAGGTCCCCAATCTGCTTCGATCCAACGCCCTCGGAATCGCCGGGCGTATTAACCCTGAAGCCAAGTCCTTCAAGACGACTTACGAACAGCTCGAGGAGGATGCAGAAGCCTACGGCAGTAGTGGAACCAGCAAGGACCGCCTTGTCGGAAATATTTACCGGGGAGTTCGCACCCTGCTGAAAGATAAGGACAACGAGGACAACAAGATATGCGCCGCCTACTGCGTGGATGTCGCTCTCCGCTTCCTTCCGGGGCACAGATATGCCGACGACCTGGAAAAGATCCAGCAGGAGCTGGAAGAAAATGGCGTCGAGGTTGACTGGGACCAGCTACAGGGGAAGGCCGTCGTCAAGGAGACCCCATGGAATCCCTTCGGACAAGGGGGCCGCATGGAACCCCGGAAAGAAAAAATGCCCGGGGGCGATGCCGCCAAACTGGCTTCCAATCAGAGTTCGGTCGTGGGACTTGTGGTGGTCACCCTTGGAAGTGGCAAGCACGCGGGAGCCGCCAGTGAGATCATTGCAACCGCTCTCCGGGAAGAAGCCGTCAAGGGGGTGGAGTTCAAAATTGACCAGAANGTCGGCGACATGATGGGTAACAGCCTCAAGTCGATCCGGGATTATCTAAGGATTACCTATGAACCCAAGGGCATGGTTCCGGACGGATANCAGGTNAGCATTGTTTTCCAAGACCGGGATCAGCGCGTCGATGGCCCCTCCGCAGGAACCGCCATGGCTCTGATGCTCGACTCCCTTTTTACAGGAGAAAAACTTGATGAAGGCTTCGCTTGTACCGGGGGAATCACCCCGAANGGGAAAGTGACCAGCATCGGGGGNGTTGCCGCCAAAATTCGTGGCGCCACCNGGAGNAAATGCACGATCGTNGGNGTNCCCGNAGNTAATGCCGAGGGAGTTAATGANATTCTCGTTCTTGATGGAGTTCAGCAGCTCCTNGATATCCAGGTCTTTACCATGAAAGACATGGANGAAGCCCGAGCTCTCTCGCGCGACGAAAAGGACAAGGATGTCCAGACCACCCTTGATGACTTCAAGTCCTTGGCTGAGGGGATCGCCGATCAGGGAGATGCCGCCCTGAAAAGTACGCGTGTCCAAGAGCGCCTTGAGGCGGTTCTGGAGGCCATGCCCAATCATATTTCGGCGAAGCTTTTACTCGACCACGTCCGCGGAGACGCCCCCAAGNGACTCTCTGTCGGCGGCAGCTTCCACGAAATTGACTCCCGCTCCTCCGCGGTCTTCAGCCGAGTGCAGCGNACNATGCTGCGAGGAAAATTCGGCGAGGCCGAGGAGGCCGTCTCGGCGGCTGCAGATGCCCGCGAGGAACTTGAGGAGCTTGACGGAAAGATTCACGAAAAGTTTGAGGACTATCTGCAAGCTTCCATCGATATCTGCAGAGCCGTCGAGGAAGGCGGCGCAGACGGGGGCAAGGACCTCGTCGAAAGCCTTAAGAGCCGGTGGTCAAAAATCAACAGCATCCGGAAGAAACTCAGGGACGACCCGGAGATCTTCGAGGAACTCCGCGGGTAAGCTGATTTTCTTGTCGGACCCGGCTGTCCCCGCGGGATTTAGGCCGCCGCTCACGCGAGAATATCCCGGACCACCTCTCCGTGGACATCCGTCAGGCGAAAGTCCCGTCCGGAGTAGCGATAGGTCAGTGTTTCATGATCAAAGCCCAGAAGGTGAAGAATGGTCGCCTGAAGGTCATGGACATGAACCGGGTTTTCCGCTGCCTGGAAGCCGAATGGATCGGTAGCNCCATGAACATGGCCCCCCTTGATGCCGCCCCCTGCCAGCCAGACCGAAAACCCNTAATGGTTGTGGTCTCTCCCGTTGATCTTGCCCGCATTCGACCCTTTCTTGGGCATCTCCACCGTCGGCGTGCGCCCGAACTCGCCGCCCCACATGACGAGAGTCTCCTCCAGGAGGCCCCGCATCTTCAGATCCTTCAGGAGCGCCGCAATGGGCTGATCACATTCACGCGCAAGTCTCTGGTGATTCTTTTCCAGGTCATCATGATTGTCCCACGGCTGCCCCGCACCATGCCACACCTGTACGAAGCGCACGCCGCGCTCAATCAGTCTTCGNGTGATGAGCATCTGGCGCGCCTGAGTTCCACTCCCATACATCTTGCGGACCTCCTCTGGCTCCTTGCTGATGTCAAAGGCGTCACTTGCCTCCATCTGCATACGGTAGGNGAGCTCAAAAGACTGCAGCCGTGCTTCCAGCCGGGCATCGTTGCTGCGCTCCTTCTGGTGATTTTCATTCATCTCCCTNAGGAGATCCAGCTGGCGTCTCTGTTCGCGGCCCGCAGTATTCCCCTTGATATGCTCTACCAGCTTTTTCGGATCCGAATGCTTCGTATCCACATACGTCCCCTGAAATGCCCCCGGCAGGAATGCCGACTGCCAGTTCTGGGTCTCCTGGATGGGATAGCCTCCGGGGCACATGGCCACGAAGCCAGGAAGGTTCTGGTTCTCCGAGCCCAGCCCATAAGTGACCCATGATCCCAAGGCAGGCCTTACCAGCCGCCCATCCCCACAGTTCATGAGGAGCAACGAGGGCTCATGATTGGGTACGTCCGCGTACATNGACCGGATCACACAGAGATCATCCGCCATGCTGCCTACGTGGGGAAAGAGCTCAGAGACCTCAACGCCGGATTGCCCCCTTGGAGAAAATTGGAAAGGCGACTTGAAGGCTGCCCCGGTTGGCCTCTCGGTCTTAAGCATCTTGGGGAGCTCCTGTCCATGAAGCTTGGTCAGCTCCGGCTTGGGATCAAAGGTATCAAGATGAGAGGGGCCCCCGTTCATGAACAGGTGAATGACGGCCTTGGCCTTTCCTGGGAACTGCGGTCGCCGCGGAGCGAGAGGGTTGAGTCCGATTCCTTCCCCGGACTCCTCCGCCGCGGCCACCAGGGCGGGAANCCCATTCAAGGCCACTCCGGCCATGCCCATGCCGCAGCGCGACAANAGCTGTCGCCTCGTGAGAAAGAGGTCCTCCGGATTTGTTGCATGGTGTGTCATCTCTCAGGNAAGGGGTCGATCTTGCGATCGTCAGTCGACGTAAAGAAACTCATTGGAAAGAAGCAAGACCTGGGCAAGCAGCGGCCAGCGGTCCAGCGCGGGACCGGAAAACCCTGGTCGTGACTCCGCAAGAGGGACGGGCTCCCCACGTTCATGAATCAGAGGACTCCAGTAGAAACTGTCCCATGCTTCACTTCCGGTGGACTCAACAATAAAATCAACGGTCTCCCCTGCTTTGACCTCCAGACTCAGCGGGGTCCCCGCCCGCTCCCCGGGGCGCACGGTCCATTGTCCCGCTATCGCCCGGCGCGCCACGACAAGGCCGCGCACCGCATCGCCCTTGCGAGAGGGCCTGGAGAGCTCCCCGGCAATTTCAATGGTCGCGCTCCTCGGCGCCACCCAACGAAGAATTACAGCGTGACCCCCCTTTCCCGGGTGCCCGCCGGCCGCATTCCAATGNACCCATCCGGTCTGCGGNTCCGGAAGCTCCGGTCCACCCTGCCACGCTTTCCCCGTGTAGTGAGGCAACAAGTTAAATTCTACCCGGCCGGTTTCCCTGAACAGGCGCCCATGCCCATAGCTCCACGCTCCCGAGGTCTGGCGCTGCTCNTTCCCNACTGATCCAAGAAAACGNCGGGCACCTCCCAGNTCATCAGGGGTCGGGTTCCTGCCCAGGACNCGGTCATAAAGCGCCCTGATCCGGGTTTCCTCATCTCCCTGACCGGGCAAAGCCCCGGCCGTAGCTTTCGCTTCCTCATGCATGAAGGGACTGTTCATNAGATAGAGNGCCTGGTTGGGGGTGGTGGTGGACNCCCTCTTCACAACNGGCTGGCTGGAATCCGGAAAGTCGAAGATCCGAAAGAAGGAGGGCGTATTTTGCCGCTCAATAAGCCCGTAAATTGTCCGACGAGGCGGAAACGGGGNTTCATGGATTTTNACGGGGCGACCCCCGATCTGGAGATTCAGGCGGCCACTTACTTGCAGGGTGGTATCACGCCAGGATTCGAGGTCCTTGCGATGACGGCTGCTGTGGGCATAGTATCNGTTTTCCGGATCACGCTCAGCGTGCTGTGGGCTCGCCNTGCTACTCCGTCGCCAAGCCTGCGAGGTCATGATATGCCTGATCAGGGCCTTGATGGACCAATTGTGGTCCTGCAGATAAAGGGCAAGATGATCAAGGAGCTCCCCGTGAAGCGGAACAGGAGCCTGTAGTCCAAAATCTCCCGGGGTATTGACAAGAGGCCTTCCCATGACATGCATCCAGACCCGGTTCGCGCAGACCCGGGCGGTGAGGGGGTTGTCTCGCCGAGTCAGCTCCTGTGCGAGCTCAAGACGCCCGCTTCCCTGCGTGAAGGTGCGCTCGGGCACTTCCCGAAAAAACGCCGGAAAAGCTCGAGGGACCTTCGGGCCCCGGCTCGACTGCTGGCCCCGCTCAAAAATCACCGGTTCCCGGGGTTTCGTCCGGTCCCGGACCGCCATCGCCCTTGCAGGCGCAAATTCGGATTTGCCCTCCAGCTCATCAATCTTGGCGAGGAGCCCCCTGTATTTGCCCCGCTCCGTCTGGTTGAGTTTTGAGAGCGCCGCCTTCCGATCAAATTCGAGCGGGTCCGCGGGACGTTGGTAGTCCTTGATTCGCCCTGCCGCGTAGTCATGCGCAGCATTTGCCCTCTTGGTAAGTTCCCGGCGAAACTCCCGGTAACCCGGCGAGTCCTCCGGTGACGCGATCACAGGTAGCTCTCCGTCGGGCACTTCCTCAGTGCTGTCAAAGACCCCGTAAAGGCCATAGTAATCCCTCATCGTGAGGGGATCGCTTTTATGATCATGACAGCGAACACACTGCATCGTGAGCCCCATGCTGCTCCGGAAAGTAACATCAATCCGATCTGCAATGATCAAGTCATGCTTATTCAGGTAGCGCCTNCCCAGAGTCAGGAAGCCAAGGGCAGCCTGCTCTTGGACTGGGAGATCCATGAGGTCGGCTGCAATCTGCCTCCTGAGAAACTCATCGTAGGGCAGATCCTTGTTGAGAGCCCCTACTACCCAGTCCCGGTAGGTGAAGGCAAAAGGGAAGAGGCGCCCTGCCGTAAAGTCGTAGCCCTTGCTATCGGCATAGCGAGCAACATCCAGCCAATGGCGGGCCCAGCGTTCCCCGAAATGCACAGAGGAAAGGGCCTCGTCAACCATACGAGCACTCCACTCAGAAAGGGGCTCCTCGATTCCGGCAAAGACTCGCTCCCGAAGAGTCGCTGGAGGTTTCAATCCGGTGATGACATGCCATGCCCGGCGCAGTAGCACCTCACGGGAGGCCTCGGGCACAGGCTCGAGATCCTTCTCTTTCAGGCGAGCCGTGAGGAGCTCATCTACGGGATGGCTCTTTCCCGAGAGGGCTGGTCGCTCGGGGTCCTGGAACGACCAGTGCACTTCCGCGGACGCGGCGCTGATCCTGGTGGCTACCACCACCTGTGAGAGCGCCACGATCCCGGGAAGCAACAGGGCTGGGACTCGCATACGAACTGGGTTTCGCGAGAATGTGCCCGGCCAGCATGGTTTCCGCAAGGGCAACTGACAAAACCGGAGCTTCAAAAAGAACGATTAAAGGAGAGCATCACGCCGTGGAACCTTGAGCTGTAGTCTCCAGCAACAAGATCGCCACCATCAAATTCCACGGTTGGATCCAGCACCGTCCGGTCCGAGAAGGCATATTGATATGCAAGATCCACCGTCCATCCTGCCGCCCTGTAGCTTACGCCCGTACTGAGCCAATGCCGGTCACCATCGGCCACTGCAGGGTTGAAGTTCAGGTCCGGCTGGCTGTTTTCGATATAGATGTAGCCCGCGCTGAAAGACCATCTTTCATTCGGAGCGTAGGTTATCCCGGCACCATACATGAAATTCGATTCCCAGTTGAACGGCAGCGGGCTATCCGGCGAAAAGGCCTGCCTGAGGGTCGCCGTGCCCAGGCGGCTCCAATTCACCCATTCAACATTTGCCTCAAGGGTCCACCGGTCATCCGGCTGATACGCATACCCGACCACCAGGGTGTCCGGGGTTACCAGATCCAAAGAAGACGCTCCATTGGGAAGCCCTACTGCCGGAGCCCCACCGGAGCCTTCGAGGTCCAGGTCGGTCTTCGCGCGATAGGTGATGCCCACCGCGTGCCTCTCATCTGGCTTCCAGAGCAGGGAGGCGATCCAANTNGCTGCCACATCATCTCCTTCAAATCCAAATTCCGCCGTGGGGCTGACTTGAGGCGCGGCAAGCCGCTTCAAGGTCCCNTCCGCGTAAGTGATTCCTAGCCCGCCTCCGATCGAGAGGTTATCGCTGACCTGATACGCGAGAACGCCCCAGGCCGTCGCGTACTGCAGATCTGTTTCGGTCGCAACCGCGCCGAAGGGGGTGGTAGTTCCCCAATCTGTCCGCAATCCAAAAGGCGCGTTCACCCCCGCCCCCACCGCCACGCGGTCATTGACAGGTGCCGCCAGATACAGCTGCGGCACGGGAATGAATTCCGCCTCGTTTTCATGGCGCCCTCCGTCAATCAGAGTCTCGGCCTCAATCCCAAGACGAACTCCATAAATCCCGGCATGAGCGGTGAAAGACTCAATCTGCGTCAGCCCGGCGGGATTGTAATAGACCGCGGACGGGCGATCCGCAGTTGCGGCAAATGCATTTCCGCGAGCCGCAGCAAGCGGATCCTGCACGGGAATATAAAAGCCGTTAGCACTGAGCTCTGACTGCACTGAGAGAAACAGGGTGCCCGCCAGGAGCACTGCCGGGATCTGGCGACGCAGTGATATGATTAGGTTCATCTTTTGGAGGATTGATTGGGTTGTTGCTACTCGGATTCAAAGACGACGTGCTCNTCGGTAAGAAAAATCGAGGACTGGGAGAGATCGCAGAACCTTGCCTCGTCCTCAATCAGCTTCTCGTGAGCCTCTGCTCCCTCGGGCGTCTGCATTGCCTCGAGCAACTCCTCATGGGAATTCCACCAGATTTCCGTGATACCGTCGTAGGAGCCGGCAGCTCCGCGACCCTCCCTAGCAACCTCGTTCAGAGGAGACTCGAGAAGGTGGCTCTGGACATATCTCCGGGCACGCAGCGCCTCTGCAAAGCTTCGGACAAGGGGGCCATGATTCTCTTTCCAGTATCGAAAGAATTCCTCTGGGGGCATCCCAGCCTTCCGGTGAACACAGTAGACGAGTTTAATCATTTTGGGTTGGGTTAGGTAATTGCTCTGGCCGGAGGTACTATTCTACAAAGCGAGACCAGAAAAGTTCATTGCCTACCAGATCGGCCGCCAGTTCCTCAAATGGGTCATGGGGAGCCCGTTCTATCNGAGAAAGATCGAACCCGATACGCAGTCTAATCTCACTTTGCCCGGGAACCGGGAGAAGATCAAAGCCTCCCCCATGATGCGCGATTCGCATGCAGGCCCCGATGAGGCCGAGGGTTTCTCTGGGGGGCTCTTCCGCACTGGAGCTCATGATGACCGCGAGGAGAGCCCGCAATGGGCGCCCCGGAAAAACCAGCTCTACTCCGGAGAGGCATTCCTCCAGACGGACGCGGCCCTCTCCCTGCACCACCCCGGCAAGGGACTCCACCAGAGGGCTCACCACATCTCGGAGGCTCTCCAGCGGACCTGGCCATTCGGGAGCCGTGCCTCGAGCTTCACTCCATTCCACAACGGGACTCACCGCAACGGCCGGCTGCAATGCGTCTCGAACATTGCAGCGATCATTAAAATCGAGGGCTGCCGGACTCGTCAGATTCTCAGGGAGATAGGAATTTACCGCCCCGAGAAATGAAAGGTGCCGGCGATAAAGCTCCCGCCATGAAAGTCCCTCGTGGCCAATGGCCTCAGACATTTGTCTCTCCCGGGGACCTTCTGCCAGCCTAACCACAGCCCTCAGGGCCTCCCCGACATGCCGAATACCGGAATCACGGAAAACGGCAAGGGCAGCAAGCGACATGATCCGGTCTGACGCCGCGAGAATGTCCACGCTCATCATCTTCTGCCGCACGAGCTCTTCACGCTCAAGACGAACGATATAGAGCTCCATCGCCCTCTTGAGTGTTACTTCCAGCTCTGGCACTTCCCAGGGCTTGGTCACGTAGCGGTAAATGCCACCCTTGTTGACGGACGAAACCGCCGCATCGATATCCGCATAAGCCGTGGAGAGGATGCGCACGACTCCTGGCTTGAGGAGGGCGACCTTTTCAAGGAAGTCGCTTCCAGTTTCCTTTGGCATTCGCTGGTCGGTAACCACCACTCCGATCTCATCCTGGTATTCCCGGAACCGCTCAAGCCCCTCCAATCCATCTTCCGCAAGAACGATCCGGAACGTCTTCCCGAAGAGCTTGGCGAAGTACTTTCTTGTCTTCTGTTCATCGTCGACAAACAGAACGAGATGCTGGCGNTAATCGAGGGTTGGCTGGCTCATTTTTCCCACGCTTGCTGGAGGTCCGCANTATCGGCTTCTGCCTCATCGAGGGGNCCNTCCGGGGGGGCCCCCCGCACCGTTCCGGCGAGGTCCTCGNCGTCCGGAAGCCCCTGCCATGGCNGGGGGATGAATACGCTGAATACCGTCGATCGCCCCGGGTCGCTCTCGACCTCGATCCGGCCATCATGTGATTCAAGGATTCTGTGACAGATACTGAGGCCGAGCCCCATCCCGGCCCCCACTTCCTTTTTCGTGAAGAAGGGGTCGAAGACGTGGTCGAGGTCCTCCTCTGCGATACCGGATCCATTATCCTGTACCTGCACCTTGACGTAATCCTCTCCTACGAGGGTCGAGGAAACCGTGATCCGCGGCTCAATTCCAGTCCCAGTGGTGCNTTCGAGGGCCTGCGCGGAGTTCTGAATCAAATTGACCATGACCTGACAAAGCTGGTTCGCATTGCCTCCGACCCGGTGATCCTCCGGGACATCCACCCTGAAAGCGATCCCCTTGAGCTCTCCCGCCANCAGCCTTCGTGCGTTCTCCACGGTTTCGGAAAGACTTATGTCCTCCTTCATGACCGCCTCTCCCTTTGTAAAGGATCTCAGGTCACTCACGATCCGGATGACCCGGTTCACTCCCTCTTCCGCATCCGCAACGGTCTCCTCAAAATCCTCTCGCTCCTTTTCCTCCACATCGTCGGCATACATCCTGAGGGCGTGCAACGCCGTTTTGACATAGTTCATTGGGTTATTGACCTCATGAACAATCCCTGCGCTCATCCGCCCCAGGGAGGAGAGAGTCTCGGCTTGGAGTAGCCTCGCCTCATTCTCCTTGATCTCTTCAAGGGCAACGTCTCGCTCGTCCACGGCGACCCTGAGCTCCTGATTGATCACGCCCAGCTCCCGCTGGTACTTTTGACGATCGAGGAGATTCCGGACCCTNAGTCGCAACTCCGCAGTTGTAAAAGGCTTGGTCAAAAAATCACTTACTCCGGCCTCGAGAGCATGAATACGAGGGGTTTCATCCGCCGCAGCGGTTACGAGCAGGATCGGGACCTGTGACGTTGAATCATTCTGCCGAAGCCTCTGGGTGAGGGTGATTCCGTCCATCCCCGGCATCATGTAGTCGAGGATGATCAGCTGGGGCTCGAACTGCCGGGCAAGCTCCCATCCCTCCGTCCCGTCACTGGCCTCGACTACCCCACATCCCATTTCCTCGATCTCGCCCTTCAGGAATCGCCTCAATCCGCTCTCGTCCTCAGCTATNAGAACAAGCTCTCTGCTGGAGGATCCGTCGACGCTGGAGCCCACCGCTACGAAGGGCTCGCTGGAGCTGCGACGGTTCTCCGCCATCCCGAGGGCGCCTCTGATACGGGCTTCGTTGTGAACCCGGGTAAGGGGATCTTCGGTCCCATCAGCAGTTACCTCGGCTTCATCTGGGAGGGAAAGAAGCGGGACGCANATGGTAAACTTTGTACCTTTGCCATACTCGCTTTCAATGGCAACGGTTCCCTCCATCGACTCNGTCAGGCTCTTCACGAGGGCCAGCCCGATCCCGGCCCCGTTGTGCTTCTTGGCCGCAGAGGTGTCCGCCTGCCAGAACCGCTCGAATACTGAATCGAGCTGTTCCTCCTTCATTCCCGCGCCATTGTCCTCCACCTCGAGAATCAGGTGGCGGCCCTCGACGGCCGCCGAAAGGGAAACCTCCCCTCCTGCCGGGGTGAACTTCAATCCGTTAACCGCCAGATTGAGGACTACNTTCTCCAGCCGGTCCCGGTCGAGATACACCTCCTCGTTTTCTCCGCAGGATGCCTCCCAACGCAGCGCGATTTTCTTTCGGTCCGCCATGGGCTGAAGATTACGTCCTAACCCGTCTATGAATGTTCGGGGCCGGAATCGCTCTGGCCGCATGGGCATCTCGCCGCTGTCCATTCGGACAAGGTCGAGGATATCGTTGATCAGGCGAAGCAGCCGCATCCCATTATCCTCCAGACCATTCACAAGCTCGAAAACCTTGGCATCATTTTGCACCAGATTGAGGCTTTGCAATTTCTCGATCGGGGCAAGCATGAGAGTGAGCGGAGTGCGCAGCTCATGGCTTATGTTGGCAAAAAACCGGGTCTTGGCCTCGTCGAGGTCCTGAAGTTTCCGGTGGTTTTCCGCCAGCGCCTCCTGCTGGGAGACGACTTCCTCCCGCANGCAAAACTCCGCGAAACGGAGCCTGTTATAGAAGTANAGACCGATGCACACGAAAGCCGCCGTCACAAAGAGAAAAAACAGGGCGATTGTTATATCCTGGATGCTGGTTGACGTGCTGAGCGCTACCGCGAGATATCCTAAGATGCAAAGTGTNGAGCTGATCGCGCCGTCGACACAGCGCCACCGCAGAAGCAAAACGGATCCGACCATTACGAGATTCAAGCCAGCGTAGTAGGGCGACCCTCCCCCTCCCGTCTCGGAAAGCATCCCCTGAATCGTCACCATCGGGATCAAGGCGACGAGGTGCCCGAGCAGATGAAGGGTCCGGCGGGAGCCGCTGCTCACTCGATAGAGGAGAAAAAGCACAAACAGAAGCCCGCAGGAACAGGCCATCCGAAGAAGGAAAAGCGTGCCCACAATGCTCCTGAGACCTTCCGCAGATTCACTGCCGAAAGCCACCCAGTCCATGCCTGCTCCCAGANCAATGAATATTGCGGCCCAGAGCGCGCCGCGCCGGTAATTGAGAAGACGATGCTCGTCCTCCTGAGCTTCGAACCGCTCCTGCAGCAGCGGCGGAGGCCCCTCNTGATATGGATCAGCTTTCCCCATGGTCGTCTTTTTTCCGGACCTCCAGAAAAAGGTTCACCCCCGTTTCGTCACGATCGAGGACTGTTTCAAACTGCCCCCCGTTGAGAGGAGCAATTTCCGTCATGGCCGCGTCGTCCCGGTAAATCAGATTCCATTCCAGAACGTATTCCATCCACGCACGGCTGGGATTGGTATCACTGACATTGGTCACCAGCATGAGCCCACCGGGTGCCAGCAGGCGGGCAAAAAGATCATTGAGGCGACGGCATACCCGCTGAGAGAGATAATCGAAGAGGCCTGAGCAATAGACCATGTCGAAGGATTCCCATTTCAAGTCCACGTCCCCGGTGGAGGCCTGCCGCAGTAACTTGTGGACCGAACGCTGGAGAAGGGAGATAGGAGCCACCCTTCCTGCCTGGGCACGAACCCTTGTGAGCTCCTTGCGAGTATGCTCAATGGTCTCCGNATTAAAATCCAGTAGCGTGATATCGCAAAGGTCGCTGAGCTCCTCATTCTCGAGAAACTGCTTCACTTCGTGNGCGGGTCCACAGCCGAGGTTGAGGATCCGGGTCCTTTTTCCCTTCATGGCGTTACGCTCGGCCTCATCCTTGAGCTTCCTCGTAAGATAGGAGATTCGGTTGCGGTGCGCTACAACAGGAGGCGCCTGCAGGAAGGCGTGATTGATGAGCTTTGCGAAAAGAGATCCTCCTTCATAAGAATCTCGTATCATCATGTTCACCATCTCATAGTCACCAGCATACCCGAGCGGCTTGTGAAACGTCCGATAGGTAAACGGAGAACATAGAACCAGCGGATGGATCTGGCGACGCACATAAAACTTGTGAGTCGCCTCCCGGCCCTCCGGGATTTTCCCAACGGAGTCCTCGAAGCGGCCCATTGCCCCCTGCATTTCGTCAAGCACGCNGTCCTGAAGCTGGTCAATGATCTCTCCCTCAAGGGTCCGGCGGTCGGCNGATGCCGTGGACCGTATCCCAAGGTCGATCTGCTCCATCCACCGCTGCATCCCCACGAGNAGGTTCTGCATATCCGCTACGGTCAGCTTGAAAGAAAGATCAACCTCATGAGCCCGTTTCCAGTCTTGGACGAAAGAGTCAAACTGATTGGCGAGAGGGTCCCTGCCCTCCCGGTCGGAGAGAAAATCAACGTCCANCCAGGCNTTNCCGAGGGTCGCTTCACAGACCAGAAGGATCCCTGTGTTGACAAGGCCAGTGACAACCGCCTCGCCTTGGTAAACAACGCGGTCTCCCACGCGGATCCTGAAGTCCCGCAAAACCTCTGACAGCTGAAGAATGCTGTAGGGATTGTATATCTCAAAGGCGACCGAGTAGCGACGAAGCCGGAGGATATTGGCCGTGATCTCAGAGCCTTGGCTGTTACGACAAACCACGACACTGGTGAGAAGCGAAGATCCTTTCTGCATTGACTAGGTGGCTGAGATCAAAAATGGTGGGGATGTAAACATTAGTTGGCTTGTCGGCCACCTTTAAGGTCTGGCCAGCTAANTGACCTTCCNGTTCTGTTGCCATGTCCCCAGACCCTCCCAAATTCACGATCCGCCGCGACGGCCAGCATTTCATGTGTCCGAACGGTCAGGACCTGCTTGAGCTTGCCGAGGAACAAGAGTTTTCGGTCTCGGGAGTTGCGGAACACTTGAAGCTTACCAACCGACAATTGGAATACGCTGTTGAGAGGGCTTCCGGGTTGCGCCCCAAGGAGCTGTTCCGGAGGCACCGCATGCTGCTCGCTCGCCGCNTGGTCGCCGAGGGGTTCTCCCTGCAGGTNATCGCCCACCGGCTTGGGTTCAAGCACTACACACATTTCGCCTCCGAGATTAAATCCTACTTTGATCTTCCCCCCCGGCAGTTCCAGAAATCGGTTCGCGCTCTTTGCCCGGAAACCTGAGNTGGATCTGACCCNGGAATACGAAAGAGCCAGGCCTTCCGGGACGGTTGCTTCTCTGTGGGAAACCATGGGGCTTTTGGGTGAGCTACTTTGACGAAGCGGCATCCAGAGAGGATCCGTCGAAGGCTGAGGGCAGGAGATCGCGGAGCTCGACTCTCCCGACGTAAGCCTCGTTGGGATCGGCGAGAAATACGGCAAGGTCGGGACCGAACTCATACAGGAACTGCCGACAGGCCCCACAAGGAGCGGGAGCGCCNGGGGCGCAGACGACGATTGCCTCAAATTCGCGTTCGCCCTCCGANACCGCCTTGCATANGGCCACACGCTCGGCACAAATCGTCAATCCATAGGAAGAGTTTTCGACGTTGCAGCCCGTGAAGATGCGGCCCCGCCGACTACGCAGCGCTGAGCCTACCCGGAACCCTGAGTAAGGAGCGTAGGCAAGCTCCCGGGCCTCCCGGGCTGCTTTAACCAGATCTTTGTCCCAATCCTCACTCATGGCCCTCCGACTGTGCGGATGAATCTTGCGCCTGAGTGATACGACCAAGCGCCGTAGATGCCGGGCAATCGATCAAAGGCTTCACGGCGCTCAAGATGCCTTAAATNTTCGGCTAGGTGTAGTTAAATCGCCCTCTCTGGACGAAAATCCTCACTTTTGTCGACAGATATTTTTCCGCTTTTATCGTGTATTCCATGAGGATTTTAGTGATCCAACCCCTATTTTCCCACACGCGGCAGGAGGNCTGAAGCCCTCGGCTAGCAGCTTGGAACCTCATGTTGCGAAGAGGGGAAANCCGCGGGTATTAATCCTTGAGAGCGTCTCCCCGGGCTTCGGCTACCCGAGGAAAAAGTTGCCGCAAATAGCGTNCTGTTTGCTAGGATTAAGGCCTCTCGAGCTTAATTTGCTGCCTTGCGGAAGCCCGAACTCTGGCTAACTTCCCTCTCCCATGATCTTCGCCCGTGTTCTCAGACCGCTCTCCGCCGCTGTGACTCTCGTCGTCCTCGCGGCGCAGGGTGCAGCCCGGGAAGACGTCTCAGGGGCACTTCCCACGA
This sequence comes from Roseibacillus sp., assembly GCA_002723015.1. The sequence goes on along the minus strand of PBNG01000049.1, from coordinate 73,362 downwards.
AAAGCGGGGACGCGCCCCGCAAGTCGGCGGGAGAGGCCGGAGCAGGCTTCAACGCGGAGGAAGTTACCTTCAAGGCAGGCAACACTATCGCAAAGGCGTACCTCGCACTTCCGGCGCCAGACGGATCAGGACCTCGCGCGGGCATCNTGGTTTGTCCGGAGTGGTGGGGCCACAATGACTATATTCGCATGAGGGCAGACATGCTTGCGAAGCTGGGATATGCTGCACTGGCCATGGACGTTTACGGAGATGGGCAAAAAGCGAATGATCCGAAAACGGCGGTCAAGCTGGATGGCATGCTCAAGGCGGACCAGCGCGAAATGAACTCGAGGGTGCTGGCGCACCTCAAGTTCCTTGCGAGTCGGACCGAAGTAGATCCGGCCCGAATTGCTGCGATCGGTTATGGCAGCGGGGGAGACGTTTGCCTCCAAATGGCGCGAAACGGAATGCGTGGCCTCGCGGGAGTAGTTGCCTTCCACCCCCTTTTCACAGTGGTGCCCTCCCAGCCTCCCATTCGGCAGGCAACCGCAAAGGTAATGGTCTGNGATGCCCGGGAGGACCCCTACGTTCATCTGCGAAAAGGTAAGGTTGAGGCCTTCCGCAAAGAAATGGAAAGCGTCCGGACAAATCTGATGATCATTCCATTCCCCGGGGCTATGCAGAGCTTCACCGTTCCGAATGCCGATATAGTTGGCGAGAAATTCCGGATTCCNCAGGCTTACAATCCCGANGCCGACAAGAGGGCCTGGGGCCTTCTCCGGGGATTCCTCAACGACCTCTGGGTCCTGCCTGAGAACCCCGACGAAAACCCCTGAGCGCGATTCCAANTCCGTGAAAAAAAGACCCTTTCTTACGCTCAGCCGGCTTATCNCCCNGATNATCANGGCCTGGGCTGCGATGCTNGTGTCCTGCAAGGAGGCCGGGCCCGCTGGAGCCGCAGGCCAGCCGGTAGGCCTGCAGCAACCCCCCGAGGCCGCCAGCGCCGAGATTACCGCTGCCCTTGAACAGCAGGGCCTGGGAAGCAAGCTTCTCGGCCTGACAAGCTACCTCGTTAAGGGGAACTACGTTNAGGCCGATCTCCCAAAAGCGCCGCGCTACTACCTCCTTAATTTCAGCGGGAGCACCTGAGGCCCCTGTCGAGCGCACGCTCCAGAGTTGCTGGAGACATACCAGGGAAAGATCGCGGCAAACCCCGAGGTCGCCATGATTCACGTCAGTTGCGATGAGGTCGAGGCAGATGCGCTCAAGTGGGCGCGCGAAGTCGGGTTTACGTGGCCGACCGTCCTCTACCCCGATCTGGAGCGCGCGGGGCTCTCCCGCTACGATGCCTGGCCCGGCGAAGTTCGCCTCGTTGATAGCGAGGGCAAGGTTCTCTCCAAGGACCTGAACAAAGCCTTCGCCACGATTTCAGGAGTCCGTTGAAAGATTTTCTCCCGCCGCGACGTTAACCCCTCTGAAGATAAGCGTTTTACCCATTCCCATGAACCTAAGATTACTACTCGCGACCGCTTCTCTGGCCCTTCTCTCCCAAGGGTCCCTCACCGCCCGCACGTGGACCAGCGCTGACGGATCCAAGACCTTTGAGGGAGAACTACGCGCCGTTGATGAGAACAGGATAACGGTTTCCGTCCTGATGAAAGGCGGCAAGCTCGTTACTTTCGCCACCAGCCTGCTCTCAGAAANAGACAACGCCTTCCTGAAGGGTGAAGAGGCCCAGATGATTCTTGCTCGTCTTNCGGATGAAGGAGCCGCCGAAGCTCTGCAAAACCAGAAAATAGGAAAGCGCCTGACTAAGNCTGGAATTCTCTCCAAGATTGAAGGAGAGGTGTTTGCCAACCATCAGCTCACCAGAGCCCCCGAGTATTATATCGTCTATTTCTCAGCAAGTTGGTGACCACCCTGCCGGACTTCTGCTCCACAGTTGGTGAAGCAATACCAGGCCGAGATTGCCAACAATCCTGCTGTCGAGATGATTCATGTCAGCCTCGACCGGGACAAGAACGCCGCTCAAAAGTGGGCCGCGAAAGAAGGCTTTCCCTGGCCAACCGTCATGATGGATAAAATCAAGGAAAGTGGATTCGAGGACTACATGCCTCGTGCGGTTCCAAACTACAAACTTCTCAGCAAGGACGGCAAGATCGTCGCAGAGGGAAAAGCCAAGGTGTTCGCGAAAGCCGCAGAGCTCACCAAGGAGGAAACCTAGGCCCAGCAACAGATAGTGCTGGCATTATTGACCAGGACGACGAGTCTGCTGCTCTCTGCCTCGCTGGTCCGGGGCCACGGACCTTCCCCGCAATCCCATGAAACACCTTCTTCCACTGGCTCTTATCCTCGCTGCCTCAAGCCTGTGCTCCTGCACTCTGGCGGGGAGACTGATTCAAACTCCTGTCCGGCTCATCCAGGCGGGCGTACGCACCGTCACGGACGTCGATGAGGCAGAGCCTCCAGCAACAGCAGAATCCGCGCGCCTTCACGGACTGGCCTTGAGACATGTGACAGCCCCAGAGCCCTCACAGGTCCTCGCGAAAAATCCGGCGACCCCCACCCGGCATGAGAGTCACCCTGAGCCTCAGCGTGCCGGCGGGCAGTAGTCCGGCAAACTTGCCCGCCCACTCGACTGCCACCACCCCCTCCGGATCCTCCAGAAGGTCATCCCAGCCCAGAGCAAGAGCTTCCTGCTCGGCTTCCATCCGGTAAAAATCCAGATGGTAGAGAACCCGTTTCCCCGCGGGGTATTCATGGAGCAGAGTAAACGTCGGGCTGGTAACCACCCCTTCATGACCCATGCCAGCGGCGAGGCCCTTGACCAATTCGGTCTTGCCTGCCCCGAGCTCGCCATCAAGGCCTATCACTGTCCCGGGCGTCAACTCTCGTGCAAGTTCGTGCCCGAGAGCGCGCATTTTGCCGGGATTTTCGCATTTCCGGGGGAAATCCATACCGCAGGAGTGTGGGCCGCTCCTGCGGCTTTGGCAAAAATTTCTTGCCCCNCTGATAAGCCTGTGGTGAATTCCCCGCCCACTTCGCCTCTGGCGCAGTAATCTCCACCCTCTCCCGAAAAACAATGGCCTACGCAGTATTCAAGACCGGCGGCAAGCAGTATCGCGTCCAAGAGGGCGACACGCTCGACATTGAAAAGCTCGAGGGCGACATCGATGGCGAGGTCCAATTTGGCGAGGTGCTTCTCGTTAACGATGGCTCATCCACTACTGTGGGAACTCCCCTCGTGGAGGGCGCTGCTGTGAAAGCAAAGGTGCTCGATCAGTTTCGGGGGCCCAAGGGCGTTGCGTTCAAATTCAAACGGCGCAAGGGCCATCATAAGACAAAGGGCTATCGAAGAGCTCTTACCAAGGTTGAAATCACCAGCATCGCTGGNTGAACATTTCTGAAANGACAAACNCAGGATCTCATGGCTCACAAGAAAGGACAAGGNTCAGTCAANAACGGACGCGACTCCCGCAGTAAGCGGCTCGGCGTTAAAAAATTCGGCGGGGAAGCCGTCATTGCCGGCAACATCATCATCCGTCAGCGAGGCACCAAATGGCATCCTGGAGAGAACGTAGGACTTGGCCGCGATCACACGATTTTTGCTCTGGTCGATGGAAGTGTCTACTTCGACCGCGAGGGGCGCCGCGTTAATGTCGCAGAAGCTGCTGCTAGCTAGGGCGGGAAGTCCTGTTCGGCGCCAGCGATCAGCACGGCGGCTCCCGGGTGGGGGTCGCTTTTCTTTTGTGGCTTATCCCAATACACTCACGGAGCATCAATTGTCCCCGCAATGTTCAACCTCGTTCTCGTTGCACCCGAGATTCCCCACAACGCCGGGGCTGCAGGAAGACTATGTCTGGCCACCGGTTCTACTCTTCACCTCGTCAGGCCCCTCGGGTTTTCGCTGGACGACAAGCAGGTGCNCCGGGCGGGCCTGGATTACTGGAAGAACGTTAAGTTAAAAGTCTGGGATTCCCTTGAAGAGCTTCTCGAAATGGCGGCCCCGGAAAAGGTCTGGTTCCTCAGCACCAAGGGAACAACCGCCCATTGGGACGTTCCCTTCGCCGCAGAAGACTACCTCGTCTGCGGATGTGAGACCCGCGGACTACCCGAATCCCTTCTGGCGAGCTTCTCTGACCGTCTCATTCGCATTCCCATGACGGAAGATGGAACTCGATCTCTGAACCTCGCGACCGCGGCAGCAGTGGCCCTTTACGAGGGCATGAGGCAGGTGCGGTAAGGGGCTTATTCGGAATCTGGCTCTTCCTCCGATTCTCCCTCCGATGTGGCCTGGATGTCCTGCAGGGCGCCGATGAAATCACCGAGGATTTCGGCAGGAACCATGATTGTGTCCCTGTTACCCGATACATCCTCCGTAATCTTCACCACTTTCCCACGAGCGTTTTCCTTTAAATCCAGAAAAAACACTTTCCTGTCCGCAAGGATCTTTTCCGTGTGCAATAAGTCGCTTTCCACCGTTCCTCTTTCTTTAATTAATCCTGAGTATTTTCAGCTGAAACGCTCGTAGGGTCAAACCCAAAAGGCCGGACCTGCCCAAGCGGTTTCAAACCTCAAAACCCCAAGGACCAGAGGCAGTTGCGCGTCCTCACGGGGCGGTGCCCCGTCCTGCCTTCAATCCAGGCCAACCGCCCTGCGCACTCGATTCAGGACAACTCGCGCCTTCTCCCGCGCCCGCTCGGCCCCTTCCGCAAGGACCCTGTCAACGTATCCCGAATCTTCAAGGAGCTCCTGCCTGCGCTCACGCATCGGGGCGAAATACGTCCAGTAGGATTCCCAAAGGCGCTTCTTGAAATCCCCGTAGCCTGTCCCCCCTGCCTTGTGGTCAGAAACCATCTCGTCGTAGTCATCCGCAGTCGCGAACAGCTTATAGAGATCAAGTATGACCGAACCCTCAACCGGCTTGGGGTCTTCCAGCGCGGCAGAATCCGTGACGATCCGCATCACTTTTTTCCGAAGCGCTTTTTCCTCCCCAAAAATCGGCAGGGTGTTGTTATAGCTCTTGCTCATTTTCTGCCCGTCAAGTCCGGGGACCTTGGCAACCGCATCAGGAATTACGGCTTCAGGAAGAACCAGAGTATCCTCGCCATAGCTCTCATTGATTTTAATAACCAGATCTCTGGTAACCTCCAGATGCTGCTTCTGGTCCTCCCCAACCGGGACCCGGTCTGAGTCAAAGAGAAGAATGTCCGCAGCCATGAGAACTGGATACGCGAACAAGGCGTGGCTCGCGACAACGCCCTGCGAGACCTTGTCTTTGTAGGAGTGGCAGCGNTGCAGCAGCCCCATGGGGCATACCGTGGACAGAATCCACGCCAGCTCACAGACCTCGGGAATATCACTCTGCTTCCAGAAAACCGCCTTTTCCGGATCCAGCCCGCAGGCCAGAAAGTCCAAGGCGACTCCACGCACGTTGCCGCGCAGCTCTTCCGGATTATGCGTTGTGGTCATGGCGTGATAATCTGCGATAAAGTAAAACGCCTCGCCCTCTTCCTGCAGTTGAACAGCCGGTTGCATGGCCCCGAAGTAGTTGCCCACGTGAAGCGTTCCGCTTGGCTGCAGGCCCGTTAATGTCCGCATGGGGGGATGTTTACGCCTCCCAATGCCGGAAGCAAGAAGCGAGGAGGCTCTCTTGGCACTCTTGACAGGGATACACACGATGGCGGGGCCCCTTCCCCACGGGCCCCTGCCATCGCGGAATGAGTCTCTTCCTGCTGGACTCCCCGTTCTCCGCTCTGTTCTTCTCTCTGCATGGACTCTCTGCATGGAAAAGTCGCGGTAGTGACCGGCGCTTCAAGCGGGATTGGGCATGCCATCAGCGAGGGACTTATCGAGCAGGGGGTCCGGGTCTTCGGACTTTGCCGTCACATTGGAAAAATTCCGGATGCCGCCACTCCCATCTCATGTGACCTCCGTCAGCCTGCCCGCATTTCCCACGCCTTTGGGATCCTGAAACAAGCGGTTCCGTGCATCGACATTCTCGTCAATAACGCAGGAGTCGCCTACCTCTCCAGCCTTCTTGAGGGCGAAGTCGGCGATTGGGATGAGATGTGGGAAGTGAATGTTCGGGGGCTGGCCGTATGCACCCAGGAGGCCCTCAAGATAATGAACCCAGAGGGAGGGCGCATCGTGAATGTCTCCTCGCTCAGCGGTCACCGGGTTCCTCCCACTGGGGGGTTTTACGCTCCCACCAAATTCGCCGTGAAAGGCCTCACGGAGTCCCTGCGCACCGAGCTGAAGACCGCAGGGCTCCCGCACCAGGTAGGCTCGGTCTCCCCCGGATTCGTGGATACACCCCTCGTAAACGACTACTTCCGCGGGAGGGAGGATGACCTCGCAGCCCTCAGGAAGAATACCCGAATGCTTGCCCCTCGCGATATTGCGCAGGTAGTCCTTCAGATCCTTGAGGCCCCCTCCCATGTTGAAATCGGAGACGTCATCCTCCGGTCCACCGACCAGACTGTCTAAGGGGCCTCTTCATGACTGCCTGAAGCTGCCGCGACACCCCTTGCAGGCGAACTGCTGCTTTCTAGGTCAGGGTTGTTCGCTTGGCCACTCATACGTGGCCGGACCCGGATCTCCACCCCCCAATCCGATCCGGTCTGCTACATCCTTGCTCGTGATAAAGAGGAACAGAGCAAGAAGTGAAATGAGGACGGCGGCCTGCACCATTTCCAGAAGCCGCCCTCTCATTGGGCGCCCCGTGACGAATTCACCGAGCGCGAGCACGATGTGACCCCCGTCAAGGATGGGCAGCGGCAACATGTTGAGGATGGCCAGGTTAACATTGAAGAGGACCATGAAGAAAAGCAGGCGCCGCCAACCGTCCTCAATCTGCAGCAGGTCATACATAACCCCGCCGATGCCAACTGGCCCGGAAAGATGCTGAATGCCCACGTCTGACTTGGGAGAGGCGACCTTGACCAAAGTCTTTTCCATGATTTTTACAGACTCTTCGATTTGCTGCAGGGGGCTCGGGTAGAAAAGCTCCGTGTTTATTTCTCCCCCATCTCCAAAGCCTACCCCGATCATGACCCTTGCCGGCTCGATGTTTGTTGGGCTCTGAGGCGTGACCGAGATTTCCTTTTCCTTTCCATCTCTCTCTACAATGAGCTGAAGGACTTTGTTTTCCGCACCTTCCACAATCTCCCTGAAGCGCGACCTGCTTCGCAGGACTTCGCCGTTCACGGACAGCACAACATCGTCGGTTTCAAGGCCTGCCCGTCCTGCTGGTCCGCCTTCCAGGACACCGCCGATCACAGTGCGATTCTCTACCGAGATTCCAGCCCGCCGCAATGCCTTGCGTTGCCACCACTTTGTCTCGGGAATCTTAAATTCCGTCGTCACAGTGACTTGGGCGCCATCACGCAGCACGAGGAANTCAAGCTGGTCTCCCTCACTCAACATGATGCTTTCCCGCACCGAGTTCAATGAGCCAACGAAACCGTCCACCTTCTCTCCATTGATCGCNAGNATCTCGTCACCCGCTAGTAGTTTGCCATATGCCGGGCCATCTTTTTCCACATGGCCGATCACAGTGCTCTCGGCTGCATCGATGGGCTTTCCTACCCCCATCACGACGAAGGCCGATACGATCGCCAGAAGGAAACTGAAGAGGGGCCCCGCGAACGCCACGATAATCTTATCGAGAGGCTTGACCGGGGGCAGGGTCTCCTTGTCTTCCTCGAGCGCCCCTGGTTCCCGGTTCTTCCCTTCCACCGCCTCCATGGGCGCCATTTGCGGGAGCGCGACAAAACCCCCGGCGGGGATCCAGCCNAGGCCATATTGCACCCCGTTGATCTCTTTCTTCCAAATGGGCTTGCCGAACCAGATCTGGAAGCGATCCACACGAAGCCCTCTCCACCTTGCGGCAAGAAAATGACCGAGCTCGTGGACAAAGATGATAACGTTGAAAAGCGCTACCACGATGAGGAGGAGGAGAAGGTATGTCATTCTTGAAAGGAGCTGGAAACTAACGCTGTCCGTCCCTCGCGCAAGGGACTATTGGCCNCTCTGGCACCTTCTGGGGTCTCCCCGGCGGCAGCCATGGCGGCCGTGAAAGCTCTCCGAGCCGCGGCACCCTGCCACAGGCTCCTCCACGAATGAAGCATTAACCCGTGAGCGCCTTGCTCTTCGCAGGCATGGCTCTCAGGCGGTAACCCGNTCGNTNGACTCCGCATCCGTGCGGACCCTTCGCAAAAGGTTGATCAAAACGCTGCGCTCTCGCTCAGACCACTTCTGAAATACGGTCTCAAGGGCCTCCCCTCGAAGCTGCGAAAATTGCTGAACGATCTCCTTGGCCTCCTCGGTAACCGAGACCCAGACCACCCGCTTGTCATCAAGGTCTCTCTTGGTCTCAACCAATCCGCGGCGATGCAGTCGCTTCACCGCAGATGTCATTGATCCGCTCGTAAGGCCAACTTGCCGTGCCAGCCCATTGACGGGGCGAGCACCCTTGCGCGCTAACCGCTCCAGAATTGCAACATCACTTTCGCACAATCCATGAGGCAGGATTTCTCGATCGATCTCACTAAGTGACTGTTCCGCGCGAACAATCGCCCGTCTGAGACGGAACATCTCGCGCCAATCCTTTTCGTCGTAAAATGCCATTGGGTGTCCTATGTTATGATGAAGCGCGGTTTGCTCTGTTAGATTCTTGTGTCCTTCGCAAGCTCTGGACCTTGGAATTCTGATTGGGTGTTCCGTGCGCTTTCTGGATTGCTCCTCGTCGCTTGGAGCTCTNCTTAGCAAGTCTTCCAAGTCTCGTTGCAGGCGAACTCTGAAACAGTTGCCGTGCCATTCCAAAGCATGAATCATTTACTTGGCGAAAAGGCTCGAGGGCGACTCCATTAAACGGGATGCCTTTCGGAAATAAGAGCGCGTTCACCAGCATGGACGCGCAGGTTACGCCCGGCTCCGAAATCCTGACAAGCTCGGAGCACGAAAACTTGCAAGGCAGATGATCCGANAAAGTAAACCTGACACTTTTGCAGGAAATTTAATCGTCCAAATCTCTCGGCGGAATCCTCCTCACTTTTGGATCGAATTCCGTGCCGTGATGGTGACACTGCTGCCATTACTTCGTGAAGCCTGCTGTCATCCTAGCTGAAACCCGCGCACCCGATGGCGCCCCTCTCACCCTCATCGAGCACGACGGGCACTACTCCCTCCACTCGGGTGGAGTTCAGCTGGAAAGCAGCTTCGCCCATAATGGCGCGGCTGAACTGGGTCGGCTTGCCGCCCAGCCGTTCCGCAGTGCGCGTCAGCCACGGCTCCTCCTATCGGGATTGGGATTAGGCTTCGTCTTGAGCGGCCTGCGGACCGCTTTGCCTCAGAAAAGGGCTATATTTCAGGTCTCTGAGCCCCTTGTTGACCTCCCAGGATGGCATCGCCAACATCTTGCCGCTCTCCACCAGGGGCAGCTGGACGATCCTAGGCTGATCATCCGCAGGGAAGGCCTCAACGATGCGCTCCGTAAGGACAAGGAGGGATGGCAAGCCCTCGTGATCGATGCTGACAGCTCCCTTCCCCAGCTTGGTGTGACAAGCCCAGCGGGCATTCCTCACTCCTCCTTCTTNCACCGGGCCCATTCTTCGCTAAAGGAAGGGGGCCTTCTGGCCATATCCTGCAGCACAGGGCATCGCTCTTTTGAAAAGAAGATGCAGAGAGCTGGCTTCGAGGTGGTGCACGAGATGGTCCCAACCTCCCAGAAAGGGAAACAAAAACAAAGATCTACAATCTGGCTCGCTCGCAAGGGCGCCTACGAATCACACCGCAGATATCGCGGAGCACATACAACATAGACCGACCAATGAAACCGTCCCCATTCCTCCTCGCCCTTTTCCTCGCCTTCCCTCTGGCCCATGCCGGAGAATTCAAGGTCGAGAAGAAGCCATTCAANTCAACAGTTGAATTTGAAGGCAGCTTTCTTCCCGACAAGGCCATGGTCATGAAAATCGACTCGAAAGTCTGGACGGACTTTACGATCAAGGAGCTCGTCCCCCAGGGAGGAACGGTGAAGAAGGGAGCTCCACTCGTAGTCCTCGACACAGAGGCGATTGATCGACAGCTGGCAGACGATAAAGATGTGACGTCATCGCGAAAGATGGCCTTAAGCACGGGGGAGCTTGAATTGGCAAATCTGGAAAAAACGACCCCCTGGCTCCTNGANGCTGCTGAACTTGCCTTCCAACGCGCCAGGGACGATCACCAGTATTTCGTAGATGTCAGCCGCCCGCTCCAAGAGGAATCTGCCAACCGGAGTCTCCAGAGCGCCGAACGGTATTTGGAGTCAGCCACCGAGGAACTGAACCAGCTCCTTAAAATGTATAAAGAGGATGACCTTACCGAGGAGACCGAGGAAATCATCCTGAAGCGTCAGCGTTACTCCGTCGAATCGGCGGAATTCCGGCTCAAATCTGCTAAACTGTCCACCAAGCGCGCCCTCGAGGTGACCATTCCCAGATCTGCGGTCGATCAGGAGCAGGCTCTCAAAGATGCTGAAGTTGTGTGGAAAACTGCACGAGAGTCCCTCCCATCTGCTCTCCAGAAAAAACGCCTTGATGTCAAGAAGATGAGGGTCGAGGACCAGCGCGCCGACGCAAAGTCTCGGGATTTGACCGCCGACCGAGCCCAGATGGAATTCCCAGCGCCAGTTGATGGGACTGTTTACCACGGCGAAATTTCAAAGGGGCGGTGGAATCCAGTGTCCGCGGCCAAGTTTATGAAAGTTGGGGGCAAAATACTCCCACGGGCTCCATTTGCCACTTTGATTCCCTCGGATTCAAAGCTCCAGCTGGATGCATTTGTCGATGAAACGGCGGCCTTCAAGCTCAAGCAGGGCCAAAAGGGCTACGTTGCTCCCNTGTCATCGCCCAGGTCGCGTCTCTCAGTTGAAGTTGCTGAAGTGGCCTCGCACCCAGCCGTCGACGGCAAATACCACATCCTCCTCACTCTGTCCGCGGAGGGGTCGCCTGCTGGCCTGAGCCTTGTGCCGGGAATGAAGGGGAAGGGAAAAATTACGACTGGTGACGAAGGCGAAAACTTGGCGGTACCTGTCAAGGCGCTGAAGGAGGAGGCCGATGGCACATATACTGTCAGGGTCAAAGGGCCGGAGGGCCAGGAATCAACTGCCGCCGTCACGGTCGGCGCAGAGTCGAACGGGATGATCGTTGTTCTTTCCGGCCTAGCCGAGGGTCAGATTGTCATTACCCCGGAGGAGCCCGCCTCCAAGTAACAGTAGGGAACCGAAACGAATATTATGATACGAATACTTGTCCTCAGCGCACTGGCTGCCAGCGCATCGATCGCGCTTTTTCAAAAGGTCGCGGCGGAAGAAGAGGGTCCGGATAGCAAGCCCTGGCTCTCCGATTTGCCCCCGCTTCCTGATATTGAGCCCGTCACGAGGGCCGAGATCGAAAAGTCGGTCACTCGCGGGGTTGACTTCTTGATATCAAGCCAAAATAAGAACGGCTCATGGGGTTCGGCCACCATGACCAAGGGCCTGAACATCACCGCTCCGATCCCCGGAGCCCACCACGCCTTTCGCGCAGGATCAACCGGTCTCGCCCTTGAGGGTTTGCTCCGTTCCGGTGACCGGCGTCCAGAGGCTGTCTCCGCGATCGAGAGAGCGGAAGCTTGGTTCTTGAAAGAGCTCCCGAGGCTTCGGAGGGGCACGGTTGATACCATGTATAATGTCTGGGGCCACTCCTACGGAATCAAGGCCCTTGCCGAGCTGTATCGCTACCGAGAAGGCGATGACGCAAAGCAGTCCCTCTTGAAAAACCTGGCTCAGACACAAGTTCAACGGTTGCAGCGCTATGAGGACGTCAACGGCGGATGGGGCTATTACGATTTTGATGAGGCCACTCGGAAGCCAACCGGCATCCCAACCAGTTTCACGACCGCCACGGTCATGATGGCACTCTGGAAGGGGAAAGAAGTGATGGATCTGGGGCTTCCTCCCAAGGAAGTTACCCGAGGCATCGAATTTCTAAAACGGCAGCAAACTCCGGACTTCGCCTACGTCTACTCAAACGGGCATCGGTATAGACCCCGCTATAGTATCAACAGGCCAGGCGGGTCTCTGTGCCGCTCGACAGCATGCAACGCCGCCCGGAGGGTGTGGGGGGACCCCGCTCCTACCGACGAGATCATCAAGGTCTGGCTGGACCGGCTGATCCTTCGAAACGGGTGGGTCGATATTGCACGGAAAAGACCGCGCCCCCATTCGACTCACTTTGCCAATTCCGGCTACTTTTACTTCTACGGACACTACTACGCCATGGACTGCGTCGCGCTCCTGCCAGAAACCGACAGGTCTGTTTATTATCAGCATTACGCGAAGATCATGCTTTCTAAGCAAGAAAAGAATGGCTGCTGGTGGGACTATCCCCTCTATAAGTATCACTATGCCTACGGAACTGGTTACGCTCTTTGCGTCCTCGCGGACTGCATCAAAGGCGCAAAGTAAGGCAGAGCCCTCGGGGGAGTCGGCATTGGCTTGATGTGAAGGCATGTCGGCCTCGCTGCTCGATCATTTCTACCGAAACATTGTCAATTGTCAGGCCGCTGGAGGCGTCGGCGCTGTCATGGTTCGGAAAACGGAGTTCTACGATATTCCGCTAATCCAGAGGGTCGCCCGGCACGGGCATAAGTCCCCTGAAATAGTTTTCTTCTAGCTCCTCCATTTCCAAGAAGCCGGTTTCCTTAATGCGCCCTCATCGGAAGCGCTGGGAAATCTAGCCGTTACGGTGTCACCAACGCCGTCATCATCCCTGAATGCGTGAAAGGGGAGGCCTGCATCCAACGGGTCTTTCAACTCTGCGGCCGGAGAGCGCAAGGCAAGGTCCGAGTCAGGACCATCATCGCCGCTATTTGTAGTCCACTCGTGGTCAGACGCCCCGGATCCGGCTAAGGGCCCATTCGTCCCCGAGGGCGTTCCAAGCTCGCATCGCCTCGAGCCTCGCTCATCGTTGGCGACGTTTGTCCAAGTGCCCGGTCGGTCTTCCAAGTGATCGAAGAACAAGGGAGGCGCTCTACCTGCAATGTGAGCAAGAAATCGACGGCGACCAGCCAGCCAGGCTATACCGGGATGGTTCTGGTGAGGGTTTGCAATAAGATCCNCAAGGCCTNTCACCCGGGACCGGGTCCTCGGGGCGAGATGAGCCCGGGGGTTGTCCCTCTCAACGATTGAGTAGCTGTCCGCCAGAGAGCTGTTCTANCCGANTCTGATGGTCGNGCGGGCATCNAAGGCGGTAGCCCTAANNCCGGAGTCGCCCGGGTCGCGGGTTAATCGTCCCNCGGNGAACCAGGATTCCCTGAGNATGAGGCCGGATCGATCGCCAGAGACATCGATTTTGATCCAGGCCCCTGGGCCGAAGTTCGAATCCGATNCCTCTCTCGCCGGGACCTGCTNTTTGTCCAAACCGCGCCGCGCCCCCCNNTATATCCACAATAAANTCNGACACCCTGGCCCCCAAAGCTTCCGGCGGAGACTATCTCTTCGCGAGGCGGCAAAAAGCGCGGGTTATAAGTCCACATTCCAGCGCAGCCCGCGTCGAATTCACCAAGCACCGTCCCATTGGCAGATAGCTGCCCGTAGAGTCTAACCACCCAGTTTCCCTGCCCGTCAGGCCGGAGCTCGGTCGAGAACACGATGGTGTTTTCAAAGAGGGTTCCAGGAGGCNGTAAATTCTGGTGCGCCGTGGGGCAGAAGCCTCCCCCGCAGGAAATTAATCATGGCCTGAGGCGCTCGCCTTACTCCAATCCTCAGGGCTGGCCCATGAACGAGCTAAACCTCTGTGAGCCAGAACGATCGAGCCCACCCTCTTAAAAACCAACAGGTCGGTTTATAGTCAATAAGGCAATAATATTGCGGCTGGTTAGCATTTAGGGGCCCGTTCCTACTGGTCGGTGAGGCACCCGGCATTTGTTTGATATCAAGCTATTGACTTGGGCGATCCTCATTCCGGGATCCCAGGATTGGATTGAACACGGGCTTTGTGGTCTGAGGCGGACTCCGGGTGCTTCGGGGCCGACAAGGCTTTCCTTCCTGAACGCGGACTTCGCCCTCGCCACCATAGCCTCTTTCTGCTTTCCAAGGGGACACCAAAACACATGGCCAAGGACATCCGAGAGCAATTAAGGCAACTCCTGATGGAAAAATCTGTCCGCACAGGTGAATTCACCCTCGCTTCTGGACAAAAGAGCGATCTTTACGTTGATTGCAGGGTTTCTAGTTTTGATTCGCGGGGAGCCCGCCTGATCGGCGAAGCAGGATGGGCGTGCGTGCGGGAACAGTTAGAACGCGAGAATCTTTCCGCGGCAGCAATTGGGGGAATGACCCTTGGAGCAGATCCAATCTCCCTCGCCATCGGCATGGAGTCCGCCCGGCAGCAGCCGGACCGTTTCCTCCAGGTGTTCACCGTGCGGAAAGAAGCCAAGGGATATGGCGCCGGGCGCCGAATCGAGGGTAATTTTTCCACCGGTGATCCTGTCGTAGTTGTAGACGACGTCATTACCACCGGCGGGTCGACCCTGCGCGCGATTGACGCAATAGAATCGGAAGGGGGCCGCGTTCTCTTTGCGTTTGTTCTCGTCGATCGAGAGGAGGGGGGCAGGAAGGCTCTTGAAGAGCGGGGGATTCAGGTCGTTTCGCTGTTCACCCGCTCGGAACTCCTGGCTGGCTCTTGAGCAACTTTTTCTGCGCTAGATGCAATCCGTTGGCCAGGCAACCAGTGCATTGCCATTTGAAGCTGAATGGAAACCGGTCATAGTAGACTCGCGACAATCCATGAAAGTATTTGTCACAGGAGCCACGGGGTTCATCGGCCGGGCCCTCGTGCTCGCCCTTCGGCGGAGAGGGCATACAGTTGTAGGATGGGTCCGCTGTGAGAAGCGTGCGCGAGCCCTCCTCGGCGACGAAGTCGAACTTCTGCAGATCACTGACCGGGACTCTTCCCTCTCCGAAGCCCTGAGCCGATGTCAAGGCGTGGTAAATCTGGCAGGTGAGCCCATCTTTGGTAAAAGATGGACCCGGGCGAGACGGCAGTCACTCCTTGCAAGCAGGGTTTCGCTGACATCCAGACTGGCAACCGGAATCAAGAACGCTGGCCAAGCACCCCGCGTCTTTCTCTCCGGCAGCGCGGTCGGCTTTTACGGTGACCGGGGCAATGAAGAGCTCGATGAAAGCTCCGGTCCGGGCAACGGTTTTCTCGCGTCGCTATGCCAGAAATGGGAGCGAGCCGCCCTTGAAGCCTCTTCCGCCAGCACCCGGGTCGTTTGCCTCCGGACTGGGATAGTTCTCGGCCAGGGAGGCGGGGCTCTGGATGCTATGCTCCGGGTGTTCAAGGTGGGTCTCGGCGGACCCCTGGGACACGGCCGCCAGTTTATCCCTTGGATCCATCTTGAAGACTGCGTCAACCTGATGATCTCAGCACTGGAGAATTCCGCCATTGAAGGCCCGCTTAATGTGGTAGGGCCTGCTCCGGTGTCCCAGAGAGTCCTCGCGAGAGCCCTCGGGCAGGCTCTTCGGCGACCCAGCCTTTTTCCGACCCCCCGGATCGCCCTGAAGACCGTTATGGGTCAAGCGGCAGAGGCTCTCCTTACCGGACAGAAATGCTATCCACGAAAAGCGACCGCCTGCGGAATTTCTTTCCGTCATGAATCGATTGAGGGCGCCCTGAAGGAGCTCCTCGTCCCGTCCGGTATCTCAATCGGGACCCTCGGGCTTTCCACCCCGCCCCCCCTCGATGAGCCTGACTATCTCGGTTCAAGGGTTCCAAAGTACTTTCTGCAGACGAGAGTTATGGTCGACGCCCCGTTGGCAGAGGTATTCCCCTTCTTTTCCAAGCCTCCTAACCTCGCGCTCCTTACCCCCCCGAAAATCGGCTTCATGATCCACCGCATGGAAGGGCCCATGGGTCGAGGCGCCACGATTGAATATCGCCTCCGGGTAGCCGGAATCAAGCTGGGATGGCGCTCGCGAATCGAGCGCTGGGAGGAAGGAAAAGTGTTCGTCGATTCCCAGGAGCGAGGCCCGTACTATTCGTGGTGGCATGAGCACCACTTTCGCGCCCAGGGAAGATATACCATAATGGAGGATCGGGTTTACTACGCCCCTCCCCTTGGCCTCCTTGGCCGCCTGGCTCATCGCGTGTTTATCGCGGCGCAACTTCGAGAAGCCTTCCATTACCGCGGCGCCGCTGTTGGTCTGCGATTCGGAAAGTTGCCCATAGGAGAAGACGACGATGAAAGAAAGGCATAGAACACTTGTCTGGTTCCGCGGCAAGGACCTAAGAATCGCAGACCACGAGCCCCTTCTCAGGGCGGCGGAAGATGGGGAAATCGTGCCCCTTTTTATTTTTGATCCATATTTCTTCCACCCTCTCCGCGCCCGGAAGCTCCCCCATCGCATGCAGTTTCTACTCGAGAGCATCCGTGAGCTTTCAAGCAATCTCGCGTCTCTCGGAAGCAGACTAATCTGCGTCTCCGGGCCAAGCGTCACCTTGATGCCCGAACTGGTAAAGCGGTGGGGCATCACCCGGGTTGTTGCCCACCGTTGGACAGAGCCTTTCGGGCGGACCCGTGACGCCAGAATTGCCGAGTCTCTCTCCGTGCCGATGACCCTTTATGAGGGAGAGACACTCCACCCGCCCGGAACCCTCCGCACCGGCAAAGGGACGCCTTATTCTGTCTTCACTCCGTTTTCGCGAGCCTTGCGCAAGGCTGCACGCATCTCCGAGCCTCTGCCCAAGCCGAAGGGCCTGGGTGCCGTTCCCAGCGTAGCGATGAAAGATAATGAAGAAATTCCCTGCCTCGAGANGNTGGGAATCTCTCGAAATCCGCACTTACAGGCGGGAGGTGAGTCGGCAGCAGGGGCCCGCCTNAAGCTTTTCTTGGAGCAACGCGTAGGCACCTACTGCGTGGGACGCGATCAGCTGGGAGAGCCCGCCACCAGCCGCCTCTCAGCTGACATCAAGTTCGGCACGCTGTCGGTGCGGACAATCTGGAGGTCCGTTGAGGAGTTGGACGTGAAAGGCCAAGGAGAGTCGGCTGAGACTTTCCTCAATGAATTAATCTGGAGGGACTTTTCCTATTCGACGCTCTGGGATCGGCCGGAGGTACTCCGTGTTCCCTTCCGGCCCAGCTGGAAGGGGTTTCCATGGAGAAACGATCCTGAGGAGTGGNGAGCCTGGAAAAACGGCCAAACAGGATATCCGGTTATCGACGCCGGAGCGCGTCAACTGCTGGAGACTGGGTTTGTTCACAACCGGGCGAGAATGATCACCGCAAGCTTTCTCTGTAAGCACCTGCTCATCGATTATCGCCGCGGAGAGTCCCACTTCCTAAAATACCTTACNGATGGCGATTGGGCACAGAACAATGCTGGCTGGCAGTGGTCCGCTGGCTGTGGCTGCGATGCGCAACCCTACTTCCGCGTCTTCAATCCAATCACACAGGGAGCGAAGTTTGATCCTGCCGGGAACTACGTCAGGCGATGGGTGCCAGAACTAAAGCACCTGCCAAACCGATATATTTATCGCCCGTGGGACGCCCCCCCTGAAGTTCTCGAAAAGGCAGGCGTAACCCTCGGAGTCCATTACCCTCCGCCACTCGTCGAGCATGCCGCGGCGCGAGAGCGCTTCCTCCGAGTGGCCAAGTCCCATTTGAGCACGANGGGCTGATGGAACACGTCTNCGTCCAAGACTAGGGCCCCNTTCTTCTTTCCTCTGTAGTGCGACGCCGAGCNAAANGCCTCNCAAACCTNTTGATTATNAGCTNGTTNTGGNTCTCATCATGCTGGCCGCCAGATGGTGCCGGCTCGCCCATGCGCCTCACTGTTCCACGTGGAACGACTTTCTTGAGNCCAAGTGGTCAGCCTTCCTAAAGGTTCGGCGCCCACCACANCCCCTTGAACTCCCTTCTCTATTGNTTACCCTGCAGNAAGCGCGTAGCCCGTCGGGCGCACCCATGTTTGTTTATCCTAAAGAATNCGACGTTCTCGTCATTGGCNCCGGCCATGCTGGCGTCGAGGCCGCCCTGGCGGCGGCCCGCCTCGGCTGCGAAGTCGCAGTCCTGACACAGAACCTTGATACCATTGGCCAGATGAGCTGCAACCCGGCCATTGGCGGCCTTGGCAAGGGCCACATGGTTCGTGAAATCGACGCCCTCGGCGGGGCCATCGGCTTGAACACCGATGCCACCGCCATCCAATGGCGGCTCCTTAACAGGGGAAAGGGACCCAGCGTCCGTGCTCCCCGAGCCCAATGCGACAAGAAGGCCTACCAGTTCCGAATGAAGCACATCCTCGAGTCGACCGAGGGCATTGATCTACACCAGGGCAATGCCGCTCGCCTCCTGGTGAAAGGCTCCATGATCCAGGGAGTCCAGACCAACCTCCAGTTTGAGCTCCGGGCAAATTCAGTAGTCCTGAGCGCAGGAACCTTCATGCGCGGCCTCATGCATGTCGGTCGGCGCAATGAGCAAGGAGGCCGCATGGGTGATGGAACTTCCACTATCAGCGACTCCTTAGTGGACCTCGGATTCGAGGTCGCCCGCTTTAAAACCGGAACCCCATGCCGCCTCAACGCCCGCTCGGTTGATTTTTCGAGGTGCGAGCGGCAGGACGGGGACGATCCTCCACCCCTCTTCAGCTACCTCGCGAATACCATTGTCCGAGGCCGCGATGATCTCTTTACCTTGAATGCTTGGGGCGACAAAGCATTCCACGTGGAACAATTGCCGTGTTGGATCACGTGGACAAATGACCAAACCCACGATGAGATCAGAGAAAATCTTGACCAGAGTCCTATGTATTCGGGCCAAATTGAAGGCCTTGGCCCACGATACTGCCCTTCAATAGAAGACAAGGTCGTTAAATTCGCGGAAAAGCCCCGCCACCAGATCTTTCTCGAGCCCGAAGGGCGACACACCCAGGAATATTATGTTAACGGAGTCTCTACCTCCCTTCCTTACGAAGTGCAATTGTCGTTCATCCGCACGATCGCAGGATTGGAAAATGCCGACATCATCCGTCCCGGCTACGCAGTCGAATACGACTATTGTCCGCCGACTCAGCTAGCACCCACCCTCGAAACCAAGATTGTCGAGGGGTTATATTTTGCAGGCCAGATCAATGGCACCTCTGGTTACGAAGAGGCGGCAGGCCAAGGCCTGCTCGCCGGCGCCAACGCCGCCCTCAAGGCCCGGGGAGCCCAGCCCCTCGTCCTTTCTAGAAGCCAGGCTTACCTCGGGGTCATGGTCGATGACCTCGTCACCAAGGGCTGCACGGAGCCTTACCGCATGTTCACAAGCCGGGCGGAGTACCGCCTTCTGCTTCGGCAGGACAACGCGGACCAGCGTCTTGGGCCCCTCGCCAGCTCCCTGGGCCTTTCTTGTGCACTTCGCAGCCAGCGAACTTCCGAGAAAACCAAAACTCTTGACGCCGCTGCAACCCTGATCAGGGAGACTTCCCATGATGGAATCAAGTTGGACCATTGGTTTCGACGCGAGGACAACTCTTGGAAAATGCTTCCTCCTGAGCTTCTTGGGAAGTTCCCCGTGGAATTGTGGCCCCTGATCGAAACCGACTTTAAATACGAGGGCCACATTCTCCGCCAGAGCCAGCAGGTAGACCGCATGCTGCGCCAGGAAGCTCGCGAGCTTCCTCCCGTCCTCGACTACCACGCACTCAAGGGCCTCAAGAGCGAAGCCCGGCAGCGCCTCAGCGAAATTCGTCCCCAGACCCTTGGCCAAGCCGCGAGAATTAGTGGCATTACCCCAGCTGACATTGCCATTCTTTCCATNTGGCTGGAAAAAACGAGGCGCGAAGCGTCNNCCAAAGAGTAGCCTTGGANCGGGCTCCCGTTTGATTTNGGCCTTACCAACACCCGGCTTGCCCGCTCTTGNATCTNCCCTCTNGCTACCGCCCTCGGCTTCTTCAACCACCGCNAGGCCATAATACTATGTTCATAGTATTTNGGTGNTGTCCAACCGGCTCCTTGNTGAATCGTCCCGTCACGGTCCTGCGGATCTGCGGATCNCCGCCCGGAGCCGAACATCGTTTTCAAATCGTTTGAATGAGCAGGTNTCCATTTTGATACGAGTNGCCAAACTCGAGACACCCTCGCCGCCAACCGCCGGGATCGTGCCCCCCGTAAGCAGTGGGGCGAGATANAAAACGACNTCATCGGCCCATCCCTCATCCAGGAACTGTCCCACCATGGAGCCGCCGGCCTCTACCATGACGCTGAGCACGCCATGCTCTGATGCGAGATCCCNCAGGACGCACTCGATANGTCTGGCTTTGTAAATCAGGGTGCGGTCGCGGAATTCATCAGTAAGAATGTGAGAATCCTCCGGAANGCCATTATNTCTTGATGTCAAGANAACTCGCAGTGGTTGTTCCTTGTGCACCGGAGTNGAAGGCGCCCTGATCGTGAGGCGGGGGTTGTCCGCGCGGACCGTTTGTCCACTCGTTATGATGGCATCTACCTCCGCGCGAAGATCATGAACCTCAACTCGCGAGCGCTCGCAACTCAACCACTGGGCTTCCGCCGGCGGCCTTGTCACCTTCGCGTCTANCCCAAAAGCGCTTTTGATGATCACCCACGGAAGGCCGCTGCGCTGGACCTTGCTGAACGCCCGCAGCAACGACTCGCACCTCGACTCCTCTATCCCCTCAACTACCTCGATCCCCGCTTCAGAAAGGAGGGCTGCGGCCTTGCCGCCGTTGCTCGGGTTCGGGTCACTGGCGCCTATGACAACCCTCGCGACTCCCGCGCGTATCAGCGCCGAAGTGCACGGACCCGTCCGCCCATGAGTGGAGCANGGTTCCAGAGTGATATAAATGGTCGCGCCACTCATTGCGCCTTCACCGTGCCGTTTGATNGCATCCCGCATGGCCTCAATTTCTGCATGCGGTTGGCCNGGNCCGCGGTGCCAGCCGCCCCCTATCTCTACTCCATCTCTTACGACAACGGCGCCAACCGCCGGGTTCGGGCTGGTTAATCCCAGACCCCGCNCTGCCAAAGCCAGTGCCCGGCGCATATATTCACTGTCGTTCACAACAAACCGTTAGCCCNATCGTCCACTCCGAGCAAGAGCCGTGGAAAACATGGTAAGATCTTGAGCGAATGATGGGAACGAAATGAGCATGAATGGGAATAGTAATAATCTATGATTAATCGGGCCCTGCTGCCCTGCTTTATTCGCGCCTTATTCTTCCAGTGGAACGTCGGTAAATGATGTGAGGAACACGCTTNCCAAGGAGTTATTCGCCTCCTTAAGAAGAAGAATCAATGAGGTTCCAAAAGAATAGTACNTACCAGCAATCTTGATAACTTCNCGAACCCTCTGATTACACCACTGGTGTTATCTAATTTACGTGCAGACCAACCGNAACCGGTATAGATACCACCCCAGTGAAGCAAATTTTCCCCGCCATCCTTCTCATNGCTTTGCTCGTTNTGTTCAGTTGGGCCGCCCCTAGGCTGGAGGGNTTGCTCCCAGGATTCAGCCCTTTGCCACCACTGTTTTTTTGCGTGGCAGCATCCATGGCGAGCCGATGGATCTGGCTTCCTGCAGTTGCNTGGACCCTCTCCTACTTTCTCATTAATTATACCCAAGGCTACGAGCTGGGCCTGCACGCCCTTGTCATCATTGCGAGTCTGGTNNTTACATTTTGGATTGGGGCCCTGTTCCGAAATAAATCNATGCTACATCTGACCGGCGGGGCGCTTNTGGCGGCTNTAGGCTTCTATNTTGTGGCNAATACGGGCTCCTGGCTTCTGTCACAGCAGTATGCAAAAACGTGGCAGGGGTGGATGCAATCTCAGACCATTGGNCTACCCGGGTATGTCCCAGCTTGGATGTTCCTGAAGGGCCAGCTGGTCGCTAGTGGCCTATTTACCCCTCTTTTTCTTCTCGGACAGCGGCGTTTTGGCGTTATCGNGAGGAAATCACCCGAAGGTGCCACCGCGAACGNGAGCTGGTGAAGCAGGTCGCGGGGACCTTAACTCTTGCCCGGGGTGCGCCTGAGAGGTATGCACCCGCAGNAGCAAANACCATGCAAGACCCTTCGGCAGAGCCACCATTCGCTGCGATGGATTTTTCCAGTTCGCCGGTGAACCGGGNCCTCACCCCGCAGGACAAGATTGATTTTTACCGGACGATGGTTCGCATCCGCCGTTTCGAGCACCTTGCCCTCGGACAATATCAGAAGGACAAGATGGGCGGATTCCTCCACCTTTACATCGGACAGGAGTCGGTAGCTGTGGGGGCAGTCTCTCTCATGGGCGACAATGATCACGTGATTACCGCCTACCGTGATCACGGTCATGCTCTGGCGNTGGGAATGAGCATGGATGAATGCATGGCCGAACTCTTCGGCAAGGCCACCGGATGCTCAAAGGGCAAAGGCGGCTCGATGCACTTCTTTGCGCCCGACAAAAACTTCTGGGGGGGCCATGGCATTGTTGCGGGCCAGACCCCGCTTGGTCTGGGACTCGGTTATGCTCTGAAGTATCAAGGCCTCTCTGGNTGTGCGGTCTGTTTTCTCGGCGATGGGGCTATCAACCAGGGGGCGTTTCACGAATCACTCAACCTCGCCTCTCTCTTTGAAATACCCATCGTCTACATCATCGAGAACAACGGCTACTCTATGGGAACCTCACAGACGAGATCCAGCGCCTATCGTGACTGCCTCGCCCAGCGAGCTGAGGGATACAACATGGCGTGGGACCTGGTCAATGGAGAGGACCTTTATGAGGTCAGGGCAAAGACCCACATTGCTATGGAAAGAGCTCGCAAGGAGCATCGTCCCAGTCTGCTCGAGATCCAGACCTATCGTTATTACGGGCACTCCGTAGCCGACGCCAATGCCGATAAATACAGAACCCCGGACGAGATTGAGCGATACAAAACCTATCATGACCCGATTCGGCTCTGGGAACGGCGCCTGATCGAGGAGGGTCACATCACCGCGGAAGAAGCAAAGGCTCTTGAAAAGGAGGCAACCAAGGAAACCGCACAAGCAATCAAGTTCGCCGAGAACTCCGCGCCGCCGACGGTGGACGACATTCTCCACGANGTATACTGGGAAGTGGACGAGGACACCGAAGCGGGCAACACNGGACGGCACTTCTTCAACGACTAAACAGGGGCTNCACAATGAGGGAACTACTCTACAGACACGCGCTTCGCGAAGCCCTTGATGAAGAGCTCGCCCACGACGAAAACGTTGTGATCATGGGTGAAGAAGTGGCAGAGTACAACGGTGCCTACAAGGTGACCGAGGGCCTCTGGGACAAGTGGGGAAGCAAGAGAATCGTGGACACCCCGATCTCGGAAGCCGGGTTTATCGGGATGGGGGTGGGCGCATCCATGCTTGGTGTGCGCCCGGTAATGGAGCTCATGTTCTGGTCGTTTCATTCCGTTGCTTTTGACCAGCTCGTGAACAACGCCGGATGCGTTCGTTACATGGCTGGCGGAAAAATCAATGTCCCCATCGTAGTCCGTGGGCCGGCTAACGGGGGAACTAATGTCGGAGCCACCCATTCGCATTGNCCGGAAGGATTATTCGCAGCCTTTCCCGGGCTGAAGGTATGCGCTCCAGCGACGCCTGCTGATGCCAAGGGGCTGATGAAGTCTGCAATCCGCGACAATGATCCTGTTTTTGTGATGGAGAACACCAAACTCTATGGAAATTCGGGAGAGGTTCCTGATGCAGGAGAGGGAGATTTTTTAGTTCCTCTGGGGAAAGCTGACATCAAAAGAGAGGGGAGCGATGTAACACTGGTGGCGCATGGGCGTTCCGTGCTTCACTGTCTGGAGGCTGCGGAGACGCTCCAATCNTCACATGGTATATCTGCGGAGGTCCTTGACCTCCGGTCGATCCGGCCTCTCGACCAAGATGCGATCATAGAATCTGTCGTGAAGACGAACCGGGCTGTTCTCGTCGATGAGTCCAAGCCCTTCAATGGGGTGTCCTCCCAGATCGCGGCCCTGATCCAGGAGCACGCATTTGACCATCTCGACGCCCCGGTGAAACGCGTGTGCAGCATCGATGCTCCTGCGATCTATTCGCACCATATCGAGGATGAGCAGCTTCCGAACGCGCGTCGGGTCGTCGAACAGGTGCTCACCATCGCCTGATTTCAAGGGTAAGAACACTTNATCGTGTANCAGAATAAACCNGTGAGCAACGAGCGGCGATGCCNGGGAGATTCTGTTTGCACTATTTTCGCGGGGGCCTAGCATCCGGGGCTCCTATGAAAACCTTGGCGTTCATCCCGGCGATTCTGTTTCTGGCACTGAGTTTCTCATCCTGTGGCCTGAGCTGCAATGGNTGTTCTTCAAAGAAGTATGTGGAAATTGAGGAAGTTGAGTGGATCGAGGAAGAAGTGATTGCNGAAGCTGGAGCAAAAGGGGGCACGGGCGAAACCGTTAAGGTCCGGCGGCCCGTAGTGAAGACTGTGCGGAAAGCCGTCAAGTGCACTCCCAGTTTTTCATGGTATTCAGTAGATTCGGATTGCGGCGGAACCGTGAGCAGCCGGGTCCTGAAAAGGGCAACGGGTCAGGGCTCAAGCGGCGAACCACATGTCGGCCTGATCCCAACCATGAAAGAACTCGCCCCGGAGGAGAACTGAGCCCCGCAAACGAACGATTTACCTTCGGGCTCTCCTTCACCGGGGGGCCCGTTTCCTTTCAGCCACGATCAATTCCCGGTTTATCTCAACCNGGAAGCCGATCTCCTCTCACCAAATCTCTTACCNCCCGGTCTTGACCGGGACGATTTTAAGGCCAAGTTTCTTCCCAAATCGACCCATGGCAACGCACATTGAAATGCCCAAGCTCTCGGACACCATGACCGAAGGAACCGTNGTGCGCTGGCTGAAGAGTGTTGGCGACCANGTAGAGATNGGCGACGAAATAGCTGAAATCGAAACCGACAAGGCCACCATGGCGATGGAGGCCTTTGACGAGGGAATCCTTTCAGAAATTCTCATCGAAGAGGGAGCAAAGGCTGAAATCGGCGCCACCCTAGCGATTCTCCGGGATGAGGGAGAGGGGGACTCTGTTCCGGCCGCGCCAGCGGCGGAACCNGAACCTGCCCCGGCCNCGCCAGCGGCGGAACCCGAACCTGCCCCGNCCACGCCAGCAGCGGAGCCCNANCCTGNNNTCGCNNANGNNAGCNNCGGAGCCCGNGCCTGTAGTCGCTGAAGTTGCCCCGACCGTGCCGACCCCGAGCGCACCGGAAGATCCCGAGCCCGCCGCTCCATCGTCCGGGCGCATCAAGGCTTCACCTCTGGCTCGTAAGGTTGCTGCAGCGCTGGGAGTAGATCTCGCGGAACTGACCGGCACAGGTCCCGGAGGCCGCATCGTCAAGAAGGACGTTGAAGCTGCAGCAGGGGGTGCGCCACAGGTGGCGGTGCCCGTTCCGGCCCCGGAGGAGGCGTCCAAGGTCGTTCCCGCACCAGCATCCAAGCCCTCAGCGCCAGCTCCGATAGCCAGCCCCGCGCCAGCGCCAGCCCTTGGCACTGGTGACCAANGCATCGAATTGTCCAGCCTCCGCCGTATCATCGCCGAGCGCCTGCTGACCTCAAAAACAACAATTCCCCATTTTTACCTTCACGCGGAGGCGGATGCCGCCCCCTTGATGGAAATCAGGCGCCAGATCAATATTCAGGCAGAGGCCACTCACGGGAACAAGTACACGATCAACGATCTCGTGCTCAAGGCTGTGATNGGTGCCCTGCAGGCGGTTCCAAGCGTCAACGCGACTTTCAATGGGGATCACATTCATCAGTTCGGAGAAATTGGAGTTTCGGTCGCGGTCGCGGTTGAAGACGGGCTGGTNACCCCGGTCGTGAAGAATGCCGCCGCCAAGTCGCTGCTCCAGATCTCAAAAGAGGTCAAGGATCTCGCTATGAGAGCTCGTGATGGAAAGCTNCTGCCAAATGAATTCGACGGAGGCACAATCACGGTGTCAAACCTTGGTGCTTACGGGATCGAGTCCTTCGATGCGATCATCAACCCGCCTCAGGCTGCCATCATCTCGGTCGGGAGCATCGTAGAAAAACCGGTCGTGCTGGAGGACGAAATTGTTCCCGGATTACGGATCAATCTCGGTCTTTCCTGTGATCACCGGGTGGTTGATGGAGCGGTTGGAGCCGAGTTCTTGTCACAGGTAAAAAAATTGATCGAGAAGCCGGCTCTCATGCTGGTGTGAGGCTCTGGATCGNCGTCCCCGGGCGCATATGGCAGAGACCAGTCAGGATGAATGGGCCTCGACTCTGGAACTGCGGAACCGGATTTGCTCTGCGCAGGGTGGGCGCTGGGCCTTGCTCAGGAACGCGGGGACTGCCTCCCTGCGAATCCGTGCNCTACTCCTTCCTGCGCTGGGATTGATAGCCTTCCCACTCTGCGCAGAGCGGCTGCCTACATGGTCGCCGCATGAGATGTGTGCTGAGGCTGACGCGATTGTGACGGGCGACAGAGTAGGCGTGAACAAGGTGATGGTAAGGCGATGGCTTCGAGCGCCATCCGCGCTCAAAGACCGAGGNTCCCTGATTGATATTCCGGGCCTCGAGAATCATCGGAGGGCGATTNTTGAAACGGAAACGAAATCAAAAGGCTCCACGACCCGTCACCTTAAGTCGCAACGCCTTCTCTGCTTTCTCATCAAAAAGCAGGCCCGGTGGCAGGTAATGGGTCAGGGGGAAACCGGTAGCCCGGGCATGATGTGGATAGAGAGCGGCCGATGTTTCGGGTATGAACAGATTGAGGAGCACGTTGGCCCAGGCCGCCCTGCCTACAGCCTCGTCGCTTCGGGATTTTGTCGGACCGAAAAGCAATTGCTGGCGGAAATCCGACAGGGTCTGGAGGATCACAGGACGTGGAAGAGCGCATTGGCCATAGAGAACCCAGAGGAGCAGGCCATTGTGCTCTGCTCATATCTTCTCCAAAGAACCTCGCCCGAGGGTGAACATGAGACCTATCGCAGACGGGTGAGAGCGCTGTTGCCCAAGCTGGGCCCGCACGCCCTGGCAGAGCTGAGGATGCTTTTGCGCGACGCGAGAGCGGGGGACCGGCTCGATGAGGCCGTTCTTGTCCTCAAGGATCTCGGACCCCTTGCGCGGCCTGCTGCCTGGGACATAGTCCGTCTCCTTCAGGAGCCCGGACTTGTCGACCGCGCCACTGCGATAGGGGCCCTGGGGAGACTCGGAGACACCACGGTGGCCCACCACCTTCTTCCCTTCTTAAAAGAAACCCTGCCTGTCAGGGCCGAAGTCGCAGGGGCGATGGCGAGATTTGGCTATCAGGACTCCATTCCGCTTATCGAGAAGGCGCTGCCCGACGCCGCGACCGTGAAAGCAGCGGACGCACATCACGTTTATGCCATGCTGCAGGCCCTGCACGAAATGGGGTCAGAGGAAACCCCTCGACTGACAGGGAACTACCTCGAAGTCCCCGCAATGCGACACCTGCACAACCTGCTGGAACCTTTCCTCGGAGGTCGTGATATGCGCTAGGAAAGGCCCAGCCAAAACAGATCTCATTCCAACGCCAAAGAGTCAGGCTGCCTTCTGAAGCTGGACTCGGTATGGGCGGAGCCCGGAGCGGGGCTCTAAGATAGCTCACCCAGAAACCAACCTGCAGACAACTTTAGGTCCACTCGCTGAGAGTCTTGCCCTTACGATCTCTGAAGGAGCCACACAAAATCATGATCCAATCGATCAATGACCAAATGCCCATGCCCCCCAAGGTGAAAATTTGGGCGAGACCACTTCCCGTTTTTCCAACGTAGAAACGATGAACACCCAGGACGCCCACGAAGGTGCACAGCAGGAAAGCAGGTAAGATTTTCTTTTCAGAGGATTCAGAGGTAAGCCCTTGCGTGGAAGTTTGGGCAGCGCCTAACGCAGTTGCAGCTGGCGGAGCGATGCCCGGCATGGAGGAAGGAATCATGCCAGGTGCGACTCGTTGTGTAGGCTGGACGGGCTGAACGGGCTGTGCAGGTTGTGCCTGCAGCGGCGCTGCCTGCAACGGCTGAGCCTGTAATGGCGCAGCTCGAAGGGGAGTAGCCTGCGCCAGGGGCCGGGGCGCGCTTGCCGGCGCGCCAGTGAGAAGCTGGGGGCGGGCCGGCTGTTCAGGCTGGGCCGCGGGGGCATCCTCTGCCGGGGGAAAAAGACCCTCCACATTTTTGGCCGGGATCCACTGATTTTGCAGAGCTTCGGTCCAGATCATGGTTTCCTTTGTGATTGAACCACTCTTCGCGAAACCCTCGAGCTGCTCGGCACTGTATGGGCCATACCGCTCCTGATTCACGACGCTGATGAAGTACCACTGTTGCTCCGGCTCGGACATTTCGTGCGGATTATTAGGCTTGAGCAGGAGAAGTCGCAAGTAGCCAGTGCGCAAGCAAGATGAAAATCAACCCTCGCTGTTAGCTAGCAGAACTAAATATGTTTACCGGGGAAGGGGAGGGAGGAGCGGATTGGCTTCGTTAATTTGTCCCGGCAGAAAGCCAGAGGGCAGAAAAAGAGGGCTCGCTTCCTGGACGTTTCGTTGCTCCGCAAGAGTCCTAGGCCAGGCCTGATGGTCAACTAATTCACCGCCGTATCGCATCTCAACCACCTGTCCGAAATGAGCGCGCTCTCCGAGGAGGTGGAGATCCCGCGAATCTCCTGGCGGGATAATATAAGTGTATTGGAGCAGTTCTTCGCCACTGTCGCCCCAGTCGAGAGGAGAAGTGGTCCACCTGTGGCTCAGATTGCTATCGGAGGTGGCCTGATAGATCTTGCCGTTGCGCTTGTCATAAAAAGTCACCTGAATCGATAGCTTGTTCTCGTCGACCTTCTGTCCTGGAGCAGCAAGGGTCGGGATGGTCAGCACTACACGCTTACTACCATCTGCACCCTCATCGCTGTAGTGACGAATACGGCCGAGCCTCATTTTACCTTCCAGCCCTGCGGCTTGATTGAACCCAAGACTCAGCTTTTGAGAAGCCAGCTCATACAGCGCTCCCGCCCTGATGGGACCCAGGTTAAATACCTTCTGGTAGTAGTCTGCGGCCTTGTCAAAGTGTCCGACTGCACCAAAAACCTCAGCGAATTGGTATAGCACATTGGGCTCCGCGGGGGCTAGTTGCTCAGCGGCTTCGAGCTTGAGCACTGCGGCACCAATGTCGTCCCTGACTCTCGCCTCCCGGGCCTGTCCTACCAGCCTTTCGACTTCCGGATTCGCAATAAAAGGAGTTTTCAGCGTTGGGGTGTCGTCCAGGGGTTTGATCTCGCCACTGATCATTTCGTCCACGGTGGTGAGTGCTCGTGGGACAGGCTCGGGCTCGGCCGGAGAGCTGGCGGTGGGGTCCGGCGCCAAGAGGGACAAATCTCCCGCCGGCTGTTCCAAGGGGAGATATTCCGTGACGACTCGCTCGACGACCACTGGCGGCTCCGGGGAATTGGCGCGAACCGCCAAGGCGATTCCCACGGCAACGACCTCCAAGAAAGCGATGAGAACCAGCGCCCAACAAGCGACCCGGAAGGTACTCAGGCGGGGATATGTTGACGGAGAATTCAAGGACAGGAGGCCTCGATCCTACCTTTGTGGGCCACCTGAGTCAATGACCCCAGTCCAGAGGATGATGCAGGGAGGACTCCCGGGCCTTCTTGGAGGGGAGCAAGGACAGGATCCCGTCGTTGCGGGGTTTGCAAGCGGGAGCAAACCGCAGTATGTATCCCCGGAGTGCCGCACAATCTTGTTCCAGCGCCGGAATTCCGCCAGATTGATCTTGCTCTCGGCCCCTCAGAGGTAGCGGCCGCTCTTCGTCATCTTCCGGGGCTTGTTTTTTTTGACAGTTCCGGAAACCTCGCCCGGCCCCAGGCTCTCTCGATCGTAGGAGCGTGTCCCGGCGGCCAGCTGGAGGGAACCATCGACGAGGTTGCGGAACTCAGAGAACAGATACGAAAGCGCTCCGTAAGGCGGCCTGATTGCGGGTTTCCCCTCGGAGCGGCCTGCGGTTGGATCGGCTACAAGGGAGACTTTCATTTCGGGTTCTATGACGATCTTCTGGTCTACAACCATGTAACCGGCCGCTGGTTTGAAGTAGGATCCCTGTGCGAACATATGCAGAGCGCGCCCTTGCCAGAGGTGGAAATTTCCGGCCCCTGGAAAAGCAATCTCACCCGTGAGCAGTTCGTCGGGCGCGTTCGTCGCGCTCAGGACTACATTGCCGGCGGCGACATTTATCAGGTGAACCTTTCCCAGCAATTCAGTGCCGATCTCCCGGACACCACATCCCTTTTCCCATTGTATGACCGCTTGCGCAACGTTTCTCCGGCTCCGATGGCGGCGTATCTCTCTGCCGGAGACCGTGAGATACTCTCTTCTTCGCCAGAGACCTTCCTGAGCATGCATGGGCGCTCGGTTGAAACCCGTCCGATAAAGGGAACCCGCCCCCGGTTTGCAGATCCGGAGCTGGATAGCAGGTCCGCATTTGAGCTCCAGACGTGTGAAAAGGAGATCGCGGAGCTCGTGATGATCACGGATCTTGAGCGTAACGATCTGGGCCGCGTCTGTGAATTCGGCACGGTCGCGGTTACCGAAATGCTCAAGCACGAGCGTCTCGAGCAGGTTCACCATCTGGTGTCAACCGTTACCGGGCAGCTCCGGGAGGGAGCGGATCAACTGGACGCCCTCCAGGCCTGCTATCCTGGCGGTAGTATCACGGGTGCTCCAAAAAAGAGGGCCATGGAAATCATCGAG
This sequence comes from Roseibacillus sp., assembly GCA_002723015.1. Next base: position 42,591 of record PBNG01000049.1, on the reverse strand, counting down.
GAGCTCGAGACCGTACCGCGGGGCCTGTATACCGGCGCAATTGGCTACCTCGGGTATAATGGAGAAAGCCAGTTCAATATTGCGATTCGAACTCTTGAAAGGCGAGGAGCGAGGCTGTCTTGTGGGGTGGGTGCAGGTATTGTAGCAGATTCGAATCCTGAGATGGAATACGAGGAAACGCTGCAAAAGGCGGAAGGGATCTGTCTGGCGCTAGGGGAGCGATGGCTTCCGGGAGCTGCTCCTGGTCGCTAACGGCGTTTCCCACGAAAGCGGTCGCGGGGGTCGTTTTCCTCCGGCGTCTCTGCATCCTTGTAGCGAAGGATTCCGTAATGGCGAAGGTTTCGCATGAACGTCTTGGCGTCTCCTTTCATGTCGCGATCATAGGCGAGAGAGCCGAGCAGGCCTTCGCTTTTAGTAACGCTGTTGAGTGCCCCGCGGGCCTCGGTTGCGACCTCCGAGATGGAATCGACAGCCTCCGGGACCTTCTGGAGGGTTGGGCCCAGCTTGCTGATTTCCGAAGATGCCTGGCTAAAGGTCCCTTCGGCGGCTTTCGCGGCGCTATCAAAACTGGCCATCGCATCCTGAGCACCGGCGATGAGGGGCTTGATCTCTGAACTCGCCTCCCTGATGGACTCTGTCGCCCCGTCAAGATTCTCCAGAGAGCGACTAAACTTGGCGATGTTGTCATCTGTAATGAGACCCGAGTTGATCTTGTCCAGACTTTCGGAGAGTTGGCCCGATACGGTTCGCAGGTCGTCGAGAGCGTTGTCAACCTTTGTCAGCGTCGTTTTTCCCCGGGAGATGAGAGCCGCAGCATCGGAAGCGATCTGCTCAGCATCGGTCTGGAGAGCATCAAGCCCTCCGGCTTCCGAGCCAATGATGAAATCCCCATCCTTGATATAGGTCCCGGATTTCTGCTCTGGTGGTCGAGGAGGAGAAATGGTGATCGCCTTGTCCCCGAGAATGCTGAGGGAGGTAACCTGGAAAACAGAATTCCGGTCGATCTTCGGGGTGCTTTTTCGAATGACCATGTCGACTTCGATCTCGCCCTCATCTGTCAGGGATGGCTCTTCCACAACCTGCCCCACCTGTGCGCCTGAGAGTCTCACCTGGCTTCCCTTGATCAACCCCGAGGCATCGCTGAAGGTGACAGTGACAGAGTAGACCCCGCGGAACCGGTCCGCGAAGCGCCCGAATTGCATGATAAGCACCCCGAGCATGGCAAGACCCACGAAAAGGAAAAACCCTACGAGGGTCTCGATTCGCTTTGGGGAATTAGCCATACCTATATGTTTCCCTGCTCTGCCGCTGGTGTCAATGCGGGGAGCAGGCTCTTCTTATCCCTCGTTCGCTGCAGAAGATCCCCGGACAAAATCGACCAATTCCGGGTTTTCAGAGGCTTGTAACTCCTCAGCGGTCCCATGCCAGGAGATGACGCCTTCCTTCATGAAGGCCACCCGGTCGGCAATTCTAAACACACTTCGAAGTTCGTGAGTAATCACAATGTTGGTGATATTATGCTCTTTCTGGAGGCCCTTGATGAGATGGTCGATCGAGCCAGAGGTGACCGGGTCAAGTCCCGCGTGCGGTTCATCATAGAGAACGCAGACTGGTTTTTCTACTACCGCGCGGGCAAGCGCTACCCTCTTGCGCATTCCCCCGGAGAGGTCCGCGGGCATTTTCTTCTCCTGTCCTTGCATATGCACGATTTCCAATGCCCGCCTCACCTGAAGATCAATTTCGCCCTGGTCACGGAGCCCTGCTTCGCGGAGGGGGAAGGCAATATTCTGACCGACGGTCAGGGAGTCAAAAAGGGCGCCGCCTTGGAACATCATGCTGACCTTCTGGCGGATGGCCCCAAGGGCGCGTTCGGGGAGCCCGGTAATGTCCTCGCCTTCAACCAGGACAGAGCCTTTCCATGGCTGCAGAAGGCCGCACAGATGCTTGATGAGCACGCTCTTGCCCCCCCCAGACCCGCCAAGCAGGCAGAGGGTCTCTCCCCGGTAAACTTCAAGGTCAACCCCTCGAAGAATGTGCTGCCTTCCGAATCGCTGGTGAAGATCCCGGACTTCAATAAATAGTTCTCTTTCTTGTGACATTGTGAACCCCAATGGGAGAGGAGCCGGCCTCGATTCGCTATTCGGGCCTTTTGATTTCGTATTGGTTGCTGGTTCGACAATACCAGTCTGGTGCAGCCATCCGCCCGACCGGCAGGAAGGAGTCTGGAAGGAGATGCAGGGTTTCGGGATCGAGAATTCCGTCCCGGATGTGCGCGTGGATAACCGTGCCGATGACCATGCGGTTGGATCCGATCTCAAGGGTGGCCCATTCCTGACACTCGAATGAGACTGGAGCTTCCGCAATGCGCGGAGTCTCGATGGATGTCGACCCTGCGGGCGTCAGGCCCGTGAGGACCAGCTCTGATTCTCCATGGGGGAGGCTCGCAGAGGTGGCGACCATTTTGTCCGCGAGCGTTTCGTCCGCCATGTTGACAACAAATTCCCTGCTCTCCCGGATGTTCCGGGCGGTGTCTTTCGGGAGACCCACCGCCTTGTTTCCCGGAGCAAATGCCACGATTGGAGGATTAGAACCAAAACAGTTGAAAAATGAAAAGGGCGCGGCATTGACCGCGCCCTCCTTATCTACAGTCGTAATCCACGCGATCGGCCTGGGGGTCACGAGACTCGCCAGCACCTTGTAGCATTCGCCAGACCGAAGGGCGCGGAGGTCTAATTCCATCTCTCAACTACGGCTTACTTGGGAAACTCGTTAATGGTGTAGTAGGCATTCTGGTGCCAGAGTTCCCCTCCGGCCTTGCTGCGGACGCCTGCGGACTTGAGATGGTGGCAATGCCCCGCCTGCCGGTTGGCGACCTTGAGGCGGACGGACTTCTTATCGGCTCCTACGGTGACAGACTCAATAGCCTGAGCGGTTTTGTCCACCTCCGGGCTGCCATAACCACTCTGGTAAACATAAGTCCAAGAGCTCATGGAGTAACTAGCCTTGTCTCCTGCGGTCTTCGGGTCGATCTCCTCGGTAAAGGTCAGCTCGAAGCCGTCTTTGGTGATTCTCATCTCGTGAATTTCAAAAGGAATTTTACCGTTCCAGCGAGTCCGCTCGAAGCTGAATGGTAGCCCACCCCGCGCGCCCCAGCCGCGGTTTGTCGTTCCGACAAAGAGGGACCCGTCGTCTGCGAGCTTGAGGGGAACGATGCCGGAGCGGTAGCCACCAAGAAATGGGAATGCGGCTCCCTGATAGACGCCATTGATTTTTTCCAGAAATACCCGCTGTACNTGAGAGTGGGTCTGCTCGCCCACAAGAACCTGACCGGCAAACGGGCCGAAGGCTCCCTTGGTATGATCGGGAATGATCCCGGTGGGGGACTGTCCGAGCTTGCCGTGGGGAAGCCAGACTGCGGTTGGAACAAGCTGGGGAATGCGCTTGCGCTCTGTTTCGATTCGCGACCCGCTCTTCGGGTCTTCGGGCTTGGGCCCCATGTTGGGCGCCTGCTCCCAGAACTTGTTACCGTTCGGATTACCTACAAATCCACCGGGTTTGAGATGCTTCAGTGAGGAGGAGCCATTCCAAGTTCCCTGATTATCACAGTAAAAGACATCGCCCTCCATGTTGAAGCCTATTCCTCCCGGGGAGCGAATTCCTGAGCAGGTAGGAATGGATTTTCCGTCCGGAGTGATGCGGAAACACCAGCCGCGCCACGGAGAGTTGGCATTGAAAGATCCCGTAAGGCAGAGCACCACCCAGACGTTGCCGTCCTTGTCTGGAGGGGTTCCAAAGGCGTATTCGTGGTAGTCCCCGTTAATACCCCAGGGAGCGGCGACGGTGACAAACTGGTCNGCTCGACCGTCGCCGTCGCTGTCCCGCATCTGCGAGACATCGGGGCGCTGGGTGAAGGTGAACCAGCCATCCTTATGGGACATTCCGAGAGGNTCGTGCAGTCCACTGGCAAATTTGCTCCANGTCACCTTGCTAAGGTCCTCTCCGAAGGCGCCATCGCAGATCCAAACGTCGCCGCGGCGGGTTGCCAGTGCGACGCGCTTGTTATCGATGATTGCAATGGAGGCTCCCTCCATGACCTCTCCTTCTGGCANCGGAATCTCCTCGCGCAGATAAAAGTCCTCCATGGTNGGAGCTGCAGCGGCAAGGGCTGTCGCAGCGAGCATGGAAGAGATGCAGGCGCGGGTGGCGCTGAACCTGAATAAAGCGGGTGGTGTTTTCATAAAAATTGTTTCGTTTGTAAGATTGTTTCCGATNCGACTACTTACTGGGCCCATTTGTAGGTCAGTTCGATTTCTGCNGAGCCGTTCTTGAACTCAACGGGAAGTCGCAGCTCGTTGGCCTCGATGGTGGCCTTGCTTTTCGTGGAAATCATGAGATCGCCATTAACGATAAATCCACCGGGAGCAACGGTGATATTTCCTGAGGCAGCCCGAAAATAGAGGTTGGCTGGGGCCGTCTTGGCCGAAAGCTTCAGAGAGCGGGTGAGGTGGCCATATTCCAGAGACAAAATTGTGGGATTGGCGTCTCCGGCGACCGGAACAGGAGTGTCCTCGATAGAGACTTCGCCCATTTCATAGTGGAATCTGGGCTGCTGCTTTTTGTTCAACTGGTAACCGCGGAAACGGAATTCAGAGGAGCGCGTCTCNGCTTTCGGCCAGGCCGCGCCAGCTGACTCCAGGGAGGCAAATGCNGCCCCGGCGGGCAGTTTGATTACCGCGTCGCCTGCGGGGGGCTGGAAACCCTGTCCTCGGCCGTTCCAGTGGCGGGCGCCGTCCATGAAGTCTCCCTGCCAGATCTGGGCGAGGCGCATGTTGTTGGCGTCGAAGGTCAGGTTTACGCCCTCGGAGTAGCCAACCCCGATGGCCCGGGGTCCGGCGTCCGAGATGAAGTTACGATAGATGGCGGCCTCTCCGTCTGCAGCGGTGATGAGCATTCCGCTCGGGCCGCCACCGCCTCCGGAGGAGGAGCCGGGAGAAAGAGGCTGCTTCTTCACTCCTGGCCCTGACCAATCCACGAAGAGGCTTTGCTCTCCAGATCCTTCGAAGTAGCGGACCTCAATTTTTCTCTTCCCGGCCTTGAGGCGAACTTGCCCCTTGGTGGCTCGGGCTGCGTGCACCCCGTCGTTGTTCACCACTCTAGTATTGTCGATATAAAGGCTCGAACCATCATCGGAGGTCACCGTGAAGGTGTAGATTCCATCTTTTGGGCATTCAATATCCCCGGTGAAGACGAAGCCGAACTCGTTATCCCTGTCTTTTGGGCTGAGCTCGAAAAGGCCGCTGGCTAGGGCTCCGGTCTTCTTTGGCTCCATCTTGGAGAAGTCGGGGAGCTTGTCCCACTTACCGTGATAGAACTTGTAGGTCAGGTTGGTTACAGGGTTGGCCCGCTTGGAAACGGCCATCATCCCGTTCATCAGTTCGAAGTGGCCAGGGAAGGTGCAAATGTACGGGTAGTTCCCTTCTTTTTTAGGCGCCCGGAACCAGATCACGGACTCTTCCTTGGGCTGGACCATGCCAGTGCTATGAAGAATGCGGGGGTGACCTTTTGGCTCCCAGTTCTGCTCCACGCCCTTTTCGCCAAGCTTGAGAACAGCATCAATAACCTCCTTGCCCTTGTCGCCCCCTTTCGACTTTCCTGGGGTGCACAGGATGAGGTTGTGAGGGAGGTCGTCCGGGTTTTTGAAGGTGAGCTTCACCTTTGCGTTTGGTTTTACGCTGAACGAGCGGATATCGTACTTCATCGCCGCCTGGAGGGTTGAGATAGTGATCTCCTGATCGACTTTCTCAAACCCCTTTGGCGGGGCTTGTGCCTGAAGGGAGAGGGTGGCGCCGAGAAGCGCGGCAAATGTTAGGAGCCTTGATTTCATTGGATGCGGTGTTTTTGATCTTTCGGTCGCGGAGGACCAAACGCCTGGTGCCTTAGCGGAGTTATCTGGTTGCCCAGCGGCAGAGCATTACGGAGGCTGGGAGAGGATCTGGCAAGCAAGTCAGAGGAAATTTGTTCGTTGGACGATCAGCCCCGGGTCCACGGCGCCCGGGCATTGGAGCTGATCTCCTTGTCGAGAGCGGCCATCCGTTTCTGAAGGGCCTCAACGATTTCGGAGTTCTGACCGGCCAAGTTATTTTGCTCGCCCATGTCCTCCTCCAAGTCAAAGAGGAATATCTGGCCTGCATTCTTAGGGCCGTTTTTGCCTTGGCCCCTGCGGCCTCCCGGGCCTTTTACGAGGAGCTTCCACTTCCCCTGTCGGATTCCCTGGAGCTCCCCTCTTGAGGTGTAATGAAGGAATTCATTGCGGGGAGATTTCGTAGCCTTGTTCATCCAGAGGTCGGAGACATCCATCCCGTCGATTTTCTTTGCTTCAGGCAGGGAGGTTCCGGTAATGGCGGCAATGGTCGGCAGGATATCAATCGTGCCGGTCAACTCGGAACAGACAGTTCCAGCAGGAATGCCTGGCCCCCGCATGACACATGGGACTCGCTGGCCGCCTTCGAAGGTCGATCCCTTACCGTCCCTGAGAGGCCCCGCGGAACCGCCATGATGCCGGAAGGGAAGCCATGGACCATTGTCTGTGGTGTAGATCACGTAGGTATTCTCGGTCAGCTTCAACTTGTCGAGGGTGTCCAGCAGGCGCCCGACCTCGGTATCGATATGCTCGATAGTATTGATGTAGGCGTTCTTGGGGTCGGGGTCGCGCACGTCGTCTGGAACGTAGAGCGGAATATGGGGCATGGAGTGGGGCAGATAGACAAAGAAAGGATTCTCTTTGTTGGCTTGCACAAAGTCTATGGCCTTCTGGGTGCATCGGCGCGTGATGGTGCGTTGGTCGACCGGCAACTCGACAATCTTTTCATCCTCGAAAAGCGGAGTCTTCCACTTGGTCAGCGTAGACTTAGGGTCGTCCCAGAGCAGGTCCATGCCCTGCCAGCCTCCGCGGGGCTTTCCCTTGTTGTCAGGATGGTTCATGTCGTTGGAGTAGGGAATGCCATAGTAGGTATCGAAGCCGTTGGAGGTTGGCAGGACTTCAGGGTGGTGACCGAGATGCCATTTGCCAAAGCAGGCTGTGGCGTAGTCTTGCCCCTTCAGGTGGTCTGCGATGGTATGCTCGTCCGGGTGCAGGCCCTTCTGTGAGGAGGGAAAGAGGACGTGCTGGTGCATTCCCACCCGCTTGGGATAACAGGCGGTCAGGAGAGCTGCCCGGGAGGGAGTGCAGACGGGTGAGGCAACCATGAAGCTGGTGAACTTCCGCCCTTCCTTGGCGATTCGATCGATGTTCGGGGTCTTTATGGTGGTAGAGCCGAAACAGCTCAGATCCCCGTAGCCTTGGTCATCGGTGAAAATGATGATGAAATTGGGCTTGGCGGCGGTGGCGGCACCTGAAGCCAGTGCGATCGTGGAAAGGATGAGGAGAGGTATCTGGCGGAAAGACATTGAATTGGGGCAGTAGTTCAGGTTCGGAGAGCGGGACAGGAGGCTCCTGGTCCCGGCAGCGCCCCTGATTTGATGATGATATGCGTCAAGCGCAAGATCAGATTGAAGGGGATGACCGCAGCGGCTCCGGGTCTGGGGCCCTTGGGAATCAGGATGAGGGGCCGGGATGGTGCGGGGTGACGGGCTCGAACCGCCGACCCACTCGGTGTAAACGAGTTGCTCTACCAACTGAGCTAACCCCGCATAAGAAAATTCGGCGGCGGGAGGATGCCTGTTCTGGAGACAGGTGCAAGTCCTTCCGCCACAAAACCAGAGTTCCTTGGGGCTCTTTTTACCCTAGCTCGTCTCCAAACTCGCTATCGCCGGCCTCATCGAAGTCCACCTCGCGGACCCTCTTTTTCTCGCGAAGAGCCTCTACCTCCCGGCGGAGGATCTCGCCGACCTCCCTTGGAGCCTTGATGGCATTAAGCGTGGCCTTGGGGTGGCTTCGGTCCGAGGTCTCCAGAATCACATGACCCAATCCAAAGATCCGGTAGAGGATCGGCTGTTGAATCTGGGTGTCCTTCACCCGGTAGAGTTCGATTTCGTCTACGGACCGATTGAGCACGCCCTGAAACATTTTAAGGCGCTCTGTGCTGATCTCGAACCGGTGGCACCGAACGGTCAGCCATTTCCATCCGGCCCAGAGAGCAGGTATGACCGCTCCCAGCAGGATATAATTCTGGATCTCCGGAAACCTCGGCCCGACCACGAAGAAAATCGTCGCAATCACCGCACTGGCGGCGAAAGCGGGGACATTCACGATCTGGGAGGGGCCTCCCTTCCAAGCGGCTTGTTCCGCGTCTTCGCTCATGGAACCATCTTTTCCAGCGCCGCCCGGTTTTCAAGGCCTTTGATGCCTCTCTTTCTCCGGTGGGTGGTCAGGCCATTCCTGTCTTGCCACAGGGTGGCAGGTGAGCGAGACCATGAAGTCCCATGTTGCCCGACGGTCAGATCCTGTTAGCGCTATTTGTTTCCAGCGCGTTGCTGACGGCAGGGACATGGCTGGCACCATGCGAGAGGATCTCACATCGAGTAATGATCCTCGGAGCGGCTCTCAGCCTCGGGTTTCCGGCAGGGGGCTTCTTGTTCGCATTCCACATGTACACCCTCGGCGAGCTGGGCGTAGTTCTCTGGTTCGGCGGGATCGCGGGCTGGGGGATCTTCACGATTGCTTTCATGGGATGCCGTATCGTTGAGCGACAGCAGGAGGGGCGCGACCGCAGGAAGGAAAGAAAAGCTCAAAAGGGGGCGCGGGCATGAATTTCATACTGCTCATTGCTTTTGTGCCACTGCTTGCGGGCGCGCTTGCCAGACGCAACAAAGGCACAANNGACTGGATGATGATCTCCGGCGGAGTGATTTTAATGGCCGCGCCGCTCTCCTTCGATGTGATCCCTCTCGGGATCCTCGTTTTTTCCTTTGGCTTTTTCATGGACTGCCTCGCCAGGCGCCGGCGCGCCAAGGCCGNGCTCATCATNGAGTCCCTGAGGTCCGGCGGAGAGGGAGCTCAACAGGGACCGCTGGAATGAAGCTCAGGGGTGAACAAGGCCTATTGGAACTCCGCGCGGGCTGCCGCGAGTAGATGTTCCTTTCGGGAGCGGTCCGCTCCTGCGCCGCGAGCCATGTCGGGCTTGCCTCCACCCTTGCCGCCGACGAGGGGCGCGAGGGCCTNGATCAGGTCCCCGGCNCGGTTTCCCGCGCTCTGNCCNTCNGNCCCGCAGAGAGCNCCAAGGTGAAGCTTNTCTCCGTCATCGACCACGAGGACGGCAGAGCCGAGGAAGCCGGNTTTTTTCAGGCCATTGAGAAGCTCCTGGAGAAGGGCTGCGGGCCCCTCAAGGGCCTCGACGAGGGAGGGGGGGTGGGTGCCGTTCTCGAGGAGGGCGGCGAGGAAGGAATCAGCTTGGCGGGCAGCGTTGGCGGTCTGGGCCTTCTTCAGGGCTTTTTCGGCCTCGATGGCAGTGGACTTGATGCCGGCGGCATCAGCGTCTGCTCCGGGAGAGAACTGCTCTGCCCCGAGGGCCGAAAGCGCTTGGTTGGCAGCGCTGAGTTTGGCGAGCGCGGCCTCCTTTTCCTCCGCCTCCTGGCCGGCAAGTTGGCTCAGGTAGGCCTCGGCTGCGCCCCCGCACACCGCTTCGATCCGGCGCGTTCCGGCCGCAATCGCTTCCTCGCGGCGAATCTTGAAGAGGCCGATCTCAGAGGTGTTACGGACATGGGCGCCCCCGCACAGTTCCATCGAATAGCCGTCGAGGGCATGCGGCTCGCCTCCAATCTGGACCACCCGCACCTCATCACCATACTTATCTCCGAAGAACTGCATGATGTCTTCCCGGCCCTTGACGTCGGCAAGAGGAACTTCCCGCCAGCTGACGGTCTCGCCGGCCTNNATGCAGCNNTTGACCTTNTCNTCGAGGGCCGNGATCTGNTCCGNGCTCACAGCGCTGGAGGTNAAATCAAANCGNANNCGGTCCTCGGCCACCANAGANCCNTGCTGGGTTGCCTCCGGNGANACAANTTCGTGCAGNGCCCAGTGNAGNAGGTGGGTGGCAGTNTGGTGNGCTTCAACGGTGCGCCGCCGGGCCGAATTAATGGAAAGGGCGACCTTNTCGCCGGGTTTCAGCACGGCAGATTGCTCTGCGGCGACGCCGTGGGCCCGGGCCGAGCCGATCTGCTGGAGTGCGACGATTGGGATCTCCGAGTCCCCTGCAATGAGGACCCCGGTGTCCCCTACCTGGCCTCCCATTTCCGCATAGAAGGGAGAGCGGTCGGTCAGGAGCCATTGCGTGTCCCCGTCAAGGTGCGACTCGAGAATGGTGGCCTCGCAACTGTCCTGCTCGAATCCCGTAAACTCGGTGTCGATGCTGGTGGCGATGTCGAGNGCGGATACAATTTCCGATTTTTGGGCCTCGCGGGCGATCTGCCTGGCCTNCTCCATGAGCTCCTCNAAGCGNGNCATNTCNAGNGNNANNNNCCGNTCGCGGCAGAGNAGCTGGGTGAGGTCNACCGGGAANCCNAAGGTNTCATANAGNTTGAAGGCNNCCTCNGCGGGNAAGGCCNCGCCGGAGANNCNNGCGGCTTCTTCCTCNAANAGGGTNAGGCCCCGGTCGAGGGTCTCGTTGAAGCTGCGCTCNTCNCGCTGCAGGGTTTCCACGATGACAGACTCCCGNGCCTTNAGCTCNGGGAAGGCCTGNNCCCATCTGNTNNACNAGAGTNTTNACNAGNGCGGTCAGGACNAANTTNTCTCCAGTGAAGCCCAGAGATCGNCCGTATCNNACNGCNCGCCGCAGGATNCGCCGNAGGACATAATTNCGNCCNGTNTTGCCCGGNAGAATCCCATCNGCGATNGAGAAGCTGAGNGTGCGNAGNTGATCGGCGATNACCCGGAANGCNANNGCNGTNTNNACGGTCTNNTNNGGAAGCNNNCTCTTCAGNNCCGGGATAAACGTCCNNGTAGNNNNTNCCGCTGAGNTCNTCNAGGGTNTNGAAGATAGGNCGGAANACGTCNGTGTTGTAATTGGANGCCNTGCGNGANAAATCCGTGAANCCTTTNGTGTTCTGGATGATCGAGCAGGCACGCTCGAAGCCCATCCCGGTATCCACGTGCTTGGAGGGGAGATCCCGGAAGGTCCCGTCTGCCTCGGCATTGAATTGAATAAAGACGAGGTTCCAAATCTCAATGCACTGGTCACTATCCTTGTTCACCAGCAGGCCCCCNGTATCTCCNTCNGGGGTAAGGTCGACATGCAGCTCCGAGCACGGCCCGCAGGGTCCGGTCTCTCCCATCATCCAGAAGTTGTCGGCNTTGTNGCCGTCNACGATATGNANTNCNGGGTNACANCCGGCNNTNTCGAACANGNNCTTCCAGNGNNCNTAGGCNTCCTGATCGAACTCGGCCGGGTCTCCGGGGCCAGGACGATAGACGGTTGCATACAGGCGCCCGGGCGGAAACCCCCAGCGGTCGACCATAAGCTCCCAGGCCCATGCAATCGCATCTCTCTTGAAATAATCGCCAAAGGACCAGTTCCCGAGCATCTCGAAGAATGTGTGATGATAGGAGTCCTGTCCGACGTCCTCNAGGTCGTTGTGCTTGCCGCCCGCCCGAATGCACTTCTGCGTATCAGCGGCTCGAGGAGGGGTGTAGGGCGCCTTTTCCGTTCCGAGAAAGTAGGGCACGAATTGGTTCATCCCCGCATTGGTAAAAAGCAAGCCGGGCGACTGCGGAAGGAGCGACGCGGAAGGCACAATGGAGTGCCCCTTCTCCTGAAAGAAGTCCAGGAAGCTCTGACGAATTTCCGCGGCGGTCATGGGGCGGTGATATGGAGCCGCAATCGCGGCTGATATCAAGGCCGGAGATAGGGAGGGGCCGAAGTTTTGCTAATAACTCTCCTGGGGAGGGTGTCCCCNGNCAATGGAGCGAAAGCAGAGAGGCATAATCGGCAGGGGGGTTGACGGGCGACTGCTGCTTCGGTAGCTTGATNNCNCCAGCACCGTNACCACCAGACTTTTTCCGCAATGAAACAATACCCCAAAGTGAGCTCCGCTCTNGCCGNGGCCCTTCTCTCCATGGCAATGCAGGCAACGGCCGACTCAGTGGCACGAACCTGGAACGAAGAGAATCTTGCCGCAGTCCGCCTGTCGTTCCCGGACCCTCCGGTTCATGCCCGGAACTTGTTTCACGTCTCGGTAGCGATGTATGACGCTTGGGCGGCTTACGACCCGGAGGCGACGGGGTATATATATCGTGAGAATACGACCTTTCCCGAAGATGTGGAAGCGGCCCGCCGAGAGGCAATCAGCCACGCGGCATACCGGATGTTGAGGCATCGCTATATCACGGTCCGGCACCCCAATACTCCCGTGACGAATGCGTTACAGACCCAGAACGCAATCCGTGCCGCCATGGTTTCGCTCGGATACGACCCTAACGATCTTGGCGCCTTGGGCAACAGTCCCTCGGCGGTCGGAAACCGGGTAGCAGAAACCATTATTGAGTGGACTGCGAATGATAACTCCAACGAGACCGGAGGTTACGCCGACAGTTCCTATACTCCGGTTAACGATCCGCTCGTTCTCGCATTTTCGGGAACAACGCTGAATGACCCCAATCGCTGGCAGCCCCTAGAGTTTGTGGAGGCCATCTCCCAGACGGGGCAACCACTTGCGTTCAACATACAGAGCTTCCTTGGCGCTCATTGGCGGGAAGTCTGGCCCTTTGCCCTCACTCGTGAACCAGGCGAGACGATCTATTTTGATCCGGGCCCTCCGCCTCAGTTGGAAGGCGACGGGGACGAGGAGTTCAAGGAGGGGAATCTCGCGGTCATTCGCGCCAGCAGTCTCCTGAGCCCCCTGTCATCTCCCGTGAGGGATTTCTCGCCCGGCACAACGGGCAATAACCTGCTTGGTACAAATGCTGGAACCGGACACCCGGTCAACCCGGTGACCGGAGCTGGTTATGCTCCAAACCTTATCAATGAAGCGGACTTCGGCAGGGTGGTTGCGGAATACTGGGCTGATGGACCCGAGTCAGAAACCCCTCCCGGGCACTGGAACGTAATAGCCAATGAGGTGGTTGATCACCCTTCTTTCGAACGGCGTTTTGCGGGAGTAGGCCCGGAGCTCGGTGAGCTTGAGTGGGACACCAAGATGTACTTTCTCCTCAACGCCTCCCTGCACGATGCAGCCGTAGCCGCGTGGACATGCAAAAGGGAGTATGACTACATAAGACCGATCAGTTCCATTCGCTACATGGCTAGCCAAGGGCAATCGAGTAATCCTCTCCTCCCTTTTTACAGCGAAGAAGGCATCCCGCTTGAGCCGGGTCTCGTGGAAGTGGTTTCAAGGACCACGGCCAATGGCGCGGGGCGACATGCTCACCTGGGCGCTGGTGCGATAGGCAAGATTGCCGTCTACACATGGCAGGGAGAGCCTGCGAATACGGCTACTCAGATCGGAGGCGTTGGCTGGATTCTGGCGGAAGATTGGCTGCCCTATCAGAGGGATACCTTTGTTACGCCTGCGTTTGCTGCCTACCTTTCCGGGCACAGTACCTTCAGTCGTGCTGCGGCAGAAGTTCTTACCCGCGTAACCGGGAGCGAGTTTTTCCCCGGCGGAATCTCTATCCACGAGGTCGAGAACCTGGAATTTGAAGCGGGCCCTTCAGCCCCGGTTCAATTACAATGGGCGACCTATTACGATGCCGCTGATCAGGCAGGGCTCTCGCGGATCTACGGGGGAATTCACGTGCCGGCCGATGACGGTCCCGGCCGCGTGGTCGGGTCAAAATGCGGGATTGCCGCCTGGGAGCTCGGAGTCAAGTATTTCGATGGCAGTATACTGGCGGAACCCCCAAGATTGACGGTGACCCGCTTGGCAGCGGATGAGGTGCGACTGGACTGGACCCAGCGGCGCGGACTATTCTACAAAGTATTGAAAACAAATGACCTGCAGTCCTTTGTGGATGAGACTCCGCTTGAGCGAGCAAGAGATGTCCGGGGCAGTTACACGATCAACTCGCCTGTGCCTGCCCGGCAGTTCTACCAGATCGAGCAGGGGGAGTAGCAATGGGGCTCCGACGCTTGATCCTCATGCGCCATGCGGAGAGCCCCTGGGAGGGCGTGCAACTCCCGGACCATCAAAGGCCACTTGGAGAGAGAGGCCACCAGCAAGCGACCAGAACCGGCTCCGTTCTGGCCGCGAGGGAGTGGATTCCGGACATCGTGCTGAGCAGCGATGCAAAACGAACGAGGGAAACATTCGCGGGTTTAAGTCAGGCCTTCGAAAAGGAGGTGGACGTCCGGTTCCTCTCTTCTTTTTACCACANCGGGGTGGCNGCGGCAGAGGAAGAGGTCGTGANCNTGCCGGACGGGGCGGGATGCGTCCTGTTGCTTGGACATAATCCCGGATGGGAGCTTTTGGTGGAGAGGCTGACTGGCAAAGCGGTGGCGATGGAGCCAGCGACCGCAGCAGTGATGGGACAGGATCTGGAGAGCTGGAAGGACGCCGGTCCGGCAGCTTCCTGGGAGCTGGAGGAGGTTCTCTTTTCGGGGCCGCGTTAGAAGGGGCCCTGCAGGTCAGTCGGGAAAGTAAATTCCAGGGTGCCTCTGAATCGCGCTAGTAGGCGCCCGCGTTGTAGAGCTGACCGTTGAGGTCTTCCTTCCCGACGATCCCATACCTGCGTTCCAGCTCTTGCCCGTTCTTGCGGTCAAATTCCCGCACGGGAACTTTTCCCGCGCCCTCGCTTGTCTTCATGGTGGCGGGCTCGAGGATGCGCCGCCACTGGAAGTAGTAGTATTTGTCGTCCCATTTGGCGAGGGCGACATGATCCTGTGGCTGCAAGCCGCCTGCCCTGTCGTGGATCAGCTCAAAGGGTACTTCGGGGTACAAGCTGGTAGTGCGCTTGTTAAAGATGAAACAACCGGGCAGGCAAAAAAGGACAAACATGATGAGCGAAAGCCTCATCACGGGAAATCTAATCAGCTGGCTCCCTGCCGGTCGAGGGGGAATTCAGCGTTGCGGGCTTGCGGCGTGAATGGTGGGATGGCCCTGCCGCTCGCCCCGGCCAGGTTAATGCATCTTCGCTTCACAGAGGAGGAACTCGGTGTCCTCATAGATATGATCAGCCTCGCCGCTGAGGTCGCATCCCTGAATCGCAAGCCGGGGGCCAAGGAAAATTTTGCGAGGTTTGAAGAATTGGAGAATACTATTCTTGAGAAGGTNACCCACTTGGGGTTTGGCGACATTATCGAGTTCGACGAGGCGCANCAGCGGTATCGCGTCACCACGGATTACCTGACCGGGTCCTTCGTGCAGGATGCCATCGACGAGATGCGCAATGAAATTTTCTGGGAGGAGCTTACTCTTCGTCTTGCTGAGCGGGACGTGATTCGCAAGATAGGGCTTTCCGCTTGGAACTCTCTGGACGAGGAGAAGCGGAAGGAGCAGACCAAGCCCATTGAAAAAAGTTACTGGGAAGAGTTCACCAAGAGGGGAATCGATACACTCCATCTGATCGCGAGGTTTGAGACGGGTTAGCGAGCCTCATGTCTTCCGACCCCACGGGGCGCACGAGTAAAAGCGATGTCTTCCCTCATCCAGAAGCGCAAGCAGCATTACCCGGTTTCGGGCTTTCTCCTCCAGTATCTTCAGCACTTTGGCCGTCGTAGTGAGATCCCGCTGGTCTACGACGATCTTCTTCGGTTTTCTGAGGCAGTACCATACGAAGATCCGGACGGAGACGAAACACTCTGGCTNACNGTCTCCTACCCACTGGAGGCAATGAAGGACCTGCGAACCAAGCTCACGGAGATCTATGCGGTCCTGAAGATCGGGGGCGACCTTTCTCTGGCAGAGCATCTGAGCGTGGAGCGGATTGACTTCGGAGAGTTTGGGAATTCNCGGCCNTTCCGGGTGCGAATTACCAATCAGTTCAATGGCAATTCGGACTACTATTACGTCAAGGTCGCCGATTCCAACCGGATCTACGGGCTGGAGCTTGAGCACATTCTATCTCCGAACCGGATCAACTATCTCGTCAATGGCAATACCCTGATTGAAGAGCATATCGCAGGGGTTCCGGGGAACATCTTCATCAAGGATTATCTTAAGTCACCGGAGCTGAATAAGGTCAGGGTCGCCAAGGAGTTCGTAAAGTTCGGAGAGCGGTGTTTTCTCCGGCTGCTCGGAGACATGCGAAGNGTGAATTACGTCGTTGATATCACTCCCGATTTCGAAGAGGTCCAGTATCGAGTAAGGCCGATTGACTTTGACCAGCAAAGCTATGAAGGGGCCCTCGAAGTCTACCGGGCCCACAGTTTTCCCGATAACATGCCGGTGGATGAACTCGTCCGTGAGCACCTCAATCCCACTACAATTCTGCAGTATCGCAGCGAAGAGCGGAGCCAGATGGCCCGGCGCTATCAAGCCTCCCGCGTGCGTCTCAAGGGCGTTCTGAAAATGATGTCCAAAGACACCATCGCCCCTGAGGAACAGCTCGCCGGCCTTCGGGCAGCGTTATGCCAGAGGTATGGGACCTCGGCCTTCGAGGGCTGTCAGACCATGGGGAGTCTGACCGCCAGCCATCTGCAATTCATGCTGGAGTGAGCGTTCAGGGGGAGTTCAGGGCCTCCTCGGGGATCTTGGGCAGGATCGCACTGATCATGGCCTCCCGCTGGCTCTGCACCATCAATTTCGCCAACTCCCTTCCCCGGGCGGCTTGCCCGGCAGCAAGCTTGGAGAGTTCGCCATCAAGGAGGAGTTGGAGGTGGGCGAGGGCGGGTTGTTTCGTGGACTCCGCCTCGATTTTTAATCGGAGCTCGTCACGCAGCTTCATGCGCCTTAGTTGAAAATAGTGAAAGAAGGAGACGTCTTTCATTATGTCTGGGCGCGCCTCCTTTGCCGCGGCCCAGTCGCGATGGAATTGTTTCTTCTGCCCTTCGAGATCCCGGAGCATTCGTACTACGTGGTCGGGAAATCCCGGGGGGACTCCATGACCCCATGCGGCCAGCCAGTATGCCTTGAGACCGGAGGCGTTTGAAGTAACAAGCTCTTCCGGCTTCTGGCCTCGCTCCGGATGTGTCTGGTTAACAAACTGATGGAAAAGGGCCGAGTGGAGGACATTGGCAAGTTGCAGTGCTTCCGGAGAAGCCTCCTTTAGTTTAGTGGGATCGATTTTGGGAATCTCCCGGAGAAATGCGTTCCTGCCCTGCAGTGGTTCCACGCTCTCGAGGGTGAGGGTGCGCTCTCCCTCGTCTTCCGGATATCCCTGGCCGGCCAGTAATCCGGTCCCGCGATCCAGTCGGATCCAGCTGCCGTCATCGAGAATGAGCTCGATGGAATCCTGTCGCTCCCGCAGCTCCTCTACACGTGAGGGAGGCGCCCCGGAGAATGCGGGGGACAGGCCTGGCATCTTTGGGGAGAGAAATGCGGAGATGGTCTCTACTCCGAGCTGGATGGAAGGAGCGAGATTGGGGGTTCCCGCCGGCGGGTGTTCGCGCTCACCAGGCGAAATGAGCTCCTGATGTCTGCGGACCAGCTCTGCGAGGCCTCTGACCTTGAAGGTGGAATCGCCAAATTTCGCGTAGGTGCCGCCCTTTTCCCCGCCCCCCTGTGGCATCCACCATACTGCTCCCCCCTGCCCGGATTCGGACTGCAGCCTGACGAGGCAGGCCCCGGTCTCACGGTCCTCGATGAGAAGGCCCTCAAGGGGCTCCTCCGCGGTAGGGGAGACGGCCCTGTAGGTCGCCCTGAAACTGCCTAGCTCCGCGTATTTCCTTCCGAGCTCTTCACCCCATGCTTCAACGGGTTGCCCGATAGCGGGATTAATCGAGGCAACGAGGAAGAAGCAGCAGATGGCCGTTGGGGCGTTCATGGGCGTCGTGCAGAGACTTTCAAGTAGTTTATGAGGAGGGTCGAGCCTCACTTGCGGATGGAAGATCTTCCCCCCGTCGTTCGAGTTCTTTTTGCCAATTCGGCCCCCGGCTGAATCAGTCGGAGGATCCTGAGCTTTCCGGGAAGCGGGGAAAACGTCGGGGGAGCCCCCTCTTCGCCTGCTCGGTCTTGACATTCAGCGGAGCATGAGCAGCTTCGGAGTGCGACGGCTCCGGTGGGAGCGGTCCTTGAACTCGACGTTGTTACATGTCCTACGATCTCGTTGTGATTGGTGGCGGACCGGGCGGCTATGTTGCCGCTATCCGGGCCGGGCAGCTGGGAAAGAAAGTCGCCTGCGTTGAGGTAGAGCGGGCGGGCGGAACGTGTCTGAACTGGGGGTGTATTCCTACCAAGGCGCTACTGAAAAACGCCCACCTTTTCCACACCCTCAAACATCAGGCCACGGAGTTTGGCATCGCCTTTGATAATCTCTCCTATGACTGGGGCGCCGTGATCGGCCGCTCGCGAAATG
This sequence comes from Roseibacillus sp., assembly GCA_002723015.1. Next base: position 24,209 of record PBNG01000049.1, on the reverse strand, counting down.
TTTCCGACCGGCTTGCAGGCGGGGTTGAGTTTCTCTTCAAGAAAAACAAGGTCGACTACGTAAAGGGTTATGGTTCGGTGTTAGACAGCACCCACGTTGAGGTAAAGGCGGAGGACGGCAGCGTGCAGGTTCTCGAAACGGCGAACATCATCATCGCGACCGGAGGCAAGGCCCGGGAATTTCCGGGGCTTCCTTTCAATGGCAGCAGTGTTATCGGATCCCGGGAGGCCATGATTCTTCCTTCCCAGCCTTCGAGCATGGTGATTATTGGAGCCGGGGCGATTGGGGTAGAGTTCGCCTACATCTATAATGCATTTGGCACCGAAGTGACGCTGGTAGAAATGATGCCCCGCCTCGTTCCGGTCGAAGACGACGATATAGGGGATGCTCTCAAGAAGTCCTACTCACGACAGGGAATCAAATGTCTGACAGATACAAAGGTCACGGGGACGGAAGACTCTGGAGACTCTGTCAAGGTGACCGTAGAGCATGCCCGGGGCAGCGAGGTGATTGAAGCTGATGTCTGCCTCGTTGCCATTGGTGTGGTGCCCGTCCTGCCCGGAGGCCAACTTCCTGAATTTACGGATCGTGGCTGGATCGAGATAGGAAACCGGTATGAGACTTCGATGAGCGGGGTCTACGCCATTGGCGATATCGCAGGACCCCCGTGGCTCGCCCACACAGCGATGTATGAGGCAACGCAGTGTGTCGAGGGTATTTTCCTGCCCGAGGCTACACCCAACCGGGTAGAGACGTTCCCCGGCTGTACCTATTGTTATCCGGAGATTGCATCGGTAGGTAAGACGGAGCGCGATCTGAAGGAGGAGGGGATCGCCTATAAGGCGGGTAAGTTTCCCTATCAGGCGCTTGGAAAAGCCCAGGCTGCAGCGGAGACCGATGGGTTCATCAAGCTGCTCTTTGGAGAAGAGCACGGAGAGCTGCTGGGGGCACATATCATCGGAGCCAATGCGACCGACATCATTGCGGAAATGGGCCTCGGCTTGACTCTGGAGGCGACGATCGAAGACTTTCATGCAACCATCCATGCGCACCCTACTCTCACCGAGGGCGTTCATGAGGCTTCGCTCGACGCTGAGGGACACGCGATCCATTTCTAGGGCCGGAGCCTGCTTGTTTAATGGTCTGGAGGGATAACTTTCGGTTCCCGGTGTTTTACTCTGTGGTGTAGTCGGATCCTGATTCTGGTTTCCATGTCTTCTCCGGAAAAAGCTTCAGGCAACCCCGCTCCATCGCGGCTGGGGGATTATCTGCTGGGCGAGATGGTCTCAGAGGACGCTAATACGAGGACCTATCATGCGCAGCAGACCACCATGGATCGGGGAGTAATCCTCGTCATGCAGAAAGCCGCAGGGGAGAGAGGCGGGCAGCAACGAGCATTCTTTCTCAGGGATGTAAGGACCAAGGCCGCGATTGAGCATGCTGGTATCGGGGCCGTGTTCGAGGCTGGCGAGGATGCAGGAGAGCTCTTCTGGACCCGGGCATTACTGCCCGGGCGCTCTTTTGCCGAGCTCCATGAGGCAGGGGAGAAGTACACCCCCAGAGATATCGCGGGTTATCTGAAACAGCTTGGGAGAGCAATGGCCCACATGGAAGAGCGAGGAATCAAGGGGGCTCCCCTCAAGTTCTCAGATATTGTGCTGAGTGGGCACGGGATACTGCGGATCAAGAATCTTGCGGTAGCAGGCGAGCGGGGATTTGATGAAAGCGCCCGGGACCTTTGTACGGCAGGAGACCTCTTTCATGAGTTGCTCCACCCTTCTCTTGCGGGAAACGGTCTTGTTGGTGCTACCCGGGTAGCGCGTCTGCTCGACATCATGACAGGCGCGGAGGAGCATGCTGGTCCTAGTTGGACTCAGATTGCCAACACCGCGCAGGAACTGGAGCAATCGCTTGTCTCCGAGGTGAGGGCAGCAGAAGAATGGGCGTCAAAGGCCTCGCGCTGGAGCCGGATAAAGAGGGCGGGGCTCTTTTCGGGCGGGGGAGCTGTAGTTGGTATTCTGATCTTCGCCTTTCTGGCTGGAGGCGCGCGTGAGGCGCCAGCCGCGCGGGATCTGTCCGGCATGATTGTCATCCCGGGAGGAGTATACACTGATCATGAGGGAAAGCCTGCCACGCTGGCGTCGTTCTCCATCGATGCTCATGAGGTTACTATCGGTGAATACGCAACATTTCTTGAGGCCCTGACAGGCATGGGGCCGGGCCAGCGCAAGTCGTATGATCACGAGAGCCAGCCCCGGACAAAATTGGACCACTTGCCGACTGATTGGCCGATGATGCTGAGTGCGGCCCGTGGTGGGCGACCCTTCAATGGGCGCCAGTTTGACCTCAACCACCCGGTAACGGGAGTAGATTGGTGGGACGCCCATGCCTACGCGACTTGGAATGGGGGGCGGCTACCAACATTGAGGGAATGGCTGGCCGTGGTGGCCCTTGAGGACAACGTGACTCCTTACGTTGATGATTGGGGCCCCGTCGACCAGCCACCACGAAGCTCAGGAAAGCTTGGGATCCACGGCCTGGCTGGCAACGTAGCCGAGTGGTCACGGGATCTTGAGAGCAATCCTTCTTTTCCCATGAACGCAAAAGTCCCGGTTGCGTGTGGGGGCTCCTTTCAGGCGCCGGGCAGTGGCGCGTCGAGCCGGAACTGGCTGAGCACAAGGGCTCTCAGGCGGCCGGATCTGGGGTTTCGGATCGTCAAGCCGAGGCCCCCCCCGGAGCCTGAGCGAGAGCAGCAGGAAAAGGGAAAGGGCGAAAATCATGGCCCAGGCGACGGGTTTCCCTTGCGGAGAGAGGACAATAAGACGTAAACCCACGGGCCCATCCCCAGTTCCCCCTCATGCGCTCTGACTCAAGGCTTCCCCTTCTAATCTTCTTGTTCACAGGATTTTTCCCGCTGCATCAGGCTTGCGCTCAGGTTCAGGCAAGCCTCACAATGTCGAAAAGAGAATACATCTCTCACGAGCCGGTGGTTGCGACGGTGAGCCTTACAAACAACGCAGGGCGTGACCTCGTCATACACACAGATGAACGGACCAATTTGAATTGGCTGGATTTCGAAATCAAAAACTCGCGTGGCACTGCTCTCAGCCCGCTTGCAGCTATGAATTTTGGCCCGGTAAGAATCCCGGCGGGGCGGAGCATAGCCAAGAGCGTCGATCTTACGGGTGCCTTTCGCGTTACCGATCCTGGCAGATTTCACTGCAAGGCGGTGATTCGCCTCCCGGGAGGTGGCGGGAACTTCGTCACGAACACAACCTATTTCAGCGTGACAGTGGGGCGGCAGGTTTATAGCCAGCGGATTGGGGACCCGAGCCTCAACAACGTTCGCGAATACAGGCTTTCCATTCACAATTCTGCCCGAAAATCATCCCTTTATGTTCATCTTGTGGATGTCGGGACCGGGCGCAATCTACAGGCATTCCGCATGGGGGAGGTGATCAGTAGCAAGCCGCCAAAAGCGACGGTTGACAGGGCAAACAACCTGCACGTGCTCTTTCTCGCCGCCCCGAACCTTTATGGTCATGGCACGGTCACTCCCACGGGAACGTATCTCGGCACCAAATACTACAAGCCCTCTCAGGGCGGAAAGCCTGCTCTGGCAACCTTCAGCAATGGGGACGTCATGATCTCGGGCGGGATATTCTACGATCCCAAGGCGGAAGCTCAGAACAGGGGACGACTTCGGAAGTTGTCAGAGCGGCCTCGCATGACTTTCCGGTAGAGTAAGGCGGGTGCTTGCTACTTCGGGCCGGTCGAAAAACCTTTCCGCGTGTTCCCCTCTTGGCTAAAAGGCAATCGTTGCCTGATTGAAACTCCCGTCCCGCCGTTCATGCCTCTTCGCCATCCTCCGCTCCGGGCAGCCGTTTTCGCCGGCTTCATGCTTCTGGCGCTCTCGTGTGGGGCGTGGGCTGGTTATTTCAGTCGGGTTGTAATTGATCCCGGTCACGGGGGAGATGACCGCGGGGGACGAACTGGAAAGGTTTACGAGAAGCACCTTGCCCTCGATACCGCCATGAGGCTGGAGCACTATCTTGTGGCGAAGGGGTACCGGGTTACGATGACCCGCAAGAGTGATACATTCATATCGCTCTCAAAGCGTGCCGCGATGGGAAACCGCTTCAAGGGAGCGATCTTCGTGAGCCTCCATTACAACTACACGTGGCGGCGCTCCGTATCAGGATTGGAGACTTACTATTACAGCAAGGCGAGCAAGCCATTAGCCGAGGCGATTCAGGAAGGCATGTTGAAACGAGTTGGAGCCTCTGACCGGGGGGTCAAGTTTGGCCGATACTATGTGCTTAGGGCGTCCCGGAATCCGGCGGTCCTGGTAGAAGGGGGATTTGTCAGCAACTCCCGGGAGAGGTCCCGAATGAAGACCGGAGCTTATCGGGATGCGATCGCCCGGGGGATCGCGGACGGAATTATCAAGTATCGCTTCCAGCGTTAAAACGGGGCAATCATGATGGCCCCGGGGCGTGATCAATCCATACTTGAGGATTAAGTTCAGATGGGCCTGATCACTCGCCAGGAAATGCGGGAGCTGGAAGCGAAGGCGTTCCGCAGCGGGATTTCCGCAGAAAGCCTGATGGATAAGGCGGGAAAACGGCTCGGGGAGGCAATCAGGGACCTGTATCCGATCTCAGGAACCGCTGTGGCCTATGTGGGAAAGGGCAATAACGGCGGCGATGCGCTTGTTGCTCTGAAGGTGCTTCGGGCGGCTGGCTGGAAGGTTTCCGTGCGGTGCTCGTTTCCGCTCCTTGAACTTGGGATTCTTCCGCGCCGGAAGCTGCGAGAGCTTGGGGGAGTCGAGGTCCGGCATGATGCGTTTGAATTAGTGATGGGGCCCGGGCCGTTGCTCCTTATCGACGGCTTGCTTGGGATTGGGTCGAAGGGCCCAATGCGTGATCCGATTGCTGGCCTCGCTGCTGAGATGAATGCTCTCAGAGATGGAGCCGGGGCGGAAGTTGTCTCTGTCGATATTCCGTCCGGGGTGGACCCCGATAATGGAAGGGTTTCAGAGGGAGCAGTCCGGGCCGGCCTTACCGCGACCATAGGAGTTCCGAAAAAGGGCCTCGTCGAAGACCTGGCCCTGGATCACGTAGGTCGGATCGAGGTGATCCCGCTGGAGGAGCTTCCCGATTCCTATCCCGGTGACGAACTCACGACCGCACCAAAACTGCGCGGGCTGCTGCCTCCAAGAGACTTTGATACTCACAAGGGGCAGGCTGGCCGTGTTGGAATTGTTGCAGGATCAAGGGGGATGCTGGGGGCAGGAAGCCTCTCGGCGCTTGGGGCGTTGAGAGGAGGAGCGGGTCTTGTCACTCTCTACGTTCTGGAAAAAGACTACCTCCCCATGGTCTCCACCGGGGTGCCTCCAGAGGTAATGGTGAGGGCCCTTTCCAGCTATGAGGATTTGGGCAGCGAGCACCATGCGGCAATGGTGATTGGCCCTGGTCTGGGTTGCCCCGGGGAGACGGAGACTGACGCACTGTTGAAATTGCTCGAGTGTTCCCGGATGCCTCTGGTCGTTGACGCGGACGGGTTGAACCTGATGTCCGCAGCTGGCATGGAGGGAAGGGTAAAGAGCCATATGGTCCTGACCCCGCATCCGGGGGAAATGGAAAGGATGTTCCCCGAGGCCAGCGTACTGGGTCGCGCGGATTGTGCGCGAGCCTTTGTTGGCTCCTACCCCTGCACGCTTCTCTACAAGGGCTCCAGAACTATTGTGACCTCGGCCGGGGAGGATCTCCATTACAATGTAACTGGTAATCCAGGTATGGCTTCAGGAGGACAGGGAGATGTGCTCAGCGGAGTCCTCGGGGCCCTGCTGGCCAGTGGCATGACAAGCCTCGATGCAGCCCGCTCCGCAGCTTGGCTTGCAGGGCGCGCATCCGAAATTGCGTTGGAAAAACGACAATCCCAGGAATCTCTCTTGGCGAGCGACACCGCTAATGCACTCGGGGAGGCGTTCCGGGCACTACGTGGAGGTCGCTGAAATTCCGCTTTCCACGAAATCATTANGGGCCATCCTCAAAGCAATCATCCAATGCTCATGAATGTGGTATCGCGTCGCGCGGCAATCCTTCTGGGAGTATTCGCGGTCGCCTTTCTAGCGGTGGTTGTTCTGCGAAAGCTCCCGAATGGAGGAGGGCTATCGAACATCCTTAAATTTGGCTCTCGTGCTGGGAAAGAGAACTATGTCCCGGAAAGCTATACCCTGAGCNATAAACCTGCNCTGTCTCNCGGGGAGGTGGCNTATCTTGGGGCTCTTGACGAGGAATTCGCTCGCCTGACTGCTGCGGTGGTCCCTTCCGTGGTCTCCCTGCAGACCGAGGGCGTGAAGAGAAATTTCATGCAGGACTGGCTTGGCAGGGTCTGGGTGGACGAGGGATATCCCGTCCGGGGAATAGGTTCCGGAGTGGTTGTCTCAAGTGAGGGCCACGTTGTGACAAATGAGCATGTAACCAATGGGAAATCCAGGATTACCGTTACGATGCATGATGGTAAAACATACCCTGCAGTCGTAATCGGAGAGGACCGGGCACTGGATATAGCAGTGATCCGAATCAAGGCAGACCGGGATTTCGAACCACTTAGATTCGGAGACTCGGACCGTGTCCGGCAGGGTCAGCAGGCTCTCGCTATCGGCAACCCTTTTGGACTGGGCGAGACGGTGACCCGGGGGATCATCTCGGCAAAGGAGAGGACAATTTCTGACCGCCAGCGTGATCTCTTCCAGACGGATGCCGCGATTAACCCCGGAAACTCGGGAGGCCCGCTGGTGAATATTCTGGGGGAGATCATTGGCATTAACGTAGCGATCTATTCCCCTGACACGGAGGACCAGGGCTTCGTGGGGATCGGCTTCTCGATTCCAGCCAACGACGTGCGGGAGGTCTTCGAGCAGATTCTCGCCAAGGGCNGGGCGACTCGGGGGTGGCTCGGGGTCCGCTGCTATGATTGGAATCCGGTCATCCGGGAAAAAGTCGGCTGGAATGAGCGCGGAGGGGTTTACATACAGGATATTGTTCCGGGATCTCCTGCAGAATCCTCAGGCCTGCTACCCGATGACGTGGTAGTGAGGTATAACGGCAAGGACATCGAGAGCCGGGTTCAATTCTTTTCCCAGATTCAGCGAACCCCGGTTGGCAGGGAGGTGGATATTACGGTGTGGAGAAATGGAGAAGAAGTGGATTTGAAGGCGACGGTTATTGATGCGGAAGATTCCGAAAGCCTGACGAAGGATAGTGGCCCGGGTGAGCGGAGTATATCGGATCAAGCCGTCCTCAGGGATATTGGCATTACNGTCCGGGAGCTGACGCTACTTCAGCGAACCCGGGGAGGGCGGGGCGTTCTTGTTNATGGGGTGCATCCTGAAGGGCAGGCGGCCGAGAGGGGTTTGCGCTCGGGAGATATGATTCTGGAAATCAACAATGTCCGGGTGGACCGGCCCGCTGACTTTTACGACAGGCTGATCGCTTCAGCGCTCGCCCAACAAACCTCCCTGACAGTTCAGAGGGGGAGGCAGGTCTACCGCATCAGGCCTTTCGACCGAGTCCGCCCCCCGGAGAACGAGAAATAGGCTGGTTTCACCTGGGAGGGACGGATACTCTTGGAGTCGAATCGACAAGGGGCGGATCGCTTCTTGGCCCAATTCCTCTTCAAATGACGGGACGTGGTTTTCGCAGTGAGCTGGTGGTCGGCCTGTGTATCTTTGTCCTCTTCCTGATAGGCGCTATTTTTTTTAATAGCCCGCGGGCGCGGGATCCCATNCAGTCCCTGAGGTCTTGGCAGGACGCGGATGCCCCACCCGGATTTCCCGTGGGAGCCAATGNGGAGGGCGAGGGTAAAATACCGGNCTTCGATCGCCGCTTCATATTGCACGATGCCTTCAGTCGGTTTCTCCTGCCNCCGGTGGGATTACTTGACCAGCCGCTCGGCTCCGAGGCAGGAGCTTTTGCCTATAATGCGCAACCNTTCTTCGAGAGGAATGACCGCGTTCAGATGCATCACCTCGGGGAAGATCTTAACGGAATCGGAGGGGGAGATTCCGATTTAGGCGATCCCGTTCATGCAATTGGAAATGGTCATGTCGTTTTTGCCGGGGACCGCGGGGGAAACTGGGGGAAGGTGCTAATNNTTGGGCATCGCTTGCTGGACGGGCGCAAGGTTCATAGCCTCTATGGGCACCTCGATCGCATTGGAGTTGCTGCCGGCGGGATCGTTGCGCGAGGGCAGAGCGTGGGTACGGTGGGAACCGGCAATGGCGCGTGGCCGGCTCACCTTCACTTTGAGATCTATGAGGGAGCTTGCGTGGATCCCGGATCTGGTTATTCACTACGTCGGGAAAACCGGATACATCCCTCAGCATTGATTGGGGCCTCCCGCCCAGCAGGTCCACAGGGGCTGGCGGCAGCTCCGCTTGGGGTCTTTGAAGCGGTTCAGCGAGTATTCCATCTCGCCGAATAGGACCGGACNCGTCAGGACAGCAGCTCGTGGATCACCCGCCCATGCACATCGGTGAGCCGGATGTCGCGTCCGCTGAAGCGGTAGGTAAGCTCCTTATGGTTTATGCCAAGAAGGTGGAGAACCGTGGCATGTAAATCATGGATCTCGAGAGGGTTTTCCTCTGCCTTGTAGCCCCACTGGTCAGTGCCCCCATAGACTGTTCCGGCCTTGACGCCAGCTCCNGCCATCCAGAGGGAGAACCCAAACTCATTGTGATCACGGCCGTTGCCACCCTGGGCNAACGGGGTCCGCCCAAACTCCCCGGACCATAGAACGAGAGTGTCATCCAGCATGCCCCGGGCTTTCAGGTCTTTTAGAAGGCCGGCGATNGGCTTGTCAACGGAACGAGCATTGTTGCCATGATTCTTCTGAATTCCTCCATGAGCGTCCCAGCGATCCTCCCCGATGTTGGGAATTGTGAGNTCCACGAAGCGCACCCCACGCTCAATGAGCCGGCGGGCAATCAGACANTCCCTCGCGTAAGTCTGGGTTCCCTTGTAACTGTCTTCGATCCCATACAGTTCCTTGGTTGCCTCGGACTCATCACTGAAATCCATGAGCTCTGGAACCGCCAGCTGCATCCTTGCAGCCAGCTCATAGTTCATTATNGCGGATTCCAGCTCGGAATTTCCTCGTGAGGACCGNGCGTTCAGGCTGCCGATCAGCTTCCTTTTGAGAAGCTGGCTCCGGACGTNACGTTCATTGGGCTGNACATTCGCAACGGGCGTCCCGTTGGCGTTNAGAAGGCTCCCGCGATGGGTGGCGGTGAGAAATCCATTNGAGAAGCAGTCGAGACCGCCGGACGGAATACGCCCACCGTTGATNACGACAAACCCCGGCAGGTTTTCGCTTTCCTTTCCAAGGCCGTAGGAGGCCCAGGAGCCCATGCTGGGACGTCCTTGTAAACCCGTCCCNCTGTGGAAGAAGTAGTTCGCGGAGGTNTGCTCGGGGAATTTTGACGTCATCGAGCGAACGACGCAGAGATCGTCCGCCATGNCGGCAATGTGGGGGAAAAGATCACTGACCCAGGTGCCGCTCTGGCCGCGCTGCTGGAACGCCCATGGGGACTTCATCACCTTGCCAATGTTCTGGAACTGGGTTTTCTCCAGCTTTCCGATGGCGGTTCGCGGGTCCTGGCCGTGATACTTTGCAAGCATCGGCTTGTAGTCGAAGGAATCTACGTGTGAAACGCCCCCTTCCATGAACAGGAAGATGACATTCCGTGCGCGGCCCGGGAAGTGGCTCTCAGGGATCAGGGGCGAAGCGGCCTTTGCCTTGTCCATGAGCCCTGCCATCGCGAGGGCGCCAAACCCCATCGAGGACCTCTGGAGAACCTCACGTCGGGAGAGGGAGGATGCGGAGGGGCTCATGGGAGGAAGATAAAGTCGTTCATGGAAAACAGACTGTGGCACAGGTCCTGCCACAGCGCTTCCGAATTCGGGTTGCCNCCGTGCAGCTCCATAAGNCCGGGGAGGGATTCCATCAGGATTGCAATCTCGTGTCTCCCGGCTTGCCGGGTGAACGCTTCCTCAAACATCAGGTTCAGGCGCTCCACTGGAGATGCGGAGGGCATCTCCCTCAGAATCTTCTGGGCCCAGATCTTGGCCTGCTCGTAAATGAGCTTGTCGTTCATCAGGGCCAAGGATTGCGCGGGAACGTTCGTGATGTCTCTTTTTCCCTTNGTACTNAAGGGAGCCGGGAAATCAAAGGCGAGCATCAGGGTCGGAAGGAAGTTGCGCCGCACCGAGGTGTAGAGAGACCTGCGCCCAGCGCCGTCAAGTGGTCCGCCCCCGGGGCGCCCTCGGCCTACGACGAATTCATCAAGGAAGGTTGGGACGGGGGCCCCACCGATTTTTGTGTCAAGTCGCCCGGAAACGGCAAGCACGGCGTCACGGATGGCCTCGGCCTCCAGTCTCCGGACAGGCATTCGGTGCAGGAGGATGTTATTTGGGTCCGCCTGATCAAATGCAGGGTCAGCGCTGGTGCTGGACTGGCCAAAGGTTTTGGTGAGTACGAGCCTCGCAATAAAAGATTTGATGGACCACTTATGCGTTTCCACAAATTCGTTTGCGAGATAGTCGAGCAGCTCGGGATGAGAGGGGCGTTCGCCCAACCAACCGAAATTATCGACGGTTCGCACAAGTCCGAGGCCAAAGAGCTGGTGCCATATCCTATTGACCATGACCCGGGCAGTCAGGGGGTTTTTCGGGCTGGCGATCTGCCGTGCGAGCTCGAGCCGTCCCGAGGTTTTGCTGTCAATCGGGCTNANGCCAAAGGCCTTGGGAAGGCCTCTGGTGGCAGGCTCCATCGGTTTCCCCGGATCTCCGCGATCCATNTTATACTCATTCACCCCATTGCCATCCAGCCACGCCACGGCAAGGCGGGATTCCCATTTGACCTCGTTTCGGATCTGATCCAGCTCCTCTAGGTAGGGCCCTGCAATTTGCGACGCTTTCATCCCCGNTTGCTTGATGATCCAGCGCNCCACGTGAAGATTATCCTCCTCGACGACTCCATCAGCCAGGTCCTTCCACGCGGCCGAAAGGTCGAGGCGAGTCAGGTTGAGTTGCTTCTGTTCCACAGGGGGAGGTTTGTCTGCCTCCACGACCATGAGGACCTCGAGTGGGCTGCTGCCCTCCGCCCCAAATTCGATATGAGTCCGGAGTCCNGCGTAACGTGACAAGTCATGGCTGACCCATCGCGGGGTGTCTCCATCAACTTTTGGCTTTTGGACCAATCGCCCGTGGAGCGGTCCGGTAATCATGATATGCTGCCCCACCCCGGCGTAAACGGAGGCGTGACCCCGGATCAGATAGTGGAGCCTGCCGGTTTTCAGTTCGAATGCCGGGGTCCGGATCATTTTCCCGGATCGCGAATGACTGTTAAAAGACCCTGAGTCGTTTGCACTGTCGATGATCTTGAGCCCGTTCCAGAAAGGGTCCCGCCGGGCGGCACCGTAGGCGGCGATCTGCAGTGCCGGCTCATTGGCATCTGATCCGAGGAGCAACGATCCCTCGGGAGAAACGCTGGACCCGAAAGAGGGGCCGTCCGTGATCCAGGGCGTGAGTCCGGGCCGGGTGTAATCGGCGATGACCCGAACATTCTGACCACCCTCCCGGCTGATTGCGAGGGGTCCCGGAACCCGGTAGGTGGGCTGCTTGCTTAACTCTGCAAAATGGGGCGCAGCTTCGCGGATGAAATTCTTGAGAACGGTAGGCNCCATTTTTGTGCGCAAGGCGTCGAGCTTCCGTGCCTGNCCCTTATTGACCTCCATGGACTCGTATCGAACCTGCCGATAGCTCGAGCTCGCGACGAATCCAGAGAGTGCGTAGTAGTCCTTCTGGTAGATCGCGTCAAACATGTGGTCATGACAGCGGGCACAGGCGACTGTCAGACCGAGNAAGGTTTTGCTGAGNACGTCGATCTTGTTGTCCGTGCGGTCGCATTCGTCCTGCCGGATATCAACCGGCGAGTGAACCTCTTCCCCGAGGAATGGCCACCCGGTTCCGAGGATTGACTCGTTTGCTTTTGTGGTAGGGTCGATTCGAGGTGATGCAACGAGATCGCCAGCGATGTGCTCTTGCACAAAATTATCGTAGGGGACGTCTGCATTGAAAGCCCGCACGAGGTAGTCCCGGTAGCGCCAGGCGTTAGCGATTCCGAAATCACTCTCATGGCCCCGGGATTCTGCGTAACGAACAAGGTCCATCCAGTGGCGAGCCCAGCGCTCTCCGTAATGGGGAGAGGAAAGCAGGGCGAGGACGGNCTTCTTNCGCCGGTCCTCGCTGCTATCGGAGAGAAACGCCGCNGTNGCCTGAGCCGTAGGNGGCAACCCGGTGATGGCAAAGTTGACCCGGCGGAACCAGTGTCGCGCNCTTGCCGGCGGGGCGGGGCTCATNTCGCTTTCCTCGAGGCGAGCAAGAATGAATGCATCGACATTGTCCGTGGGCCACTCCTTCGAGGCGACCTCGGGAATCGGAGCTCTGGCAGGTGATTCCCAGATCCAGGGGAGGCGATCCTTGTATTCCCGGAAGGCAAATTCTCCACAGGCCGACTCCGGCAGGAGAAGGGTGANCAGCAGTGGGAGCAGGCAGAGAATTCGCATTACAGGGTTTGTTTCATGTAGTATTCCTCCTGCGGCGGGGACTTACAACGGGAAGTTTGACCTCGATTGTCGCNTCTTGGGGCGATGATGCTGACAACAGGAAAAGCCCTGATTTATCCGTCTGTCGAGGCCAGATTGTGGTCTCAGGGCCCCAATATGCAGGATCCTCNGTGCTAGATGAACTTGCCGGGGTTTAGGATGCCGCGGGGGTCCATGGCCAATTTAAGGGCCGAGTGAGCGGAAATCCCCTCTGGGCCCACTGCGTCGGCGAACCACCGCTTTTTAGCGAGTCCGATCCCGTGTTCGCCAGTGATGACGCCCTCGTTTTTGATGATCCAATGGAATAGCTGATCGAGAGCCTGGTCCGCTTTGGCCCGAACAGCCGGGTCCGCATAGTCCTTCACCATGAGGTTGGTGTGAATATTGCCGTCNCCCGCATGTCCGAAGCATGCAATTGCTATTCCGGTGCGATCCTCTAATTGGCTGGCGAACTCCACGAGTTCCAGAAGCTTGGACCTGGGCACGACGATATCCTCATTGAGTTTCGTCAGGCCGGTATTGCGCAAGGAGTAGGAGAAATCGCGGCGTAATTGCCAGACCTTTTCGCAGGCCTCCTCGTTGGGGTGATGCTCGACAGCGAGGGCCTCGAGCTCCTGCAGGAGAATGGCGAGNTCCTTCCGCTCGCTGGCAACCGCGCTGCGCCGCCCATCNATCTCGACGATCAGGTGGGCATTGCCAGCCGGCAGGGCATCAGGGCCTAGATACTCGCGGGCAGCGTCCAGGGTGAAGCCGTCCGTGATTTCCAGCGCGGACGGGAGGTGGCCGGAGTCGAGGATTCGTTGGACCGCCCNAGCTGCATGTGGGAAATCTGCGAAAGTGGCTGTGATCATGGCCCNGGTCTGGGGGTGAGGAATGAGACGGAGGGTGGCCTGGCTGACGACACCTAGCATTCCCTCTGAGCCCACGAACAGTCCCACGAGATCGAAGCCNGTTTTGTTCTTGTGGCATCTGGAACCGCAGTGAAGAACGGATCCGCTGGAAAGAACGACCTCTAGGCCGAGTACGTAAGAACGGGTAACCCCGTATTTGAGACAGCGCGGCCCTCCTGCATTAGTGGCGATGTTGCCGCCGAGGGAGCATTCTTTCAACGAGGCAGGATCAGGGGGGTAATACCACCCGATCTCTCGGGCCNCTTCCTGAAGATCGGCGGTGATGACACCGGGCTGGACGACGGCTACGCCGTCCGCTGGATTCAGCTCCAGGATCGTATTCATGCGGGCGAGCGAAAGGGCGATTCCTCCCTGCAGGGGAACACAGCCGCCGACGTAACCCACTCCTGCCCCTCTCGTTGTCACCGGAATGCGCCGCTGGTGGGCGAATTGCATGACGCCAACGATGTCCGCGGTAGTTTCCGCGAATACCACGGCTTCCGGGAGCGAAGAGGCATGCCACTTGTCAGAAGCGTGATCAGCAAGGATGTCGGTCGCGGCAGAAACCTTTCCGGGACCAAGGAGCTGGACGAGGGCATCGTGCACGGGNACACTAAGGGCCATGATGGGCCCCCGGGCGACAGGTTTTTTTCGCTGCACTTGACCTTCCTATGGCAGTCGAAAGCATAGGGGCCTTGAACAGGTTGCAAGGCAGGGCAGGGGATCTTCTCTACAGGTGCTGGAAGCTCCGGGACGTGCTGCTTGCCGGGGTCCTCGGGTTGTGGGTGGGCGGCTTCTGGATCGCGGAGGATGGCTGGTATCATCGCCGGGNNCTCTGGGTGGCAGTGCCATTCATNGTGCTTGCAGCGGATCGCATCGTCGGCGCCGTGTCTGAGGTTCGCTGGCTCTGGGTGGTCGCTCTGCTCCTCGGGTGGCAAAGCTTGAGCCGCCTGTGGGCGACGCCTCCGCCCCTTGAAGTCGGCGGGGTGGTGGATGCGTGTGCAGTCCTTGGTCTTGCAGCAGNTTGCGTGGTCATCGGAAGAACGAAAGCGCTTGGATTCTGGGTGGTCGGAGGACTGGCTATTCTGGGAGCCGTGGTGGTGGTCTATTCTCTGGTGGCATTCTACGGGTCACCGGCGCGCGATTTAGGAGTCCATCGCCTCCGCAATATGCTTGTCTACGAAGAAGGCCTGAATGCAGTCCTGACCGGGATGCTNTGTGCAGCGGGAGCGGTGGCAGGGGCGTGGTTTACGCTTTCGAGCAAAGGAAGAGCGGGCAAGATCTTGTGGGCGGTGGTGCTGGGGATCTTTGTATTCGGCGTGATGGCGAGCCAGAGCCGGGGGCCAATTCTGGGCCTGATGGCAGGGTTAGGGGTCATCTTTTTCTTCAAGCGCCGAGCCTCTCTTCGGGTGGGCCTGATTGTCGGGGGCGCGGCGGGGGTCTATTTCCTGCTNACTGTCTGGACCGCAGGATCCGGCGAAGTCTTGGAGCGTGGCTCGACGGGGCGGCTCGCCATTTACCAGTGGTATGTTGAACGAATCTCGGGGCTTGAGTTCCTGTTTGGCAGAGGGTTTGGAACGGACAGCTCCATACCGGCAGAAGAGTTGGGATGGTTCGTTCATCATCCCCATAGTTNCTATCTGACGCAGCTGGTTCTAGGTGGAGCGCTTGGGGTGGTGCTCCTGCTGGCGGTGCTCGCATGGAGTTGGCACGAGGCTTGGCGGCAGGGAACCCGGGGCGAATGTCTGTGGGCAGCGCTGCTGGGCTGTGGACTAATCACTCTGCTCGTCGATGGAGCGGAAATCTTTACTCTGCACTCCGTCCCGCGGCTCGAGTGGCTGATGGTGGCTTTTCCAGCTGCTCTTGCGGTGGGACGATCANTCGAGGAGCGGCCCGCGGCCCTTCGTGGTGAGAGCCCAGCGGGCGCGCGCGAGTCACGGAGCTAGCGCCAGCAGAGGTAGAGAACTCCGGTCGTCCCAACATCGTGCAGGAGGGAGGAGCCGCTGAGACCATGGTTTATGTAGCGATCGAGACCCGCCTGATATTCGTCAGCTTTTNCGTATACGGCTTCGATTTCCTCCAGTTCATCGTTGCGCAGACAGCGCCAGAACCGGAAGCGGAGCTCGGACGGGGTGGCCACCTCAATAGAGCCAGGAACGATCTCGTGAATNGTCCTNAGACATGTGGCAACGAGATCCCGNAGCTCGCGTTCGTCCCAGCCGTGGCACGGAGAGGAGTGGCTGCCAATTTCAAAGAAATCGATGATGTCCTCGAAGGGGGTTTCCTGTGGCACGAGATAAAGCCGAGGCGCCCAGTCCCCTGGAGCGCATCCGTGGATCGCGGCCATCCCGTCTTCCGTGGTGTCAGGGAGCGGATCCGAGAGATCAATTTCGCCGCCCACTTTCCAATGGGGGTGCTCGGCAAGGGGTTGCAGGTGCATGAATTTGCGGGGACAGGCATTACTCTGGGGGAAAACCGGACGCAGCAAACTCCCTATTTTGCAGCGGAAACCCCCAACGCATAGGACAGCGAGCTAAATATTAAAGTTTTATGTAATATATTCGCCCTTTTGCTGGTATGCTTNGCACAGCAAATCCGGACGATCACCGTTCACCCTTATGGTTTCGTCAACCACCAACGGGCACAGCCGTGCCTGTCACGCAGTATCCGCTTCGCCCAAAATCGGGCTGGGGCAGAATACGCGGCGTGTTCTGTTTGCCTTCCCGATGGCANTGTTGTGCCACTGCGGCAGCGTCGAGGACACCGCTACGAACGGGCGTGATGCTGCGATCGCCCTCGGGACTCCGATCGCGTTCTCGAGAGATCCTGGCCGCGATGCAAGCGCTCTTGGAGGCTCAAACCAGATTATTCAACTGGCGGATTGGGGGAGGATGAGCGCGGGGCAGAATTGGTCCAAGATCTTTGGTAAGCATCAGGTCTATGGAGAAAAGGGATTTANCGCCAAGGCGGCTCCGACGCCCCGTCGCGCGAGAAANATTCCGACNTTCCATCGTCCGGACGGGAAGATTCAGATTTATTACCGTCTCGAACATTTCGGCGGAGTGAACGTAACCAACAGCCGCAAGAGTTTTAATGACGACTCCGTNGTCACGGTCACCCCGAACCAGCTTGAGCCTCTCGTCAAGGTGGTCCAGGCTCACCTGGGTGAGCAGGGCACCGTCTCCGCCCTGCCCTCTGAGAACGTTCTTGTCATCACCTGCGCCCAGGCGGCTCAGGACAGCGTCATGCAGCTCATGGAGCATGTCGACTCGGGGCGCAAACAGGTTGAGATCGCAGTGAGGATCTTTGAGGTTGCAGATGATTTCGACCGGCAGGTGGGCATGAATTCCCTGCTTAAGCATCTGGGAACAACGAACTCGCAGGCTCTGCTCGGGAATTTCAGTCCGGCGGCCTTCGTAGGTCAACTGGTTGATCCGCTCAATGGAGTTGGTCCGGATCCTGGGGGGATGTTGAACCTTGTTGGCGAACTCCAGAAGGTTGGCGTTGGTATCGATATAACCCTTGAGGCTCTGGAGAGGTCGGGAATGGTGAAAGTGGTATCCCAGCCGCGCATGACGGTTGAGGCGGGTCAACCNGCCTACATGATGGCAGGCCNGGAATTGCCAATCCGNGAGGGCAGACTCACCAACGATAAATTTGTCACCGAGAAGGTTTCCTACAAGCCCGTCGGAGTGCAGCTCCATATCACCCCCCAGTCCATCGGAGAGGAAAGTGTGAAATTGCACATTCTTACNGTAGTCTCGGCGATTTCAGGATTTACCCCGCTTCCAAGCTTGAAAGGGAACGAAATCAANGGGCAGCTGATGAATCCCGTGCTGGACTCCCGTCAGGCGGAGACGCGGGTTGAGGTGCCGCACGGAAGCACTCTCGCCTTTGGGGGCCTGCGAATGGCCCGACAGATCGGCAGGGAGGAGAAAATTCCCATCCTGGGAGACGCGCCTGGCATAGGCAAGCTGTTCAAAAGCAAGCGTCGCCAGAAGACGATGAGTGATCTCTATTTNTTCGTCACTCCGCACCTCATCAGCAGGTAGTCTTCCGGGNGNNTTNNTTCAGGGGCGNACATCNAGGCANACAGCATCGCCNTTGTTACTACGTGCGATGAGGCGGCCATCCGAGACTGCGAAGGGNGACCAACATTTTCCGGAGAGAATCTTGAGGCGNCCCGTNTCCTTNAATCCACTATNGNTCACNNTTCCCGCGATGAGTTCACCGGTCTCGGCGAGNAGGACCAGGGTGCTTCCCACCAANGCGGAGGAGGCCCGGGTCCCAGGCATTTTTTCCCGCCAATGAATCTTACCGGTGGCGAGGTCCATGCGCATGAGCTCGGCATCAATTCTCTTGTCCCCGAAAACACCGGTGATGGTATTTCCCGACCGGATGCTGTTCTGAAAAATCATCCTGATATCCTGGTCCCTGTGCAGGATCTTTGGCGTTTTGCCGGTTACATCCAGAACGGCATAGCCCATCCCGTAGCCCGAAGCGAAGAAGACCTTGCCCTCGTAGTACTGCGGATTGCTGGCATTCACGTTGTAGGAAGTTTTCCATCGGTGCTCAAAGAGGATCCTGCCTTTCGCCGTCAGGTCGTGCGCAACAACGGTTCGTCCATAAAAGACCAGNGCGGNTTTTTTCCCCTTTATCTCTGTCAGGACTGGCGTCGCATAGCCCGATCGCTGGATGTTACTGGTGTGCCAGGCAACTTTGCCGGTCATTTTATCGAGGGCATAAAAAGCGCCATCTTTCGAACATGGAAGGACGTAGACGAGGTTCCCGTCGACGACCGGTGATGCGGTAAAGCCCCACGAGCCCGGGTCCCCGCCAAGGTCGTCCTTCAGGTGCCCGCGCCAGACCGGCCGCCCGTCCTCCAGGCTCAGGCAAAACAGAACTCCTGACTTACTCAGGGTGTAGACCCTGTTCCCGTCAACCGTAGGAGTCGTGTTTGGCCCTCCCTCGTAAAGATTAGGGACAAGCTTCTCGGGATACTGGTGCTGCCAGATGAGCTTTCCCGTTTCCGCGTTCCTGCAACTGACGATGTCGTTGGCCCCATCATTTCCGACCACGAGGGCCTTGCCAGCGACGATGGACCAGCTTCCGCAACCTTTGCCAACCTTGGCCTTCCAAAGGACCTTGGGGGCACGGGTTTCCCAGTCCCCATGGATCGTTTCGGATGAAATAGCGTCTCCGCTGGGCCCCAGATATTGGGGCCAATCTGCGGCAGGGGCAACGGAGCTTAGGATAGCGAAAATAAAAGCAGGGCTGAATATGTTGAAAGAACGCATGATGACGATCGGTGAGGTGGAAACCATAGCCTGCTGCTTCACACTTGCAAAGAGCGGGGNNCCCCTCNTATACCCCGCCTGTGNCTACTCGCAACTTNTCGGCCTTATATTTTATCCCGATCTGGGGATTCGTTTTNATCCAGCTTCCACTGAAGGCTCAAATAGTCGAGACGCTNCCGGAGGTAAGGNTAACGGCTTCCGCTTCCGGCGACGCCGCNGGCGAAGGGGATTTTGATGAAACCGTCCTCAGCCCTGAAGACATGGACCGCTTTGGGGTCGAGACTTTGGAGGACCTCAGCGCCCTCGCTCCGAACCTGCATTTCGTGGATAGCGATACCCGGGGATACGGCAGCGTAATTTCCATGCGGGGACTGAGTAACACCTTGTTCTTTGGACCTGCGGCGGTGGGGCTCTACATTGATGATGTGCCCTTCAGCGATGCATTCACGTACGCCTCAAATCTGCTCTCTCTCGAGTCGGCCCGGGTGCACCACGGTCCGCAAGGGGCAAGTTTCGGAGCGAACGGCGCGGGGGGCACGATCAANCTGACGACCTTGCAGGCGGGAGAGACCTGGGACGATTCTGCCAGTCTGGAATACGGCACCTACGGGGCGAGGAGCGTGAAGTATGCCTCNTCAGGGCCCATTANAGCGCTTGAGTCCGGNGTTCTTGCCAATCANGACCTGAGCCACACTTTTCAGTTTTACTGGAAGGAGCGCGAGGGGTTCCTGCGCAATCGAACCCTCNGGATCCATCCGGACGATCGATCTGTTCTTGGCGGACTGGGCTCCTTGAGCTGGAAGCCGGACCAAGACATGGAGGTCAAGTTGCGGGTCATGGCAGAAGTCGTGGACGATGGAGGCCAGCGGTTGACAGCTTTGTCGCAAAGTCTCGACCGGNTCACGGGACAAGTAGGACCAAATCCAGCNTTCACGGGAGATCCNTTTACGGTCGATTCGGATCTTGCGGGAGTGACCGAGTCCGAGCGCTACCAGCTCTCACTGCATGTCACTAAAGACCTTGGATGGGCGACCGCCAAATCGATCAGCTCCTACCAGAGCTGGGAGATGGGCCCCCAGACCGTAGACCTCGACTTTACCAACTCAGACCTTTTCCCGGTCTTTGCGCTCGCGTCCAATATTGCCCAGCGCCAGACCCTGCGGACCAAGGAATTCCGNCTGCAGAGTCCCGAGGGATCAGGGCCGCTGGCATGGCGGACTGGGCTCTTTTACATGAAGAAGGAAAACACTGGAAATACCGGGCGGCAGTTCCCGGTGCCCGCCCCCGTNCCCNTNGGGTTTGTGCCCTTCACCGAGAGGGTTAATTTTGGTATCCAGCAGGAAAGTTTCGCGGCCTACGGCAAATTCAACTACGAGCTCGGNAATGGGTTTGCAGTCGATGCAGGNGCGAGGATTGAGCTGGTAGANGCCCGCCTCGACCGGGCGAAGGAAGTCCCGCCGCAGAACCTGAGCGACAACCGGGATGAAGTTTACTTCTCACCCACGGTTGGGGCCTCATATGGGGTGGGCGAAAACCTTACGGCGTTTGCCCGTTCGGGACTGGGGATCAAGCCGCATGGATATTCCGCTTTCAGCGATGACCTGAACACCGCCAGATTCGATGAAGAGCGAAACTGGTCTAATGAGGTGGGGCTGCAATTCAGGGACGAGCCAAATAAGCTCAACGCCGTNATCAGGGCCTACTGGAACAGGATTGAAGACTACCATCTGAATGCGCAGAACCCCTTCTCCACTGATTTCGTAGTGGTCAACGCCGAGGAAGTGCAATCCCGGGGAGTGGAGGCCGAGTTGCAATGGCGGCCAACAGAGCCCCTGCTGATCCACGCCAACGCGGGGTATTCGGACGCCCAGTTTGAGAATTACAGCGACGCCTTCACGGGAATCGACCGCGCGGGAAATGCGGTTCCCTTCATCCCCGAGTTCACCGCTAGTGTGGGCTTCCGATACGATCTTCCCGGAGGGTTCTTTTTTGGCTCTTCTGTCCGTGGAACACGGAAGACCTACTACGATGCGGCCAACACCCAGGCCTTCAGTGAGGACGGTTACCTTGTCTTGGACGCCCAGGTCGGTTACGAGCAGGAAAACTGGTCGGTCACGATTTACGGTCGAAACCTGCTGGAAGAGGATTACTACACCTTTATTAACCCCCAGATCGCAGGAGGGACGCCCGGAGATCCGCAGCTTTTCGGTGTTCGCGTGGACCTAGATATCTGGTAAAAGCCTCCCGATCAGGCGCTCCCCCAACCGCGTTGCCAACAAAAGGCTGGCGCTGGAGCGCGTTACATTTCGCCTAGAACACGACTCATGACCAAGCTCCGATTTCCGGCCATCCTGCCCTTGGCAGGGATACTCGCATTCGCCTGCTCCAGCACGGCGGCTCCTCCCAAAGCCTCGGGACTCCTCAGCTGGAGGGGACCAGACCAGACAGGCGCTCTCCCAGGTAAGGGATATCCGGATACCTGGGGAGGTCCGGAGGGCGAAAACCATCTCTGGACGCACAAGGTGAAAGGAGGGGGAACCCCGGTCATCGCAAACGGGAAGCTCTATGCTTTTGGCTACTACGACAACCCCAAGGACCTCAGTGATGTCCAGGAGGCGCTGATCTGTCTGGATCCGCAGACAGGGGAGCTGGAGTGGGAGTATCGGTTCAGCGATTTCATTAGTGATGTCGTCTACAACCGCTATGCGGTGGGCTCCCCAATCGTCGATGCGGAAACCGGGAACGTCTACCTGCAGAGTTCGAACGGGCGCCTGATGGCTTTCACCGCGGATGGCAAGCAGCTGTGGGAGCATTCCTTGGTGGAAAAGCTTGCCAGGCTGACCTTCCCGAACGGGCGAACGGGGTCGCTGGGGCTGCAGGGGCCGGTGGTCATCGTGCATTGCGTCACCGCCAACTGGGGCACCACTGGTCCGGCCCGGGACCGCCTTTACGCGTTCGACAAGATCACAGGAGAGCTCGTTTGGTATTCCACGCCCGGGACTGTTCCGGACGACAGCTCGTTCTCCATGCCGGTCTACGCCACGATTGATGGGCACCGCGTGGGATACACCGGACACGGCTGTGGCAACATCTCAAGCGTAGATATGCGAACGGGCAAGCCGCTCTGGCGCTTCCAGTTTGCCAAGGGGGGGGTGAATTCTCAGATTCTCAAATATGGTGAGGACAAGCTCATCGCAATTCACGGGAAGGAAAATATCGATACAACTGCCAAGGGGCGCCTCATCTGCCTGAAGGTGCCAACGGCATATAACCCGGGGAAACCGGCGATTTTGCCGGCAAGTTCCGAGCTTTGGCGCAATGAGGAACATGTGGCCTTTACCAGTTCGCCCACTCTGGTCGGCAACAGGGTTTATACCACGATCGCAACGGGGGAGCTACTTTGTGTGGATGCCGAAACCGGAAATACCCTGTGGAAGAAGAAACTTGGCCCCGATCAGCTTCATGCCTCCCCTGCTTACGGGGATGGAAAGCTCTACGTGCCTCTGGCTGATGGAATGTTCTACATTCTCAAGCCCGGAGAAGAGGGAGCGGAGGAGCTTACGAAGTTGCACCTGCACACCCCATGCCTGGGGACGCCGGCGCTCTGGGGTGGAAAGTGCTTCCTGATGACGAAGAATGGCCTGCACTGCTTTGGAACGAAGGATGAAGCAGGTGTCGATGAGGGCGAGGAGCTGCCGGCTGAGGAGGTAGGGCCCGTGGCCCAGATCCAGATTGTGCCCGCTGAGTTCGCCCTGACCCCCGGGAGCCAGCAAACCTTTACGATCTGGGGCCTTGATGACAAGGGGCGACGGGTCAAAAAAATGGAAGGGGCAGAGTGGGAAGCCTTTATTCCCCCGTCCGCGAGGGTGAAGGCCAAGGTCGACGCTACCTTTGAGGGCGATACTCTCTCGGCAGGCCCGGACGCCAAGCTCTCTGCGGGGGCGTTCAAGGCCAGCGTTGATGGAATGAGCGCTACGACCCGCGGTCGTGTCATTGCCACCGTTGGCTATGAGGCGGATTTTGAGGGAACGCCGCTACCGATGAAGAACGATAAGGGGGAAGCGGTGAACTTTCCTCCCCTGCCCTGGCTGGGCGCCCGGATCAAGTGGCATGTCCTTGAGCATGATGGCAGTCAGGTGATTGCCAACAGGCTGGATAACGTGCTCTTCCAGAGGACCATGAATTTCTTTGGTGACCCCGGGTTAAGTAATTACGTCCTTGAGGCGGACGTTGCCACCGACGGCAATCGTCGGGTGATGTCCTCCATTGGGCTCGTGAACCAGCGTTATTTGATCACCCTTGATGGGAATCGGCGTATTCTGGAGGTCAGCTCGAATCACGAAAGGGTGAAAGAGAGCGTGAAGTTTCCGATCCGCCCAAATACCTGGTATCATCTTAAGACCCACGTTCTCCGGGGAGAGGACGGAAGTGGTTCGGTGCGGGCCAAGGCCTGGGTTCGCGACCAGCCCGAACCAGCGGAGTGGACGATCGAGGTCCCGCTTGACGATGTCCATGACAAGGGAGCCCCGGGAATTTTCGCTTTCTCGCCGCAAGTTCAAAAACGCGTTTACATCGACAATATCAAACTTTCTGCCGCTGAGTAGATTGACATCAAATA
The DNA here is from genome assembly GCA_002723015.1 of Roseibacillus sp. The sequence goes on along the minus strand of PBNG01000049.1, from coordinate 731 downwards.
CAGTTCAGACATGAAACTTAATTCCATTTATTCATTCATTATCAGCCTGGGCATTATGGCGGCTCTATCGTCCTGCCAGGATAAGGAAGCTTCTGCCGCTGGTAGTAGCGCCGAGGAGGCTCCTGCCGCCGCTAGTAGCGGTGCCGAGGCAGTTCCTGCCGCGACCGAACAGCCGGGTGGCGATGCGAAGGACTGGCCCACGTGGGGGCGGGACGGATCGCGTAACATGGTAGGTTCAGCCTCCAACCTTCCCGTCGAGGTTAACCCGGGCGAAATGGATGACGAGACGGAGGAAATTGACCTGACGGACGCAAAGAATATTCGCTGGGTTGCGAAGCTCGGTTCTCAATCCTACGGGACGACTTCGGTGGCCTTCGGCAAGGTTTTCGCCGGAACGAATAATGAATCTCCCCGGGACGAACGCAACGTGGTGGATCGGGGAAACCTGATGTGCTTCGACGAGAAGACCGGTGAATTCCTCTGGCAGCTGGTCGCGCCCAAGCTCGGGGCTCGCAAGGTCAGTGACTGGGAATATGTCGGGCTCTGCTCCTCGCCCGCTGTCGAGGAGGATCGGCTCTGGGTAGTAACCAACCGGGGCGAGGTGGTCTGTCTCGATATGAATGGCCTTGCGGATGGCAATGACGGGCCCTTCCAGGACGAGCAAAAGTATTATGGGGCTGGCTACTCGGGGATCGCCAAGGCCCGCGATGTGACCGTTGATGGCGAGACCC
>PBNG01000048.1 GCA_002723015.1 Roseibacillus sp. | reverse complement strand
ATATGACGATCTTTGACGTAGATTACACTGCCATCGAGGTTCCAGTCCCCGCCGCCGCGATCGGTCAGTCCGTTCTTATCGAGTTTAACTTCGTCAGTGACAGCACGCTGGACACCTTCAGCGGACTTTGCCTCGACAATATACTGGTGCAGGTTCCATAGGACTGTCCCGGTTCCGAGAATCTTCATCCAAGGCACCTCCCTGATCAGGGGAGGTGCTGGATCAGGACCCGGCCGAAGAGTTGCTCGTATCCTGCCGCAGGTTCAGCATATCGGTAGGTGAGAGTCTCCGTCCCGTCTTCGTTTTCAATTCGGCGCACCGGAAGGATGTCTCCATTGCCCTCTGAGATCCAGTTCTGGAGGTCGGGGCTGATCTGGACCGTAAACATGATATCGTCTGCGGCCGGGTTTCTGGTGTAGGTGAACGTCATGTAATCCGCTGCGTCATCACCGTTGACAAATCTTTCGATTGTGGCCGAAGGCTGGATCATGGGACCACCGGGAACCGAAAAGGCATGTTGGACCAGATTGCTGATCCCATTTTCGTCGTCATCATTCAGGGGAGAACCTGCGAGGAGGTCGGGATCTGAGCTGCCCGGAATTCCATTCGGGGTCGTGCTGGAGCGCCAATTTGGGGGATAGTCATGATCAGGTGCGCTGGATGGGCTCCTCAGGACTAGGGACAGACCGTCCCCGTCGGCCGCCTCGGGCCAGGGAGAGACGTCATTGTAAGTGAAGTTACGGATGTCACTGCCGCTGGCGCTGGAGAGAATGATGGTCTCCCCATCGTTACTCAGATTGTTGCTGAACTCACCTGCGATTCGGATTCCTGAGAGCCGGTCGCCGTATCGCAGCTGGAAGGCATCGCGATTACTCACTACCACAGCTCGTTCGCCTGGGACGAGAAACTGGACATCCCCGAGGTCAAAATCGAATTCAATCCCGGAGGTGAAGGCGATCCCCTCGAGGTCGATAGGTGCCGGTCCGATGTTCATGATTTCGATGAACTCGAAATCAGTCCGGGCGTCGAAACCGGCGGACTCCTCCTCCGGGGTCGGTGCTCCCGGTCGATAATTTAGTTCGCTGATCACAATATTTTCAACGGAGCCCATCTGCCCATTGATGAGAAAGGACTCGGTCTGGAGTGCGCCCCACCCCCCGGGGGCCAGGATGCGGGCGCTTACCGTCTGGGACTCATTCAAGGTCAGCCTTGAGGAATAGGGCTGTGCGGAGGGGGAGATAAGGGACCCGCTGTTGCCCCCGACCAGCTGTGGATCGAGGAGAAGGTCGCTGCTGGTGGTCCCTGTGTTTAGCAGCTGAATAGCCAGAACGTTGTTTCCGACCCTGAGCTGGTCCAGAGAGTTGGAAATATCAAATGCCTCGAAGTTCACCGCCGCACTGTCCGGATTAGAGCCAGTGGCGTCTGAGTTCCATGCCGGGTTGACGGGTGCGTTCGGGCCCGCCACCCTTACTCCGTTCAGGTAGGCAACGAAGCCGTCGTCGTATCGGATATTCAGGGAAAGGTTGTCGAATCCATCGAGGATTGCCTGACTGCCGATATTAAATTCAAATCTGGTGTAAACACTGGTGGTGCCACCCGGGACGGTCGTTTCAATCAGGCCATCATAATCGTCAGGAGAGTTCTCGTAGCCCAGTCCTGCATTCCCGGACTCCCATGCGGCTAGATTGCCTGGTCCGTTGACGCTGTTCCATCCGTTCACGGGCCCGGTGGGAATGAACCACCGAAGGGGACTGCCGGCCCGCAGGAGTGTAGTCGAACTCGCATTTCCTGCTCTTCGGGGGTCAGACCCATCGGTCGTGTAATATATCGTGCCACTCCGCCCGGTATTGTTCGTCATGGTGAGCGAAGTACCCGGGGTTGCCGGTCCTCCTTGCCGGCTGAAGGAGGGCGGAGAGGTATATTGGTTATCGATCCAGTCCAGACGAGCCCACAGCCAGCCCTTCATCCAGTCGACTTCATCCTGGTGAGAGTTTCGCCGGCCGGCACCAGAGAGATTTCGGTCGCTGCCCGGAAGCGGTGAGGGGGGAGTCCACACTCGTGCGTTCGGCCACAAGGTTGATCCAAGGACATCCCATTTTTCGAAGTTGCGGGCGGCAGCCTCCGAAATGTTGGCAGTGTAGGAGTCTATCAGGGTCATCATCCGGGCGGTGGCCAACATGCCTTTGCGAAGTTCGAACCACCGGTCCCAGTAGCGGGTCACGAATTCAGGATCCTGGAAGAGGCGGCCATACCATGGATATTGCTGAGCGTTGGTCAGTGAGTAATACCACCCCTGCGGATATTCGCCCTCAAGGTAATCCGCATTTCCCAGAGAGAGGTTGTAATCCCAGACAGGGGAGGCCACCAGTTTCCGGCCCCGGTCCTTGTAGAAGTAGCTGCTCAGGCGGTAGCCATCGATGTTCTTGAATACCTCCACCCAGATGTGGGTGTCGATGAAGGAATCGACATCGATGTAGTTTGCGTATCCTCGCAGGGGGTCGTTAAAATCTGGTCCGTGCAGAGCGTTTTCAAAACTATCCATGTAGTTCTTGAGCCATGCCTGCTGAGCACTCCCGGGGAGGTCAGGCTCAACGAAGGCAAGTTGATGGCCTTCCCGTGCCGTGGTGAGGGTCACATCCACGGTCTGGCCCTTGTCCTTCTTGATGATGTAGCCCCCGCTGATTGAGGAGGCACCGGTGTCACAGTTTTCGAGGGCCTTGATGTTCACGCGGTCCTCGTCCCGTTTGATTTTCTCCATGAAGACATAAACCCCGCGATAGTCGGCCATTGAGATATTGCCTCCGTTCGAATTGAAAAAGAGCTCACAGAACTTCGTCCGGACGGATGGATAGCCAAGCTCCCGGCTGCAGTCGTAGACGATCTTGTTCCGCATGAGCGTCTTGTCCGAATAAGGGGCATGAATGATCCAGTCCGACTCGGAGGGCCATCCCCAGATGCTCACATTCTTGTCGTTCCCATCGCTGTCCCAGGTCTCAAAGGAGTATTGTTTTTTTGCGAAGCCTGCCGAGGTCTGCCCGCGAACACGCATGCCTCCACGTCCGGCAAAGTCTGGAACGTCAGTGACGGTGGCTCTTCCTGAGGTGGCGTCCACATCCACGAATATGGATTGAACCGGGCGCCTCGGGTTCTGGGAGTTCGCGCTCGACTCCCCATCAATGTTAGCCCCGAAGGAGTCAATGATTACGAGGGGCAGGTCTGAGCTGAAATTCCTGATGTCACTGGCAAGTCTGAGATAAGTGCGGTCCCTCACTGGGCCGGGTTCCCTCCCGGGCTCAAAGATCCGGGCCTTGACCCTGGTGGTAGCGAAGATCCGGATCGGCGTAAGGTAGAGGGATGAGCCGGAGGTGGGATCACTTCCGTCAGTGGTGTAGCGGATGGTGGCGGTCGGAGATGGAGTGGAAAGAGCGAGGTTGATACTTCGCGTGATAATCTGGTCGTCATGGGAAAATTCCGGCCTTTCCGAGACCGGGATACCCTGAGGAGCCACGTTGATTCCGCCGGGGCTGGGGTTGCCAAAGTAGCCCTCGGACTGGGCCTCTCCCAGCCGCCCGTAGGAGACGTCCCCGTATTGCTGGCCAAAATTATACGAGGAGGTCACGGTAATCCCATCTGGTTTCACGAGAGCCAGAAAACCGCCATTCTTGTTGATGGAGAAGTTGGTGTGCAATTCCCCTTCAGGGCGGTCTTTTCCGGAGGCGAAAACAATCCGGCGCTGGTTAGGGCCAAGGGGAAGATCCGGAACCCGCCATTTCGTCAAGTTGGAGGGATTGTCGGTGAGATGCCATCCCGCCAGATTGCGTGGTTCCGCGGTCGAGTTGAACAGTTCGATCCAGTCCGACGTCCTGCAGTCCTCGTCCTCGATTGTCTCTTCGTTGTCGGCCATAAATTCGGAGATAACGGGCTCCGGCAGTAGAATCAGGGTGGCCTCCGAGGTGGTAATCCTCAGGTTGTCGACGGAGAAGCTCTGGTGCGCCCCTCCTGTCCTTGCGCTGAAGGCGAACCCGTAGCTGTCATTCCCTGAGAACTGGGGAGTATCCACATTCGTAAAGATTGGTAGTAAGCCGGCCCCGAGATCTATTTTCATGCTCGCTCCGGTCGCTGGACTCCAGGATATCTCCATCGATCCCGAGATGGACTGGCCGTTGCTGAGAACGGTCTGGTTCTCGAAAGCGATATCTTCCCCGCTGATGGCGATATTCAGTCCGTCCTCACCACCTCCGTTGTCCCAGCTGTCGACCTCAAAGGAGATGTGCGCGACCGATGGGTGCCATCCCTCCTCTCCACCGCCATGAGCATCCGGAGCGCTCTCCTCAGATTGTGATGGGTTGTATGTGGGGATGGATCCGTAATTGAAGGAGAAGCCGTCGGCGGGATTTGAGCCACCGGGATTGTCAGCGAGGAGGAACTCAAAGGTGGCCGTCCACCCCTGCGAGGAATTGCCGAGGGGGGATATCCTGAAGGAGGATGAAGTGTCGCCGGTTCCGGCTCGTGTCAGCTGTAGAGCCCCGTTCTGAATCGAGGCGACCCCGTCATTTCCGGCGATGGTGGTTCCGTCACCGAGATTGGTTGTCCCATCGGGGACGGCGAAAGTCTGGGGGCCATACTCGTCAGCCAGAGTGGGAGCGCATAGCAACAGGCCGCAGATGCTGTTCCTTAGAATGATGCGGGGATCAAGGCTCATGAAGGGGTTTTAATTTGGGATAATCAGCCGCACATTATTGTAATAAAGCGCCTTCTGGTCAACCCCTCCGAAGTGTAGGAAGTCTGCGGCGCATGTCTCCGAAGTAGACAGGGAATACCCATTTCGGGTAGCGTGCCGGCTCCGGGGTGAGTCGGCTCAGGGTCAACAGGATTCGCGTCAGTAGCAGTGGCCGACTTCGGCGTAATGGTCAGCCGCCAACGAGGTGGCGGATTCAAGTTTATTGTTGTAAAATGGTTTGGGAAATCTTTCGGGGGAGATGGGGTCACTTGAATGTGAAGGACGCGCATCTGGAATCGCATTGGCGCGGGGGACGATCTCGGGTAAGGGGCAGGGAACAATTTCCCATCAATTGTGAATCGTTTGCCGAAATACCCTGTTGCTCTCCTCCTTGTGGCGCTGTTACAGACAGGCTCCCTGTCCGGGCAGGCTCCCAGTCCTCCTACCTCGTTCCCTCTTGAGAACACCCTCGAGAACCTGTTTCCGGTTACTGAAGGGCCATGTGATCTTGAGAGTGCCCGGTCCTTCTCCAACTTCAGGGCCCTTCTCGATTATGATGCTGACGAGTCTGCCGAGGCGAAGGTGGTTGTCTTTGGGAATCACGTGGTGGATCTTCCGGGGGGCGAGGGTCGTCAGGTAGAGCTCGCCTATGAGCACGCCATCGGGCGAGCGGCTCGCGTCAGGGTCTGGCACGAGGGCAAGCTGGTCGGGGAAGAAGAGGAGTTGGCGGGTTCGCTGCCGGAGGATGAGGGGGGGAGTGGTGCCATTATGGCCAGCGCGAAGGATTCCTCCGAGACGTTCCGGTTTGATCGCGATTTCACGGTGATGGTAAAGTTCAGGACGAAGGGTGAAGGGCCCCTCGTGGCGAGGGCTCCCGCCGCGGGGGAGTGGGTTAAGGACGGCAAGATGCTTTTTATCCGAGAGGGAAGGGTGGTCTACGATATAGGTTGGCTTGGAGCAATTGAAGGCGACCGGAGGGTCAACGATGGCAGGGAGCACGTGGTGGTCCTGCAAATGGACGGAAAGACTGCCCGGATGTTTGTTGACGGACGGATGGAAGCAGCCAAGCGGGAATTCATGAGACCTGATGTCCGGAAACACATTTTCAAGATCGGAGCAGGCTCCTCCGATTTTGGAGGGAGCTGGGATGGGGAGATCTCCAATGTTCGCTGGTGGAAGCGGGCCCTCAGCCTCGCCGAGGTGAAAGCTCTGTCCGGAGGAAGGGCGGATACCGTCAACACACCGGACTACAACTGGAAGCCCGGAGCAGAGCCTGCCCCCGACGCTGAGAAGCGTCAGCTGGTAGAGGTCAAATATGGTGCCATTGCCGGCTATGGAACAAAGGTTCAACTGAAGGCAGGACCAGGGTTTCGCCTCAGACGCGCGCGGGTGCAGCCCCTGGAAAAGGCAGATCATGCGGCTCTCGTCCGAGGTTGGGATGCAGAGAGCCTTGCCCGTGGACGCCAGATCTACAGCCAGCTATGCGTGACCTGCCATGGAACCTTGGAAAAGGAGGGATCTCTGCCTACCGCAATGCGATTCCACGAGGGGCAGTTTCGCAACGGGAAGGATCCTTACCGCATGTTTCAGACCCTCGAGCGGGGCTACGGTCTCATGGTTCCCCAACCGCAGTACGATACCGCCCAGAAATATGACATCATCCACTATTTGAGAGAAACCTTTCTGAGGGGATCGAACGAAAGTCAGCTCTCGAAATTGGATGAAGAATACCTTGCCCTCCTGCCTCGCGGGATGACCACGGTGGAGGAACGGCGGGGTCCCAAGAAGGCTCCGCAATATGCGCTGCAGGATTACAGTAATGTCCTGTTCTGGACCATGCAGGTTGAGGGAGGCAATATAGCTCAGAAGGGAATTACGATCAGGGTAGATGAAGGTCCTGGTGGGGTTGTGGCTGGAAAGGCATGGATGCTTTATGATCACGATACGATGCGGCTCGCAGCTGCATGGACGGGGGATCAGTTCGTCGATTGGCGGGGGATCGCCTTTGATGGGTCTCACGGGACTCACACGAGTATTTCCGGAGAGAGAAAGTTCGTATTTCCCAACCTTCCGATGTGGGCAAACCCCGAAACGGGAGATTACGAGGATTTACGTATCAGCGGCAGGGACAACAAACCCTATGGTCCCCTCCCGGGTGCCTGGGTGAGGTTCCGGGGATTAAGGTATGCAGGAGATGATGCCGTGGTGTCCTACACGGTCGGGAAGAGAAAAGTGGAGGAAATTCCCCAGTGGAATGCGGGAACTGGGTCGTTTGTGAGAATCATGAGGGTGGGCGCTGGCAAGGAGCCTCTCCGCATGAAGCTTGAGACCGCTGCAGAACATATCTTTCCGCCGGAGGAGAATCCGCGGGTCTACAGGATCATCATAAATGAGACGGTCAGGGTGGAAGCTGGCGAACCGGGGGACGAGAAGCGGTTTGATCCTGAGCCGGGGCGGAGGTTTCCTGGGCGGCTGGTGACCACAATCGTTCCCGGGGCGGAGGAAGGACCTTTCGCGATCGATGTTCTGCCAACGCCTCCACCCTCTGAGAATCCATGGCAGTCCTGGATGAGAACCTCGGGCTTTGATTTTTTCGAGGGTGGAAAAAGTGCCGCCATTTGCACTTGGAATGGAGACGTCTGGATCGTTGATGGCGTTGACCGTAGCGAGGGAGTGCTGCAGTGGCAGCGCATCTGCTCGGGCCTCTTCCAGCCGCTGGGGTTGCGGATTGTGGAAGGGAAAATCTACGTTGGATGCAGGGATATGATCGCTCTTCTCCATGATGAAAATGGAGACCGTGAGACGGACTACGTAGAGGTTTTCAATAATGACCATCAGGTCACAGAGCATTTCCACGAGTTCGCCATGGGTTTGCAGACGGATGATGAGGGAAATTTCTACTACGCGAAATCGGCTCGTCATGCGCTTACGGCGGTGGTTCCGCATCATGGAACCCTACTCCGTGTGAAAAAAGACGGCAGCCGAACGGATATTCTCGCAACCGGGTTCAGGGCGGCGAACGGGGTGTGTTTGAACCCGGATGGGAGCTTTATCGTCACTGATCAGGAAGGACACTGGAATCCCAAGAATCGGATCAACTGGGTCGAGGGAAAGGGAGAGGAGGATTTTTATGGCAACATGTTCGGTTACCATGGAATCACGGATTCCTCCGATTCGGCCATGAATCCTCCTCTGTGCTGGATTACAAATCAGTTTGATCGCTCGCCTGCCGAACTACTCTGGGTGCCGGAAAGCTCCGCGTGGAAGTCCCTGCGCGGGTCTCTTCTCAATCTCTCCTACGGCTATGGGAAGATTTACGTTGTTCCTCATGAGAAGGTTGACGGCCTTGTGCAGGGCGGCATGTGCCAGTTGCCGTTCGACCAGCTGCCGACGGGGGTGATGCGAGGTCGCTTTCATCCTGGAGATGGTCAGCTCTACGCCTGCGGAATGTTTGCCTGGGCCGGGAGCCAAAGACAGCCAGGAGGATTTTACCGGGTTCGGGCTACCGGAAAGCCTGCTCACGCGCCTGTCGGCCTGCAAACCGCCCCGCGCCAGTTACGGATATCCTTCAGCGATCCTCTCGATCGGGATTCTGCCGAAAGGGCCGCGAACTGGGAGATAGAGGCATGGGATCTCAAGCGGACGAGGAACTACGGGTCCCGGCATTACAACCAGCGGCGTTGGCAGGTCGCTGGGGTGACCTTGAGTAATGATGGCCTCGTCGCAACTCTTGAGATCCCGGATCTAATTCCGACCTGGGGTATGTCGATTCGGTTAAAAATAAGAGGCGTCGGAGGCGAGCAGGTTCTCAGAGAAATCCACAATTCTATTCACAAAATCGTGAAATAGAGAGGTCTTCTGAAAGTAGTATCAAATATCATAAGGTCATCAAAATAAACTACTCCGAATCAAAGTCTCCTTGCAGGAAAGCTACACTGGGGACAGATTGGCGTTAATCTTGCTACAGCCAAGTATTGATTATGAATGTTTCCCCCAGAGCCTCGGCCATTCTACTTACTGCCCTGATTGCTCCAACCTTGCCCACCTCTGCAGATTACGAGGTTGATCTTGATCTCGGTTCGCTCTCGGAGGGAATTACCAGCCTTTCTGGCACAACAGCCGAGTTCATCACGGATGACCCCCAAAATCCTGAGGTGAAAATTACAATCGGAGGCAGAAATAATGCCGATAACGTCAGGGGATCCGAAAATGCGTTTCTTACGTTTAATATCAACGAAGCCCTGAGCTGGGGCGACGAACTGGTTCATCAATTCACCATCGATGCTCCCGCAGACGTCAATTTTATTCCCAATCAGGACGTTGCCTGGGAGGGAGATCCGGATTTCTTTCTGTTGGAGGGTCTTACGACCGATCCCGATGCCATCCCGGGCAAGACTGTGGCAATCGAGGGCCTCTGGTATGCTTTCATGGATGAGGCGAGCCCCCCAACCGGAACCGTCACGCTTCGCCCGGGGACTTACTATTTCGTAGTTGAGTCATACAGCGGGCCTGACACCAGCCCAATCGTTCAGGACTCAACCTTCGCGATCGACATTGAGGTTCTCCCTGCCCTTTTCCCTGACGAAGTCAGCATTGATCTGGGCAACCTTGGCACTCCTTTAGACCCCCTGAGTTTCGATACCTTCGGCTCCGACTTCGACACTCAGATTGCCATCTTTTCAAGCGATACGGGAGAACTGGTAGAGCAGAATGACGATGATCCTGATGACGGAGGGGCCGGAGACGGCACCCAGAGCAGGGTCACCTTCGCGGAAGGTCTTGCCGAGGGAAGTTACATCGCCGTGGTTGCCGGGGGGGGGACCACGTTTGATGTTGGGCCAGTCACGGCACTGGGGGGAGCGACCGGTAACATTGTTTTCAATCACACCGCCAGCAGTACTGATCTCGATGCTATTAATGGCGTAGGAACGCAGATCACGAGCACTTCACCGGGAACGGAGGTGTCCGAGACGGTCTGGTTTGAGTTTCAAATTGTGGATAGCGGGCCCTCCAGTTTCCAGGACATTGGGAAGGTGGCAGATGCCTTCGCCCCGTTTGAGTTGAACACCTTCACCGGTACTTCCGTCGACACGGAGCTGGGTCTTTACGATGCTAACGGGAACCTCGTTTTGAACAACGACGATGCCGGCGGAAGCCTGCAGAGCCAGTTGGATTTTGCAACGGGCCTGGCGGAGGGATTCTATTTCCTCGTGGTTGGGACCTACAACACGCAGTTCAACCCGCTTGATTTTGACGTGACCCTCGGAGGCTCCGGGGGCTCCTACACGCTCACCCACCCCAACGGTCTTGAGACAGGCAACCTCGGGGCCGCGAGCTTTGACTGGTATCGGCTGGAGGTCGGAAGCCCCGTTGGCGGCGGCGGTGGCGGCGGTGGCGGCGGTGGCGGCGGTGGCACATCGCCCATCCAAATCACCAGTCTGACCTATGATCAGGAGACAAATGAGTTCACTGTGGCATGGGATGCAACCATTTCTGGTCCTTTCCTCATCGAAATGGGCACGGCGGCCGATCTCGCGGCAATCACCTCGGATGTGAACATTCTGCCTGAGGTGCTGGCTGCGGGGATTACCGAATCGCCCATCACGGTCAGGGTCCCGCCAGGCTTGCTCAACGAGCCACAACTCTTCCTGAGGGTTTACGAGGACGTGCAGTAGTCAATCCGAGGGCGGCACAACGGGAATGGACGCCCCGAGTTGCTTCTGCCAATTCTTCAGGTCGTCGAGGAGTGACTCGGTGATTCTGGGGTGGACTCTCGAAAGGTCGGTCGATTCTCCGAGGTCCTCGCGGAGGTTATATAGCTCTACCTTATTAAAGTGGTAGAACTGGATGAGTTTCCAGTTGTCCTTGCGGATCGCGGCCCCCGGAGTCCACATGGAACCGTGGTAGTGAGGATAATGCCAGTAAAGCGTGCGAGAACCGCTAGCTTGGATCTTTCCATTCAGGAGATCGACAAAACTGCGGCCGTCGAGGTGCTGTTCAGGACGCAGTGGAAGACCAGAAAGTGACAGAAGGGTGGGATAAATGTCAGTGCTGAGAACAGGTGCAGTGGGTTGTAGTCCCGCACTTTTCCTGGTGGGCATTCTTACGATCAGTGGGACGCGGATCCCTCCCTCGTAGAGCCACCCCTTGCTGGCCCGCAGTGGAAGGTTGCAGCCGGGGCCCACCCCGCGTTTGGTGCACAGGCCACCATTATCGGAAAAGAAAAAGATATAGGTGTTCTCTAGAATTCCGAGTGATCCGAGGTGTTGGACAAGATCTCCCACCGAGTCATCAACGGCCTGAACCATGCTGGCGAGGGCTGCATTGTCCTGGCGGGGGCGACTCCGTCCATCGTGCTCCGTGATTGGACGGGGGGAGGGGCCGAGCATGGCAGCTTTCCGGTTGTAATGGGCCTCATATTTCCGCTCCGCGATGATGGGAGTATGAATATCGTAGTAGGCGAGACAGGCAAAGAAGGGGCGGTCCCTGTGCCTGCGGATGAACTGCTTGGTCTCCCGGGTGAGGTCGGTCGTGGCGTGTTTGCGGCCGGTGGTTTTCCCTCTCCCGGGAGAGCCCTTGGAGGGATCCTGATGCGGATCGTAATACTCATCGAACCCCTGCTTATCCGGGCCGAACGGTTCTCCGCCGAGATGCCATTTTCCGGTGTAGAAGGTGGAGTAGCCGCCTTCCTTCAGGGCCTCTGCGATGGTGACTTCCTCCAGTGGGAGGTGATGATCATCAAGGGGTGTTTTCATCTTCCGCCCCTTGCCGCTACTGCCCGGGATCCAGTCGGTGATATTGACCCGGACCGGGTGCCGGCCCGTCATAATGGAGGCTCTGGTGGGCGAGCAGATCGAAGCGGCCGTGTAGGCATTCGTGAAACGAATGCCCTCTCCTGCCAGTTTGTCCAGATGCGGAGTTTCGTGAAACGTAGATCCGTAACACGCGAGGTCTGCCCATCCGAGGTCGTCTACAAGCAGGAAGAGAAAATTGGGCTTGCTGTGGGCGGTTTCTCCACCGGAAGCCCATAAGGGCAGGAAGGCAGTATGGACAAGGGCGATGAGGAAAGAGCGCATGATCATTTTTTCCCGAGGTACAGATCCCGCCCCATGGCGAGGGCCTCGATCTTGCGATCCGCTACGGAGCGTTTCAGCATCCAGAAACCGCAATCTGGATGGACATACTTTACACGGCCCGAACCTATAATGGCCTCTGCCTGCTCAATGGATCTGGCGATGTCCTCTGCGGTTTCCACCTCGTTGATCTTGATGTCCACCACTCCGAGTCCGATCCCGATTCTTTCGTCCAGATCCTTCAAGGCCTCCAGATCGTCCTTGGGGCGATGTGCAAGCTCAAGGACGAGGTGGTCGGCATGGAGTGAATTCAGGAACTCCAGTAGAAGCTGCCATCTCCCTCCCTGGATCGTCTGTCCTCCATAATTTCCAAAGCAGAAGTGCACAGCGGTTGGTCCCTCGAAGGCATCAAGGACCTTGTTGATGGCAGTAGCAGCCAGGGGGCCATCCGATGGGTTTCCGGGGATGTTGGCCTCATCCACCTGCAGGCAGGAGCATGGACATCCTGCGATCTGGGAGGCGACAACATCGGCGAGCGCAAGGGTCAGCTCACCGAAATCCCCGTAGTGGTGATCCAGCAGAGTACGGGCAAGCATGTAGGGGCTGGTTACGGTGAACTTGAAGGGGCCTCCGGCAAGACCGGCGGCACGCTGGCAATCCTCGATCAGGTTCAATCCGCCGCCGTGGAGCGCGTCTCTGACCACGGCGGCAGGCTTGGCGCGGAAGCCCATGCTACGCATTCCGCGGAATTCTTCTGCCTCGGATCGGCCGATAGTAGCGTCACATCCGCCCATGGGGCTGACAAAATAGTCAATCATACCGTTGGTATCCGGATGGTTGATATCAAAGCGGTAGAGTTCCCCGTCAGTTGGAAGGTCGATTCCGGCCTGCCGCTGAGTGTCAAAGATGACTCTTGTGGCATCCTTCACAGCCTGCTCGGAGGGGAGCGCGCTCAACCAATCCGGAACAGGATAAGACCCCACCGTGGTCGTCAGGATCTCCGGCTTCTCGGGAAGGGGGGTGATTGTGTTCATGCGAGGCTGCAGGCTGCTGTCTGGGGGATGAGTTTTGGGTGGCGGGTATCAACATGCAAGTTACGATCCGCCCTTCAGATCCCGTGCGAATTCTTCGCGATCTTGCATTTCCGGACGAGAAGTGAAGAAACTGACCAGAATGAAGACTGCGACATTCACAATGATGCCGCACATCCCCACATCAAGCAGGCCTTTGAGACGGGTCGTCCCTGTAAAAATCCAGCATTCTGCCCCGAGCAGAAGCTTTCCGAGCGGAGGGAAGAGACAGACGGTCAGAAGTCCTGCGGCCAGACCCGCGATAGCGCCTTGGCGGGACCCANGGCGTAGGAAAAGCATGTCGAACGTGATGGGAACCAGCTGGGCGGAGAAGGCCATGGCCAGGAAGAAGAAGGCCGTGATGGTATCAAGGAGCCCCTGCAGATCGTTGCCAGCAAATGTGATGGTAGCAGCGGCAACCGTGACCAAGATGATGACGATACGCCCGAACCAGGTTCTCTCCCGGCTGGAAGACTGTTTTTTCGCCGGGTGGTAGAGGTCCCGGGTTGCGATGGCGCTTACGGCATGGAGATTCGAATCCGCGGTGGACATGGATGCTGCCATAACAGCTACGAGGATAAGCGAAACGAGGACGAGGCCGATTGCTCCAAACATTTCGGGGAAGTAATCCTGAATGACCTGGATCAGGATCTGGTCCACCTTTGATCCGTCGGGAAGGTGAACAATTCCATCAACCGTCTGTGGCTCGTAAAGAACCCGCCCGCCCAGACCAACGAGGAAGACGCCGAATATGAAGCAGACGGGCAGAACCGTGGAGAAGGCGATGGCCGCCCGCCGAAGGGTAGTGGAGTCGCGAGCGGCATAAAAACGCATCCACTGCGCGGGCTGGATAATACTGGCCAACGAGGCGAAGGCACAAAAGGTGAGAATTCTCCAGACGTTGTGGGGATTCGAATCTCCCGGCTCCGGAACGGTGAGAAGCTCCCCGTCAAGCTCGGAGGAAACACGGGCAAAGAAGTTGGTGGGTCCTTCAAGGGCATAGATGACTGCTACTCCAGATAGAACCATGGAGCTGAGCAGGATAAGGCCCTGCATGACGTCAGTCCACGCCACCGACCGCATTCCACCAATGATCACATAGATCATGGTGACGAGGGAGAGCGCCGCCACCCCGGCATCCTCCATGGTAATCTGCCAGCCAAACAAGGAGACATGCTCAATTTCACGGAAGAGCCCGTCTGCGAGCAGGCCTCCTCCCTTGATCTGCATGATGACATAGGGAAGAACGTAAAGTGCGCCCGTAAGAGCCACCATGATGCGGAGGCCAGGAGAATCTCCGTAGTAATCGGTCACCATGTCCGCGGGTGTGATGTAGCCACGTTTCCGGCCGATCCGCCGGATACGATTGCCAAGCAGATAGATGGCGCCGGCTGCGACGGGAAGGTTCAGGGCGTAGAGCATGGGCGCAATTCCCCCCTCGTAAATCCAACCGGGGAAAGTCAGAATGGCGAAGCTCGAGAAGAAGGTCGCCATGATGGTGAGGGAAGTAACGATCACGCCCTGTCCACGCCCTGCGAGGTAGTAGTCGGTTTCGGCGTTTGTCGCGCGTCGACTCCTCAGCAGGCTGACCATCCCGAGTGAGAGCAGCCCCACCAGATAAAACGCAAGGACGATATAGGGCCAAGTCCCCAGACTGGGGGGAACATCAGCAGCAGCCAGAAAGCCTGACCCGGGAACTTCTAGTCGGTGTCCTTCCACAACGTCAGAGCGGCAGTCAGTATGCAGGTTACCATCACAAGGAACCAGAAGACGACCCAGAGGTAGAGGGCGGGTATTCCGAACCAGATATTGGGAGATTCCCGGGTGCCATCAATCATGGCGGCTCCGGGCCCCGGCCCTAGAACCAGCGCGATCAGGAAAACAACGGTTAGAAGCCAGCTCCTCCTCAAGATCTCATCATAACAATGGAGAAGTCCTCGGGGTGTCGATGCTAAACTTGCACCGGCGAGGCAGACCCGCCACAGCCCGTGCTTGTATGCTCCTGAAATCTCGAGTTCAGTAATCAGAGCAATGTCCTCCTCTCTCAGGGTCTGCTCCATTTCATTTCGCACTCGCTGGATGCGAACCCGGTTCCCCTTTCAGTATGGCATCGCCTCAATGACTGAGCTGCCACACGTATTTGCGGTAGCGGAGGGAAGCTGGGAAGGAAGGGATTGGACGGGGCTGGCGTCTGAAGGCCTTCCCCCGAAATGGTTCACCAAGGATCCCGGCACGCGTTTCGAGGAAGACCTGCCAGTGATGCTTGAAAGCCTTGAGCATGCTGCCGGCACTCTCTGCAGCGTGGGGTATGATTCGGTTTTCGAGGCATGGTGGGATCTTTACAAACGACAGGAAGGCTGGGGACGAACGGCGGGGGTGCCGCCGTTGCTTGCTCATCTTGGAACAGCTCTGATGGAAAGAGCCATGATCGATGGATTCTGCCGGGGGGCGGGGCTGAGCTTTCGGGAAGCCTTGAGAAGCAATGCCTTCGGGATTGACCTGGGACGGATTCATCATGAGCTGGCAGGAACCCAGCCGGCTGATTGGTTGCCAGATCCTCCTTCGTCCATCGTGGCACGACACACCATCGGGCTTGGAGATCCTCTTCGCGGCGCAGACGTTCCTTCCGGCGACCAACTCGAGGATGGACTGCCTCATGTGTTAAGTGATGTGATTCACCGCTATGGGCTCACGCACTTCAAGATCAAGCTCTGTGGAGACCTTGCGGTGGATGTTCCGCGCCTCGTTAGTGTTGCAGAGGTCTTGTCGAGAGACGCCCCCGGGTTTCGTTATACCCTCGACGGGAATGAGCAGTATCGGGATATCACGACTTTCCGAGATCACTGGGAGATATATCAAACCCACCCGGGTCTCTCGCCTCTGTTCGAGGAAGGGCGGCTGCTGTTCGTTGAACAGCCGCTGCACCGGGAGGTTGCCCTGGCTGAAACCGTTCGGAATGAGCTGACAGACTGGGGACCGGAGGCTCCTCCCATGATTATCGATGAATCTGATGGAGAGTTGTCCAGCTTGAGGCAGGCAATCGCGCTTGGATACCGCGGAACCAGTCACAAAAATTGCAAGGGCGTGATCAAGGGGATTGCGAATCGCGGTCTGATTGAGTGGCATCGCCGCCAATCTTCTTCAGCGCGTCCCTGGCTCATGAGTGGAGAAGATCTCGCCAACGTGGGGCCTGTTGCTCTTTTGAATGATCTCACGGTCATGGCGGCATTGGGAATCGACGACGTGGAGCGGAATGGACACCACTATTTCGCGGGTCTGAGTATGTTTTCCGACGAATTGCAGGCCTGTGTCCGCGCGAAGCATCCAGATCTCTACGAAATGTCAGAGGAGGGGGTTGCTGTCCTAAAAATCGAGCAGGGCCAGATAGCGATCAACTCTCTTGAGGATACGCCATTCGGGCATGGCCTGGAGCTGTCGCCCCGGGTGCTCGACCTCCTCGGAGAAGAGGGACTGCCTAGTCTGGCCTGAGTCGCTGGATTCTGCCGGTCCAGGATACTCAGGAAATCTCCATGACGAGTTTCCCGAATTGCCCGGATGTTTCCATCGAGGAAATGAGAGATGCTCCTTCATCCAGTGGGCAAATGGAGTGAATCACCGGCTTCAGCTCGTGCGTCGTCACGAAGGAAATCATTTTCTCAAAGTCGGAGGACGACCCCATCGTGGACCCGATAAGCTGAAGCTGATTCCAGAAATGATAGCGAATGGGAAAAGCGACCGAAGGTCCCGCGGTTCCTCCGTAGCTCACCACGCGACCTCCAGGGCGGACCAGAGGAAGAAGATCTCCAAAGCTCTCTCCCGCGGCACCATCCAGGACCATGTCGACGCGTTCATAATCGGAGAGAAATTTATCGGACCATTGCTGTTCCGTATAGTTCACTCCTGACACGGCTCCGAGCGTGACAGCCTTGGCGATTTTTTCCTCGGAAGACGAACTGACGAAGACCCGTGCCCCAACTGCGTGTGCCATTTTCAGAGCAATGGTCGCCACTCCTCCGCCAATGCCGGTAATCAGAATGGATTCATTTGAATGGAGTTGTCCCCGGGAGAAGAGCGCGCGGTATGCGGTCAGGGCCGCGAGGGGCAGAGCTGCCGCTTCGTGGAAGCTGAGATGGGGCGGCTTCTCCACGATCTGACTTATCGGGACCGTAATGTAATCGGCGAAGGTGCCATTATCGGGCATTCCGAGAATGCGAAAATCCTGCCCCTGCACGGATTGGTTCTCACCCCAGTGGAGGCTGGGGTTGATGAGAACTTCTTTTCCCATGAGAGAGGAGTCCACCCCCTCCCCTCCCTTTTCCAAGATCCCGGCTCCGTCTGAGCCGAGGACGCATGGGGCCTTGATATTCGGGTAGCCGCCCCGCGTAATCCAGAAGTCCCGCCTGTTGGCAGCGGCCGCCCGGAGCCGGACCAGCGCTTCACCCGGAGCCGGGACGGGGTCGTCTGCTTCCCTGAATTCAAGGGCGCCATCGACAGAGGTAAGGACAAGAGCTTTCATGGAGGGAAGATTCTTCTCGATTTGGGATTCTTACAAGAGTGCATCCCTTGGATCGGAGAGCCTTTGCAGGTTTCGGGCCCTATGGGAGAGAGGTCACGGAAATGCGAAGGAAAAGCCTGCGGTATGGAGTCATGTTGATACTGGCCCTGCGGAGACCGTTTACATTGCCGGGGGACGCAGCTACATCGTCGATCGGGGTCCACGTCACAAGATCCGTGGAAAACTCCACCACACTGCGGATGTCACTGAGAAGAGGATTGCGTGGAAAAGTAAGGGTCAGCTCACCGGCTTCCACGATGGGGGAGGGGGCGAGGGAGGCATCAGCAAGGAGAGGATTCAGCCCGAGGGCATACTCCACGATATTCAGAAACCCATCGAGGTCGAAGTCCTCGAGCTCGCCTGACCCTGGAGGGGCCCCGGGCCCGAAGGTCAGGACCCGAAAATCTTCGTAGGACATTTCCTGCTCGCTGATCCCGGGGGAGGGCTCTTTTCCGATCCAGCTTGCGGGAAAGTTACCGAAGAGCGTGGAATTCACCCGGTGGAGTGATTCTCCCTCACCGGCCGCGCTGGCCGACCAGGGAGCGGCGCCAGAATAGCGGACCTCATCCTCAGTCACCTGGGGATAGGTGGTCGGATCTGTCGGAGGGGGCGTGTCAGGCCTTTGCAGGCGCACGGTGCCCTCATCATTGCGCAGCGGTCCGTCGCTCCATGGTCCAATAAGAGTGACTCCCCCGTCGACTCGGTATTGGGAGCGGAAGCTATCTAAGATTTCCGGTTCAGTTACCGGATCGAAGCCAACGATAAGGATGGTTTCCCCCGTGCCGAGTGAATGGGCAGAGCTGAAATCAAAGTCAATCCCACCGCGTATCCTCCAGTTGGCGAGGCTTTCAATCGCAGGACCGGAATTGAACAGTTCGACGTATTCGAAGATGTTTTCCGGGGTGAAGGCTGGCTGATACATCAACTCTGATATGATGACCGGACCAACCTGAGCAGGAGAATTAAGGGAGCCGAAGGTGTTGGCAGACATGCTGACAAGGGTGCCGCTGCCCCCACCATTGGGCCAGCGCCCCAGCGCCTCGTTGTTGCGAGCGGCAGCAAATTCCACGACGTCGACGAACCTGAGTAACTTGCCGCTGGCATCTCCTTCGAGGAGCCAGACCTTGTCGCCCTCCGCAGAAAGAGCAAAGGGCTCTCCTCGGGTGTAGGTTCCCTTAGTAACGTCATTGTCGATGAAGGGAACGGGGATGCTGAAGCTGTCTGGATTGGAGACCGTGACCTCAAAGGTGTCGTTATAGGCCCCGGCTCCGCCATAACCCGATATTGTGATAGCGTCACCGGTGGACAGTCCATGGCCAGGGGCGAAGACCATGGTAGGCACAGTTGCTTCAGAGCCCGAATATGAAGAAATGGTAAGATCGTCGGGAGCGTTGAAATCGTTCTCGTCCCAAATCGCGTAGCCCCCGGCCGGAATCGTGGCCGCGGGAAGACGAAACTTCCGGTAGTTGCTGCTAGCGTCCGAGAGATACCAGTCAGTGACCTCTATCGCACTGGCTGTAGTGTTGTGGAGTTCGATTTGGTCGAGGGTAGGTAAGGCTGTTTTTGTGAGAACCTCATTTACGACAACCCGCCCATCGCGGCCCATTCCAGGGGTGCCTGGCGAGCCATTGTATTCACTACTAGCGCGCCAGCTTTCCGAATTATCGTAGTCTAACGAAGGATCAATAATTTCTAGCGAGGATCCAATGCCATCGGCTCGTCCGGGCCAGGTGCCCCCGTCATCATAGGCGAAATCCTGCATGATTACGCCTTCAGATGTCTCCAGCAGGATGCGCTCCCCACCGTTGCCGAGGCTGCCGGAAAACTGTCCCGCCACCGGAAGCCCCGTTCCATAGCGTGCTGCAAATCCCTCGAGGTCAGCGACGACGACCACGTGCCCGTCAGGGTGAATGTTGGTCACCGGAAAGGTGAAGTTGATTCCATCCGTGAAACGCACTCCGCCGAGGTTGACTGCGGTGTCACTGACATTACGGATTTCGATGAATTCGAAATCTCCTCCATCGAAAAGACGGGGTAGTGGCAGTTCGGCCGCGTCGCTTGCCTCTGCCGCGCTGGCTGGAATCGCGTTGTAATTGATTTCGGTAATGCGCAGATCGGAGTCGGTGGCCCGGCGCTCGAGATAAAAGAGGGCCTCGTTGAGAGGGGACCAGGAATCTCCTCCGCCCAGCCGTGCCCTCATGCGGACCAGTCCACTGGCAGGGAAAGCGATCTCCCCTGAAAGAAGAATGGCCCCCGGTGCAAGGTTTCCGCCCTCCAGTCGTGGGTCAGTTCCGTCGGTCGTATAGTAGATCGATCCCGAGGAGGCCGTGGCGGAGAGGGCGCCCCTGGCGGGGAGGTTCCCACCGTGCTGGGTTGTACCGTTGACCGTGAAAAGAGGAGGCTGAATCGTCCCGAGGTAGGTATCAGAACTTCCCGAGAAGCGGCGAGATCGCCAGGTGCTGATAATCCGGTCACTACGGTTGGTTCCTGAGGTCGGGAACCACGATCCGAGCACACCGTTGCTCGGACTTGTGCCCGGTCCTCCAGGCATGCCATAGACGGCTCGAGTCCAGTTTTCATCGCGTGCGTAGCTGCCCCCGAATCCCCCTCCGCTGCGATCGTCACCCCATCGAGCAGATTCGCAGATGATCGCGGCGTTAATCTGGTCGACGTATTTCTGGAACCGGTTGCGGTTTGCAAGGTTTGTGAGTGCTCCCCCATTGAAGAGGTGCTTGTAGGCGCGATCGGCAAAGCGAACCCTGAATTCCCGAAACCTCTCGAGATCGTTGAAGATGAGTGCCCCGTCCAATGCCCCGCTGTTACTGGGAGCACTGGTATCAGTTTCATTTTCCAGAATGCGCTCGGTATCCCAGCAGTAGAAGCGCCAGGGGGCGTTGGCAGCACCTCCGCCAGCAGCGCGCCAGTTGTCATTATTTTTTAGGTCGGCGTTGCGCCCGAAATACTCTGCGATGACAAAGTCGATGTAATTGTCCACATCGATCACCCTCTGGATCCGGGCCCACGTTGTCCGTGGATTCGCGACGATCGATTTCATCGCATTGAAGGAGCTCGATTCCTCCGAAGTCAGGCGTCCCGGGTTCAGGCCAAGAACCTCGTCGTCCTCGAAGCCGTTGTAGGCTGCGTAGTGGTCGTTCTCGAGTCGTTCATGGAGGTTGTAGACGCCCCAGTAGAGTCCATTGAGGTAAAGATGAACGAAGTGGCCCTGACCGCCATCAGGATTGCCCATGTCAATCATGCAGTCCCGTGCCCACTGGTCACGGATCATCGTAGCACGAGCCCGCTGCCCACTGTTACTGTGGTGCCATGAGTTGTTATACATGGCTCGCAGGTGAATGCTGTCGAAGGTAGTAATGTCGGTTCCCTCGAAGACCGGGTAGTTGAGCTTACCCGGGCCGTAGAGATCGCGAAAACGCAGGCTGAGGGAGTGCTTGATCGATGAGCCGGGGTTGCGACTGGCACCGCCCTGGAGCTTGCATCCGCAGTCGATCTGGAATCCTTCCTCGATATTGACGCCATCGGAAGCAGGGTCCGGATGGAAGTATTCGGCAGATACAGGAGCTTCCAGATTACGATTCTGAGTGTCGACATAGATCCCGTTCGCGCCGAAGAAGTCATCCCGCTCCCCCGTGACGGATAGAGTTGGGATGTCCCGTAAACCTCTTTGTAGGCGGACGGCATACTGCCGTGAGCGGGTAATCTGGGTATTCATGCCGTAGTCGGCACTGGGTTCGCCTCCCCAGCTGGTGGGATAGCCGGAAGGCCGGGTCTGGCTGGCGACAGCGTCGGGAAATATGTAGGTGTGGGTCTCGACCTTCGTGGGTTGAAATCCTGGTTTGTGGGCCATGGCACGAACCACCTGAGTCCCCGTAATACTGATCGGCGCCCGATACACCAGACCTTGCGTGGGCGATGGGACTGAACCATCGAGGGTATAGCGGATTTCTACATCCTCTGTGGCGGTCGTCAGTTGCAGCAGGAACTGACTGGAGAAAAATCCACGGTCAACGCTGAATACGAGGTCTTCGGCAAATCCAGCGAAGGCCTCTCCATTCTGGTTCCCGGGCGTGGGAGTAGCAAAGAAGCCGGGATCCCCGGTCGCAGGGTCCAAGATCTGGACCGCGTTCAGTTCCGGGGAAATCAGCATGTCCGAACTGGTGAGTCCATCGTTCAGCCCATGGATCGCAAGAATGTTCGACCCGTTTCTCAGAAGCTGCACCTGGTCGCTCAGGTCAAAGGACTCGTAAATCAGGGCCTCGTTATCCGAATGATTGGAAGTGGCCTCTGAGTTGTAGGTCAGGTTTGCCCCGGCGGGGGAGTTCACGGATTCAACGAGCACCCCGTTGAGATATGCAGCAAAGCCATCGTCGTATTTCATGCGGAGCGATAACTCTGATACTGAGGACGGCTCCGTGATCTGGAAGGGAACCCGGAGGTAGAGGCTGGTGCTGACTCCGTTAAGTTCATCACCCAGATCACCTCCGATGCCAAACTCGGGGACGTATGTATTGGCCTCGTCGTAGCCGACGCCGATCGCTACATCGCGCCAGGCGAGGTCATCGAATGTTGGTTCAGTCCAGGAGATCCCGAGAACGGAATCGTCACTTGTCGGAATGCGGACAGTAGCCGGAGTGTTCTGGGAGAGGAGGGTGCGGGTAGTAAGAGTGCCTGTCTGCATCAGGCCGAAGGAAATATTCTCTCTCTGGCGTGGCAAGGGGGTGTCATTCCCACCAAATTCGGAGATTACGGAGATCCCATCGGGAGCAATGAGGCCAAGATATTCACCGCGGTCATCGATCTTGAAGTTGGTGTGAAGTTCTTCACTGGTGCCCCTTCGGTCCTTTCCAGAGGCGAAGACCAGAAGAAACTGCCGTGGTTCCAGTTGCAGCGATGGAAAAGCCCATTTTGTGAGAGCTCCGGGGTTGTCCGTCAGATAGTAGCCTTCGAGATCGACCGGCTGAGAACCGGAGTTGTAGATCTCGATCCAATCTGAGAATTCTCCATCGCCGTCACGCAGTCCATTGGTGTTCTCGGCAAGAAACTCGCTGATATAAATTCGGGCAGAGGCTGGCGATATCGCCAGTAGTCCTGTGATCAGGATCAAGGTGGCCGGGAGGGAACGACGGAGTGATGGCATTGGGCTTCGTGCTGGAGCGGGTGTGCACTATAGTTTCGGGGTTATGGAGAACACCCCAAATCTGTGAGGAATCAGAGAGGCGGATACACTGGGTCGCCGCGGGAGTGGGCACAAGGCGGCAGGACCCCGTGAGAAGGTGGAATTCAACCCGGATGGGCTGAGAGGGCGGAGGAATAGGCCGTTTGACGCAGTTGAGCGGGCGAGGGGCCCAGCCGGCTCATGGGTCTGGGGCGTAATCCCTTGCATGCCCTACGAATCAGAAAAACGCGCTACGATCCCTTAATTCGCGCAATGATCAGTAACCGCGAGAGAATAATCGGGAGTTGTGGAGGGGCCTCTCATTTATTAATATGGTGACGAGCACGACACTCTAGGCGCTCTCCGCGAGGCTGCTAATTTCCACCCCTTTCTCCACTCAACAGTGAGCCTAAGCAGGACCGAGTACAAATTCTGGATCACCGCTGAGCAATACCGCCAGTGGAAGGAGGAGGTCTCCCTGCGGTTGGCCGTGGACCAGAACCCCGGGAATTCAGGAGACTACCCCATTCTCTCCCANTANTACGATACNGCCGAGCGCGACTGTTACTGGGAGAAGCAGCGGGGCTTCAATAGCCGGCGCAAGATCCGGTTGCGNATCTATGGNTCNGAGACTGCNAANATNCCNCCNGCGGGCTTTCTGGAAGTAAAACANAANTTGCAGGGNCTNGGNGTNAAGCGNCGNCTNCCCATGNCNATTGANGCNGCNCAGNANTTNGGNCTNGGNNACGACGACGTNCTGAGNGGNATGTATGATCAGGTGNNNNGGNCTGGNCGNATTNTNATNGATGANGTTCTNGGAATGCGAGCNGCNGGGCACAANCCNTCNATGCANATTCGCTACGACCGCAANGCNTTCAGCTCTCCCGATGGCAAGCTCAGGATTACCTTTGATAATCTTCTGAGGTGCCGGCCCGAGTTCCCGAGGCTGCTTCCGGATGATCAGGATTTCAGCAAATTTATTATTCCGGAGGGAGAGTCAATCATGGAGGTCAAATCCATAGGNGCCGTTCCCTACTGGTTGCGACAGCGTGCAGGCGAAACCGGGTTGAGCCGTCGCAGTTTCAGTAAGTATTGCACCTCCCTGGAAAAACATGACCCCGTTCTGGTATCCCAGCTCAACCACGCCACGCAGCATCGGGAATCGGCGGCCTGAATCTCTTTTCAATCAACTCCATGAACTCTCTCGCATTTATAGCCAATANCTATGAGACCATCCGGGAACAACTCGGATTCGACCTTACCAAGCCCGGNTTTGTTGAGGTGGTCTTTGCCTTGGGTGTGAGCTTTGGTCTCAACCTGATCATCGGCACCCTTTACAAGGCGACCTACCGNGGCACCCGATATTCCCAGGATTATGTTCACACCCTCGTGATTGTAGGGACGGTGACCACCATTCTTATTCTCGTGGTGGGGACTCATCAAAACGCACAGGCGATTGGTTTCGGAATGTTCGCGGCTTTTGCGATGATCCGTTTTCGTCGTAATCTGGGGCAGGCCCGGGACCTGGCCTTCATTCTTTTTTCGATGATGACCGGCATGGTTGTTGGCGCCCGGCTCTATCCGACGGCGGCTGCGACGACGATCGTGATGGTGGCGGCCATTTACGTTTTGTCGAAAAAAGAGGCGTTTGCCCCGAAAAGGGCCTCCCACCAGCTCAGAATCCGTGTGAATAACGATATTCAGTACGACAAAGCGTTTTACCCGATTTTCGAGGAATTCGCGGACGCAACCGAGCTGATCAGCGTTGAATCCATCCAGGCGGGCATGATGACCGAGCTGCGCTGGGGCATTCTTTTGAAAACAGGAGTGGAAATTACCGATTTTATGGAGAAACTGCAAGTTGCCTCTGGTAACAATCGGGTCATCCTGACCTCAACCCAGAGGAGCTTCGACAGGTAGATACAATGGAACCAAAGTGTCATCGAAAGGCTACCCGGGGGTTTACGCTCCTTGAGTTGCTCGTTGCTGTCGCGATCGTGATCGTGCTGGCAGGCCTTTCTTTTCAGGTTTTCACCAATATGGTGCAGGGTGCNAATCTGACCCGGGCTACACAGAAGATCAAGGACCTCGGCCAAGCCTTCGTTGACTACACCACCGATCACGGGGGCCGNCTTCCTCTTGAAAATGCCGATGTGCCTGACATTTCAGCAGAGGCCGAAGATTGGGCAGTAGCGGCCAGTGAGGAGGCCGAGGAGGCATGGTATAACGTTCTCCCTGAGAGAATGGGTTATCGTTCGGTCGCCCAGTTGGAGCAGGATAACGCGCCGCAGGCCTTTTATGATGCTTCCTACCCTATTTTTGTGGAATCAGCTCCTTACGCGAAGAGCGAAAAAAAGCTGGAGCGGCCCTACTTCGCCATAGGAATGAACAGCCGCCTGCAGAGGCGATCCCCCGACGGATACAAGGAGCCGGGGACCCTCGCTTCGATCCAGCAGCCTGCAAACACCGTGATCTTTCTTGAGCGGGGATTGCCCAAGGACCAACAGCACTCCAAGGCCCAGAGAAAGTTCAATGGGTCCCCTAAAGCCAATCCGAGAGCGTTTGCAACGCGTCACAACCAGAAGGGAGTTCTCCTCTTTGTNGATGGCCACACCGAGGTGCGCAGGGTGCCCGAGCTTATCAAGCCTTCAGGCGAAATCATCGTTCCGGGGGAGCAGGGTCCCGGAGTATCGATCATCTGGACTCGGGATCCGGATGATGATCCAAACGTGGAGCCTGGCGCAGAGTAGGGCGGGAGGTCCGGTGGCAAATCCGGGCATTTTTCGATTTCGAGGAGGTGCATGCGTCTTCCGATGGTCCGGAAGGGTGATTGCCAGACCGGTCAGATTGCCGGGTATGGCTCTGAGCGACGGCTTGTCCTCGATTTCGGGGTTCACCCGGGGGATNGCCCGCTAATTTGAGCCGAATCCTCCCATCGGGTTAGGTTNTGAGAGGGCACGGAAGATAAAATTTGGCGATTTTTGAGCGGATTTTCCTGTGCGGGCGGGTAGGCTCCCCGTGTCTGGACCTTTCTCCTGTGNCAGAACAACCCACAAAATACCTACAATCCGCCTTGGTATGAGCCTTCACGCCCAACTCAGTCCCGAAGCCGAAGCGCGCTTGGAAGCGCAGCGGAGATCCTCTGTTATCACGAGTATCATGATTGCCCTTCTGGTGATCTCTCTCGTGGTCCTTGTTCTTCTCTTCATCCTGCTGCCCAACCTCATGATCAAGTCCCCGACGATCGTGGCGTATCAGGCCGGGGCTCCTCAGGAGGACACCATGGATCAGAAGGAAGTAAATCCACAGATTCAGAGAAAGCCCTCCGCGCCCTCATCATCAATGGCCAAGGTCATCGCCTCGACGACACCGTCGCCGA
Source organism: Roseibacillus sp. (assembly GCA_002723015.1). The sequence continues at coordinate 31,045 of PBNG01000048.1, read as the reverse complement.
CTGCGGTNCCAGTCCCGGAGACGGAGGCGCAGCCCAATCTCGATTTTGGCAGTGGTGACGACTTTGGTGAAGGATGGGGNAATGGCGGTGATGGTGGTGGAGGTGGATTTGGTAATATTCCCGCAGTGATGCGGAAGCGCTGCTCTCCCGAGGACCGCATGCAGCGTTTGAAGGAAAATGGCGGCACGGAGGAGTGTGAAACCGCTGTGGTGAAAGCATTGGACTGGCTCCAGACCACTCAGGCGGGTGAAGGATCCTGGGGAGCCAATTACAAGGTCGCCTACACGGGGCTGGCTCTTCTGGCCTACCTCGGACATTGCGAGACTCCCCTCTCTGTAAAGTATGGGGAGACAGTCACCAATGCGATTACCTACCTTGTCAACCAGAGCGCCAAGAACAAGGGTCGGCTGGGAACTGATCTCCAGTCGAACCAGTGGGTCTACGAGCACGCCATTGCGACCTACGCGATAGCGGAGGCATACACCTTCTGCAGCCAGCTGGGAGTGAATCTCCCTGGCCTCATGGAGGCGGTACAGCTGGGAGGACAGACCATTATCGATGGTCAGAACGCTGCGGGAGGATGGACCTATCGCTTCGCGGAAGACCGTCGTAACGATAGTTCAGTGATGGCGTGGACGTTGCAGGCCCTTAAGGCCTGTAAGCACACTGGAATAGAGTTTCGGAATATGACCAAGGCCGCGAGAGATGGGCTGGACGCCTTTGAAGGTAATCAGCATGCGAGTGGTGCCATTGGCTATACCGGTCCAACTCCCAAGGGAGACGGNACGACCCTGTCNGCAGCAGGGGCTCTTTGTTTCCAGCTCTGGGGCAAGGAAGCTCATTCCGTGCCCCGAAAAGCCTGCAAGCTCATCAACAAAAATATCAAGTTCGACTGGAAGGGGAAGGACACGGATCTCTATGGGCACTATTATGCTTCTCAGGCCATGATCAATTATGGNGGCAGGTTCTGGCAGGAATATAATGAACTCTTCCGGGACGGAACNCTTGCCGCCCAGAACAACGACGGGTCTTGGCCTCTTCCTGGCAACACCGGCCATGGACTGGGCAACGTGCACTACGTGACCTGTCTGGCCACCCTGATGCTGGAGGTCTACTACCGATTCCTTCCCGGAACTGCGCAGTAGTCATTCGCCTTTTCTGGAACCTTCAGGGGAGGGCGAAGGGGCCCACGGCAGAAACGAAAGGTGCGAGCAGAAAGGCGAGGCCGGCAGCCCTGCGCGGTTGTAGAGGTTCGGGTTTTCCGGGTCGCCCAGGCACGCATAGCGCACCGCTACGGGGTGACTGACGAATCGTGATCGAACCACGACTTCCTCACTTTCGATCTCGGCTGTGCCCGCATGCCAGACAGCATCAGCCCCGGCAATTTCGAAGTGGCGAAGGTCCGTGGCTGGCGTTTCCGTGACGGGTCCGGCCCCGTCCTTTCTCGCTACCATCAGACCACCTCCCAGAGAGCCGAATTGGATCCGGACAGTCCTGCCCTCAACCCGGGCTGATTGAAAGAGCGGGCCCGCAGACACCATCCCGGGGTTGCCATGCTGCCGGGAAAGCGGCCAGAGAGCCAGGCGTTCTCCAACGTCNATCTTGTTCGCTGGATGAATATCCGTGTCCCTGAGGTCGATAGTGACGGTCATGCCGGTATGCGGTGTAGTAAGGCTGCGGCGCTGCTCCTCCCGGAGACGGACCCATCCGAATGCCTCGTTCCGGTAGGCGGGAAGTTGGACGAAATAGAACGGAAGNNGAGGGTTTTCGAAAGCCTTGCGCCAGCCGTTGATGAGAGCCTTCATCTTGAATCTGTAGTTGCGGGGGTCTTCGCCTTTTCCTGCGTTTGATTCCCCCTGATACCAGATCGCACCGGCAACGGCATAGGGGGCAATCGGGGCAATCCTGCTATTGAAGATACGCCCAGGTCTGCCTGCGGTGTTGCGAATGATAACTCCCCCCTCCAAGGCTTTCACCTGGTCAAGTTCATCCCTTTGGGCTAGTTCGGCGATGGGCCGGAGAACCTCACTCTTTCCAAATTCATCCGCAGGAATAAATCCCTCGATGGGCTTCCCCCCCCACGATGATTCAATGACCCCGACCGGGACCTTGAGCACGTTTGCGATCTTCCGGGCGAAGAAGAAGGCCACAGCCGAGTAGCCTGGGCGAGTGGCCCTGGAGTCAACAGTCCACGCGATCTCGCTGCGCTTGATATGCCTGAATCCAGGGCTGTCTGGGCAGCCAATTCTGAGAAATCGGATCCTGGGATCAGGCTCTTCCAGGAGAATGGCCTCAATNGCCTTCATCCGTTTTGCGCAGGCGCTCATGGGGAACTGCATATTCGACTGGCCGCTTGCCAGCCATACCTCACCCACCACCACGTTTTTGAAGGTGAGATGGTCCTGCGCAGAACGGATATGAAGAAGGCGGCCTTCGCTGCTCGCTCTCAGCTCCTTGAGCCGGACAATCCACTTTCCGCCCTCGTCAGCTGTGGTGGTCCNGGACTGGCCGGCGAATTCGATATGCACCTGGCTGCCGGCTGGGGCGCTGCCCCAGACCGGGAGCTCTACTCCTCTCTGTAGAACTGCATTGTCACCGAAGGCGGCGGCGACGGTGAGGGTCGCCCCGGCGGGAAGGCAGCACAGGGTTGCGAGGGCGTAGCCGAGGACAAGAACACGTGCAAAAGGGCAGTCTGCCATTCGGGGACGATGGAGGATCGGTGCCACGTGCGTCAATGGAGGATCAGGGGGAAGAGCTTTCCGTGTTCGATAGTTTCTCGGACAGTACGGAGGAGAGAAAAGAGGTAAAGCGCGTCTTTCCGGTTTCTCCGAGGTGGTAACCATCGGAGAAGTCCCNTTTCCCAATGGGGGGATTAACAGGGCCCTCNATAAGGGTGGCCCCATTTTCCTCAATTACNGCCCTCGCGGTCGGGTCGATGGTCCACGGCTCAGGTTGAGGCATCGGAACAAAATAGGGCTCCACTCCATGTGTTTTCAGAGCCCTGATCAATTGGTTGAGCTTGCGGTAGGTCCGGCCCGGGGATTCGTTGCCAGTGATTGAGGGCTCCTTCTTTCCAGCGGGATGGTTCTTTGCTGCATCGAGAATGTTGTTGAGCCTGCTGGCACCCTTTCCGAATTGTGGAATTACAGCAGAGCTGACTCCCCATTGGTGTGTTCGCTGATCTCCAAAGAGGGCACTGAAGTGGGAGAGAATTCCGATCGCTCTTCCGTCGAGAGATGGGCTTTCCTCATCAAGGCAGGATCCAAGATTCTCAAGGGAGCAGAAGTGGCGCGCGAGCCGGCGCAGCTTGAGCTCNTACTGATCCGGAAGATGGTGCCCCACGAATCCGATCACGACAATATCNGGATGACTCCCGGATTGAGTAAAGTAGGTGTCGTAGAGGTAGAGCCAGTCTCGGGCCGCGGTTGCCACGGGTGTAACTTTGGAGACGCTGCAGGGTCGGGAAAGCGAGTTGGAAATATTTTCCTCCAGCAAAGCTGAATCTACTCCNTGGAGAAGAAGGGAATTTCCGAGGATCATGATTCGCGGACGCTTCCCACTTCGCATCTCCTCCGCTATTTCAGGGAAAGAATGGATGTGAACGCGATCGTAATCGAGAGTGGGAGCGAGCACGCGCGCGATGATTTCGAGCAGGAGTCCAGTTGCCACGACGACAGCGAGGACTTTCCACTCGGTAGTTCTAAAACTGGAAGTAGATGAATTCACTGGTTCGGAGGGGTTGNTGGACTACAAGCATGAAAAGGGCATATGAATAAGCGGCTGCCCGCCATCCCCATGCCACCTTGGTGAGGGCAAGGAGGTCATCGCGCCGGGTCAGCCATATTTCGAGGAGCAGGAAGGGGCCTGCGAGGTAGAGAATCGATCCCAGTCCATAGGCGGAAAGGAAAGTTGCAGAAAAATCGGTGAAGAGGATGGAAGCTAAAAAGTCCCATGCCTGGGTCGCAGATTCCGCTCGGAAGAGAAGCCAGCCAATACAGACAAGGTTGAAAAAAAGGAATGTTCCAACCAGCCGCCGAAGCAGAGAGGGTTGCGAATCGTGGATGCGGCCTTCGAATGGCCGATACGCGCAGAGCAGGAGTCCCTGGTAGACTCCCCAGAGAATGAAAGTCCAACCTGCTCCATGCCAGAGCCCCCCCAGGAGCATCGTAAGCATCAAGTTCCTGCATGTTTTCCATTTCCCACCCCGATTGCCACCAAGAGGGATATAGAGATAGTCGCGCAACCAGCTGGACAGGCTTATGTGCCAGCGCTTCCAGAAATCGGCGGGCGAGCGGGCGAAATAGGGCATACGGAAATTAGCCATGAGCTCAATTCCCATCCAGAGGGCGATACCCCTTGCGATGGAGGAGTAGCCGTAAAAGTCGCCATAGATCTGAAAGGCAAAAGCGTAAATCCCAACCAGCCGGTCGACGCCGCCCACCTGGTCATCACTTGCCGCAAAGATACCGTTGCAGATGAATGCCATGTTATCGGCAATAACGATCTTGGCAAAGAGACCACTGATAACGAGATAGAGTCCCCTCGCGAAATGATCCTGTCGGGTCGCTCGTGGGTTGACGATCTGAGGAAGAAGCCGATGGGAGCGCTCAATGGGCCCTGCCACCAGCTGAGGGAAAAATGCGACATAAAGTGCAAAGTCAGTCAGCCTAGTTGCGGGCCTTGTTCGTCCACGGTAGACGTCGATGGTGTAGCTCAGGGTTTGGAAGGTATAGAATGAGATGCCAACCGGTAGTATTATGTTCAGGGTGATGGGGTCTGTTTCATAGCTGAAGAGGAAGTCCAAGAGACTGGAGAAGCTGGAGGTAAAGAAGTCGAAGTACTTAAAGACTCCAAGAATACCCAGATTGATCGTGATCGACAGAATGCACCAACGCTTCGCGACCGCCCTGTCCCTTGAGGCTGCCACCCTTCGGGCTACGTGGAAGTCTACCAGCGTCGAAATTAGGATAAGGAGAAGGAAGCGGGCGTCCCAGGCCCCGTAGAAAACGTAACTCGCGATAAGAAGCATGCGATTCTGTCCCCGGTGGGGTAGCAGGCGATAGAGCGCCATTACCGCCGCGAAGAAGATCCAGAACAGGTAGCTGTTGAAGGCCAAGGCAATGACCCTAGGGCTGGAGGATTCAACCCTGAATCCAAAAATTTCGGAGGTGACGCTCACCTGTTGCGGCGATGCATATTTCCTTTCCTTTTGGCACCGGAATAATCAACCTAGAGAACGTTTAACAATGATCGGAGTAGGTAATTTCAAGGCCAATGACTGTAATGGCCTGTCGCGGCGTTCCTTCCTCAAGACGGCCGCAGCAGTTCCCTTCGCGATGGGGGCAGGCCTGCCGAATTTGCTGGAAGTACAGGCGGCGCAGGAGCGGGGTCGAGCCAAGTCGGTCATCCTCCTCTGGTTGTGGGGAGGTCCCAGCCACATAGATACGTTTGACCCGAAACCCGATGCACCCATGGACTATCGGGGCCCCTTCGGGACGATTCCGACCAAAATTCCGGGAGTGCACTTTACGGAGATGCTTCCCCGCCTTGCTCAGCGGAACGACAAGTTTTCATTGATCCGGTCGATGGTCACCACGGATGGCGGGCATCCCGGAGCGGGAACGATTGGGGTGACCGGGTTCAAGGAAGCTCCGACGGTTCATCCGAATTTCGGGTCGATCATTGCAAAGCATCGCGGAAACAGTGGAGCCCTTCCCCCCTTCTTTTATCTCGGTCGAGGAATACCCCGGGATCTGCCGCGCCGCATTGAGGGATATGGAGGCGGGACCCTCGGTAAGGCCTACGATCCATTTCTGGTGAGTTGCTCTCAGCATGGGGATGTCAATATCCCTACCCTTAAGATGCTCGATGGCATTACGCCAAACAGGATTCAGAACCGGAAGAAGTTACTCGATCAGCTCGACGCTGCGCACAGAACACTGGACGGGGCACGAATCGATGACTGGGAGAAGACCCACCAGGCAGCCTATGGCCTGTTGACGGATCCCAAGGCCAAGGACGCCTTTGATCTCACCCGTGAGAAGGAGAAAACCCGTGAGTCCTATGGTCAGACCGCCTTCGGGCAGAGTTGTCTTCTTGCTCGCCGGCTGGCTCAGGTGGGCGTGCCCTACATTCAGGTCAACTGGTCGGAATATGTTGAGACTTTTACTCCCAACGGGGATTGGGGCTGGGATACGCACATTTACAACTTTGAGCTCCTTCAGGACCGGCACTGCCCGATCCTCGACCGCGCATTTTCAGCGTTGCTGGATGATTTATACGACCGTGGCATGATGGAGGATACTCTTGTCGTAGCCATGGGTGAGTTCGGGCGCACGCCCAAGATCAGCAAGCGGGCAGCTCGCGAGCATCACCAGCACTGCTACTTTTCAATCTGGGCAGGTGCGGGTGTGCAGCCTGGACGCACGATCGGGGAGAGCGATGCGAGGGCAGAGCGCCCGCTGACCGAGCCGATCTCTCCCCTGATGGCTGGCACGACAATCGCCGAGCTATGCGGCGTTGGGGCCCAGCAGAGGGCGGAAATGAAAGTTCTGGATGGGGGGAGGGTTATCCATGAGCTCCTCTAGGGAATCTACTCGTGGGATGTTGGGATCATCATGGGGAGGCAGGGAGGCACTGGCGGCTCTCGGGTTAGCACTTCTGGCCCTGCATAATGCCGCTCTCGCTGAGCCAAAGCGGCTGACCAACGATGGGATTCTCAAGCGCGATCCGTATTTTGTCGAGGGAGGAAAAGCTCTTCTTTATGGCTATGACGAGCAGGACGATCTCGTCCGGGTCCTGAGGTTGGATCTCGAGACGGGTAAGTCAGAGCCGTTTGTCCCGGATGTGGGCGACAAGCACCATATCGAGCCCAAGATCTCTCCAGACGGAAGGTTCATGTCGGTAACCGAGTGTACGGGAAACCTGACTGCAAAACTCGTGATCAGGAATCTCGAAGAAAGGAAGGATGTATACATCACCCACTCCGGACGCGGAGGAACGAGAAGTCCGGTGTTCACCCCGGACAGCAAACGGGTCGTATACGCCTTTGCGGAAACCGGACCGCAGCAACTGTGGTCTGTCCGGGTTGACGGTAAGGAGAAGAAGCAGCTAACACAGTCTGAAGGGGTGAGCAACTGGCCTAGTTTCACTCCTGATGGCAAGACGATTGTCTTCAGCAATTCGAGAGAGAATAACTATGAGATCTACTCGATGAGTGCTGAGGGCTCTGACGAGAAACGTCTCACGGAAAATACGATCATGGACATTCGTCCTGTGGTCTCCCCGGATGGCAGGCAGATCGTCTTCACCAGCACCCGGGACGGGGGCTATAATGTCTATGTCATGAAGATAGATGGGACCGGTGTGAGGGCCCTGACAACCGGGTTGGATCGTGACGATTACCCGGCATGGCATCCGGATGGGAAGCATGTCGTCATCGTGTCAGAAAGAGGAGGGCGCTTTGACCTGTACCTCCACGAGGTGCCCACGGAAGGGGTAGGGCCGGATGGGAAACCACTAGCAGACAGCGGTTCTTGAGCGGTATTGTGCCATGGTTTTGTCCAGGGTTCTGTCTCGTGCTGGCAGCAGGGCCGTCTGGTCTTCTGGCCCAGCATGTCAGGCTGGAACGTTGTGAACCCTCGGTGATTCAATCCGGCAAGCCGGCAGAGGTCCGTCTTCATGGAGGGGGATTGGAAGAGGTGAGGCTGTGGACCAGCTTCCCCTCTGAGATAGAGCGGATCGAGGACAAGGCCCCGGTATTCCGGATCTCAACGGATTACGTTGGGCCAGGAGCATTGCGTGTTCACAGCGACCACGGGGTCAGCAACCTGGTATATCTAAGGGTAAGCGACCGGGAGGACTCATTGGTGACTTCTCAGGCGAGGACGAGGGCTGTAGAGGCTCAGGAGATCGAAGTGCCCACCAAGGTGGAGGGAAGTTCGCAGAAGCTGGGGGCACATTATTTCCGGTTTAACGCAAAAAAAGGAGAGCGGATCACCCTCAGGGCAGAGGGGCGCGGTTCAGACTTTGATGGGGTGCTGACCCTGAGGACAGAAGGTGGGCGCCGGCTTTTTCAAGCTGACGACAGTCAGATTGATGGGCTGAATCCAAGAATTGATTTTTCCGCTCCTGAGGAGGGCGTTTACATCGTTGAGCTGATGGATTCGGAATACCGTGGTGGAAAAGCATACCAGTTCGTCATTGAGGAGCTGGTGGCAGCAGCTGCCGCGACAGCAGATGAGGTTCCGGATTACGATGTCGCAGAAGATGAAAAAGTTCTTGGAATCGGAGAGGTAAGACTGAGTAGACATCTCATTGGAGCGGAGGCCGGTGTGGCCCGCATTCCTCTCAGTCTTGAGAGACGATCCTATGTGACGCTGGCTGCAGCGGCTCGTAAAATCCGCTCCCCGGCACTCCCACGGATGCGGATTCTGAAAGAGAGTGGTGAGGTCGTGGCAAAGAGTTCACCAGAGATTTTTGAGGAACAGAAAATGCAGGTCTGGCTGGATGCCGGCACCTATAGCGTGGAGGTTCGTGATGCGTATGGTCGTCGAGGCCCCGGCATGGAGTTTGAGCTATCGGTCAATTCCGGGATTGCGCCCTTTTCTCTCTCGGTGCCGGGCCAGAAGGACAAGAAACATCCCCTTAACGATCATTTTCTGGCCGTTCCAGGTGGGGTCTTCGTCGTTCCGGTCCAATGTTCCCGCAAAGGGTTTACTCCGGTCATCCAGCTCAGGATGGAATCCTCGCTCGTGTGCAGGGAGGAACAGGATGCCGTGGCGGGGGGGCAGGGAGCGGCGGGTTTCCGGGTTCGCCTTCCTTCAGATGTCGCTGTTGGAACCATCCATGATTTCGGGGTTCGGGGCGTCTCGGATTTTGAGGGCCACTCCTATGTGACGAAGCTGGAAACGAGCCAGGTGTTGAAGGAGAGAGACGCTTCAGCAGAGATTCCACAGGCCGTGAACGGGCTCCTTGCCGTGCGAGTGATGAAACCACCTTTCAAGGTCGAGGTAAGTCCCCCTGATGAAGTTGAAAGAGGGGCCATGGTTAAGATACCGGTCACTTTGAGCTGGGAGGGTGGTGACCGCCGGTTCAGCAGCAAGGTACGGGTGGTGGGGCTGCCGGGGGGTATGCAAAGCGGGGAGAAGAGTCTTGATGACAAGACGAGCTCGGTGGAGCTCGAACTAAAGATAGGTAGTCCAGAGCAGGTGGAAGTGGAAGGTCTCGTAGTGGAGGTGGAAGTGGACTTCCACCGAAATCCATTACGTATTGAAAGCCCTCCCTTTTCCCTCAAGGTCCGCGACAGGTCATGACGAGGTTTATTCTGCCACTATTATGCGTTCTGGGAATGGCCACGCCATTGTGCCGGGCCGGTTGGGAATTGTATCCGCCGGAATTCATATTGAGGGGCGAGCGCGATTCCCTCCAGTTGATCGCGACCTGGCGGGATAGCGAACGGGTGGCTGACGGGACCCGGAGCGCCCGATACGTGACGGATGATCCGGGGATAGTGTCCGTTTCAGGAGGCGGGAAGGTTCGGCCCCGGTCCAATGGAGTAACCAGCATCCGGCTGGGGGACTCCAGAGTGAAAATTACGGTCACGGGAATCCAGTCTCCCGATCCCGTTTCCTTCCGCCATGAGACCCTGCCGGTCCTCTCCCGGCTGGGATGCAGTGCCGGATCCTGTCACGGGTCTCCCCACGGGAAGGGAAACTTCCGGCTCTCGCTCCGGGCTTTTGATCCGGCTCTCGACGGGCTCACGCTCGTCAGGGAGGAACTGGGGCGCAGGACCAATCCCATCGAGCCGGAGAAGAGTCTTCTCTTGCTCAAACCCACCACTGCCGTCACTCATGAGGGGGGCAAGAAGCTGGATGAGGAGAGCCCGGAATACGCTCTTCTTCGCTCGTGGATTGCCGAGGGTGCAGCTCTTCGCAAGGAAGAGGAATCCATCTGTACCGGGATAGAGATTCACCCTTCCGAGGCCCGGGTTCTGCACTTCCCGGATGCGAACCAGCAGTTCTCCGTTCACGCAAGGTTCAGCGATGGAACGAGCCGGGATGTAACCCATCTGGCCGTCTTTGAGAGCTCCAACACCAAGGTGGCAGAAGTGTCGCGGGAGGGGCTGGTTAGCGGAGTAGAGCGGGGTGGGGCAGCCGTCATTGTCCGGTATCTGGAGTTCATAGAAAGCACCAGTCTAACCTTCGTAAGGCAGATTGACGGATTTAAATGGGTAGAGCGTGCTCCGGCCAACTACATCGACGAACTGGTCTACCGGAAGTTGCGACAGCTGCAATTTGTGTCGAGCAAGCAGGCTGGAGACCGGGAGTTTCTCCGGAGGGTTTACCTCGATGTCACCGGGCAGCTCCCTCCTGCCGGGAAGATCGACTCCTTCGTCAAGGACGATGACCCTCGAAAGCGTGCCGTCTTGATTGACGCCCTCCTTGAGAGTGAAGAGCACGCATCCTTCTGGGCCCAGAAATGGGGAGATCTTCTCCGGGTATCCAAAAAACAGATCGGACATGCATCCGTGTTCAAGTTCAACCGGTGGCTCGTCAATGCAGTGTCCTCCAACATGCCCTATGATGAATTTGCCCGTGAGATCCTGACCGCGCGTGGAAGTAGCCTCGTTTATCCAGCCGCTAATTATTACAGGGCCGCAGGCAACACGTTCGACGCGATGGAAACTTCGGCTCAGTTATTCCTTGGTTCCAGAATTCAATGTGCGAAGTGTCACAACCACCCCTTTGAACGGTGGACGCAGGATAATTATTATGGACTGGCTGCATTCTTTAACCGGGTTGAACGGAAAAAGACAGGCAAGGGAGAGGAATTGATCGTCTACAGCAGAAGTGACGGTGAGGTTTCCCACCCGGCGACGGGAGAGACCATGAAGCCGTGGGCGCCGAAGGCTGGCGAGATGGAAGTAGATAACTCGCATGATCGACGGGATGCCTTTACCGTCTGGCTGACTGGTGAGAGGAATCCATTTTTCGCAGAAGTAGAGGCGAACAGGATCTGGGCACATCTCCTCGGACGGGGGATTGTAGAGCCTTTTGATGATTTCAGGGACACCAACCCTCCTACCAATCCTCCTCTGCTGGCAGCCCTAACGCGGGATTTTCGCCAAAGTGGGTATGATCGCCGTCACCTCATGCGGGTCATCCTGAACAGCAATACTTACCAGGCAGCCTCCGAGGCTACCGACCTTAACAGAGAAGACCGCACCTACTTTTCCCATTATCAGCCGCGCATGCTCACCGCGGAGCAACTGGTTGATGCCCTCGGAGCAGTGACCGGACGGCCCATGAAATTCGAGGGAGTGCCCCCCGAGGTCAAGGCGACCGAGCTTCCGGCCCCCGACCTCAAGCCGCACAATCGTGGCCGTATAGGAGATGTTGAGTTCATGAAAGTATTCGGCCAACCCGAACGTCAGACCATATGTGAATGTGAACGGGGGGATGATTCAAGTCTGGGTCAGGCCCTGCAGATGTACAATGGTAAGCTTGTTCACGACATGATCACTGCGGGAGATGGCCATCTCCAGCGATGGATCCGCGAAGGCATCAGCGAGGAGGAGATCGTCAGGAAACTTTATGTCTCTGCACTCTGTCGTCCTCCTGGAGATAAGGAGCTGGCGCTGCATCTTCAATATATCCGGGAGGCCGAGAATACTGCTGCAGCCCTCGAGGATACTCTCTGGATTGTCCTCAACAAAAGTGAGTTCCTGTTCCAGCACTAACTGCGATGAACTACGCCTTCATCTGGTTCATTGTGATTTCGGCTGCGTTGGCCTCCGCAGAGGGGGTTAGTTTTTCCCGCGAGGTAGCCCCTATCCTTCAACAGCAGTGTGTGGCTTGCCACAAGGAAGGAAAGGCGAAGGGTAAATATCGTCTTGATACCTATGAGCAGCTCCGGAAAGAGCTTGATCCCGGAGATCTGGAAACCGAACTCTTTCACCGCATTACGACCGATGATGTCGAGGACCGCATGCCGGTGGACGCGGACCCTCTTGAGAACGATGAGATTGGCCTCATACGCCGGTGGATTGTGGAGGGAGCAATTTATGATGGTGAGGACCCGCAGGCCCTGCTTTCGTCGATTATCCCGCAGCGGGCTCATCCTTCTGCACCGGCGACATACCCGAGACCACTCGGCGTGACCGCCATGGTTTTTGGTCAGGAGGGCCGGAGACTCTATACGGGGGGATACCATGAAATCCTCGTATGGGACCCCGACAGCGGTGCTCTGCTGGATCGAATCCCTGATAACGGTCAGCGTAGCTACGGCCTGGCTCTTTCTCCTGATGGAAAAACTCTGGCTGCTGCTACGGGAGCCCCGGGCCAGGCGGGAGAAGTCAGAATTTTTGACAGTCGCTCAGGGAGAGTCCTTGCAACTCCCTTCCGCGGAGATGACACCGTGCTTGCGATCGGTTTCAGTCCAGATGGAAAGGTCCTTGCGTTTGGGGGAGTTGACGGAAAACTACGACTNTTCGAGACGGGAAAATGGACCGCGCNTCTCGAGGTTGGGGCTCATTCTGACTGGCTTACGGCTCTCAGTTGGCGTCGGGACGGCAAGCAGATTGCGACGGCCAGCAGGGATAAGACGGCCAAGGTCCATGATGTGANCACGGGAAAGAGNGTGAGTACATTCTCCGGTCACCCTGAGGCTGTCCGGGCGATTACCTTTCACCCTAACGGCGGAGAGCTGCTCTCCACGGGTGATCATGGGCATCTTTTTTTATGGCGATCTGAGGATGGGAAGAAGGTTGCTGATCGCGCCAGATTCGAGGGGGCTGTCCTGCGTCTCGTTGAGGCAGACCATGGATTCTTTGCAACGACCCCTGGTGGAGTAGTGGTACAGTTCAATCCAAAGGATCAGAAACGCCTTCAGGAANTCAAGGTTGCACCGCAGAAAGGTGCGGAAGCCCCNACGATTGCCTCCTGTGCTTCGTGGGCGAGCTTACTGGCAGTGGGGGCCCTTGACGGAAGGGTGGCGATCTTTGATGCCGAGACCGGGGAGCAGCGTGCCATCTTCATGGCCAAACCCTGATCGTGGTTCGGGAGCAGTCTGAGTCATCGATGATCTCCAGTTCACATGATTTCTGTTCTCTCGAAGAGACCGGGGAACGTTGACAAGAATACAAGCTCTTGTAATGGTCGTTTGTCTCTCCCAGACGAAAGCCTCAACCAGACAAGCATGAAGATCATCTACCTCGTTACTTGCGGACTAATACTGACGCTGGCCTCCACCTTCGGGGAGCCGGTGAATTCGGCGTGCCCCGTAAAGGGCAGACCTGCTGATGGGCGGATCGCTGTCTCTGTAAAAGTCAGTTTCTGTTGTCAGCGGTGCGTCGCTAAGTTCGAAAAAGACCCGTTCTCCTTTCTCGGCAAGGTAGCAAAATCCGGTAAGAGCGAGTGCCCTGTCAGTGGGCGCAAGGTTGACAAGGCCGCGACTTCTTCAATTTCGGTNGCCGTCTGCTGCAATGGTTGCAAGGGGAAGGTGGAAGCAGAGCCGCGACAATATATCGCCAAGATCGCCAAGAGTGGGAAAGGCTCCTGATCCTGTTTCAGGGCGGACCTCGNAACGTCCTCGATGCGCCATGCANGTGGGGTGAATCGGCACTCCGAGGGGAGTGCCTCGGGGCCCAATGGCGTGGATTTTTCGCGGAAAATCGATCTCTCTTGCGCATTGTTCTTGAAACCGAATTGTCACTGGCAGTGTCTTACGAATGATGTTTTACCGGATCCTCGTGGCGGGCCTTTGTCTTGGGGTGTTCCCCACGCTTCGCGCGGAGCTGCTGGTCTCGGAGGTCATGCCGGGAACGGAGCATGGTTACCTTGACGAGGATGGAGCCAGAAACGACTGGATCGAACTCTTCAATGCGGGCGACAGGGTGCTGGAACTCGGATTGTTCTCCCTGACAGATGATCCTGAGCTCTTGACCAAGTGGCAATTGCCGGAGAGNCGACTCGACCCNGGAGAATTTCTCGTTGTATTTGCATCTGGAAAGGACCGCAGGCAGGGAGAATTTNCTCATACTAACTTNAAGCTGAAGTCCGAGGGCGAGTATCTCGCACTGGTGCGAATCGAAGATCGGAAGATTATCCAGGAGTTTCTGCCGTCCCTGCCTCCCGTGGGCAAGGGTCGCTCCTGCGGCTATCTCTTCCGTGGCGATCGTCCGCTGATCGATAAATTGACCGTTTTCTCCCGCTCTACCCCGGGTGCGAGGAATGATGNTCCGTCTATCCAGCCGAGGGTGAAGGATACGAAGTTCAGTGTGGACCGGGGGTTCTACCAGAAGCCGTTCGAGGTGGAGTTAAGCTCCGCAACGGAGGGAGCGGAGATCCGTTATACACTGGATGGGAGCCCTCCATCTTCCCGGCAGGGATTAATCTACGAGGATCCCATCCTGATTGAGGAGACATCCGTTTTACGAGTCATGGCCTGGAAAGAGGGCCATCTCCCTACAGACATCGATACCGCGAGCTATATCTTTCCCTCGCATGTGTTGAAGCAGCCTGCTCGTCCGGAGGGTTGGCCAACACACTACGACGCCAAGGTGAATCCCTTTTTCGCGCGGATCGCGGGAAAGGATGCCGTGGATGACGAGGGTGTCGTCGTGAAGTATGCGATGGCTTCACCGGAGAGCCTGGATGCGCAACCGGAGGATCTCGAGGCTGCTCTTTTGGCTCTTCCGTCGATTTCGATTGTGACCGACAAGAGGCACTTTCTGGATTCCAGGACCGGGATTCACGTCAAACCCGAGGGGCGGGGCCGGGAGTGGGAACGCCCTGTTTCCGTGGAGCTGATCGATCCTCGGGGGCGGGAGCCGGGATTTCAGATCGATGCGGGTATCAGAGTGCGAGGAGGGCACAGTCGATCCGCAGCATGTCAGAAACATGGCTACCGTCTCTATTTCCGCAAGGAGTATGGTGCCGGCGAGCTGGATTATCCTCTTTTTGGAGACGANGGTGTCAGTCGNTTTGACGATATCGACCTGCGGACCGCCCAGAACTATTCCTACCATTACAGCGACTCGAGTCATCATACGCTGGTCCGGGATGTTTTCTCACGCGACTGCCAGAGGGATCTGGGGCAGCCCTATACCCGCAGTCGATACTATCACCTCTACCTCAACGGGCTCTACTGGGGTATCTACCAGACTCAGGAACATGCTGAGGCGTCCTATGCAGCCCGCTATTTCGGAGGCGAAGATGAGGCNTTTGATGTTCTGAAGGCCAAGCCGAGCAAGGAAGGGCGNGCTACTGATGGTAACGAACGGGGATGGAAGCGCTTGTGGACGATAGCGAATGCGATGGCCAGAGAGGAATTCCCTGCCGATCGGTTGAGTCTTCTCCGGAGCCTCCAGGGGTTGAACGCGGATGGGATTCCCGACCCTATGTTCCCGGTATATCTNGACGTCGATAATCTGATAGACTACATGCTGGTCATTTTCTTGACCGGAAATTTTGATGGTCCGGTTACCCAGTTTGCACGGAATTTTGCCTCAAACAACTGGTTCTCGATCTGGAAAAGAAATGGGCGAGACGGCTTTCATTTTTTCTGCCACGATTCCGAGCACAGTCTGGCGGCTGAACCTGCAACGGTTGGGATCAACAGGGTAGGCCCCTTCATCGCAGGAACTACCTACGATCAGTTCAATCCTCAATGGCTGCATCAGCAGTTGATGTCGGTGGAATGGTATTGTGAGCGTTTCCGGGTCCGAGCAGAAGAGGTGCTGTCGGCAGGTGGAATATTGTCTCATTCCGCGAACCTCACCCGCATGAGGCACCGTGCTCAGGAAGTGGCCCGGGCCATGCTGGCAGAATGTGCCCGCTGGGGGTGGCGATCGGAGGAGCCTGTAAAGACCATCAAGGACTGGGAGGAAGCGATCGCCTGGCTGGAGCAAGTGCTCGAAAAGCGGGCCGAACTGGTTCCGACCCAGCTTTCGGCAGCGATGCGTTTTTCCCGGGGTGTCCCGGCGCGAAACTTAGTAGAGGCGCCGCTTTTTAATCCGCTCCCAGCTCCGCGATTCAGGGAGAGAGAGACAGGCGGTACCTTCATCGCGGAAAATGGCCTGGTATACTATCGGACGGACGGTCTTGACCCGATGGAGGGACAGGGCATCCGGGATGGCAGCCTGTTGGCCCAGCCAGACCGTCTGGTCCGCAGCATCCTTGTGGCGGAGGCTACTCCGGTGCGTATTAACATTCCCCGGGAAGGCCCCCTTGGAGAAGATTGGNCTCATTTCGGATTTGAGGATCTGGCGTGGCGCGAAGGCAAGGGGGGAATCGGATATGATCAGAGGGGGGACTATCAGGAGTTGATCGGAGTTGATATTGAGGAGGACCTCTTTGGGAAAGGAACGACTGTGCTTGCGCGNTATAACTTCGAAATTGCGGAGGAAGCAGCAGCCGATTCTCTGATCCTGAGGCTCAAGGTCGAAGACGGCTTNGTAGCATATTTAAACGGGGTTGAGGTAGGAAGAGAGAATGTGGCTGGAGTTCCTGAGTGGAACACGGAGGCTCTTTCGAGGCCCGATGACGTGGCCATCAACTGGCTCACCCTTGATATTTCCAAGCACATGGGGTTACTGAAGAAGGGAAGCAACGTCCTCGCGATCCAGCTTGTCAATGAACGGGAGCGAAGCTCAGACCTGCTTCTGCTCCCGGAACTCTCATTGGGGAATGAGGTTCAAGGGACCTTGGTTGGGGTTGAGAAAGAGGCAACGATCAAGGCTCGTATCCGATATGAAGATCAATGGGGAGCACTGCTTGAGGAGCGACCTACGGCTTCGGGCGAGANAAGGCCAGTCGGGAGGGGAGATTTGTTGATTTCNGAGGTGATGTATCATCCGGTTGAGCCCGGTAAGGATGCGCAGGAAATTGGCTTAATGCAGAAAAGTGACTTTGAATTCGTTGAGCTTCTGAACATCGCCCCCGAGGCGGTAGAGCTGAAGGGAATGTATTGCCGGGAAGGAATCTATTTTCTCGTATCCGCCTCGCAGGTTGTGGGTTCCGGAGAGAGGGTAGTGCTCGCGCGCAACACGGATGGAATGGCCCATCGGTATCCCGGGTGCGCCGTGGCGGCTACCTATCTTGGTAACCTCGGTAATGGTCGTGAACGAATCGTGTTTCGGACAGCAGACGGCAAGGAGATTACTTCCGTAACCTATGATGATGACGAGCCCTGGCCGCAACGCGCCGATGGGGAAGGGTATTCCTTGATTCGGGCGACCCTCTCCGCCGACGCTGACCCGAGTGATCCCGAGAGCTGGAAACCCAGCGATCGCGAGGGTGGGAGCCCGGGAGAGCCCTGATCCTCGGGTTCCGGATAAGCCGGTGATCAGNGTAGAAGGGCCTTTATTTGACCTTTGACTTTTCCGGTGGTGGCTGGCGTTCTGATTCGATGATGAGACTGATCCTGCTTCTGCTTGCCTTGAGTATGCCCGCGTGGGGAGCAGCGCGGCCCAACATCCTCCTGATTTTCACGGACGATCACTGTGAGCAGGCTCTGAGTGCCTACGATTCCTCGCGGATGTCCACTCCGCACATGGACCGGATTGCAAAGGAGGGGATGCGGTTNAACCGCTGCTACGTTACCAACTCCATCTGTGGGCCGAGCCGTGCGGTGATACTTACGGGCAAATATAGCCATCTCAATGGATTCATTCGTAATGGGAATACCTTTGATGGATCGCAGCAAACCTTTCCCAAGCTCCTCCGTGAGGAGGGATACACGACCGCGATGCTTGGAAAGTGGCATTTGAAGTCTACGCCTACCGGGTTTGATCACTATGAAGTCCTGATCGGTCAGGGTCCCTANTATAACCCTCCCATGAAATACAGGCAGGAAGACGGTACGCCTGCCCGNCGGAAGCATACCGGCTATACCACCGATATCATCGTGGATCTTACCCTTGAGTGGTTGAAGGAGTCCCGGAACAAGGAAAAGCCGTTTATGCTCATGACCCAGCACAAGGCTCCTCATCGAAACTGGCAGCCAGGACCAAAGTATCTGAACTGGCTTGATGACAGGACCATCCCGGAGCCCGAAACTCTCTGGGATGATTACAAGGGACGTACGTCCGCGGCCTCGGAGCAGACCATGACCATCNGCAGGCATCTGAGCAGCAATGANCTAAAACTGGGACCGCCTCGCGGTTTGNACTTAGAACAGGCAGCAAAATGGAACGCAGCGTATGGTCCCAAGAACGAAGCGTTCAGAAAAGCGGAGCCCGGGATGAGTGAGAAGGAGGTCATCCAGTGGAAGTACCAGCGATACGTGAAGGACTATCTTCGCTGCGTCAAATCAGTGGATGATGGAATTGGCCGGATTCTTGATTACCTTGAGGCAAGCGGGCTGTCAGAAAATACCATTGTGATCTATTCCTCCGATCAGGGATGGTACCTTGGTGAGCATGGGTGGTATGATAAGCGCTGGATGTATGAAGAGTCTCTCAAGACTCCGCTTCTCATTCGCTGGCCGGGAGTGACGAAACCCGGGTCCGTGAACAATGATATCGTGTCCAACCTGGATTTTGCAGAGACCTTTCTTGATGCCGCCGGGGTAAGCATACCCGGGGATATGCAGGGCCTTAGTCTCGTGCCCCTGCTGAAAGGAGAGACTCCGGCCGATTGGCGGAAATCTTTTTACTATCACTATTATGAGTTTCCAGGGGCCCACAGCGTGGCACGCCACTTCGGGGTGACCACTGGTGAGCACAAGCTTATCCACTTCTATCATAATGATGAGTGGGAGCTCTTTGACCTGAAAAAGGATCCCGAAGAGCTCAGGAGCGTCTATGGGAGATCGGGTTATGCTGATGTTGAGCGAGCCTTGAAAAAGGAGCTGGAGCGGCTTCGTGCGGGCTATAAACTTCCCGAGTCGGAGGAGCGCCCTGGTGCGCGGCAGCCGAGGAAGAAGAACGAGAACAGGAAGCCGAAGTGAACTTCGGGGTGATCTGGCGGGAGGGGGTTTCAACAGGCATTTCCGTTGCCGCACCCCGAATTGTCTGGGGTCCTGAGGCTGGTGCTGAGTGACCGTGGTCTCTCGATCTTTTATTGCAGCCAAAGAGGGCATTAACCGCTTTCGGGCCAGCTCTGAAAGCGTTAAGACATCGGCATGAGATCACTGCTGTACTGCCTTCTCGTCTCGGTGGCCTGCGTGCACGCCGAGAGGCTTCCCAATATCCTGATCATCATGGCGGATGACTGTACCTTCAACGATTTACCGGCCTATGGGGGGCAGAACGCAAAAACCCCAAATATTGACAAGCTTGCCGGAGAGGGCCTTCTGTTTGAACGCGCCTACCTCTCCGAGGCGATGTGTCAACCGTGCCGGGCTGAATTGTTCAGTGGGCAGTATCCAACCCGGAACGGGTGTGCATGGAACCACTCAGCCAGTCGGGATTCAGTTACCAGCATGCCGCATCATCTTGAGCCACTGGGCTATCGGGTGGGATTGGCCGGGAAAGTGCATGTTAAACCCAAGAAGGTATTCCCGTTTGAGGAAGTTGGCGGCTTTGACTCGAATTGCGTCCGGAATCCAACCCGGCCTCACCAGATGTCGGGTATTTCAGAATTTATCAAGAGGGACCAGAAGAAGCCCTTCTGTCTGGTGGTGGCACTTGTTGAGCCTCACATTCCATGGGTGATGGGAGATGCGTCACAATATCCTCCCACAAAGATAAAGCTTCCTCCAAATATAGCCGACACTGCACGGACCCGGCAGGATTTTTCCGCCTACCTCGCAGAGATCACCTATATGGATGGTCAGGTGGGAGAAATCCTCCAGGCGCTTGAGGAGAGCGGAAAGCAGGAGAATACACTGGTTCTGTTCACATCTGAGCAGGGGTCACAGTTTCCCGGATGTAAATGGACCAACTGGGACACGGGAATCCACACGGGCCTGATCGCACGGTGGCCCGCAAAGATTCGGAAGGGCAGAACTACCGAGGCGGTAGTGCAGTATGCTGATATCATGCCCACCCTCCTGACTCTTGCGGGCGGTGACGTCACAGAGAAAGCCTACGATGGAACGAGCTTCGCCGAAGTGCTCCTCGGNCAGAAGGACACGCACAGGGAGTATGCNTATGGTTTGCACAACAACATTCCGGAGGGCCCTCGTTATCCGGTGCGGACNGTGAGTGATGGGGAATGGCGTTATATCCGGAATCTGCTACCTGACGAAATATACATTGAGAAACATCTGATGGGGATGAAAGGGACGGGGGTTTTGAATAATCCCTACTGGGCGACCTGGGTGAGGGATTCCTGGAACAATCCTCATGCCTATAAGGTTGTGCGTCGTTATATGCGTCGTCCGGCTGAGCAGCTCTACCACACCACAGAGGATCCGTATGAAATGACTAATCTGGCCGGCAACCCTGAGTTTTCTGGCATACAGAAGCGGTTAAGCGGGGAGCTTGATCGCTGGATGAAGGAGCAGGGAGATCCGGGAGCCGCTCAGGACACCCAGCGCGCGCATAAGGCTGCGAAGGAAGGAAAGCATCTCTATGGTGTGAAGTAGGGGAGCGTAAGGCCGTACTTGAAAAGCGANTGAGTACTTCCATGGTTCATTTCCGCCTCTGGCGGAAAAGCCATTCGTGTATCTCGGAATCATTGAACACCTTACTCGTGATCATGTGCCCGGCCGGGAGCTCACTGTACTTGTGAGCAATTCCCTTTTCGGTGAGGGCCGCGGAAATATCGCGGGCTCGCTGGACCTTGACGGATTTATCCCGACGGCCATGGAANATCCATATNCTGACACCCTTGAGATGAGAGACGTCTTTGATGTTGGCAGCTCCTGCAAGAG
Source organism: Roseibacillus sp. (assembly GCA_002723015.1). Next base: position 10,225 of record PBNG01000048.1, on the reverse strand, counting down.
GTACGGCAGCGGTGAAGAGGTCGGGGCGCTTGTTGATGAGATGCCACACTCCGTATCCGCCAAGAGAAAATCCTGTCAGGTAGACCCGCTTGGGATCCGCCGCCTTAGTTTCCCGGAGGAAGTCCTCGAGAAGTGATATTACGGAATCTCCCGAGCGGGTCATCCACGCTTGTCCGTGGTCACATTGGGGGGCAATGAGGATACACGGGTGCTTGGAAATATTGCGAACGAATGAGGCTGGGACTGCGACCTTTGTCTGTTTGACGTTGTCGGCGCCGCACTTGGCGGATCCGTGGAGGTAGATGACGACCGGAAGGGCAGAGGAAGGAGAGATTTCAGCGGGAGCGTAGATCTTGTAGACNATATTTCCGTGTGAGCCACCAACCCAGCGACCTGCAAAAAAACGGGCGTAGTTTCCCGCTGCCGGCGCAGCGAATAACGGAGCGATCGTGGTCAATAAGATCAGGATCGAAAGGGCCTTGGTCATCGATGTATCTGGGCTGTTCGTTGAGTATCCGGTCCTTGGAGCGTCAGAGCATTTCTCAAGGCCAAAGGAGAGCTGAGGCAACGAGTCATGAATCAAATATTCAGGCCAACCTGAGAATAATCCATTCACNGGCGAGTTTGGCGCATGCTGCGTNCCACACAAGCTTGGAAAAGGCACCCTCCCCTCCTGTGGGCCGGAACTTGATGGAGGGAAGTTGCGACCCTATCCTAGTCCCTTGGGGTGATTCCATACGTGGCAGGAAGGAGGGCCTCTCCGAGCTTCGCCGTCACGATCGGCGAATTGATCAACTGTTCGTGATATTGAGGTGGACTCGTTGTNTTTTCAGTTCATCACCGTGACCGGGAAGAGCCAAGAAACCGATTGACCGGCGGCCGATATTCTAGTTTCCAAGTGCAGTGGATTTTGACCCCTACTACGCATCATCATGAAAACAACCATTCTCACTCTGGCGCTCCTCTTCNGCGCTCTGTCCATGCTCGAGGCCCAGAATCCGCCGAAGGGATTCGAAAAAGTTGATCAGGAAATCGTCATTACCGCGGTGCGGTTCCAAATGAAATACGATGTGTCCACCTTTAAAGTTGAACCCGAAAGCACGGTTAAGCTTACGTTCCGGAATCCGGACGACCTGCCTCACAATCTCATCATCTGTACGCCTGGCAAGTCGGGGGGTAAAGACAAGGGAGAAGGACTGATCGAAGATGTCCTCGAGCTGGGAGCGAAGGGGGAGGAGATGAACTGGGAGCCCAAGGGGCACCCCCGTATTCTTCACAGCTCAGGGATGGTCCAACCGAAGAAAGAGGCAGTCATTTGGTTCAAGGCACCCAAGGCNGAGGGAGCTTATCCTTACGTCTGCACATTTCCGGGCCACTTCACACTGATGAATGGGATGATGAAGGTCTCAAGGCAGGATACGCCGGGGGTCCCCAAACCGGNGGCAAAAGAGAANGACCGCTCGAAGGATCTTCTCAAGATCGGTGGAGAAGTGGTNGTAGCAGAGCGGACGAGAATTTTCCGNGCCCCGATCGTCAAATCGAGCGGTCGGGCCATTCACGTCGGTCTGCCTGATGGCATGAACTACACCTTTGACCCGCGAACCCTTGCGGTGCGGAATATCTGGGGCGGTGGATTTCTCAATCTGAATGAGGAGCGCCGTGGGCGCGGCCAGCCCAATTCACGACGTNGTGATGGGTCTCAGACCTTTATCGAGAATCTCGGGATCCTCCGACCGGTTATCGGAGGAAGTGCCGTGGACTTTGAGTTCAAGGAGCCCGACGTGAAAGATCATAAGAATATTGAAAAGTGGCTCTGGGAGGATCGTGATTTCCCCGAGCTGCTGGCTTCGGTGGACGCAAACTACCATGGGCATAGCCTCGAGTCGGCGACCGGCGATCCGGTGTTCCGCTTTCGCGTNGGTCAGAATGAGTTTTTGAAAGGGGTTCGGTTTTCTCAGGGGGGTCGCCTCGAGCTTGTCCTGCGTGCAGAATTAAAAACTAACCAGGTATTTGAAGTTTCAGCGGAGGGGCTGAGCGATATCAAGGTCGGAGGTGGTAAGCTCGCCGACGGTAAGTGGACNTTGCAGGCGGGNACTGCCCAAGCCTACACCTTCAGTGCCAAGCTGGAGAAACCATTGATGAGCCGTCCTTATGTGAACAAGGAGGAAAACTGGGGAGAGCAACCCGTCGTGCGTAACAAGGAAAAGGGAGGTAAGAAGGAGATGGAGCTTCCTCCCGGTTACTCCTTCGAGAACTGGGAAGCACCCAAGGATATTTACGGCAGGGACCAGCTTTTTGAGCCCACGGGAATCGCGGTGGCAAAGGATGGAACCGTGGTAGTCGCTACCAGAACGGCAGGTATCTGGCGGATCAGGAATGACAAATGGACTAAGTTTGCCGAGGGAACCTATGAATGTCTCGGAGTCTGGATCGAGGACGACAAGGGCGACCAGTTCGTTGTCATGCAGAAGCCGGAACTAACCCGGATGAAGGACAGCAATGGTGACGGTCGAGGCGATAGCTTCGAGACTGTTTGCGATGATTATGGATTCCATGGTAATTATCACGAATACGCCCATGGTCCTGTCAGGGACAAGGAGGGGAATTATTATTTTTCACTGAATCTTTCTCACGGAGGCAATGAGCGGACCTCCTGGAGAGCGGGAGGGCCGTTCATGGGTTCCATGGGAGGATACCGGGGGTGGGCCTGCCGGGTTACCCCGGNAGGCAAGTTTGAGCCCTTTGCNAATGGTCTGCGCAGTCCAGCAGGTATTGGAGTAGATCCGGAGGGACGCATCTGGTATGCCGAAAACCAGGGAGAGTATGTGGGCTCCTCCAAGGTGGTACCCCTTGAAAAGGGAAAATTTTATGGGCACCTCTCCGGACTTCTGACCCTGCAGGGAAAAATGAAGCCTGACTCGGCTGAGCTGAAGTTCGACAAGTGGAAGGACAAGATCCGGAAGGGCGCGGTCTGGCTTCCCCATGGTATGGTTGCCAATTCACCGGGGAACCCGGCGTGGGACACTACGGGAGGAAAGTTCGGTCCATTTGGAGGGCAGATGTTCCTTGGGGATCAAACACTTTCCAATCTCTTCCGGGTTGTTCCCGAGCAGGTGAATGGGATTGACCAGGGATGCGTGATCCCCTTCGGACGATTCTTTGCCTCCGGTGTCATGCGCCCCGTGTTCCTGCCCGATGGCAGTCTCCTCGTAGGGCAGACAGGGCGAGGATGGGGTGCCTGGGGTGGGCAGCAGGCCAGCCTGCAGCGGATCATGTATGATGGAAAGACGGTGGCAGCCGCTATTCACAGCGCCAAGGCGGCCAAGAACGGATTCCTCCTCAGCCTTACCCGGCCGCTAGGTCAGGCGGTNAGCGAGGAGCAGCTGGCAGGAAAACTCAAAGTTCGCTCCTGGTTCTACACCAATACGGGTCGCTACGGGTCACCCAGACATGAGGAAAGGGATGATGCGATTGAGCGCGTGCANATTGATGATGACCGCAAGAGAGTGCTGGTCGTTATGAAGGACTTCGGGACGGGTGACCGGAAGTGGCTGGATCGGCTTTACAATATTGAAATTCCGGACACCAAGGATCTCTTCGGGACCGCGCCAGTAACCAACTCTGTGCGGGCCTATTTCACCCTGAGGATCATCCCCTGATGCAGGGGGCACCCTCCGGATACCCTTGNGCGCATTATTACCGCCCCCCTCAGAAGGGGCGGTCTTTTCTGCACGCGAACGGCTGCTGNTCACTTCAGAGGCAGGCGGTAGGCAGTCGCGGAATTTCTCCAGTAATAGTTTTCACGGGCTTCTTGCCCCTTGCTGGAGATCCAGCTGTCGACGAGCTTCAGGAAGCTTGCGTAGCTTCCGCTATGTCTGGTGCATGGCCAGTTGGATCCGTAGATAAGACGCTTGGATCCGAAGTGATTCCAGAGCACGTCGAGGACTGCCCTGTAATGGTCCGGTTCCTTGACTGCAGGCTGAGTCGCGCACCGCTGATAGAGTCCGGAAATTTTGCAGTAGACATTTTTGTTAGAGGCGAGGCTTTTGACCGCGGCGACCCAATCCGGGGACGGTGGTTTCCCGTCGAAATCATATCCAAGGCAATGGTCGATCACAATAGTCAGCTTGGGAATGGTCCCTGCCAGTTTGTCTGCAATCTGGATGCCGGGTATCCCTCCTCCATTGGTCAGGTAGTCCATGGTGAGACGGTGCTGTGAGAGCATGTTAAGATTGGAGAGAACAAGGTCATTGGTGAAATCGATGGGCTTTGCTCCCCGGGCCCGGACACCAATAAAGCGTGAGTCTTTTTTCAGGCGGGTTACATGCTGATCAAAATCTTCCCGGTAAACGTCCACATTACCGACGAGCCCCATGTAGAACTNGTCACCCTTCACTAGGTCGAGAACCCATCTGTTGTCTTCAAGCCGGTCGCTTGCCTCGACGACCACGACCCCGGTCACTCCGGCGTCCTTTGCCAATCGGCTGTATTCCGCCGGAAGATGGGGTCTGTAAAGGATCTCGTCACTTTCCGGAGGCCAGTCCACCTTCTGCTCCCGCGTGGTGTCGTAGAGATGGATATGGGTATCGATGATATGCTGGACAGGTTTGATGTCGGCTCCTGCGATCTGGGATCCGATCACGATGGAGATGAGGGTTCGGATGGTATTCATAACAGAAGGAAAGTTTGGTGGCTTGGTTCTGGTAAGGGCGAGTTCCTATTCTCCCGTTCCTCCGGTCCATTTCTCGGTCTGAAAGGGGGAAGCAGGAAGCCCCTCTCCGTCGACGAGATTGGGATTAGCGACCTTGTGCCATCCAAAGCGGACCTGGGTCGGTTCCTTGACATCCTTGCATCTGACCAGNACGTGATTTCCTGCAATCNTCGCCTCGGCATCCATGAACTGGCCGTCTGCGCCGGCAATTTGAAATTCCGAGAGCTCCTCGCCATCTCTTGACCTGAGACCGTCAGCGTAGGCGAAGGCGATCCGGATTGTGTCCTTTTCAATCTTCATGGCCTTATACAGAGGCCCGGAGTAGTTCAGGNCCTTTTTCTGGTAGTGCTTTGCGAGGGCCCAGCGGGCAAGCCGGCCTCCGACGTCATGTTTGTTACGGGGATGAATGTCTCCTATGTTGTGAACGATGTCAGTCGTGACGGCCATTCCGGTGTGGGGGAGCTTCAGGGTCGCGCACTGGGCCTCCCAGAGGTTGGGAAGTTGNCCCGGCGCGTATGATCCTCCACTCCATGGGGCAATCTGGACAAAGTAGAAGGGCATCTTCTCGTTGTTGAATACACGACGCCAACCCTCGATAAGATCCTTCATCTTTCTGGTGTAGGAGAGTCCATTCTTGCGGATAACATTGGTCTCTCCCTGNTACCAGATCGTGCCGGTNACCGGGAAATCAATGATAGGAGCTATCATCCCATTATACATTTTTCCCGAGCCGTTTTCAGTGACGGTCCAAGGTTCGATCGGGGAGCCGCCCCACGAGCTGTTGATCAGACCGATGGGGACTTTCTGGTCGGCGTGAATGGCCTTCCCGAAATGGTAGAGGACTGCGGAAAATCCGGGAATATTGGCAGAAGTACATTGCTTCCAGGTGGCATTGACATCGGCCTGTGGCGTATCGAACTGTTTCTTCGGAATATGAAAGAGACGAATCCCCGGATGGTTGGCCGCCTTGACGAACTCGTCCCGGCCTTCACTCTGANTCAGGTTCCACTCCATGTTGGACTGTCCAGATCCGAGCCAGACATCACCAATGAGAATATCCTCTAGAATGATGGTGTTTGTTCCCTTGATCGTCAGCTTATGGGACTTGCCGCCATCGGCCTTCAGGGGTGGCAGATCGATGTGCCAGTCACCATTCTCGTCGGAGGTCGTGGAAAAACTACGGGGTCCGAACTCAAGGGAAATCTTTTCTCCGGCATCAGCAGTGCCCCACACCTTGAGAGGGGTCTCGCGCTGGAGAACCATGTGATTCCCGAAAATACGAGGCAGAGAGACATCAGCATGGCCCGCCAAGGGCAGGACGGCAAGGAGGGCGGCTAGTAGTGCGGGTCTGTGTTTCATGATGGCTCGCCTTCCTAGAGGGAAAGAAGACCGGGCGCCAGCGTAAAGGANCCTTGCCGGTGGCTGAGTTCGGAGAGTTCCGAGGGTCTATCTGCTCCGGTAGTTCGCGCAACCATTGGCATGGATATGCAGAGCATTTATTGATAAAGCAGATGCCTTGCGCGACGTGGTTTGAAACTCTCTAAATCTTTTTCCCACTCCATCAGAATGGATTCGTGCAGCCCTTGTTCCAGAATCGCCTTTTCGGTGAATGGATGACGCAGAAGGGTGTTCAGCTTCCCGGTTTCCCANTGTTTGGGATAGAGTTTTCTAAGTGACTGGGCAAGGGCGAGGCCGAGGCCGGGTGCAGCACACNTGGCAGGATCCTTGAGGAGAATTCGAACGCCTCCACATTCCTGCCCCTCGAAGACACTGGATTCTGGGGTGAAGTAAATTGGCAGGAATTGTAGTCCAGGAAGATCCTTGGCATTGAGATGCGGTGCGAGATCGGCCGGTTTGATGTACGGGGCTCCGACAATTTCGAAAGGAAGACTTGTGCCTCTCCCGACGGATAGGTTGGTGAACTCAAGGAGTCCGATGCCAGGATACAGGGTAGCCGCTGCCAGATTTGGCATGTTGGGAGAGGGCCTGATCCAAGGTAGTCCGGTTTCATCAAAGCGCATGGAACGCCTCCAGTGGCGAAGGGGAACAACTGTGAGGTGAAGTTCCGGATAGAGTTCGCTCTGATAGAGTTTGGCAAGTTCTCCTGCAGTCATCCCGTGTTGTATTGGAATGTCGTGGAAGGCGACAAACTTTCGTTCGCCGTCGCGGAGTGGCCCTGCCACCTGCTCTCCACCCAGCGGATTAACGCGGTCAAGAACGATGAACTTTATCCCCGCTTCCTGTGCGGCTTCCATTGCGAGCCCCATGGTGGAAAGGTAGGTATAGAAGCGACAGCCGATATCCTGCATGTCGAAGATAAGGGCATCGATCTCGCCGAGGTGCTCCGGGCTTGGTTTACGCCGATCCTCTCCTGCGTAGAGGCTGTGCACAGGGAGGCCTGTCTTTTCATCAAAACCATCTTCGACCCTGCCGTCCCTCGTGCCCCGGATTCCGTGTTCGGGACCGAAAAGGGACACCAACTTCACACCGGGGGCATCGTGCAGCAGGTCAATNGTAGTCTTCCGATCCCTGTTTATTCCCGTTGGATTTGTGATCAGACCCGCCTTGAGGCCGGCCAGAGTAGTAAAATTGCCCGCAGTAAGGACGTCGATTCCGCTGAGAACGTTACCAACGGGGTATTGAATGTCCGTCCGGGCGGCCTTCTGCTCTTCAGCTGTGATTTCCTTCAGAGCGTTGGTGACAGTTGAGAAGTCGAAGCCGGTAGCCTCTGCCGCAAGGGTTCCGATTTGATGGCGTAGCTCCAGGACGTCCCCTCCAGCGGGGTGATTTCGATTACTCAGAAAAATCACGGTGGTCTCGCTGAAGGGATCAATCCAGAGGGAAGTGCCGGTCCATCCCGAGTGACCAAACGAGCCACGGGGAAAGAGGGTTCCTCGAGGCCCCGCATAAGGCGAATCGATATCGAAGCCGAGGCCCCGACGATAAGGAGCCGCTTCCGGGGTCTGGACCGATGACATGATCTTCAATGTTTCCGAGCGCAGAACTTGGACACCTTCNATCTTCCCATCCTNCANAATCATACGTGCAAAGCGCGCGAGATCATGCGCGCTGGTAAAGAGGCCCGCGTGTCCCGCTTCGCCATCCATCGCACCTGCGGTGGGATCGTGAACCACTCCCCGGAGCACGCTTCCGTCATCCATCAGAGTAGTTGGAGCGATCCGGGGAACATATGGTTCTTCCGGGAGGAAGAAGGTCTCCTTCATTTGCAAGGGCTCAAAAATTGTTTCCTGTGCGAAGACTGAGAGGGGTTTCCCCGAAATCCTACGGACGATTTCTCCGAGAAGAATGAAATTGATGTCGCTGTAGCGGTAGTCGTAACCGGCGTGCCCGGTCGAGGGCTCGCTGCAGGCAAGAGCGATTCCGGCGGCCCGTCCCCGCCAGTCGTAGCCGCGGCGAATGCCCGGGAGGAGGCCGCTGGTATGGGTGAGAAGGTGACGGATCGTGATGCNGGACTTGTTCGGATCCCCGGTGAGCTCCGGGAGAAACCTGGATGCCTTGTCGTCAAGGCTGATCCTTGAATCCTCGATGAGTTTCAGGATACATGGAGTGGTGGCAATTACCTTGGTGAGAGAGGCCGCATCGAAGATGGTATCGAGCGACATCGCCTCATGTGCGGGCACCGTCGCCCTTCTTCCATATGCTTTTTGATAAATCTCGTTATTTCGCTCCAGCCAGAGCACACCTCCCGGCAGNTTCTTTTTCTGGATTGCGTTTGATATGACGGTGTCGATTTTTTTGAGGATCTCAGAACGAAAGGGAGTGCTTCCTCCTGGTTGATTCTCAGCATGACCCTGCAGGGAGAGGAGAGCGCAGAGGANCGTGCCTGGAATTCGCATGGGCGTCTGAGAGGTGGCAACAGAGTTGTCTTCAGAGGCATCCTACCCGGACTTTGACCTGATGTCTTCCTTTAAGAGCGCTGCGACGGCCCCTGCATGTGGGGGCCGTCGCATATGGATTCTCCCTTGGAAATCATTCCCCGTAATTGAAGGGATCTGAATATTTTGGATCGGTTGCGAGGGTGGGGTCGGTCAGGGTATTCATGAAAGCCACGAGGGCCCTTTTCTCAGCCTCGCTGAGATTCAGTCGACGAGGTCGATTATTGTTGCGGAGCTGGGGGGCAAGGTTGGGGTGGTTAACTACTTCGGAGTCGTAGAATTCGACCACATCCTCCAGGGTCTCCAACCGGCCATCATGCATGTAAGGTCCAGTGAGGGCGATGTTCCTGAGAGAGGGAACCTTGAATTTACCCAGATCCTGTTGCCGGCCGGTGATTGCTCCTACTCCCGGGTCGGTATAAGGGTTTTCCAAACCGTTATTAAAAACATTATCAGGGACAAAGTTGTCAGTCCCGTGGCAGGTGGCGCACCGTCCCTGACCGTTAAAGATCTGCCTTCCCTGGTTCTCTTCGGGTGTGAAGTTTGAGAAGTTTTCTGCCCTTCCAATATCGAACTTGGATTCAGTTGAGATGATGCTGCGGATAAACTGCGCCAGAGCTCTGGAGATGCGGTCCGTGGTCACGAGGGCATCCCCGAATGCCAAAGTGAAAAGTTCTGCATAGTAGTACTCCGCAGAAATCTTTGTCACGAGTTCGGCAAGTGTGAGCCCCATTTCCACCTCATTCTGAATAGGTTCGAGGACCTGCTCCTCGAGGGTTAGCAAACGTTCGTCCCAGAAAAAATGCCCTTGCTGGTAGTATTTCGCGTTGGTCAGGCCCATGGAATTGCGGCCGGTCTCGCCCCCGAGAAATCCGATGCTGAACCTTCGGGGATCCGAAAATCCATGCGCCTGCTGGTGGCAGGATGCGCAGGAGGTCGTGTGATTCGCGGAGAGGCGCTTGTCGTAGAAAAGAACGCGCCCCAGCGTCGCGCCCCGGTCTGTGACTGGATTATTGGGAGGGGTATTGTCCTGTGCGCGCACTTGCGGGGTAAGGAAATGTGCTGGCAGAGAGGGAAGAGCATAGTTGTCCGGGGTGACCGGCAATAGCAGGGCCTGATTTGTACTGCCTGCTCCCGTCTGAAGGGCCGGGTCGAAGGTAAGGCGGTAGAAGGATCGAGGAGTGTTTTCGAGAATGTGCAGATTCGTGGCGAAGCTTCCGTTGTGAACCTTGATGGTCTGAAAGTCATACCACGAAGTAAGATCATTAGAGATTTGCAGGTTCCATGTGTGATTGCCCGGGTCCAGGACAGAGACCCGCATGAATCCATTTCCTGCTGCAGGAGAAAAATTGACTCGTGAATCTGCCGGGGCCTGGGCGGCGGCAGGGTCTATCACGGCAAGGGTTACCAGCAGATGGAAGAGATGAATGCTGCTTCGAAGGTTTTTCATGAATAATCATGAACCACAATCTGCGCGCCTGCACCATGGGCTTTACCGGTGCTTTACGGTCTTAACAGACTCTTAATACCCTTTCCTACCTGTTCGAGGTATGCCGGGGTCGAAGACCGTTCTTTTCCCGGGGTCTTTACCTGTCCCGACAGTGCCTAGAAAACCCAA
>PBNG01000047.1 GCA_002723015.1 Roseibacillus sp. | reverse complement strand
CCGCCGAGAAGAGCCCCTGCATCAAAAGAGACAAGCGCAACATCGAGGCTCTGGTATCCAAAATCACGGGACCCTCCCTTTGGCTTCCCGTCGCTCACGAAGTTGGCATTCGCCTTAAGCTTGAAGTGTTTAAGAAGCTGGACCTGCGTTCCAAGTCGGAACCTGCGGAACTCATCAAAGGTCTCGGAGTCATCTACCCCGTTGACTCCATCGATGTCAGTCGATGCGAACTGCACCTGAGCTCGCCCGAAAAACTTGACGGCCTGAATCAGCATGGCGTCATCATTGGAATAAATCGGAGATCCAAGATCTTCGGTAAGAAGGCGGCACCAATCTCCTCCATTAGACCCGTCCCCCGCGAGGGCTGGGAGGGCGGAGGTAGTAAGGGCCGCAATAATTGAAGCGGCCAACTGCTTGGGTTTCTTCATCTGGTATGTATGTATGGTTATCTATAATTAGCATTATTCGAGTGCCAGGCACTCCCTAGAAACAAAAAACCGCAGGCCCACTAGAGATAAGCGAGACCCTGCGGCTGGATGCCGTTTCGCTGAACGCCGACCGACGTTCGGTTGTCAATTCTCGCTTTCGCCTCATGGATACGCAGTGTTCTGCTGGAAGTAAGGCTACGGGATACCCATCCGGAAAGGAGAAGGGAAGTCATATTCTTACTCACTTCTGCAGCTTACTCACAACCGGGCAATTTATGGCCTTTTTTGGGTGTCATATTCGTCACAGGGAAGAAGGGTGTCCCACCTCACCGAAAGAGTAAGGCCTCTGTCCACACCAAGGGCAGCCTTGCCATGTAGTCGTGGGCGAGGACCACCTATTTCACTTCGATCCGGTAGGTCCCGGATTGGATCACATTTAAGGTGATCTTCTCTTTCTTGTCCGTCTGTAGGAATCCACCGGGAAACCGGTTATCCGCCCCCAGCGCCTTTCCATCAACGAGGAGCTTGGACGCAGGGCCCATCGGTAACCGCACGGTCGCGGTCGTCTGAACCGGTATCGTAAAGACGTAGAGAAGTCCCCCGCCCTCCAAGCGGTTCCATTGCACCTGAATGCGGCCCCTCACGGAGTCATAATGAGCTTTGACCCAGCTTATAGGCGTGCCTTCGCTCCCTTCCGGCTGGCTTTGTGGAATCCACGGCTCCAGGCGGATCCGCTGGAACCCAGGGATCGTCGTGTCAATGCCCGCCAACTTGGCCATCAGCCAACCACTGACCGCGGAAAAGCTCTGGTTAAGCCCTGCGGCTCCTGGCGCTCGGTTCTTTCCGGCGGGCCCCCATCCCCTCTGCAGGGTCGTGTCGCCCTGCTTTACTCCATATCCCCACGAGGGGAATTTTGAGGTCTGGAGAATCTTGAGTGCCGTATCATGATTCCCAGTCCAAGTCAGTACGGGGAGAAGGGACTTTGTCCCAAGCGCTCCACTCGTCACGCCGCTCGTTTCCGCGGTCTCCTTTGCTGCAAGGAGCTCGAGGAGGTCGCTGGTCACCTTGGTTTTTGAGGAATCGGTCAGAAGACCATACCGAAGGGCGAGCACGTGGGCCGTCTGTGACTTCACCTTCAGACTCCCATCCTCCTTGACGAACAATTTTCGGAAGTCCGCCTGCAGCTCCCCGAAGGTCCTGTTGTAAGAGAGGTGGTTGATGGGGTTTCCTGCCACTCGTGACATCTCCGCCATGAGCCGAAAGTTCAAGGCGAGCATCGCGAGATCGATAAACCTCGTCGATGTTGGATCGTTGTAGTGCATCACGTCTCCCTCACTGATTCCAAAGGCTCTCCCCCGTAAGGCCCGGTAGGCATCATAACGAGCTTGCAGGTATTTCTGCATTGCGTTCCAGTTCTCCTTTACAACCTCCACGTCACCATACATCCACCAGTGGTCAAAAACCGCATGAATCCCGGCATCCGAAAAGCCTGCTCCATGGGATACCCGTCCAGTCGCAAAAGGGAACGGGGCGTACCTGCGATAGTAGCCACCCTTGTCACGACCTGCCCGCATTTGTCCAAACCATTCCCTCAGGAAGGCTGCATTATCGAGGTGATAGCAGGCGGCCCTTGCTGATAGCTGGACAGGCCCCAGGGCCCCCATCCTTTCGTTAAGCTTTTCGGAGGAGGACGGCAGGCCTATCCAGCTGGCTCGCTGGGTCCAGACACAGTTCTGATAGATGCTGTTGACCAGCTCATCACTACACTCGAAGCCGCTTGTCCGCCGGACGTCGGAGTGGGCCACCAGCCCGGTAAGCAGGTCCACAGCCGGCTTTTGGGACAGTCCCTCCACTTCCGCAAAGCGAAAGGTATGGAGGGTAAAGCGAGGTGCCCACGTTTCTACGCCTTCGCCCCTGCAAAGATAGGTGTCCGTCGCTCTTGAGCTCCTCGGCGAATCGCCTGTGAAGTCTTCTTCGGTAACACCGTATCGGATGGTGAGTTTTTGGCCCTTTTTCAAACCCGCCGCCCTTAGACGAACGCCACCCGTAAAGTTCTGTCCAAAGTCAAAAAGGTAGAATTCCGGGCGCGATTCACTCACCGTTACTGGGCTTCGCTCTTCGACAATCCGGATCGGAGCCGTTCCCCGACCCTGCATGATTCGTGGCTCGACGAAGCCGACCTCCCTTATTTGGCGTCCTTTTCCGTCCAGAAAAGGAGCCTTCAAGGGCTTGTTCGCAGTTGCCTTGACCGCCTCGACCCACCCGCTGTCATCGTATTGAGGCTGAGACCAGTTACCCAGCTCGTGACTCGCATCATAAGCCTCCCCAAGGAACGGATCCGCCTCATACTCAGGCCCCGTGGCGACCTTCCATGTAGGATCGGTGGAGACGATCCGCGAAGTGCCATCTGCATACTCCAGATGAAGCTGCACCAGCAGGGACGGAGTTTTCCCATAAATGTTGCGGCCGGTTCCCGAGGGCCCCATCCGTTTCCTCTTCGCCAATCCCATATAACCGGCATACCAACCATCTGCTACGATCGCCCCGAGGCAATTAGGGCCCTCGAGCAGCAGGGATCCCACATCATGGCTGACGTAGTGAGCACTCGTAGGATAATCAGTCCATCCCGGCTCCATCAAACTGTCCCCGATCCTGTTCCCGTTCAGGTAAAGCTCTAACACCCCAAGTGCGCTGCCATGGAGTCGCGCTCTGACCACCTTGCCGCCGGAATCGAATGGTTTTCGATAATATCGGGGCGCTGGAAGAGAGAGCTCAGCAGGATTACCCAGGAGTGGGCTCCGGTCCTCAAAGGAGATCCAATCCGCTGCCCAGTCCTCCTTGGCGGGAAGACCCATCGTGAAGTGAGCAGCATTGCTCCATGGAGACTGCTGGTCCTGTTCATCCCATACTTGGACCTTCCAGAATACCTGCTGTCCCGGGGCAAGTTTCTCCTGCCCCTTGTAAAACACCAGGAGGTTACTCGCACTTGCCTTTTTTCCAGTGTCCCAGAGCTCTCCCTCATTGCGAGCGAGGGCCTCCATGGAACTTGCCGCAAGGATCCGGTAGGCCTTTTGCCGCGTTCCTCTTTCGGAGCTTTCAAGCCTCCAGCTTAACCGGGGAGTCTCGGCGTGAAGAGCAGACGGATTAACCTGATGCTCGCAGGTCAGGTCCGTGATCTTCAGGCCCGCACCAAAGAGCGGAATAGCGAGAAGAGCGTGGGTAAATAGAATCAGGGTTTTCATGAAGCCTTCAGGAGAGGAGTGTCTCTCTTTGCATTCGGAAGGGAACAGCAGGTTTCACCCTTGGGCAAGCACCTCCTTTGACCTTCCCCGGCAATGTGGAATACACTGTAAAGGGCCGTCTAACCAAAAAAATACCTGCCGGCCTTTCGACCGACAGGTATTAAAAAACGACCTAGGTTCTGAGAACCTCTGTGTTCCTTTACCGCCTGCGGCGGATCAGGAAGGAAAGCCCAGCAAGTCCAATGAGGAGGCTGCTGGAAGGCTCTGGAATGTTTTGCAGAGCGAGAGCAGGCTGCGAACCAATCCCAGGTGAGACCGTGAAGCTGCTCCAATCGCCAAGAAGCGTTGTCTGAGTGTCTCCTTCGGCGCCCGTGTTGACGAAGATCGTCGCCGTGGCTGGCTCTGCTGCAGGGAAGTCTCCTACCCTGAGAATTGCCGCTTGAGTTGAGCTTGCAAGGTCAGCTCCGTTACCGAGAACAAGGAACAGAGGAGCTCCTGCGGCTGCGCCAAGGGCACCGCCTGCATTCGAAACGTTGTAAACACCGGGGATACTGAACGGGCCTGCCTGGACGGGACCGATCGATGCTGAAGCTCCATCAAAGATTGAAAATGCTGACGCGAGATCAGCTCCAGAGCTCAGAGTTGTGACGTCAAAGCCAGCTGCCAACGTTCCGAAGGCTGCAACGCCGCCATCAACGGGGGCACCAGAGTTGTCAACGACAGCTTGGGTATTTACCGGCCCTTGTGCGTTGGTGACCGTGATGCTGGCCCCAAAAGCGGAGGCAGACATGGCACCTAAGAGGGCTACTACGTACTTCAATTTCATGTGTTGGATATTAGTGAGTTTGTTTCGCGGGAGATTCGAGGGAGCAGGAGATCTTACTCTGCCTGCTCCCCTGAGAAAGCTATTCCTAAAGATCAGCGTAGAACGCTGGAGCGGACTGAACGGCGTTGAATGCAGCGCCGGTTCCACTCTGGCTGACAATGATCCCCGAACTCAGCTCAACGTCACCTGCTGGGGCGAAGGTGGCTGCGTTCAGCCAACCGTCAAGGCCAGCAAGGGAGGAGTAGAAATACTGATCGAAGCCGGTAGCATCCGCGTTAGGGATGTATACGACGTCAGCCTGTGAAGGGTCCGCAGCGGCAGAGCCTGTCACACTGGCGGCCAGGTTGCTGTTGTCCAGAGTCGATCCTACAGGGTAGGTCGTTCCGAGATAGGTGAAGGCAGAACCAACAGGAAGCAACGTGCTCGTGGTCTTAACCATTCCAGTCACGACCAGCGATTTGTCCTCAGCGCCCTTCTCGTTCACGATGAGCCCATCGACGTAGTTGAGGGGAAGATCGCCGGCAGGCGCGAAAGTCGCGGCGTTCAGCCAGCCGTCCAGTCCTGCAAGAGAAGAGTAAAAGACCTGAGTGAACCCTGTTCCGGCAGGAACATAGATCACGCTTGCCTCGGAGGGGTCAGCAACTGCCGAACCAGTCAGTCCTGCGGAGTTGCCTGCACCAAAGACGTCATTGATGGTCTTGGCAGCGCGGATCGTGTAGTCGGATGCGTCAGCAGCTTCGACGCCAGCAAGGCCGGTCAGGTCGCTTCCGCTCCAGGCGTCAACCTCAATCACGGTTCCAGAGTCGACGATCTCAACGAGGTAACGCTTACCTGCGGTGAGGACATCCGTAAAGTTGACGTCGTCGTCGGTCAGACTGTCGGCGGTGTTGGAATCAAATGTTCCGGATACCACCTGCGGCTCGTGAAGACGAAGTCCAAGGACGTTGAATTTGCCCGCCTTGATGGTGAGGGTCTCGTAACCGCCTGCGCCTGATACTGCCGTCTGGGAGAAGGCTGAACCAGCGAGGAAGCTAAGTGAACCGGCAACAAGTGCCGCTTTCTTTAGTGTCGTTGCTTTCATGACTTGTAAGGTGACTCTATCGTAGAGGTCGTTTTAGTTTTTTATGTTGTTCTCAGTTTCCGCAGGCAATCCACCTGCAAAATACCTACCGGAGGCCCCTGTGGTCAATTTTTTTTTATATTTGCCCGGAAAAAACAACTTAAGGGAAACTAAGGAGCTCGGCGCCCTCTAAAGCCCTTAAAACAAGGACCAAAGGCTCATTCTTCCCCACAGGAGGCAGGCGCGGGAATACTCCAGTCGGCGGCGTGTCTCATTTGTCACCAAGTAGAGGCCCCCAATCGGACCTTTTTAGAGGGTTTTCCAAGGCGACGAACATGTGGCCGGGTCTGCTGTGACCTACCAGCTACTGATGTCCCTGAAGATCTGCAACCGCTCCCTGATCTCCTCCCGCGAGAGGTCCTCGATCCTCCGAGTGGAGAACGCCTCGCACGTGAAGGAGGCCATCACCGTCCCCTGAACCACTGCATCACGGATCTGTCCGAACTGGTAGTCCGTGCTTCCAAGGGAGGCGAGATGCCCGGCCATGGCTCCGAGGAAGGTGTCTCCAGCCCCGGTTGGATCTGCAACCTCACGCAGGGGGTATGCTCCGCACCGGAACATGCCATGATTGACCCCGGGAGGACCAAAGAGGATTGCCCCGAACTCGCCCAGCTTGATAATGACGTAAGAGGGCCCCTTGCTTCGAAGAAGCTCCCCTGCCTCGACCAGGTTCGATGTTCCCGCATATTCCCGGGCTTCGGTCTCGTTGATCACGAAGAGGTCAACCCTCCCCAGGACCTTCTCGAGTTCTTCGCGAGCAATCCCAATCCAGAGATCCATCGTGTCAGCAAGGACAAAGCGGCCATCCTCAGGGCATTGGTCGAGCATTTCCAGTTGATTCTTCGGAGCCATGTTGGCGAGAACGACGACAGGAGAACCTGCGATCGCGTCAGGAAGATTCACTTCCCAGTTTTCAAGAACATTGACCGCCACGTTGTGGGTGGTTCGGTCGTTCATATTCCGGTGGTATTCCCCACTCCAGGTGAAGGACGCTCCCTCGGAGCGCTCCACACCATCAAGAGTCACCCCGTGACGCTCGAGCATGGCGAGGTGTTCGGGCGGGTAATCATTTCCAATCACACCAGCAAGGTGGACCGGGTTCGTGTAATAACTGGCTGCGAGAGAAGCGTAGGAGGCGGAGCCTCCCAGAAGGTTGGTCGCTTCATCTGCAGGTGTCTTGACATTATCAATCGCAATGGAGCCACCGACGAGAGTAGGAAGAGGGTCGGACATCACGGCGAAGTTCCGCCCTTTTCCTCCAAAGATTCAAGCCCGATGTTACAGGTCTTGTCCAACCTGTTGCGCCCCAAGCCGTCCCCGAACTTCCCGGCATGANTCCCGAATATTCCCTGCCTGCAGAAGTGCGGACACAATCACNACCCGTTTTGCTCCGGCGCCCAGCACTTCACCGAGGTTTCCCACCTTGATTCCCCCAATGCAGAACACNGGTAGTTCGGAACCAACCGCTGCCTCGACCTCCTTGACATCCCCCAGACCGATCCCCGGACGNCCTTCCTTGGTNGGTGTCGGAAAAAGAGGGCCGAACCCGATGTAGGAAGCGCCCTCCTCAAGAGCTGCCTGTGCCTGCGCCGGGGAGTGCGTGGATCGGCCCACCAGCGACCCTGCAGGCAGGGCTGCACGAGCCTCGCAAAGCTTTCCATCGTCCTGTCCCAGATGGACCCCGTCCGCCCCGACCTCGCGAGCAATCTCAACAAAGTCATTCACGATAAAGGGAACAGTCCCGGCACGGCAGAGCGGAACGAGCTCGCGCGCGATTTCGGTAATCTCCCTCCTTTTGTGGCCCTTGGCCCGAAGCTGCANNATATCCACTCCTCCTTCGATCAAGGCCCGCGTGACTTCCCCGCATTCATCAGCCGCCACGTAGCCCAGATCCACGATCCCATACAACCGAGCCGCCTCAACTCTCGCCTCGCTCGAGCTGGTCATTCCGCAGAGGCTACGGTCTCCCGCTCCTTCAGGTAGCGCTCGACCCAGCCAATATCNTAACGGCCCTCGATAAAATCAGGGTGNTCGATGATCACCTGCTGAAATGGAATAGTGGTTTTAATCCCCCGGATCATGAACTCCGAGAGCGCGCGACGCATCCGTGCGATGGCGACGTCCCGTCGAGCCCCGGTCACGATAAGCTTGGCAATCATGGAATCNTAATGAGGCGGGACGGTGTATCCCGCATAGACGTGGGTATCGACTCTCACCCCCTTGCCGCCCGGAGCATACCACATGGAGATATGTCCGGGACTCGGGGCAAAATTGTTGTAGGGATCTTCCGCGTTGATCCGGCACTCGATACTGTGCCCACGCGGGCTGCCATCACAGACGTGCGACGAAAGCGGCTCACCNGCTGCCACCCGGATCTGCTCCTTGATGAGTTCACATCCCATGACCTCCTCGGTGATGGGGTGTTCCACCTGGATCCGGGTGTTCATTTCCATGAAATAGAAATTCTCTGCTTTCTCATCGACGAGATATTCGATTGTCCCGGCGTTCTCGTAGCCGATCTTTTCCNCCAACTCCACGGAGGCCTGGCCCATCCTCNCGCGTAGTTCCGGGGTCAGCAGGGGGCTGGGGCATTCCTCGATGATNTTCTGGTTTCGGCGCTGCATGGAACAATCGCGCTCCCCGAGATGAACCACCTTCCCAAGCGAATCTGCCATGATCTGGAACTCAATGTGATGAGGATTGAGCACGAGCTTCTCGAGGTAACAATCTCCATTACCAAACACCGCGCTGGCCTCGTTGCTNGCAGCTCTGAACTGGTCGAGAAATTCGCTTTCACTCAAGGCCGGGCGCATTCCCTTTCCCCCACCCCCTGCAGTCGCCTTGATCATGACCGGAAATCCGATCTTGCGTGCGGCCTCCAGCGCTTCCTCCTCGCTCCCCATGACCCCATCGGTTCCCGGAGTCACGGGCACCCCGTGCTTCGTCGCGGTGGCCCGGGCGGTATTCTTATCGCCCATCGCCCGGATCAAGTCCGCCGAGGGTCCGATGAACTTGATGTTGCAGCTTTCGCAGATTTCCGCAAACCGTGCGTTCTCCGACAGGAATCCGTAACCCGGATGAATCGCCTCGGCCTCGGTTACCTCGGCGGCCGCGATNATCCGATCAGGCTTCAGATAGCTGTCCTTACTGGGACCGGGTCCTATGCATACGGCCTCGTCCGCCAACTGCACGTGGAGCGAATCCACATCGGCTTCCGAGTAAACCGCTACCGAGACTACATCCAGCTCACGACAGGCACGGATGATACGCAGGGCAATCTCCCCACGGTTGGCTACGAGGACTTTGGAAAACATCGCGGGGGGGGATCAAGGGTAGGAGAAAAGCTGCACNCGTCGTGCAGGCCGGNTCAGGTGACACGGAAAAGCGTATCCCCATACTGCACCGAGGTGCTGTCTTCGACGCAGATCTCCGACACCGTGCCGCTCACCTCTGCCTTGATCTCATTCATCACCTTCATGGCCTCGATGATGCAGACGGTCTGCCCCTCACTGATCCGGTCTCCCACCTGGACGAAATCATCCGCATCCGGTGAGGGCTTTCGGTAGAANGTTCCCACCATTGGCGACTCCACTACCTTGCCGGCTACCGCAGCCGCCTCCCCCTCGCCCTCCGCCGCTGGTGCGGCCGGCGCTGCAGCCGGGGCGGCAACCTGGGCCGCAGGGGCNACCGCCAACCCTCCAAGGGCTTCGCGGAGAGCTTCGACATCAGGAGCTTTCTTCAGCTTCACGTTGACTCCGTCCTGCTCCAGATGGAAGAGGCTGAGTCCGTGCTCCTCCATGAGCTCTACGATTTTTCGGATTTCCTCAAGGTCCACAGAATTAGGCAGGTGAGTTGCTGGTAGAGTCGGGGCCGGGGCTGGACTGGTCAAGCGCCAAGGAAGGCGCTATTCAGGATTGGGTCTGGAGCTTCTCGGCCCTATTTTAAACCCCGTGAAGTTGTCACCGCGCCCCGCTGAGCCCGGAGAGTTCATCCCCCGGGATTATTTCTGCCGCCTCTCTCCCCGAGAATTGTTCACAAGAGAGGCCCCTCTGGAAGTCGATCTCGGGTCTGGAGACGGCAATTTTGCCCTTGCCATGGCGCAACAGTTTCCGGAGCGCAACTTTCTCGCNGTCGAACGCCTTCTCGGCCGGGTCCGCAAGACCTGCAAACGCGCGACGGAGGCAGGTCTCACCAACCTGCGGGTCCTGAGACTTGAGGCCCGCTATACCGTGGAATGGCTTCTTCCACACGCCTCTGTCAGCCGACTCCACCTGCTGTTTCCCGATCCTTGGCCAAAGGTCAGGCATCACCGGCGGCGCCTCGTCGAGCAGGAGTTTCTTGGAGCCCTCTCCCGGGTTCTGATCCCCGGAGGTGACTTTCTTTTCAAGACCGACCATGAGGGCTACTTCGAGTGGGCAAAAGAGGAACTGGCACTTTCTCCGATCTTTCAGCCTCTTTCCTGGGATGAAACATCAGAANAGCTTTCTTACTATCCCCAAACCAACTTTGAGAACCAGTGGCTGGCAGAGGGTCGCCCCNTACATAGGCTTCGCGCTCAGAANCGGCGTGCCTGAAACACCCTACTTCCAAAGGACCAGCTTACTGTCCGGGTTACGAACACTCTGCAACTCCAGCGCGACCTCGGAAACTTTGATGATGACCGCACCCGTCTCCCCCTGTCGCCAGAGTTCAATACCCGATTGAGCTACTGTTTCTGCCCAGCGCTCCGGCACTCTTTCCGCTGCGGGATACCGGTCCTCCTCCGCGATGATTACCCTTGGATCAACCACCTCGAGGAATTCCATCGTCCCGGTATGGTCAGAGCGGTGCCGCCCCATCACCCAAAGATCACAGCTCGGATCAATGCCGCTTCCCAAGATTTCCTGCTCGGTGTCAAATCCAGCGTCGCCTGTGAACAGAATGCGCCAACCCTTCCAGTGCAGGCGCATAACCATGCAGCGATCATCTGCGCGGCTTCCGGTTTCTCCGTTGGCGACCCGCAAAACTTCTATTTCCGCTCCATCACCGAGCTTGTAGCGCGCCCCAGTCTTACCATAGTGGAGCTCACATCCCGTCTCTCCCGCAGCCCCGACCAGCTCATTGAAGGCCGGGCTGCTAGCCCGCCTGACTGGGAGGAGAATTCGTTGNGCTCCNTAGTGTTCCAGCGCAGAAACGAGACCCCCTGCATGGCCTTTTTCCGGATGGGTCAGAACGAGCGAATGAGGTGCCACCCGAGCCCTGTCCAACGCAGGTTTCACCAGTCTGCGGAACTGGTCAGGCGCTCCACCATCAATGAGAACTCCGTTGCCNGCTCCACAAAAAATCGCCGCATCCCCATCCCAGAGGTCAAAAATTAGNATGTCCTCCGACCACGCTCCGGCCTTCTCCAACTCGAAGTGACTACCTGGTAAGTCCGCGATCTTTTCCGCGATCTGATAGGTGGTTCCCGCGAGGAGCGCGTTGGCCTGATTCGCTCCACCCTGCAAAGGCTCCCACAAAGCTCCAAGCACGGTTCCCAGAAAGGCAACCGACAGNATGACGAACACCAAGGGGACAAGAATGACACTGGCCANGACAGAGGCAGGTGTAATGATCCCGAAGTGATACCANATAAGCGGCATCGACCCAGCCCANGCNGACACAGAAACAACAAAAAGGCCCACGATGTATCTACGCACCGCAAGCTTCCCCCGCTGAAAAGGCGTGTGGAGGCGGGCGGGAAGAAATGGATCCTCCTCGACCACGGGCTGCANCCAATTGGAGAGGGGCGGCGCAAGAAGAATAATCACCCCAACGACGACGTAGGATAGCTGAAACCCCACCTGCCCNAGCTGGTAGGAGTCAAGGAGCAGAACCACCGGAAGACTCGCAAGCAAGCTGTTCGCGAGGGAGGGCTTTCGCTTTACGACGAAGCCCAAGAGAAAAACCGAAGCCATCAGAGCCGCCCGCAAGGCCGGGGGATTGAGTCCCGTGACGAAGGCGTAGCTCCAGATGATGCCGAGAACAGCCAACAACCCCCATCGCCGCGAAACCCGGATGATCCGCATGAGAATCCATGCAAGTGCTCCCACCAGACCCACATGCAGTCCACTCACTGCAAAGATATGCATGGTCCCACTCTTGCGGAAGGCCCCGAAATATTCACCGGCCCCCGAGCGCTCTCCAAGAACAAGACCCCTGATCAGAACAGCTCCGGCGCTGTCCTCGTTCAATCCNGCAACAATCCGGGAGCNCAATTCCAATCGTAGGATCCNGGCCATCCTCTGAAGTCCCAGAGAACCACGCCACCCTCCAAGCACATGGTGAGATCGCAAGCGAATCTCGCCGCTCACCCCATGAATCCGGAGCCATCGCCCCCGGTCAAACTCGGCAGGATTGCGTGGGGCAGCGGGGAAAAAGGTCCTGCCACTCAGCTTCATGTGATCACCCGGCATGGAATTGTCCGGCATCCGGTCAACCGCCACGAGGCACCCGCGCAGAGCCTCTGGATTTTGCCGCGCCCCGCTGACNCGAAAAATNCCTCCGGGAAGAAAGCTACTCGCCTCACGNAGCCTGATAACTACCCCCTCCAGCTCCACCTCGGTTCGTCCACTGGCATGGAACCACGACTCGCCCGAGGCCTGCCTCCCAAGCCGCTCCAAATGGATTCCCCAGAAAAGCATCCAACACCCGACTCCAGCCGTAAGCATCCAATTCCTTTTCCGCATGAGAAGCAGAGCTCCAGCGACCCCAAGCANGGCCCACGGAAGGTTCCAATTCCAGCCTGCACACAAGACTCCGAGGCAACTCCCGAGAGCCAAGGGCGCAAGGGGCACAAGAGCCAGAAAGCGAGGCGCTCCCCTTGTCACATGAACAGACCGCTAGATCGCGCCCAGCTCGCGAAGACGATGAGTCGCATTGGCGGAGTGTCGGGTCTCGGGAAAGAGCTCCACGACCTGTTGAAGAATACTGACTGTTTCCGGGGTGTCGTCTTTCACCTCCTGAAAGAGCTCAGACAGCCGGAACATGAAGAAGGCCTTGTCATNGACGGCCCAGTCACGACTTTCCATGGCAATGCGAAGGGTCTGGATGGAGGCATCCGGATCATCAAGATTATCCTTTTGGATCTTGGAGATCTCCACCCATGGAAGACGGTTCTCGGGCTGGGCCAGCACCACCGCCCGGTAAGCTGCTATCGCACCCTCATAATCCCCCTGGGCGTAAAACGCACGAGCATCGTGCATCGGGTCCTCTTCCACTTCCTCAGCCGAACCGTAAAACATGTGCGTGAAGCGGTGGACAATATTCGGCAGCAAGAATACGCCAAAGACCACCGCCGCATAAGCAGAGATTCCGAGGGTGATCAAAATACCCACGAGAATCTTGGCNCCCATGGAGACGCCCCTCGGCGACCATCCTTCAATGGTTTCCTCCCCAGTCAAAGGGTTGAGCACGATTCGATCCTCAACCCGGGCAAGATCCATTTCCTCCTCGGTCGGAGCCGACTGCCTGAGCGGGCCCATGTTAAGCAGGATCAATCCGCCCACACAGATCAGAGCGACGAGGACACAGACGTTGACTACAAGCTTGCGATCCATGAGTAGCGGCGCACTACGAAGAGAACAGCTTAACGAGATATGGANATTTTTCCTNCGGCCTGACAGGCCTGGATGCCGGNGGANCCTGAGCCACGGCCCTGCCAGTGGCAGANTCCGGTGCTAACGGCAACTACGCGAGAAGGAGTTCTCNGCGACTGCTGCCCGGCAANGCTTACTTCTCGTCAGCGTAATCAATGGTGGGAAGTTCNTTGAAGTCTGGAAGCTTCCTCAGAGGTGGAGCGGAAGCTTCGCCCGAGGTGCACCCACAGGAGGTCAGGGCAAGAACAGTAGCGGCTGCTCCGGCGAGGGCAAAAATCTGGATGAGTTTTTTCATAGTAACTATCGATCGGCTGCGCAGGGCGGAACACTCGGGGGAGGCTCCCTTCTTCTCAAGGCAAAAATCAAGCCCGGGACCACAAATCCGCGATCCCGGGCCTGATGGAAAGCATCTCCCTACTTCCCCGGAATGACCACGGTAGGCGGGGCGATTGGGGCAGGGGCGTGCTGGTGCGAAGAGCAGGAGGCAAGAGCCAAACCGGCCAAGGCAGCCACAACGGCAAGAACTTTAGTGAGTTTCATGGTTAGTGTCAGTAGTGGTNCCGGATGATCCCGGGGTCNGAGGAGNTTGCCCGATAATCAGGGACGCTTAAAGATTATTTTGCCGGGGCCACATAACNTGGCGGATCGGCCGGAGGGCCCTGAGAACAAGAGGAAGAGAAAANCGCCGCCCCCAGAACGGCCGATATGCTGGCGATTACCTTAAGGAATTTCATATTCTCGNTNGTTTTATATAGGTCTNANNGNTCGGCAAAAGAGCCNAGATGCTTTGANCATAGGACCGGGCGCCACGACCGCAAGGTCGAAAGGACGCCTCGAACCCAGCATTGATCCCAGGTTGCGCACCCTTGGAACGGTATGCGATGAGAGAAATTCGCAGCGNATGGGGAGTTTGAGACTAGACTATCCNGTCCTTTCGCATCACACCCTGCGCGCCATGTCCGATTCCCCTCATGTTGCCATAGCCGGTGCCACNGGCGCCGTGGGAAAGGAAATGCTCAAGTGCCTGGAGGAGCGCGACTTTCCGATAGGCGAGATTTCTCTTCTGGCNTCATCCCGCTCAGCCGGCCGGAAGATTCCTTTCCGGGGAGAGGAGTGCGTCGTCAGGGAACTGACCCACGAGTCCTTTGAGGGGGTCAATATCGCCCTCTTCAGCGCGGGCGGTGCCCTGTCCCTCGAATACGGTCCCTCCGCCGCAGCGGCAGGGGCGGTGGTCATCGACAACTCTTCCGCCTTCCGGATGGATCCCGAGGTGCCTCTGGTCGTTCCGGAAGTCAATTCCGCGGCAGCGCGATCGCGTCCAAAAGGGATCATCGCAAACCCAAATTGTACGACGATCATCACTTTGATGGGTCTGAACCCGCTGCACCGGAAGTNCGGATTACGCTCTATTGTTGCCTCCAGTTATCAGGCTGTTTCAGGCAGCGGCCAGGCGGGCATTGAAGAGTTGTCTGAACAGGTCAAGGCTCTCGCCGAGGGCAGGGATGACCTGCCACGGGAAGTGTATCCGAAACAAATCGCCTTCAACGTCATTCCTCATGTCGACCAGTTCCTCGAGGGCGGCTACACCCGGGAAGAACTCAAGATGGTGAACGAGGGAAGAAAGATCCTTGGATTGCCAGAGTTGAAGGTTACCTGCACATGCGTTCGTGTCCCGGTCTACCGCTCCCACTCNGTATCGGTAACCGCTCAGTTCGCGACCGCCCCGAGCGTCGAGGAGGCCCGCCNTGCCTACGAAGGGTATCCCGGGGTCCGGGTAGTGGACGATCCCTCCCGGGCCCTCTACCCGACTCCATTGGACACTACCGAGAAAGATGACTGCCTCGTGGGAAGAATCCGTAAGGATCTGGTGATGGACGATGCCCTTGCCCTCTGGATCGTCGGGGATCAGGTCAGGAAAGGGGCTGCCCTGAATGCGGTCCAAATCGCCGAATTAATCTGAACGGAAAGTAAACAGAGCTCAAGATGAGATTGGGAGCTTGGGAATGAACCCTTTTTAGGTATTTTTGTATCAGTGTCCNATCTCAAGGCCTACCTCCGGAAGCAACAGCGCTTCGTTGACACAGCGCTGCGCGGGTTCCTGCCAAAGCCTGGCGTCCGCCCTTCCACCGTCCACCGTGCGATGCGGCATCCAGTCTTTGCNGGGGGTAAGCGCCTGCGACCCATCCTCTGTCTCGCGGCGGCAGAAACCTGTGGTGGCACCAGCGAAGAAGCGCTGGCACCGGCCTGTGCGGTTGAATTGATCCACACCTACTCTCTTGTTCACGACGATCTTCCCTGCATGGACGACGACGACCTGCGCAGGGGCAAGCCCACAACTCATGTCGCTTACGGTGAGGGTGTGGCGGTGCTTGCCGGCGATGCCATCCTGACGGAGGCCTTCGCGATCATCGCTCAGACCCCGGAGTGTAAAAGATATCGGACGCGCGACTACGTCACCGAGCTGGCCTTCTGTGCTGATTCCCGGCGTCTGATCGGGGGACAAATCATGGACCTGGAAGCCGAAGGCCAACGCCTTTCCAAGGCACAACTTGCCAAGATTCACGAGGCCAAGACCGCGGCCCTGCTGACCTCTTCCCTGCGCCTCGGCGCGATGAGCGCCAACGCNACTCCGCGACAGNTAGATGCATTGACCGAATTCGGAAAGTCCCTCGGCCTCGCCTTCCAGGTAATCGATGACATTCTCGACGTGACCCAGTCGACCGCAACGCTCGGGAAAACGGCAGGCAAGGACGCTCAGGTAGACAAGGCGACCTACCCCGGAATTCTCGGCCTCGACAAGAGCCGGCAGGAAGCTCGCCGTCTGACGAGGAAAGCACTGGCCGCACTTCAAGGCCTCGGCCCTCGTGCCGCCCGGCTGGACGAACTCGCCCATTACCTTCTGGACCGCGACTTCTAGCAAGGGCCCCTCGCAAAAGGCCTAGAACCTGAAGGTCGCGTCTGCCTTCAGGGTCAGGTCTGACCTCTCAACTCCCAATCCGCGGTCCTCAGCCAGAAGCGACTGATTGAGCACAAGGAAGATCGTTGAGCCCGGGCGATATTCCCACCGGATTCTGGAGTTAAAACCTACTTGCCTCGAGAGGCTGTCGTATTGCACCAGACTGGACCACCCGAGATCCGGCGTGAGGTTCCAGTTAACGCCAAGGCTCCCGACATGAGCATCGAATTCGCCCCCTCCGAGATCCACCAGGTTGTATTGATAGCTTCCCTTAATACGGAAATATCGGTTCGGATTCCACTCCAGATCTCCCGCTGCTTTTACCCGCCATCCATCGTAGAACTGCCCGGCTTCCAGAGAGAACTCCCCCCAGAGGGGACGGGAACTTGTGGTCTCGTATTCCAGTCGTGCCTTGGTCCATGAATAATTATCCGCAGGCACGGTCACCTTCCCGATATCAAAATCCTCAACCGGGCGGTCGATGTCGTGGGAAATCCTGAGGGACAACTCATCCGTACTGGCGAAGTCGATGTTGAAGGGCACAACACCGAAGCGAGCCGAATCCAAGCCTCCGGAAGTCAGCGAGGTTACCTTGAAATCCGCCCCCCGCGCCAGCTGCCGATACCAACCACTGCCCCCCGAGCGGTGCTTCCGACGCAGCAGTCCCGAAAGGCTGCGGACCCCCGTGCGCTGCACGAAGCCNAGTGCCGGGTTGAAATCTGCCCCNATCTCCATGTAGCTGAGGTTCCCATCCCATCGATCATTTGGATAAGAGACCTGAGCGCCAAAGGCGTAATCCGTTCCATGTCCACCCCCGACCGCTTCCGCGTAATTCCCGAGCGCATATACGTTAGCCTCGAGGATCTTGTCCTCGAGAAACTCGTTTGTCCGGTAGGCGAAGTCGACTCCTCCGACGTAATTATCCAGCTCGGAAGCCGGATTCCCACCGGTGGCAATCACTCCCACCCGGGATTGGGTAAACACCTGTTTCGTCACCCGGGCCGCGAATACATTCTGCTCGCCCAGGCCGGAGGGCCCGTCCAGCCGGGCATGAGTCAGCCCAACATCATACTCCCCAAGCCTTCCTGCCAGTTTGGTCGCCAGCTGGATGGGAATGATCTGGCCGTCCGACAGACCAATTCTTCTCGTAAAATAGGGCAGGAAGTTTGGCCCCCTGCCTTTCCTCTGTGTCACGGGCCCAAAATCATAGATCCCACTATCCTCGAGGAAGAAGTCCCGCTTCTCGGGAAAGAACAGGGGGAACCGGCTGAAGTTGACAACCCGCTGGTCGACCTCCGTCTCTGCAAAATCGGTATTGTAACTGAGCGTTGCGGAAAAGTTTGGCGTCACCCGATAGCGCAAGTTTGCTCCCAGATCACCTCCAAGAGTATCGGGCTCACCACTGCCGCTCCCATACCGACCGACACCGTAGGGTGAGAACTCGAGGCCGAGTCCCTGACGCATGCCCCCAAGCCCCGTGATATCCCCGGCTTCGATGGCATTGTGGGATTTGATCTCGTCTTTCCATCCCGTCCAGCGAACCGCTTCGCTTTTCCTCCGGATCCTCCGGGACATGTTGAAGCCCCATACCGTTCCCTCCGGGTCAAAGCTCAGGGTCTTGAAAGGAATCGCGATTTCCACAAACCACCCTTCATCGCTGATAGTCGCCTTGGATGTCCAGATCCCGTCCCACGAAAAATTCCTGCCGGTGTTGTTTGTGATGAGGGCATCACTTTGTGCTCCCGCGGGATTCACCGCAAAGACGTAGCCGTTGCGCTGATCATGATAGGTATCGAAGAAGAGATACACGAAATCTGAACCCGTGTACATCCGATCCCTGACCATCGAGCGGGCCATGACGCCCCCGGGCTCTGAATCATAGCACCAAACCGCCGCGTAGAGATGGTCCTGATCATAGGCGATTGCGAACTCTGTGCGCTCGGTGGCCGGCGTTCCTCTGCCGGGATCATATTGCCGGAAGCCCCGGCCTTTCTCCGCTCTCTGCCATGCTTTTTCATCCAGCCGACCATCTACGTTCAGGCTCTCCCCGGGCTTGAGCCGCAGGGCCGCTATACTGGGCTTCTTCTCGGCTTGTGCGCCCACCNGNGACCCCAGCCAGAAACAGACTGCCAGATAGTAGAATCCTTTCCTCATTCCTTTCCCGCGGGTTCGACANCCGGCGGCGGGTGAACACAACCCAGACCAGGGGACTCGTCAAGGCCCGGCACCAAGGAAAGAACATTCGTACTTTCCCCTTCCCCCGGTCCCGGTCCAAGCTCTCTCCACCATGAACCGCACCCACGCCTTTTTTGCCGCCTTCGCGCTCGCCACTATCGCTCCCGCAATAGCCGAGGAGGACAAGGCTCCAGCCAAAAAGACCCCTGCTGTCGAGGCTCCAGCCGTGAAAGCCGTCGATGGAGGAGAGGTTGAGAAGAAGTTTATTGGGAAATGGGCCCCCGACCCCAAGGCCATGATGAATGAGCTTCAAAAAGGACTTGGGGACGACCCTGCAGCGGCCGCAGCACTCCCCCTCATTGAGGCCATGATGCAGAACATGGCGGTGAGCGTGGATAAAGGTGCGGTCACAATCCACGCCATGGGTGAAAAGCAGACGGCAACCTACACGATCACAAAGGTAGATAAGGCCGCCAACAAACTCACCATGAGCATTAAAGACGATGAGGGCGAAGGAGAGGGCTCGGCCACGATCGAGGAAAAAAAAGACGGCAGCAGGACCCTGACCCTCGAGAAAGACGGGGAGAAATTCATCCTCAACAGCATNACTGCCTCGGAGTTCGAGAAGCGTAAGAATGCAGCTGCACAAGCGCCCTTGTTTCCTGGCCTCGAGTAGGTCTGCTCAACCCTTCGGATCCCCNAGGCAGACAAGCTTTTCTCTTCTTCTGTCGTTTTCGAATACCGCTACCCGGGCGTAGACGCGGCCTCCACAGAAGACGGGCGTGGCAAACACCTCATCTCCTATTTGAGTTTTGTGGACGACCTCGAATTTACCGGGGTCCGCCTTGAACTTAAAGTAGTCTCCGGTCTCGTTGATGGCGTGGATGNAGTCTCCTACCAGAACCGGGGAGCTCGAAAACGTTCCCCCCAGAATACCTTTCCACTTTCGTTGACCGGTCCGGCAATCCCAGCACATCGCGGCACCACCATCCATCACGGCGTAGAGGTGCCCTTCGGCGACCAGCATGGAAGGGACATAGACTCGGCTGATATTACGCCACACGACCTTACCTGAGCCATTGCCTTCCACGGCGTGAACGTGATTCTTGGGCCACCCTCCACTCACGAAGANGCGCTCCCCGTCCGTCACGGGCGAGGTGACCGTTTCCTGTGTCGATCCCTTGGCTTCCCACAGCAACTTCCCCGTCATCGGCTCGAGACTGATGATCTTCTCGCACCCTGAAATCACGAGCTGATCCCGGCCGCCCACCTGCTGCACGATTGGAGGCATGTAATTAGGGATCTTCGGACGGTTCACCTTCCAGACCACCTCCCCGGTCCTGCGATCCAGACCAAGAATTGCTCCGGCCTTCTTGTTATCCGCNCATACCAGCAGCAGGGAGCGATACACCATGGGCGACGCCCCATATCCCTGATGAACCTTGTAGTCNGTCAGGCGGGTGCTCCAGACTTTCTCGCCCTTGAGATTCAGGGCAGTTGCGTGCGCCGCCCCGTCATTCACAAACGTCACGTAGAGCCTCTCACCGTCATACGCCGGGGAGTTTGAAGCATGAGTCGCCTTGCGATTGATCCGCTCCGGTAAATTCCCCGAGTGAATCACCGTGGTCCACNCGAGTTCGCCGTTGGCACGGTCGTAGGCCAGCAGGGACTGGGATTGTTTGTCCTTATCCGCAGTGACGAGGTAAATACGATTGCCNGCTACGATCGGGGACCCATGTCCCCGCCCCGGAACCGCTGCCTCCCAGAGCGTATGCTGCCCGGGGTCAAGGGCCGGAGGTAGTTTCTGCAGAGGGTCCGCATGTCCATTACGACCAGGTCCTCTCCACGCAGGCCAGTCATCACTTGCTGCCTCAGGGTTTCCATAGCCGCACAGGGCTGTTCCCACCGTAAGGGCTACCCCACAAAGGAGGCTGAAAGCTTTCATCATCAGGGAGTCTGGCGTGATCGACTGGGAGACACCAGCAAAAGCAACCTGAAGCCCGCAGGGGAGCATGGCCAGGAGCGCTATTTCGAATCGCCACTACCACGTTCATCCTCATCCACTGCTTGTCACAATGAAACGGGCCAAGATCACAGCGGCCAGCGCACTCATCCTTTCCGGCGTGCCGCTGCTGCTCCCCAGCTGCGAAGACACCCAATCCCCCT
Source organism: Roseibacillus sp. (assembly GCA_002723015.1). The sequence goes on along the minus strand of PBNG01000047.1, from coordinate 68,810 downwards.
CCGCACAAAGCTCATCTGCGGACCTGTCTGCGAAGTCAGGCCGGATACCCGTTGGCTCATCTCCGGGAAGCAGGCCCGAAACCTCACGAGACATTGAGGAGATCCTCATAGGCTACTGGGCTCCTGATCTTGAGGCTNCNACGCGGGCGATCGAAAGGGCCTCCGCACAAACGCCGGAACAGGGAGATCCGCCAAGGCTCTGACAGCCCGCATCCTTGATTCACTGGCCCTTCAGATCCAAAGCAGGGGATCCTTCTTGGTTCACATGTTGGGGCAGGAAAATACGGCCTCATATGTTGTCTCCGCCAAAGACAAGGAGAATGACATCCTCTACATCGAAATCACACGAGCAGGCTAAGAAGGCGCCCCCGAATTTGCGACCTTTCACCTTGAGGGGAACAACTTGGTCCNCACCACAGACGTAGGAGGTTCAATTNACCCGCTCGTTCTTTCCCGGATCGACGGGGCCACCTTCGAAGAGCGGCTCAGCCTCGACGAGGCTGAGCCCCGGAGGCCGTGGACTCCGAAGGGGACGAATAGGAGTCCTTCCCGGGGCCTCGGCACATTACTCCTTTTGCCGATTTTCATTTCGCTCCTCCCGGAAGCGGTGCACCCTCTACTGCATGATCAAGACGCGACGCTTCATTCTGGCGGGCCTCCTGACAATCGTCCCCCTCTGGATTACATGGTTGGTCTTACGCTTTCTCTTCCAGCTTCTCGCAAGGGCAGGAGAGCCCGCCATCAGATGGATCGCGGACTTCTTGCCCGAGTCCCTACAGGCCCTTGTAGAGAGTCCTCTCTTCACAAATTTATTTGCCATCCTGCTGGTGGTCTTGGCCCTTTACGGCGTCGGCCGTCTGACAACCGTGGTAGTTGGCCGTCGGTTACTGGGTCTCTTCGAGGCCATCCTGTCAAAGATCCCTCTCGTAAATGTGATTTATGGAGCGGTAAAAAAACTGGTGACGGTCCTTCAGGAAAAACCGGGAGGAGGTCTGCAGCGCGTCGTTCTTATCGACTTCCCCTCGCCCGAGATGAAAACCGTGGGACTGGTAACCCGCGTCCTGAAGGACACCAGCACCGGACGAGATCTGGCTGCGGTATACGTCCCAACCACCCCAAACCCTACCTCTGGCTACCTCGAGATCGTTCCTCTGGAGAGGGTTACATCCACCGAGTGGACCCTCGATGAGGCCATGGCATTCATCATGTCAGGAGGCGCAGTAGCACCGGATACAATGAACTACGACGAGCCGCCCAAAACCGCGGCTCAGTGATCAATCAATTCCAGGATCGTGCCCATGGCGTAGAAACCCCGGGGACAATCTTTTGTCCCCAGCTCTTGCAGGGAATAAGTCGTTTTGCTTAAATAATAGCGAATCTAAAGCAATTGCCCCTCGCTCAGTCGGCCACAGCCTTCCCTCTCCCGACGAGAGCAGGAGCGGGCCTTGCGAGGCCGCCAGTCCCCGCCTCTCGTGACATGACACCCAGCCTTCCGGATCCCACCCAAGCCTCGGTAGAACTCTCCGAAGGACTGGCCATCGGGTATCGTTCCGTGCTNGCCACCGTCACNGAGGACATTCCCCTCAAGAGTGGGACGCACTATCTTCTCGCCCGGAATGGGCGCGGCAAGACTACCCTCCTGAAGACTCTCGCGGGTCTCCTGAGACAACGNTCCGGCTGCTACTCAACCAATGGCCTCTGTCAGTTCATTGGCGATGAATTCTATTTCGACCGTGAGTTGAAATCAGGTGCCATCTTCAAGGCGCTGATCTCAGCCTCTGTCCGCGAAGCCGCCTTTAACCTCGCGGATCAGCTCGAGCTCGATATCAACAAGGAGTTCGGCAAGCTTTCATTNGGCAACCGGAAGAAGGTGGGACTCGTGGTCGCTGAATTCCGAACCTTGAAGGAGAACCCTAACCTCCTGTTCTACGACGAGCCCTTCACCGGACTTGATACCCCGGCCCGGGAAGTGGTCACGAGGCATTGGTCCTCAAGTAGTGCGCAAACTCTCCGAATTGTATCATGTCACCCCGACTTCGACTCCATGGCCATGNCAAGCGCCCTCCTGATCAGCGATGGTGAAATTACGCAGGGAGGCAGTGGTAGCCTCACGTGGGCCGATTTCAAAAAACGGCTCAACTGATACCACAAAGAGATCTAGNGCTCATGACTGCCCTCTTCCGACTGACCATCGCCACCATGCTGGCCCGGAAGATGTGGGTCGTGGTGCTCCTTGTCTCCATCATCACGCCCATCGTCTTTCCCCTCTTTACACCCTACGAAAGTAATACTGCCCTTCTCGAACCTGCCCGGGCCCAGACNGCGTGGACCTGTACATGGATGGTCGCGGTCTTCTGGACCCTTTCNCAGGCCGCGCGTTTCGGCGAGAGTAATTCCAACACCGGAATGGGGTCCTATTTCCGCTCTCAGGGAGTCGGTTCTCTTCGCCAGATTTTTGCGATCTGGAGTGCGGTCATCCTCTCCCTCCTCCCGATCGTCCTGATGTCTGTGGCCACATGCCTGATCTTCGCCATGCCTGCCGACCCCNAGGAGGCTTCAATGTGGGTATGGACCAACCTGCAATTCGCAACCCTTCTCCTCCTCACGATCGGCCCCCTCACCCTCCTCGGCATTGGAGCTGCCAGCCGTTTCGGGGCCCTGATCGGCTACGTGGTTCCGACAGCGCTATGCCTTTACGGTCTCTATGGGGTGACTTATCTGGGAATGACGATCCGCCTTCGAGACGACAACAAGATCCTGGAATGGCTCTACGCCCTCTCGCCCCAATATCACCTCGCGGATCTCACCCCTCGCCTCATTTTTAAGATGGGNCCCCTGTCCTGGCCCGAATTTTCCGGCTTTCTCCTCTACTTTCTCGCCATCACGATCGTCACAAGTTCTCTCGCGACCCTGCTATTTCGAACCGATCCTCTCGGTAATTAAACTGTGTAGCNATGGCCCACTTAAATGTCCGTTATCTTCAGGCAGGTTTCTTGATCGCCGGGCTGGCAGCATGGGGGCTCCAGAGCAGCAGCCTCTACAGCGCAGGCCAATTCGCCAAGGGCCATAATCCCCTGCACCTGAAACAAAGCCCTTTCGGGCGGACTCTTTCGCTCGCCATGCGCGGCCCGGTGGACGTCTACTGGCACCGGGGAGAACCACACGAGCATCCTCCAGGAGAAGAGCACTCTCACGNTCCCTCTCACGATCACTCTCACGGTCACTCCCACGGCCACAGCCACGAGCTTGGCCATGATCATAGCCGCGATGACGAGGCGGGAATAAAAGCCGGGGAAGACGCGGACCTCGATTATCTCGCCAGCCTGCTTGAAGAGGAGGAACACCAGCATGGCAGAGACCTCAGCACCGCAGATACCACCAAAACGTTCCCAGGCCTCCGGCCCTTCCTCCTCGACAGGATTGAGGCCATGCGTACTGCCTACAACTCGAGAACGAATCGAACCGCCGAATCTCCTCGCCACAAGGCCTACATTATGGGGGAGACGGAGAAGCGGCTTGCGGTTGGCTACGAAATGGATCCCCGGAACCCTTCGGCTTACGGAGCCTATTTTCTTTTTAAAAGCGAGGCACTCGCAAGAGTGGAAGGACAGNCCGGAGAGGGGTTGGTCATCCGGGACCGCCGGGGCGAAGCCCGTCGTCTGGCCCATCNAACNCAGCACTACTGCTGGGACTTCCCCGCCGAGGCACCAGCAATGATTACCGGGGCCTCTGCCGCCCATGATTGCCTGCAACTGCTGTCGGAAGATCCGGATCCGGACCTGAACTTCGTCCGCTTCTACCTCAGCCGCCTCGACCTCATGCTTGAGAATTACGAAGCTATCCGGCGCGCAATGATCGAAAATAGCCGCTGGCAGCTCTTTCCCGCTCCGAGAAGGTCTGAGATGGAAAAGACCCACTCTCTCATCAAAGCTCTCAGGCAGGCAGACATTCAATACTGGAACAAGCGGCTCAGCCAAAAGACCGAGTCGCAAGGCCNGGGCAGCTGAAGCCGCTCACTACTTGACCGTTCCGTGGGCGCCAGCTGTGTTTCGCGCGCGCCATCTGGGAAGNTCCTCGTCGAGAAGAACCCGCGCATAGGGGCCCAGCCATGAATATCCATTCCGCCTCTCATGCGAAATCTCTGCCAGNTTCGCTCTCGGGACACCATCACGACTCGAGAAAATGGGCTGATTCGAATGCAGGTCATAGAACCGGGCCCAAATTGAGGGCGCACGAGGGTCCCTTACGACGACGGTATCCATCCCGCCCGGTTGACCCTCCTCGATTTTTCGCTCCACGCGAATACCTCGTAATTCTACGCGCTTGAACCATGCAACTGCACTTCTAATCGCCCGCNTCACCGGTTCATCGGGATTCTCGATTCGCATCAGAAAGCGTACGATCCCGACCGATTCCATGCCGCTGAGGGACGGAAGCTCATAAGATCTGCCCCGACACGGAGCGAGGGTGTGGCGATCGTGCTGGGCGCACCAACTCGTCGGAACTCCTTCCACAATTACCTGGCACCTCAGGATACACGAGATCCCCCGGTCCAACGCCCCCGCGCAGCGCTGTCGCAGATGGGCCGGCACAAAACGGAACAGAGGCTTCTNGTCAACGATATCCTTCAACAGGTTCATCACTCCGATCATCGCATTGTCATTGAAGGTCAACTGTCCGGCGTAGCCCCGGCCATCCGGAAACCGCTGAGGCCACCCTCCATTANCCATCTGGCCCGACAGCAGGTATTCAATTCCCCGCAAAGCTGCTACCTTGATATCCTGTGCCTGTGCGCCCGGAAGCGCAGAGGCCAGAAGGCGGATTTCGGTATAGGTGGCTCCGTTATCGATCGTCGTGTCACGCTGGGAACGTTGCTCAAGGAGCTCCTGCTGCTCACGGCGGTTCAGGTTGCGCTTCCGGTCATAGTTCTTCGGCCAGCCCCCGGAATTCCGCTGGAATGCCAGAACCGTGTTTACGACCGAAGNCTCATTCGCCGACGTAACCCCACAAAGCCCGAGGAGTAAGATCCCAACCAGCCTACTCCCTGTGACCGGAAGAAAATGGACGTTGGAGGTGCTGAGGGCCATGGCGTTCTCCCGGATGTCAGCCCTCGTCCCCGGGAGCTATCTCGTAAAGTGCTTCACCATAATGAGGTTTCAAAGGCCATGTGTCCGTGCGGAAAGGGTAGGCCGGCAGTTCCTTTCCATTCATCAGGGATCCCAGTGGCAGATTTGACCACGCGTATCGCACCGCGACGGGATCGGGAACATCATCGGACCAGACCTCTACCTGGGGANGAGCATCGCGGGCAGNAATGACCCGGGCTTCCGCATGATGAAAAATCTTATCTCTCCCGGCGATATAGAAGCCTCTGGCGTCAGCTCGTTCCAGCCTGAGCCCCTCGTCACTTCCCTCTTCAAACGCGATATGGATCCTGTCTTTTTCCTTTTTCATGGATTCATAGACTGGGCCACGCCATTGCAACGGCTTCCTACGGGCGTCATCCATTACGCCATGGACTTCTGAGAGAGCCCAGCGGGCCGCCCGGTCACCCACCGGATACTTCCTACCCGGATGAATACTGCTGTTGCTGTTNGCATCGAAGCTGACAATCAACCCCGTATTGGAAGTAGAACGCCAGGTNTTGAATTGCACTTCCCGAACAACATTCGTGTGATGATTCATATCGTAGGTCATGGATCGCCGGGTGCTCCACCCCGCAATCTGGATCATGCCGAAAGGAAGGTCGTTGTTCCGAAATAGCCTCCGCCANTCAGAGACTACCGCGGGAAAGGTCTCCCTGAAGGGAATCCAGGCGTCCCCGAAGGAATTATTCTCTCCCTGATAAAACAGCACCCCTCGAAGATTGAGACCGGCCAAAGGCATGATCATGGCATTGAGCGGGCCGGCCGGGATGCGGCCCTCGGCCGGATTCTGGTAGTCTCTACGATTCGGTTTCCCCGGTGGATCCTTATCACCCCGCTTTCGTGCATCCTCGGCCAGTGCCTGCCATTGCTCTTGGGCAAGGGTAAAGCGCTTGGAGGCCCCCTCTTCCCGTCCCCCATCGACCCATTCCCTGCACTTCCTGTCATAGTCTCCAAGATAGGTCTGCGCGGCTGGCAGGGTCTCCAGAGTCTCCCGGCTCACCCAGTGCTGCGCCATTGTCCCTCCCCAGGCTGCATTAATGAGACCAATCGGCACGTTGAGGTGGCGATGAAGCCGCTGTCCGAAGAAATAGGCCACCCCGGAACAATCGCCGGCCGTTTCCGGACTACATGGAAGCCACGCACCCTCTCCCTTTTCCTTTGGAAAATTGTCCTGCGGGGCCGGTGAGCCCCCNGGTCTGATCCGGATAAAACGAAGCCCCGGATAATTTGAAGATGGAATCTCAAGGTCGGCATCTCGCGAGCCCCGCAAGCGCCACTCCATGTTGCTCTGGCCACCACAGAGCCACACATCTCCAACAAGCACATCCTTGAAGGAAAGGACCTCCTCCCGACTCTTTACCGTGAACGCCTGGCCTGAGGAATGAGCCGGCAAAGCCTGTAGTAAAACTTCCCACTTCCCGTCTCTGTCCGCGGCAGTGGACTGACTTTGTCCCGCGAAGGAAACCACAACGGGACATTCCGCCCCAGCCCAGCCCCAGANNCGGATGGGTTTATCTCTCTGCAGGACCATCTGGTCTCCAAATATGTTTGGCATTCGCAGCTTCTGCTCAGCCTCCGCTCGGGGGNCAAACAGGAACNGGAGAAGGCAAAGNGCGAATGTTGCAGGTAAGAAACGNGAGTCGAAGACTTGCATGATGAAAAGAGCATCCGGGGGCAGCAATCCAGGATCGAGCACCCGCGAGTTGATTTCTTGAAGNCGTGCCGGGGCTCATGTCAAGTCATCCTATCATCCCATGTCGATCACCATGCAATCATGATTACCCTCGACGGCCTTACGCTACCATGCGCCAGCCNTNTGTCGCGAGGAGCCCCCATTGCTTCGCACCNATATCAGTTCTCGAATACCCATTGGGAGGCCGCATCTTCTCTGGACTTCTTCCTTTGACCACCCAATCTCGACTCCGTGTCCCTGCTCATCAAAGCTGCCGACCAGCTCCGCAGGGCTCTGCGCCCGCTTTCCTTTCCAGTTCCCGTTACACATACCTACAATCCCCTGGAATATGCGTGGGAGCGTCACTGCGAATACCTCACGCGGTTCGGCCACGGNCCCAAGGACATTCTTCTTCTGGGAATGAATCCCGGTCCCTTCGGGATGGCACAGACAGGTATTCCCTTCGGAGAGATCCCGGCAGTGCGCGACTGGATGGGAATCTCAGGGCATGTGGGACAGCCTGAGCCAGAGCACCCAAAGCGCCCCATAACCGGATTCGCGTGTGAGCGCTCGGAAGTCAGTGGCCGCCGTCTCTGGGGGCTTTTTGCGGAACGGTTCCCTGACCCTGATNCATTTTTCAAAGATCACTTCGTAGCTAATTACTGCCCTCTGGTCTGGATGAAGGAAACCGGAGCAAACCTCACCCCTGACAAGATTCCTGCGAATGCCATGAAGCCAGTGGACGATGCCTGCCTGAGCCATCTCGAGACCATCATTGAAGTCCTCAAGCCCAAATACCTGATCGGCGTTGGGGCCTACGCTGAGAAGCAGCTGGCAGGCATCGCAGAGAGGCTGGACCCCGGGCCCGTAGTGGGAAGAATCCTGCATCCAAGCCCAGCNTCACCCGCCGCCAACAGGGATTGGGCTGGAACTGCCGAAGCGCAGCTCCGGGAACTCGGGATCTGGTAACCCGGAACACGGCGATATCACCTCAGCAGATTCCAGGCACTGACAAGCGCCTTGAGACCCGCCATTTCAATTGAGGGATCGATGCCCGCACCCCAGACCAGCAGGCCGTCGTCACGCTTAAGCTGCACGTAGGCCGCGGCATCCGAGCTCGAACCGTCCCGAAGAGCATGGGACCGGTAGTCCGTGAGGGCAAAGTCCTTCCGCCCGTCTTCCTCAAGCGCATGGACNAAAGCATTGATCGGGCCGTTCCCGATCCCGGCAATGGCCCGCCGTTCCTCTTCAAAGAGAACTTCAGCACGGCAACGGACTGTCCCTCGTTGCCCAGCCTCCTGCTCAAGCTCGTAGCTGACAACCTCGAGGGGCTGCACCACGTTTGCAAAATACTCGAAGAACGCATCCTTCACTTCAGCAGGATTCAGTTCCCTGCCAAGCTGATCGGCAAGATCATACACCTGCTTGCCAACCTGGGGATGCATGGTCTTGGGCAGGTCGAAACCGTACTCCCTATCAAGAATATATGCCACCCCCCCCTTACCGGACTGAGAGTTAATCCGAATGATGGCCTCATAACTCCGCCCAATATCCTCAGGATCAATTGTAAGGTAGGGAACGCCCCACTTCACAGGAGACCCATTGCCCGCGGCGATATCACTCCGGCGCCGGTCAAAACCCTTCTTGATAGCATCCTGATGACTGCCGGAGAACGCGGTGAAGACAAGCTCCCCTGCGTAAGGCTGGCGATCGGGCACCTCCATCCGCGTGGTGCGCTCATATACTTCCCGGATTCTGGGCAGATCCGTGAAATCGAGGCCCGTTGCGATCCCATGGCTGTTCATGTTCAGGGCCGCAACCACGATATCCAGGTTGCCGGTCCGTTCCCCATTGCCGAACAGCGTCCCCTCCACCCGGTCGGCCCCGGCCAGCAGGCCGAGCTCTGTCGCCGCAATCCCGGTTCCCCTGTCGTTGTGAGTATGAAGCGAAATCTGGACCCGCTCTCGCTCGCTCACATTTCGACAGAACCACTCGATCTGGTCCGCATGGACATTTGGGGTCGCCCACTCAACGGTGGCAGGGAGATTCAGGATGACCGGTTTCTCGGGGGTCGGCCCCCATACATCCATGACCGCCTCGCACACCTCGAGAGCAAAATCGAGTTCCGTGTCTGAAAACGACTCCGGAGAATACTCGAGGTCTACGGTCGTACCCGGCACCGTTGGAATCAATTCCCTGACCATCAGGGCGCCATCCACCGCCATTTGCCTGATCTCCTCCCTGCTGGCATCTCCAAATGTAACCCGCCTCTGCAGTGGAGAGGTCGAATTATACATATGGACAATCACATTCTTGGCGCCCTCGATCGCTTCAAAGGTCCTCCGGATCAGATGTTCGCGGGCCTGCACAAGAACCTGCACCTTGACGCCATCCGGAATCAGGCCCTCCTCAATAAGGCGTCGAAGGAAATTGAATTCCGTTTCTGAAGCCGAGGGGAATCCCACCTCAATCTGGGTGAACCCGATTTCCACCAGCATCTCAAACATCTCGAGTTTCTCATCCACACTCATTGGCACCGGAAGAGCCTGATTCCCATCCCTCAGATCCACGGAACACCAGACCGGCGCCGAGGTAATTGTCCGGTCGGGCCATTGGCGGTCCGCCAGCCCTACTTCGGGGAAGGGCTGATACTTCCGGATCTTGTCTGTGTTCATGATCAGAATGAATTGGCTGATAATTATCTTTTAGTGCGGTCTTGGTAAACGCATCGGACGCAGTTCGTCCCGGGAACCGGGATACAATTGCTGGACCAATACAAAGAGGAACGGACTAGCGTCCGAGTCGCACAAGAAGAAGAGGTGCTGGTGTCCACGTGTTCACGGCCGGCAGGGTTTGCACGCCGTACTCCGCCTGTCGAGGCAAAAGGGTCGAGGGACCCCGCCCAAGACTCTCTCCTTTCCGCATATTTCCGCTACTCGATTGGAAAAACCCCTCTTTGGCCGCTTGCCGCCTTGCCGAATGGCTCTGCATGCCTTTGCGTAAGGGCAGGCCGCAATGGTCTGCACATGAAAGATTCCTCCCGGCTCACGGCCTCAAAAATCATCAGAGATTTCGAGCGTGTCCTCGTCGCCTTCTCTGGAGGGATCGATAGTACTCTCGTCCTGAGAGTCGCCCATGAGCAACTCGGTGCCAACGCGGTGGCCATTACCGCCGTGTCCCCGAGTCTGGCCCAGAGCGACCTTGAGGCCGCTCGGAATATTGCGGCCGAGATCGGGGTCTCCCACGAGCTGGTTCATAGCCGGGAAACAGAAGATCCCCGCTACCGCCGCAACGATTCCACGCGCTGCTATTTCTGCAAGACCAACGTCTATCAGTGCCTGATCGACTATGCGAAGGCCGAAGACTTCGCCTGGATCCTCGATGGTACTAATGCGGACGATATCGGAGATCACAGGCCCGGCTTACGGGCCGCACGAGAGCACGGGGTTCGCAGTCCCCTTCAAGAGGCGGGAATAGGTAAAAAAGAGATCCGCGAATGGGCAANANAGCTTGGGCTTTCAAATTGGAACCGGCCCGCCAANGCCTGCCTCTCCTCCAGAGTTCCTTATGGCTCTGAAGTCACTCCCGAAAAACTGGCCCAGGTGGAAAAGGCTGAAGCCGCGCTTCGGGTGCTGGGGTTTCGCGAGCTTCGAGTGCGGCATCACGACCAGATCGCCCGGATCGAGGTAAGCCAGAACGAGCTGGCCAGAGCCGTGGAGCACAGTGACCAGATCACAACCGCAATGAAGGAAGCAGGGTTCCCATATGCCACCCTTGACCTTGCGGGATTTCGCTCGGGGAGCATGAATGATGTCCTCAGGAAAAAATGAACCCCGAACGGATCCAGCAACTACTCACACAGGTCGCAGCCGGTGAAGTGACAACTGATGAGGCGCTGGAGGTGTTGCGCGATCTCCCCTTTCAGGAGTTGGGACATACGATCGTCGATACTCACCGGGAGCTACGACAAGGCGCCCCCGAAGTCGTCTTCGGAGCAGGGAAGGGTGGAGAGCAACTGGTTGAAATCCTCGACAGGATCTTCCAGAATCATCAACGAGCACTCGCTACCAGAGTCTCCCGGCGCAAGGCCCGCATCGTGGAGCAATCACTTCCGGAAGCCCGCTATAACGGCCTTTCACGCCTCCTTACCCTCGGGGAGCGCCCAGAACCAAAGGCTCAGCCCTATGCGGTCGTTGCTTGTGCTGGCACCTCGGATTTGCCGGTGGCAGAGGAAGCTTCCCAGACTCTTGAGTTTCTGGGTCACCGGGTAGAGCGCCTTACGGACGTTGGGGTAGCCGGCTTACATCGTCTTTTGGATAAGCTGGAAACGCTCCGGGGAGCAGGAGTGGTGGTAAGCGTTGCGGGGATGGAAGGCGCACTGACAAGTGTGATTGGTGGGTTGGTCGCATGCCCGGTCATAGGGGTCCCGACGAGCGTGGGTTACGGAGTCTCGAGAGGTGGCGAAGCCGCCCTTCATGCAATGCTCTCCTCCTGTGCTTCCGGGGTCTCAGTAGTCAACATTGATAACGGATTTGGTGCCGCCATGGTAGCCAGTTCCATCCTCCTCCCGAGGGAGAAAGGAGCCTGTTGAGGCTTTCATTCAGCCCCGATACCCTTTCCAATCCCCCCATGCGCACGGCCTACTTTGACTGTATTGCAGGAGCAAGCGGAGACATGATGCTTGGAGCTCTCGTGGATGCCGGGCTCCCCGGTGATCAGCTTGAGGCCGAGCTCTCCAAGCTTCGCCTGAAAGACTTCCATCTTCATATTGGCAGGGTCTCCAAAAATGCCTTCAGCGCGGTAAAGGTAGACGTCCACGTCCACGACGATACCCCTGAGCGCCACCTGGCTGACATTCGCAAGGTCGTTGATGACAGCTCCCTGTCAGACCACGTGAAGGAGACCGCCACCCGGATATTTACCCGGATCTGCGAGGCAGAGGCAGCAATTCACGATTCCACAGTCGACAAGGTCCACCTCCACGAGGTGGGTGGGGTCGATGCCATTGTAGACGTCTGTGGTACCCTTGCCGGCCTTGAGGCCATGGGCATCGAGCAGATTCAGGTCTCGCCGTTTCCCCTTGGTCGTGGGTTTGTCACCGGGGCACATGGGCAGATCCCACTTCCTGCTCCGGCCGCCCTCGCTCTCATGAAAGGGTGTCCTGTCGTGGGGACTCCCATCGATGCGGAGCTGGTAACCCCTACCGGAGCCGCCGTTCTTTCAGAGGTCGCAGATGGGTTCGGGCCAATCCCACCCATGGCGCTCAAGTCAATTGGCTACGGAGCGGGTTCAAATGATCTGGAAATCCCCAACGTCCTGCGCCTTATCGTCGGCGATGCGGCAGGAAGTTCCAGTCTGTTGACGGAGACCTTGGTGCAGCTGGAAACGAATCTGGATGATGAGTCTCCGGAACTGGTGGGCCATCTGTCTCAGAACCTGATGGCGGCAGGCGCCCTCGACGTCTCAGTCATTCCCGCGCAGATGAAGAAGGGGCGCCCCGGCATACTTCTTCAGGTTCTTTCGAGGCCTCAACATGCCGACTCCCTTGAGCACCTTCTCTTCCATGAAAGTTCTACCCTGGGCGTGCGCAGGCAGGAGGTTCAACGAAATTCACTGCCGCGTCGTAGCGAAGTAGTGGCCACCAAGTTCGGCAAGATTCGCGTCAAGATCGCCTCTCTGCCTGGCGGGAAATCTCGCGTGACTCCGGAATACGAAGACTGCCGCGAAGCGGCGGCCGAAAGCGGAACGCCCATCCGCGAAATCTACCACCACGTCGAGCACGAGGCGGCCCATGCTCTGAACCTGCCTCATTCTCACGATGGGCATGGACATTGANAAGAAAAGCCCCAGNCACCACAGAAGACCACTTGCTATTTTCCGTTACCTCCGCGCTCCCTGGGTGTAGGGTCGGTTGTGCTTCAGATCGTCTTTAATGAGATTAGCGCTGCTGAGATCTCTCAACTCGGCACGCTGGAACAACTCGAGCTCCTTGAAGAATTCAAGGTCAAGGAGGAGGATCTGGAAGACCTCGAGGATGAGCGCTTTGGGAGAATTGACAGGGACGGAAAAGTTCTCTTCCGCTTTCGAGCAAACGAATGGAGATTCTACTTCGAGGTCCTTGACGATCACGTCAAGGTTCACCGCGTCCTGCACAAGAATACCTTTCAGGACTTCCTCTTCCGTTCAAAACTCTCTTTCGGGGCAGAGGACGAGGAACTGGCCCAGTCCAAGCAGTTCTGGCGCCTAATTGAGGAAGGGCGCAACGCGGAATCAACAGGCTGAAAACAGCACCCTCTTACTTTCCGNGGAATAGGATTCCCTCGCCGGCTCAACGCNCNGATCTGGGCCTCTAGGACTCATCNTCCCCGGCCTTCACTTCGGGCGCGGGCTTATTGCTCTCCCGGTAACGAAGCAGCGAAGAGAACTCCGCAGGCAGCGGCTTCCCGTTTCCAAGCGACTTCTTCCAGAGGTCACACATTGCCACCCCTTCCTGAAGCAGGAAATACCCTGGAGCGTTGGGATCCTCATCCTCAGTACCCCAGAGCTGAATGGCGAGACGAACTTCATCATTCCCCTTGATCACCCTGAGGCAGGCAAGGGCTGCTTTCTGGGTCAGGTCCTCCGAAGCAGTATAGTCCGCGGTAAAAGCCCCGTTAAAGGCAATCAGTGCATCCGTGTCTCGTCCCAGTCCTTCAAGGGCCAGCCCGTGNCAATATTTCAATTGCGCCAGATGTTCCCCGATCCACTTTTTCTCGGCGAGAATCTCCGTCGCGAGGGCATCAAGGCGAGCCCAGCTTTTCGTCCGGACCGCGTCCCAGACAGGATAGACGTCTAGCTGATTACGCTGATGCTCACGCTCAAGGGTGTCGGCCTGGTAAACGTCCAGAAGCTCTTTTAGCCCTTCCAGGTCCTCCAGCTTGCGGCAGGTTTCCAACTCATAGAATCCGGCGAGCGTGCTGTAGTTTCCCTTGATTTCATCCAGCGCTTCAAACGCCGTCTTACATTCGGCGAATTTCTCCCGCGCTCCTGTGTAGTCCCGGCTCTCGTAGAGGTCCATGGCCTCCTTGAAAATTGGTGGCTCAAAAAAATACACCGAGTTTACCGACGAACGCTTGATCCGAGTCCTGTTGAGGCTTTGCGGAGTCGTCTTGTACTCGAGCTGGGTTGTACTTGCCGCTGTCATCCATACCTTGAGGACATCCTCCTGCTTACTCACCGGCTCGGTGTATATAATCACACCCATGGCATCGGCTGCGACGAGCCTTGACGCGGAAGCGATTAGAAGGGTGATACTGAAAATTAACCTTTTCATATGCTCGTTAAGTTTGTGCTTGGGCGGCTCTCCTCTTACTTCGGCTTCTCCTCAATAATCTTGGTTACCGAGCTGTGGCCCTCATAGCGCTCCACGAGTTCGCGCACTTCCTCCCACTTGACCTTTTCATCATCCTTCATCTGCTTGAGGAGGTGCTGCGTAGATTTCCGGAACTTGTAGCCGATTTCGTAGGCCTGCTGGTGATCAGTCCCGTTGTTTCGCTCCCAGACCAGCTCCATGACCCTTTTCATTGAGGGAGCAGATATGCGGATCAGCCCCGTGTAGCTGGCCCACGTGTTGTTGTAGGAAACAATGGCGTCCTCGCGCATTCCGCGTTTGTCGTAGGACTGCGACAGCAAGAACGAGACCTCCGCTGCGTATCGGCGAAATCCTTCCGTTGTCAGATACTCCTTAGCCCGGGTGGTGACCAGATCCCAGTCCTTCTTGGCACCGAGGATACCGACAATGCGGTAGAGGGCTCTCTCCTTCTGTTTCTTCTGAGGCGCATTCTTGAAAATATGCTCCAGACTGTTAATCGCCTTCTGCTTCTCTGCCGGGCTCTGGGAATCCCCCAGGATATCGGCGAGGCCAAAGTTCGCATTGAAGCGATAGGACTGGTCTTCCCTCCTGACCACCTCGTTGTAATAAGAGAGAGCCTGTCTCGGAGTGCTGGTCATTTCACGGAGATAATCACCAAGGCGCACAAGCACATAATTCGTCAGTTGAGGTGGTTGGAACTCGCTTTTCAGGTCCTGGAACAGAACTTTCACCATTGAGTCTGCCTCTCGCTTCTCTTTCGCATTCTCCTCCTTGTCTGCCTTCTTCCCCTTCTCCTCAAACACCGTGATAAGGGCGATCCGAAGGAGGGCCTGGGCCTCCTTGTTACCCGCATCGATTCCCGGGAAGTTGTAATAATGCTCCTTGAGATCATCCTCCGAGTGATTTTTCAGATACGCCCGGGTGTAGGAGTTGATCGCCTCTTCCAATCCATAGGCCCCCGCAACTGAGGCAAGTTCTGCGATCACGCCCTGCAACCGCTCCAAGGCTTCTTCTTCGCGACCAACAACGGTCAGGGGATGAACCCCGGCGACGGCCGTCTGGGCCTTGTAGGGCGAGGCGGATCCATGATCCTTCCAGAATTCGTCATAGTATGGCACCGCATCCTTGACCCGCGGGTTCTCTTTCTTTCCCCGTTTCTCCGAACCGAGAAGCCCTACTAAATAAAACAGGGATTCTCCCACAACGATGTTGTTTTCCCGGCGCTTGGCGAGTTCCATTGCCTTCTTGTAGTATTCTTCCGAGGGATCCCACTCCTCCTGAGTCTGGAGGACATTGCCCTTGAGGTTGAAGCCCATGTCCATGATGTCACTGGTGGGGAACTCGCTTTCAAGGCGGTTCAACTTCACCAGAGCCGGATCCAGCTCATCTTCCGCAAAGTGACAGTTCGCGCGGTCGTAGAGGGCAAACGGCAGGTAAATGTTCTTTCCGGGATCGGGATATTTAGAGAGAAACACATCAAGCAGCTCTGCCGCTTTCCCCCAGTATTGTAACCGGGAGAGGTTGGACCCCTGAAAGTAAAGAGACGCCATCCGGAACTGGCTCTTTTCATACATCTCAACGTGTTCGTCGAGGAACTTGCGCGCCATATCATACTGAGCCGTGTAATAGTAACTTCCCCCCAGAACGTGGAGACAGATGTCATGCTGCTTGGACGGCGACGCGAGCTTGGGTAGCATCACAGTCGCCACCTCGATGCACTTTTCATACTCTCCCTCCATGAAGAGGCTGGTCAGCATCATGCTTCGGACAGATTCCACATGCTTGCTATCCGGGAAGGTCTTNAGGAACAGGCTTCCATACTTCTCCGTCACCAGAACCTCCCCGATAATTGCTGACGTCCGAACAAGATTATAAAGATACTCTTCCCTCTTTTTCGCCCTGCTGTGATACAGCTCGAGTTGCTCATAGGCGGCAAAAGCCCCACGAACGTTCCCATACTGCTCGTGAATGTAGGCCGTGGCCGCAGTCGCAATCACCTCGTAAGGATTTCCTGAGGCCCATTGCTTCTTGAGCTCCTCAAGGTCCGTCTCAAGCACTTTCTTCTCGATCTGCCGGTTACTGCGCGGTGGATCCTGAAATGGATTTTCAAATGTCCCAACCTGAGCGAGGCGAGCCTTGATGTCATCGATCGAGGCCTTCGTACTAGGGACCAGAGCATACAGCTCAAAGGCAGACCTCTCCATTTCTGCTGCGAGGGCATCTGCCGCCAGCTTCATCAACACCGGCGCGAACCGATGCATCTTGAATGGCTCGAGCCGGATATCCGACCGGTGCTTCCCGAGGAAGTCCATGAGGGACTGCTCGTCCTGCTTTTCNATCACCGCCTCCACGAGGTCCTGAAACCCTACCATGATACCCTCATCCGGAGTGGGAAAGGTCTCCTTGTTATCGATCGCAATTTCGAGATTTTCTATCCCACCCGGAACCTGCGAGAGCTTGAAGTGAGCCTTCGACATATTGACGTAGAACGCCCCACGCTGGTAGCCGTCCTTCTTAGGATCACGCTCCTGAAGGAACTTTTTGTACATCTTGATAGCCACCTCCCAATCCTGGGCGCCGATCGCCGCATCTCCCCATTTGAGGAGAGCCTTCTTATGGTAGAAATTGAAGCTCCCCTGAGCCGCTGGATCCAAGCCCGCGCCTCCCGCATTCTTGTTGGGGTATTTGGTATAGCAGGCCTTAAACGACTCCATGGCCGCCTCCCATTGCCTGAGTTTGAGCTCGCAATAGCCCTTGTGATACCAGAACCATCCAAATCTCGGACCGAAGAGCGTCTTCGCTCTCCCGTCATACTGGGCCACCGCCTTTGCGAGAATTGCATGAGCTTTTGCCCATTCCTTCGCCTTCATAGCAGTCAGCGAATTGGCCCATGCGGCTTCAACGCCCCCCTGGGCGAGCGCTTTTTCGGGAAGGCAGAGGGTGGCACAGAGGGCCAGAAGGCCACAAAGGATCCTGTTCTTTGTGAATTTAATCATGTCAGAATGGGGTTTGTAATCTGGGTTGAATTATTCTCAGAAACCGGGACGCCCGGCAAGAATACCAACGCACGACCGCGAATTTTCTTAGATCATCCTTGGGGCCTCCAGCACAAAATCACGGGTGCAGGCCGCCAACAGGCAGAAGCATACCCTATTTGAGCTGCTCGTCCTGCGCCACCAAATCCGTAAAGGTGACTGTATCAATATCGTGCTTGGCAAGATGGTTGAGGACGTCCGAGACCACTTGTTGCTCTGCCTCTCCCTCAACATACACTTGCACGAGAGGCTTGTTGCTGCCCGCTTTTGCCGCGGCTGCATAAATTTCCAGCCGTTGGTCCAGAACGGGNAGAACACGCTCTGCCCCCTGTGCCTCGGTATCAAGAAGCTCCTGGGCCGCCCCGACGTTGGCAAATATATGCCCATCGTTACTTACCTTGATAAAAAAGGGCTGAATGTCTGGCTGCGCCTCGGAAGGGGCAGCCGATGGAAGCGCCAGACTGTTGTCCCTCTCCTTCTGCTTAATGGTGGTCGTCACCAGAAAGTAGATGAGAAGAAGAAAACAGATATCAATGAGGGGCGAGATGCTAAGCTCAGGCTTATCCTCCTCAAGATTGGTGACTCGACGATGTCTGGCCATTGATCAGTTCTCCTTTTCCGGGCTAGCTACTACGGGACCAGAGGCTCACAAAGATGACCTCGTTGACTCCTGCCGCCGCAGCAGCGCGAATCACGCGGCGGACATAGGTGAAGTGCACCTTTCCATCAGCGCGGAGGTGGAGCCTGGCCTTCTGACCCTTTAGGTCCCAGCTCTCTTTCTGCTTCTTGATAAAGTCGACCAGGTCATCGTCATCAGCAAACACCTCCTTGCCATCCGCCATTCGGAAGCGCCCCTCTCCTGCATGGTCATCGCTGTAAACGTTGACCACGATGCGCCCCATCTTGTCGTTCTGCTTTTCGGAGTAGCGTGCGATCGGCACCTGCACCCTCTTATCCATCTCAACGATGATCAGGGTGGCATTCACGATGAAGAAAATCAGCAGCAGGAAGACCATGTCGATCATCGGCGACATGTCCACCTGGGTGTCATCTTCCTGCTGTTGCTGTGTCGAGCGCAGTTTCGTGGAAGACATNGGTAGTGCGGATTCGAGGCCGAAACAAAATGGTCGCTGCTCTTAGACCGCAATTCCTTCCGGAATCTTGGCAAGATAAGCATCCTGATTCACGGTCTGGATCGAGGCGTTGATCAACTCCTCGGAGGTGTGGTGGGCCTCAGCCACCAGATTATTCATCTTATTCTTGAAGTAGAAATAGGAGATCAGGGAGGGGATCGCGGTCAGCAGACCCCAGAAGGTCGTTAGCAGTGCGATCTGAATATCACCCGCAAGCTGGGCAGGCTCGGCTGCACCGGTCGAGCTGAGGACCCCGAAGGCATTGACCATTCCGTAAACCGTTCCGAACAGTCCAAGCATGGGAGCGGCCTGAGCGATCAGAGCAATGTAGTTGATCCAGACCATGTTCTTACGGCTTTCGTTGATGGTGAAATCCGCTACCGCGTCTTCCACCCCATCCCGGCCGAGATCTTCCGGCTTGGTCGCATCAATATTCGGCAGGGAGTATGCGAGCATGCGGCCAAGGTAACTCGGATGGGAGGCCGCTAGTTCAATCGCTGAGCGGACGCGGCAATTCATCATGTGATCAAGCAGCGCTGCTTTCAGGTCATCCGGGCAGAATTTCGGCTTGGTNAGATTGATAAAATTAAAAACACTGAGGGCGAGAAGGGAAATAATCGCAAGGGCGATCAGCCCCATCGGCCATCCTCCATCCAGAACCCACTTCTGGAGAGCATTCTTGTCACCTGTCGACGCTTCTCCCTGCGCCATGAGGCCGGGAGCCGAGACAAGGAGGGTGGTGAGCACTAGTGAAAAAGCACTGAAGAGACCTTTCTTGGTTTTATAGATCATGGTTGGTTCCAGGTTCGTGGCGAGCGCCTTTNATAGAGGGCACCGCGGCGTGCGATTCTCCAAGGAGATGGGTGCGAGTAAAGGCTGGTTTTGAAAAATTTGCTTCCCCATNGGGGGGAGCCGCCCCCGGAGGGCCTCCACCGCCCGTTGACATCCCGGGCAAATTACTCACGAAACGAGTCCGCACACCAGCGAGCGGNCAGCAGCACCACTCCATTCAGGGTTTCAATAGCACCNGGGCTTCACGCCTTCCTCGTGCTGACAGGAGAGCGGCGGCGGGGAAACAGAGCCTGGCAGATTTCACACTGTCGGCCGTCACAGCCACGGGCGCTACAGTACTCTCTGCCGTAAAAGATGATTTGGAGGTGCAACCTGTTCCAGCTTTCCCGGGGAAAGAGCCCTTTCAGAGCCTTTTCAGTATCCACGACGTTTTTGCCGCTGGCCAAGCCCCAACGCTGGGCGAGACGGTGAATGTGGGTGTCTACTGGAAACGCAGGAACACCAAAACCCTGTGAGATGACAACCGAAGCTGTCTTGTGGCCAACTCCCGGGAGAGCCTCGAGGGCCTCCAGCGAATCCGGCACTTCTCCACCGTGCCTTTCCACGAGAATCTTCGACAGGGCTGAGATCGCTTTTGCCTTCCGGGGCGCAAGTCCACAGGAACTGATGGCAGACTTGATTGCCTCAACGGAAACTTCCTGCATACGGTGCGGAGTATCCGCAAGCGCAAATAGGCCCGGGGTCACTTTGTTTACGCGCGCATCCGTGCANTGTGCAGACAACAGAACCGCAACAAGCAGGGTGAAGGTATCCTTGTGGTTCAGGGGCGCCGGGGTCTCNGGATAGAGTTCGGCGAGACGCCTGTGAACAAATTCAGCCCTCTCCGCTCTCGTCATGCCACCGGGACAGAACCTGCATCAAAGGGAAGAATTCTCCGCTTCCCTCCGGGCTCGCAGGGCGACCTTCTGCCTGCGAATCTTGGCGAGGGTTGCATAATACATGTGCGCACAATGTGCATATTTGGTCCGCCCCCGAAGAAGAGTGGCCGCCNGCTCCCACGAACCCCAGCGAATGACATTGATCTCCGCATCCCTGGTCCCCCAATCCCTCATCAGCTTCAAGTTGGGATGATAAATATCGATNGTGTTTGTGCCTGCAAGAGAGCGGCCATAGTCATCNACGACATAGACGTGAGGAAGGCCCTTGATCCTGAAAGCGGTCCCCACCGGGTATCGAGACCAATCNGCCGCCGCACTCCTGACCCGGCCATATTTGAGAACAGTGCCCATGGCATTCAGACGGCCTTCTGCTCCGACCTCGTTCTCCTGATGGGAGTAGGACGTCGTGCGAACATAGCGATGCCGGACCGACTCGCTCAGGTAGGTGGGGCGACCATGCCGGTCAACCGGGAGGGTCGACGCCGCTGCCTTCACCGCAAGATCAACCTGAGCTGGCAGAACTCCCTGACCCGGGCCACGACTTCCTCCGGGCGACCAGAGCGACGAAAGCCACGTCGCCCTTGAAGGNTTCCCCTTTTCCTCCGCCGCCCTGCTGACAACTCCGGACTGGGAACTTGAGGGCTGGAAAAAGCTGCAGCTGGACACGATCGCAGCGGAAAGAATGGCNAGTACNACTTTGAGGAGCAGAACTTTCATGAAGACAGGCAGAGGATGTTGATTGTCAATAAGACCAAGTCGGTGCTCGGCCGCATTTTTTAGTCTAACAGGTGCTCCCGGACAACACTTTATTCACAAAACTCTCAGCTTTTGGAACACCTGCGCGATGGTAGCCCATTTCAAACACCGCATGGCGGTGATCAGGCGACCGGAGTTCGGGCTTGGTGCCTGCAGCCCTTCCTGCTTGCTTCGGGTGATGTCGGCAGTTCGTTCCCTCATTGAATATCTTCAGCAGCTTTCGCGCGAGGGCGAACGTTACATTCGCCTTGATGAGGGAGCCAAGGAGGTCCTCCGTGAGAGGATTCGCGCAGGAANGCNCAAGTCCGCACGGACCTCCCCCGAGAGGGACCCTGCGCCAACCCGTAACAGACCAGGAATTTCCGGCCGCGACAGGGAGCCGTCAGAGATGCCTCTGCCGGCGTTGAATACGGAAGGCACCAGCGCCAGCGAGAAACTTGCGTCCCTGAGAAGGCAGGCCGAAACTTGGGAGCCCGCCCTTTCCCTGCAGTCGCTCCGCGACACCATGGTCTTTGCCGCGGGAAATCCAGCTGCTGACCTGATGCTTGTTGGTGAGGCACCGGGCTACGAGGAAGAGAGGAANGGCGAACCATTCGTGGGAAAGGCCGGGCAAAAGCTGGATCAGATTCTTAAGGCCATGGGGATCTCTCGTGAGATGGTCTATATTTCCAACATCTGCAAATTCCGTCCTGCCCTTAAAAACCANACAACCAATAATCGAAAACCTACTTCNGATGAGATGCGGGCCTGCCTCCCTTTCGTGAGGGCTGAAATCGAGATCGTGGCACCAAGGTGCATTGTGGCCCTTGGTGGAACGGCCGCGGAGGGACTTCTGAATTATCAAAATCAGCCTGTCGGCCGTATGCGAGGCCGCTGGCACAAGTTTGAAGGCATTCCACTACGGGTGACCTACCACCCATCCTATCTTCTTCACAATGATTCTGCCGTAACTGAGAAACGTAAGGTGTGGGATGATATGTTAAGTATTATGGATTTTCTGGAAATGAAGATCTCCAAGAAGCAGCGTGCATATTTCACTGAAAAATAGGCGNCCGAGAATTCGTCGGCACGAGAATTAAATTTCTTCTGCGAATCCGCGCCAATCCATCGTTTCATCTTCTNGGTGCCCGGCAGATCCAGCCGGCTCCAGACCTTTNCTACTCTTCTTTGTAGCCTTCAGAAANGGTCAGGCCCCGNCGGATTGGTCTCCGGCGGGGCTCCCCCCGCTTATCNGCAACATCGNTGGCCGCTCCGGCCGGAGCACCCCTTCGCTCTGATCTCCCCGCGCTGTTCTTTGACAATCCGCTCTTGGAATCCCAAGCTCCTGACCATGCCTGATCATCCCTTCCTCGCAGAAGAGTTCCACATTCGCTGGTCGCAACTGATACCAGAAAAGGTAGAGGGCGACATAGAGGCTGGCATTGGAGAGGCCCAGAAGAGCATCGACGAAATTTGCGCGATTCCCCGGGAGCAGGTCACCTACGATAACACGTTTGCCGCTCTTGAAGCTGCCACCGAACCTCTTGCCCGCGGCTGGGGTAAACTCAATCACCTTTCGTCCGTGCGGGACAATGAGGCCCAGAGGAGCGCTCTCAACAAGATGCTTCCCAAAGTCACCTCCTTCCATGCCTCCATCCCCCTGAACGCAAAATTATGGGAAACTCTGAAACTGTTCGCGAACTCGGACGCCGTCAATGATCTTGACGCCGTATCCAGACGGTTCGTCGAGGAGACCTGCGCGGACTTTCGCGACGCCGGGTCCGATCTCCCTCCGGAAAAGAAAGCCCGCATGGCGCAGCTGCAGAGTGAGTTGGCCGAGGCGACCAAGAAATTTGGTGAAAACGTTCTGGACTCGGTAAAAGAATGGGAGCTCGTCGTCGAGGACGAGGCCCTGCTGGCAGGGCTNCCTGAAAGTTGCCGGACTTCTGCACGGGCCGACGCGGAATCCAAGGGGCTTGGATCCCCGGAGGCTCCCTGCTGGCGTTTCAGCATGCAGTTCCCGTCCTTCTACCCCGTCCTGCAGTATGCGGACAGCGATGANCTCCGCAAAAAGATATTTGAGGGCAGGAGCTCTATCGGACGCAGCGATAAGTTCGACAATTCAGAACTTGTTTGGCAAATCGTCCAGCTGCGGCAGGAAAAAGCCGAGTTACTGGGTTTCGCAAATTTCGCAGATCTCAAGTTGCAGAGAAGCATGGTCGGCAATGGTGCGACCGCGAAGGGATTCATTGAGGATCTTCATGGCCGTATCGTCGATGCGTTTCGGGATGAATGTAGACAGCTCGAAGCCTACANGGCCCTCAAAACCGGTATCGACCCCTCTCCTCTGGAGCCTTGGGAAGTGTCCTACTGGGCAGAAAAGCAACGCAAGGAAGAGTATGATTTTGATGACGAAGACCTGCGCCCCTACTTTCAGGTCGATAACGTCATGGAAGGCCTGTTCGGCCTGACCAGCCTTCTCTTCGGAATCACCATCACGCGCAGACAAAGCGCGTTCCTGGAGCCGGGAGCTTCTTCCTCCGGGGCGGAGATTGAAGTCTGGCACCCCGAGGTCAGCTTTTACGACTTGCATGATTCCATCTCCGGTGAGCTTCTCGGCTCCTTTTATGCTGACTGGCACCCCCGGGAATCGAAACGCGGTGGAGCGTGGATGAACTATCTCGAGACCGGCTTACCCGGGTCCGGAGANGCTGAGCGCAAACCTCATCTCGGGTTGATCACCGGGAATCTCACCAAGCCCATTGGGGATCAGCCCGCGTTGCTTACGCACAGCGAGGTAGAAACAATTTTTCACGAGTTTGGCCACCTTCTGCACCAGCTCCTCAGTGAAGTACCCGTGAAAAGCCTCGCAGGGGTCAACGTCCCCCGGGACTGGGTGGAGCTTCCCTCCCAGATCATGGAGAACTTCTGCTGGGACCGGGACTCTCTTAATTTTTTCGCCCGGCACCATGAGACAGGCCAGCCAATTCCTGAGGAACTTTTCANAAAAATGATCGCCGCTCGGAACTACCTGAGCGCCTCCGCCACCATGCGGCAGCTGTCCCTCGGAAAACTTGACCTGGAACTGCATATTCGGCCTGGCCTCTATCTCAACCGAGACCTCGATGAGGTCGACAGGGAGATCCTGGGGGACTACAAGGCCAGCCTGGCTTCCCCTACCCCAACCATCGCCCGCCAGTTTAACCATCTGTTTGACAGCCCCGGGGGATACGCCGCCGGCTACTACTCCTACAAATGGTCCGAGGTCCTGGACGCNGACGCATTCACCCGGTTCCGGTCGGAAGGCGTGTTGAATCCCGATACCGGCCGTGCCTTCCGTAATCACATCCTGAGCAAGGGCAACTCGCGCCCCGTCGATGAGCTCTATCGTGAGTTCATGGGCCGGGACCCGGAGCTCCAGCCCCTGCTTGAGCGCAATGGACTCGCGTAGCCTGCAGCTTCGTTCCTAATTACTCCCTACTCCCAGACCGGAAACGATCCGGTAACCACGACGTCGCCACAACGTCTTCAATTTCCGCGATGACCCCGGAGAACGCCTGGTCCTCAATTTTCATTTTGTGTCGCAGGACGAGCAGGGCCATGACCGCCTCGTGACGGTTGAATGTCACAGGCTGATTTTGCAGCGCGTCCGAGATCTGCCAGTCATCACCCAGGTCCCGGGGAGCGTAGGCGAGGACCCTGTGACGCTCTGCTTGGTCATGAAGCACGTAGGCCTGCCACTTTTCNCTCTCATAGCCATCAAGATAAATTTCCACCGGGTGCACCCAANCCCGCATCTCGGTCGGACCCTGAGGCTTCTTGGACAGAAAATCTTCCCAAGTCATCTCGCCGACTTCCTCGAAGAATTCCCAGAAGACCTTTGGCATGGNTCCCTCNGGCAAAAGCAGCAGCCTTCTCGGCCTCTCCCCCGGNNAGGTAACCGTATAGAGAAACTGCGGTTTCCCGTCGTTGCCGATCGCGCGGTCCTGAAGGGTGAGTTCGTAGGAGTCAGGCTGTGAAAGTGGCACGAAATACCGCGCAAACTTATCCCGGATGATGTCTGCCTCCCACACGAAGGGCAACGCTGCCTGCGCGCTCGTTGCGTTCAGGTATCCCCGGGCAACGGTCTCGGCCATGCCTGCCTCAGGGTCATCTTCCATCAAACGGCTCAGTCCCATCGACGGGGAACTGGGAAGGATCTGGTTCTCTCCTGTCTTGTTTCCCGCAGCGATAAGGTTCGCCGTCCAGAGAATTAGCGATACGCTCAACGAGGCCATCAGAATAGCCCCGACCATCATGGTCCGTTTCGGGTAGTTGCTGACAAGCCATGAAAATCCACCTGCGCGCCTGCGGTCACTCGCGCTCTCCATCCAATCCTCCTGCCCATGCCTCTCTCGTTGGAATGCATGCGCAATTTGGGCGGCTTCACTGCGGACCAACACCCGTGCNTCGACAGGGTCTGCCTTGGCATTCCCTGCATGGTCGTCTGCCTCTTGAGGCCCCAGATGAACGACCTCCGGGTCGCTCTCCCCGGCATGGTCCTTNCCNCTGCTTCCATCCTCCGTGGCGGCCGCCNCCGCGGCAGAGGAATTTTCCTCCTGAGGGTCCACGCCACCATCCTCCCCCTGGCGCAACTGCTCTTTCCCTTCCTGACGGGTTAACCTTTCATCCAGAATCCCGACGCTGTCAGCGAGGGCCTTCAAGGCCTTTGCCAGCACTAGGTCACTCGTATCATCTTTGGTGGAACGGGAAGCGGGTTTCTNTCTCTTATACCGCTCAACAAGAAGGGCCGATTTATCAGCTACCGAACTCAGGTCTGCGGGCGCAAACTCCTCAGGCAGGGCCATGCTGACGGGAATCGCCATTTGCTCATCGCATTCCCGGTAGCGCACCTTGACCTGACAGCCGGGACAGGTGACTTCCGAAGTTGAGTTGAGTTCCTCAAATTCGACTTGGGCGCCGCAAGCAGCGCATTTCAGGGTTACGGCCATAGTCGAGGGCGGCGGGAGTTCAGTGAGCTCCTGAGAAGGCAGATCTTGCCTGCCGTATCCAGCAGGAAACAAGGAAGAAGATTCGCAGCCCTCGGCTCCCCCTTCCAACCAGCACCCCTATTCTTCCGGTAGATCACTATTTACGGCCACTCGATCCGGATCCACGTCGGCAGCAATCTCCNGGTCCCCTTCCTCATCGACCGGTGTGGCGTCAGGAGGTGGAGTCCGCAGATAGCTTTCCATTGGGACCTCCCGGAAAAATGTCAGCGCGAGCCAGCCTAGAATAAAGGCTCCCGATAGGGTGACGAAGAACCGGAGGGTCATGCGCGTAAACTTCGCAGNGTGAACNGNCTTCAGGTTCTATTAAATATCCGGGTTAGGCAACCACTTTTCCGGGTCTCCGGAGCAATCCCGTGATCGAAAAGGCCTGCGCAGCCTCCNAGCCTAGCGACGCCCCAAGACAGTCGGGGCTGATGTCACCCCGTAGCGATTCACGCTGCTGACCGCGACCGCCTCCGGCGAGCCCTCAAGNTCCACCTTCAGGCGAGAGCCATGTATTATCGCGTAAGTATTCCACCGGGACCCATAGCGGGCTTGGACCACGTATTGTTTGGCTGAGGAGTCTCTAGACCATTCCACAAGGATCTTCCCTTTGCCGGCTTTGGCCCGGACACGGAGCGCCNCAGGAGAGCTCTTGGTCAGCCAGGGCATGGGAGGGACGAGGGCGGGATGAGTATAAATACTCCTGCTNAGGGCNGTGGTGATCCCCCCCCGATTTTCCATCAGGGCCTTGGCGCTCCAATGCACATGGCCTGCGTAGTTCCGTCCTGTCGAACGGGAGAGTCGTAACTGATTCACGATCTCGCTAGCCGAGCGGCCCGGATCCTCACTGGACTTGATCCGAGATGTCGCAAGCCCCGGCCATACCGGACGAGAACCCTGTGCACGCCACCACTCAAGCAGAAGGGAGAAACTCTGTGGCCCTTTAATCCGCCAGTAGAGCTGAGGAGAAAGGTAATCACACCACCCCGATGCCAACCACTTCCGGGAGTCAGCAGCCAAGTGCTCATAAGCGTTAATCTGTGCGCTGGTTCCCCGGGGGATCCCTGGCTTCCAGATTCCAAAGGGGCTGATACCTACACGAACCCAAGGCTTGATCCCTTTCACCTTCGAATACATCCCCCGCACAAACGAATCAACGTAGGCACGACGCTGTGAAGGCGTTTTCCCGTCNGGGAAATCAGGCTCGGGCCGACCCTNGACCAGATCGGGATACGGGTAGAAATAATCGTCTATGTGTATCCCGTCCACGTCATAACGCCTTACGACATCTGCGATGACATCCAGAGCCCGGCGTCTTGTGAAACTACTGGCGGGATCCATCCACTTGTGGAGCTTGAAGTCACGGATGATTGCAGGATGAGTTCGGGATACATGATCCGGAGAGACTCGGTGATCCCGGTGAGGGCTCGCTCGAAATGGATTGAACCATGCGTGGACCTCGATATTCCGGGCATGGGCCTGTTGAATACAGTATGCGAGTGGATCATACTNGGGATCTCTCCCCATCGTCCCGGTCAGCCAGGGAGACCAGGGCTCTATCCCTGACCGATACAGAGCATCCGCCTGGGGCCGGACCTGGAAAATTATCGCATTCATACGCAATGAGGCCATGCGATCGAGAATGCGGGCCAGCTCCACCTGTTGCCGCCCCGCGCTGAGACCCTTCTTACTGGGCCAGTCGATGTTGTAGACACACGCAACCCAGGCCGCACGAAATTCTCTGGCGGGAGCCGGAGCCTTTTCGCTGACCGCCAGATAACTCTGGGCCCACGAGGTCGAAAGACCACACAACCATAGAAGGAGGAAGCGAAGCATCGAGCCCATNTATTTCAGGCTTCCTTACTATTTCCAAGGCGATTCGGCGGGCCTGTCCCATACCCGGCCTCACCATTTTTATCCACCCGCTCTACCTGACTCCTACCAGTTGAGCCCCAGAAGGGACTTAGGAAGGAACTTCCCGTCCTTNCGAATCAACTTCCCNTCGAACCAGATCTCACCTCCCCCATNNTCANTTCGCTGGATGCTCACCATGTCCCAGTGCACCTTCGACTTGTTACCATTACTGGCCTCGTCGTAGGCCTGCCCGGGCGTAAAATGAAACGATCCNGCGATTTTCTCATCAAACAGGATATCCCGCATAGGTTCCCGGATTTCNGGATTAAANCCTANCGCGAATTCCCCGACATAGCGCGCCCCGTCATCCGCATCCAGTATCTTGTTAATCTCACGGCTCTTTCCCTCGGCCTCTGCGTTAACGATCTTGCCCTTCTCGAAATCCAGCCTGATACCNTCAAATGGAATTCCATTNTANATCGTCGCTGCATTATGAGTGATGACCCCATTGACGGAATCCCTGACCGGAGCGGTAAAGCACTCGCCGTCAGGGATGTTGCACTCGCCGCCACAGGGAATCGCGGGGATCCCCTTGATCGAGAACTCGAGGTCCGTGCCTGGTCCCTTGATGTGGACGCGATCGGTTTTCGTCATGAGGCGTCCCAGCGCATTCATGGCAGGCTTCATGGCCTTGTAATCCAGAAGACAAACACGAAAATAAAAGTCCTCAAATGCTTCAGTNCTCATCCCCGCCTGCTGAGCCATTGCNGCATGCGGCCAGCGCAGCACGCACCATTTGGTTTTCTCCACCCGATGNCGAAGAACTTTACGGGTATGCCCTTGAGCAAGATCCATCCGCCCGGCAGGCACATCGCTGCATTCCGCTATGTTGTGACTCCCGCGGACCGCGATGTAGGCATTCATATCCCGCATTTCGGCCATCCGGTGCTTGGCGAGCAAACGATACTGTTCGTCCGTAGCTCCCATGAGAAGCTCCCTGGAAACCCGCACAGAATTCATCGTCACAAACGGAACCGCTCCTCGGCGACGGGCCTCCCTGACCAAGGCGATGCCCACATCCTCTGGAACATCATAGAGATCTATCAGAACTTTCTCGCCCCTCCTCAGCCTGGTCGAGTGACGAACGAGTTGCTCTGCGAGCCGATCAATCCTGGGGTCGTGCATGTTTGTTAGGAACTCCTGTTGGTTTCTGTTCTGGCTCCGACACAATCAGCAGGAATGGATCAAGACCCTTGGAGGGGAGGTTAACCCCGGGGCGCCTGAAGCGTTCTTCCCGACATGACACGCCCTCGCGTGACCGTGGAATCTGCCTTATTCAAAGCCNCCGCAGTATGCCGCGCTTCTCCTTCCCGGGCAAGTGAAAGGAGGGCGCAGCCCACCGGGCCGGCCTGCTAACTTGATGCCCCGAATAGTCCCATCACCGCCTGCGCTTGTGTCCCGGGGCATCCACTCCTAGCCTCGCTCAGTGATTCGTCTCGGCATTCTTGGCTCAGGCTCTGGCTCCAACATGCAGGCCATTCTCAATGCCATTGAGGAAGGANCCCTCGACGCGGAAATCGTCATGGTTCTCAGCGATATTCCGGACGCCTATATCCTCAAGCGAGCTGCGCAGGCAGGATTGCCTGCGGAACTGATTAACTGCCGGGGCCACCGGTCGAAATTCCCGGTGGAAGCTCAGAGCGAAACGGCTGAGCTACTGAAAAAGGCGGGCGTTGAGCTGGTTTGCCTTGCCGGATTCATGCGACTTCTCCGGGCCCCGCTTCTCAACGCCTTCCCAGGGCGTATCATCAACATTCACCCCTCCCTCCTTCCAGAATTCCCGGGCCTCTACGCGTGGACCCAGGCGGTCGAGGCGGGAGCTCGTGAGAGTGGTTGCACGGTCCATTATGTCGACGCGGGANTGGACACAGGCCCCGTAATCGCCCAAGCGAGGGTTCCGATTCTCCCCGGTGACACCTCAGCCTCTCTTCATGCCCGGATTCAGGCCGAGGAGCACAGGATTTNCCCTGCCGCTATCACCGAAGTCGCCGCCGAACTGGGCCAAGAATAGGCTTTTCGTAGTCNCCGTTNNCCTGAAAGCCCGTAATTGCGGTGCCTTGCCAGGGCTCGCCCCCACCGCTGCGTTATTGCCATCAGACAAATTTCCGATTTTCCCCNGGGCCGTTACCGGGTAACTCATGCACGTGCCCCAAGATTCTCTCCAGGCCCTCCGAGCCACCCTCAATGAATCGATTCTCGGCTCTGAGCGAGCAGCCGACCTGCTCCTCACAGCCCTTCTGGCACGCGGACACGCGCTTGTGACCGGTCCGCCGGGCATCGGCAAAACATCGCTCGCGTCAACCCTCGCCACGTCTCTCGGCGGTATATTCAAACGGCTTCAATTCACGCCAGACCTGCTTCCCTCNGACATCATTGGCTACAATCTTTACCATCAGCAGAGCGGTGATTTTAATTTCATCCCGGGACCGGTGTTCTCAAACCTCCTTCTGGCGGATGAAATCAACCGCGCTTCGCCNCGGACTCAATCGGCCCTCCTTGAATCCATGAACGAGCGGCAGGTCTCCGTTGATGGAGAAACCAAAAAGCTGCCAGATCCCTTCCTCGTGGTGGCAACCCAGAACGACACGTCGTCAACGGGNACTTTCCCACTTCCCGAGCCTCAGCTGGACAGGTTCCTGCTCTCAATTCCTATGACACTGCCCTCGGAGGAGTGCCAACTCGAGATCCTGAAACTTCACGGTGGAGGGCCTCCCGCAAAAGAGCACGCCCAATGCGTGCTCTCTCTTGAGGAGCTCACAACCTTCCAGGACCGGGTGACGGATGTNGCGATCTCCGACACNCTCCAACGCTACCTCCTCTCCCTCTGCCAGACAGCGAGGTCCCTTACAGGTCAGGACCATGCCATCTCCGTCCGCGGTACTCTTGCTCTTCAGTCGGCCGCCCGCGCGTTCGCGCTTCTTGAGGAGCAGGATGCCGTTCACCCTGATCACGTCCAGGCAGTCTACCCGCACGTCCTCCGGCACCGCCTCCTCACGGATGACACTCTGGATCCGGACCCAATTCTCGACGCTGCTCTGGATCAGACCCCTGTCCCCTGACCCGGAAACGACCCGTCTCCGTCGCATTCTCGAATACTTGCCAACCCTGCCCCGAGATTCACTCCCATGCTTACCCGCCGTGGTGCCGTCCTCCTAGGGGCTTCCCTTGCTCTTACCATCCTCGGATGTTTCCGCATCGACGGGATTCTCATCACCCTTGGATTGAGTGGAGGGCTTCTTCTGGCAGGGGCCTGGTTTCTAGTTCGACAGAATCTCGCTGCCCTGTCCCTGAGCTTTCGGGCACCGGCCCGGGTCTACGCCGATCACCCGTTTGACCTGCGGATCGTCATTCACAACAGGCGTGGTCTTCTCGACGCTTTTCATATCCAGATCAAACTCAGACTTGCCGGGCAGGTTGAGATCCGGACCTTCGCTCCNTGGACCGCTGCTAGCTCGGCTTCCGAGGTCCATCTGCGGGGAACAATCCCAGGACGCAGCTCCCAGTCCGAACACGAGTATTCCCTGCAAACGACGATGCCCCTCGGGCTTTTCTCAATGAGCGCCTCCGGGGTGTTTTCGCACGAGGTTCTTGTATTCCCAAGGCCACTTATTCCGCTGGAGCTTTCGACTCAGGGATCTCTGCATGATGCCTCTCTGCTCCCCGGCATCACACCCGGTCATGCTCCCGGTGAGTTGCGCGGGGTCCGCCCCTGGCAGCCAGGGGATCCAGCCAAGCACATCCACTGGCCAGCCTCCGCTCGTTCATTCACCCGATGCCGAGGCTTGCGCGTCCGCGAAAATGATCCCCCCGGCTTCTATCCCCGACATTGCGTCGTACTGTTCCACTCCTTTGGCATGTCAGGCCAATTGATACGGGCCGATCGATTTGAATGGGCTCTCTCCCTTGCCTGCGGGACCCTGCGCTACCTGCGCGAACATGGCATTCCAACAACCTTTCTTGCCGATTTCAATGATTGGGAGCCTCTTCCCGTGGTTTCAAGGAGCAGCTTCGGAAATCTGCTCGTCTCCCTCACGAGAGCACATCGCCGGCCCGATACAGAGGCTCACGACCTGATTCCGGTCATTGAGCGTATCTCCGATGATGACTCCCTCATTGTCATCTCCGACATGCCCACGGAGTCCTGGGCCGATGCCCTCCCAAACCGGCCTGCCATCCACGTTGATATTCGGCAGCACAACTATGGAGCGAGGACGCTGAAGGTTCGTCGCGCTTCCACCTGAAAAAGTCTTCCTCCCTTCCCGGCTGACCCGGGGAGCATTTCCNATGCGCAGTCTCTTTCTCGCCCTTACGGTCGCCGCCGCCTACCTTCTGCTTCGCGGCTGGCCGGAAGGACTGCATTCCGTTCTCAGGAACTGTCTTGCGGTCCTGATCCTCGTGCTAGGAATTGGCCTCTGGCAAAAAAAGTCCCGCTTGNGAGGAAGTATCGCGCAGTCCCGCCGCCCTCCTTCCTGGTCCGACTACCTTGCTGTCGGATTCGGGGTCCTGAGCATCGAGTGCCTCTTCCTGTGTTTCCTTACCGTGGTTCCTCCCCACGCCGAATCCCTGTCACGACTTGTCTCTGAGACCATTTCCGCAAGAGGGCTCGAGGACATGACGTCTGAATCAGAAGAGAGCCCGACCACACACGGTGGCAGTATTTCCGGGAACTGGCTCTGGGACGCCAGAGGACGCCGGCCCCTGCCGCTGACCAGCAACGCTCGCCCGTCGAACAAGCCCGAAATTTTTTTCCGGCCCCGTNACCTATCGACAACCCGAGCCCTTCTCCGCAACAGGGCTTATCTTCGGGCCTTCGCGCTGGAACGGTTTGATGAAGCGACATGGACACCCGTTGGAATGCCCCCTGCACTGCTCGTCCCCGACGAGGGCGGCAGGGTCAAGCTGCAACAACCAGAAACCCGGCCGGGCCTCATGCTCCGAGGTGAAATTATCCAATCGTCACACCCCCGGGGCGAGGACCTCTTCACGGCCCCACAGGGGGCCTTCCAGGGGTGGGTGCCGCAGCTCCGGCATGTAGACCCGGGCATTTTCCGCCTGAACCCGGCAAAAGATCCCGAAAAGGGCTACACGTATGAAGTGGCGGCAAANACCGTTACCCTTTCCGGCCTCCTCGAGTCCGGCGAGCTTTCGAACTTAAGGTTTCCTTCCTTGCCGGAGGACTCTCCCCGCCTGCAACTTCCCTCTGACGAAGNGCTCCGGGACGAGATCATCAACCTCTCGAGCAAGACTCTCGGCGATCCTGCCACCCGTCTGGTGGGACTGAGAAACCTTCTCTGGACTAATTTCCAATACTCTCTCGATATCGAAAACCCCGGGGGCATCGACCCTGTCCTGAACTTCATGCGTTACGAAAAGCGAGGCCATTGTGAGTTCTTTGCCACTGCCGGCGCCCTCCTCTGTCGAGCCCTGAACATCCCGTCCCGGATCGCCTACGGCTGGAGCGGAGGCAAGTGGTACGAAGGCCCGGGGTATCTGATGTTTCGCGCCAGCGAGGCCCACGCATGGACCGAAATCTATCTCGAGGACNTCGGCTGGGTTGTATTTGACACCACTCCCCCTGGAGCGAGAACGCCGATTGACATCGCCGACTCCGCCGAAGTGCCTCCGNTGTTGGAAAATGGTCAGTTGCAGGCAGACTCTTCCTCGCTCACTCCAGTGAGCGAGACACACCTCTGGACTTACATAGCCCTCGGCACTGGAGTCGGACTTCTTCCTTTCTCCTTCCTGTTGCTTCGTCTTCGTCGAAAACCTCCAGAGAAGTCCGAACTGGTTTCCGAAGGGCTCCTTCCAGCCACTCCGGACTATCTCGCCCGCTTCCGGCAAGCCTGCGCGCTGCATGGGCATCCCATGCCTCCCAGCCGCACTCTGCGGCAGCAGCTTCACTCTCTTGCACAAAACCACCGTGAACCCGGATTCGCAAAAGACCTTCTGCACTACCATTATGCCATTACCTACGGTAGCAGCCCTCCCTGCCGGCGCCGGGAATCAGATCTGATGAAAGCCATCAAGCTCTGGTCCTGAGGGCCAGGCCTCAGAATCGCCCCTCCTGAGATGACATGCCCCAGTATTAATCGCTGCCTCAAACAGNGTNTCTCCCTGGACTCCCGCCGCTCTTTCCTGAGGCCCCTCCCGGTTGAGTGATATGGGGGGGGCGAAGGTAAAAAGGCTGGGGTGGCAGTCCCAGTAGTTCCTGCTGCTCCTCTGGCGACCGCCCCAGCCACGCCTCCAGCAGGAGAACGGCCGCAGGCACCTCGGTAAGAATCTCGCAATCCGAGAGGCCGAGGCGGCTGCTTTCATCCAGAGTCACGAGGGACCATCCTCGCTCCACTGCCCCGCGAACCCGCTGCTCGAATTGAGTGTGGTCGGAAAGGACCGGAGCTTCCAACAGCTTTCCCTGGCTGAGGACGGTTGTGAAAAATGCTCCTCTGCGTGCATCTCCCAGAGCAACGCAGGGGCCTCCGGACCGGACCACGGGCAGCCCCTCCAGCGAGGAAATCCCAACCGCTGGGCAGTGGTGGACAATCCCGATGCCCTGTGCAGCAGCAATTCCTACCCTCGCGCCGTTGTAACTGCCTGGCCCGGTACCGACCAAAACCAGCTCCACTCTATCATCCCCAACGAGATCCAAGATCTTGGAGAGGGGNGCAATCAGGACCTCCGAGGAGCGCCTCGAAGCCTCGAATTGTTCTGTTCGAATCACCTCTCCCTGCCGGGCGAGGGCCACCGATCCCTGGGCGACACTCGTCTCTATCGCGATGGTAAATCCCACTCCCACGGCCTGATGGTAGACTTCACCGGAAAGTCTCCAATCAAGAAACGATTCGAAATCTTCATCCATTACATCTTGCGCGTTGTGCTCTGGGCCGCTTTTTTCTCCGGGCGCATCTTCCACTTCAGGAAGGATGCGATTCACTGCCCACCCCCATTTGACCTGTGTCCGATTACGCCAAAGGCCTCGAAGGAGTCACTGCCAACGAATCCGTTCTCTCAAACGTCGAAGGCCTTGAGGGCCGTCTCTCCTATCTGGGCTATCACATCGACGATCTCGTGGAGCACTGCTGCTACGAGGAGGTAGTCTACCTCCTCTACCACCGCAAACTGCCAACGGCTGAAGAACTGGACGCTTTCAAGAAGGACCTGGCCAGCCGGCGGGCAATCCCCCAGGGAGTCATCGATTATCTTCTGGCGGCCCCGAAGGCCGCTGGTCCCATGGATGTCCTGCGCACCGCCGTTTCCATGCTTGGCCTTTACGACGATCGAGCAAAGATCGGAGAGCCTGATCATGACGCCAACCGNGAAGTCGCCATGTCGCTATGTGCGCAGGTAGGAACAATCGTCGCCTACTTCCACCGGGCCCGGCAGGGGCTTGATCTTCCTCCGATCCGCGAGGACCTGTCAGAGGCGGGTCATTTCATCTACCTCTATACCGGGGAGGAGCCTGGNGCACAGGCAACCAGAACCCTCGACGTTGCATACATCCTGCACGCAGACCATGGGATGAATGCTTCCACCTTCTCGGCCCGTGTGACCATAGCAACCCTCTCGGACTTCTACTCCGCCATTACCTCCGCGATTGGCACGTTGAAGGGCCCGCTCCACGGGGGCGCCAACGAGGGAGTCATCAAGATGCTCGAGGAGATCGGCTCCGTGGACAAGGTGGACGCCTACGTAGACGACGCCCTTGCAAACAAGCGGAAGATCATGGGCATTGGCCACAGGATCTACAAGGTTCTGGATCCACGCGCTCCCCATCTGAAGCGGATGGCCCGCAAGCTGACCGAGGAGCTCGGCGAACCGAAGTGGGTCCAGATGTCAGAGCGCATCGCGAAGCTCATGGAAGAGCGCAAGGGATTGAATGCAAACGTCGATTTCTACTCTGCCACGGTCTATTACTCCCTTGGACTGCCAACTGACCTCTTTACCCCCATCTTTGCTATTGCCCGGACCAGCGGATGGACTGCCCAGGTTCTCGAGCAACTCGAAGACAACCGGCTTTACCGTCCCCTCACCGAGTATGTCGGGCCCCGGGAGCTCTCCCCGGTCCCGCCAATATCAGAGCGCTAGGCCGCTTTCAGCATCAGCATCCGGGCCCCCACCAGAATCAGAAGGACTCCGAATATTCTGGTGAGCTGCTGGTTGCTCATGGTTCTCATAAGCTCTGTCCCATACCAAGCCGCCACCGCAGCTCCCACGGCCGTAAAGGCAACCAGCCTCCAATCGATGAGGTCACTCTTTCTCAAGACGTGATTTGCGGTTCCCGCCAGAGCGGTAACAACAACTACGGCCAGCGACGTCGCGACCGCATGCTTTTGACCCATGCCGAGNGCGAGGACGAACGCGGGAACCATGAGAATTCCTCCACCCACTCCACACAGGGCCCCGACCAACCCGGCGGCCACTCCCACAAGAAGACCTGAGATGACAATTTTCATGCCCCAANGGCAACACGGCCGGCCCGTTTATCAAGGATACGTTTTCNGGGACACCCCTCTCCTCATGCGCTCTTCCGCGAACGACTCTTGCCCATTCCCATGGTGAGGTCAGCGACCAGCCGGTGCAGAACCATGCGAGGATCCAGCTGGGTCGTGACAAGCGACTTGTCAGCGTGCAGTGCTGATTCCAGCGCCTGTCTCATCTCGCCGGTGGTCACTTGCCCGGCTTTCCGGGCGGCGAAGAAAAGCCCCCAGGCGTTGACACTCCCGCTCTTAGTCCGAGGCAACCATGCAATGTCTCCTTCAGGAAGCTGATTCAGGGCCACCGTGAAGGACCGTCCATTATGTACAGGAAGCTTGGGGTGAGCATCCAGCAGGACCCGCGCCATGAAAAGATTGCGGATGGTCGGGATGATCGCCGCGCGCATCAATCCAATCGGGCTCTCTCCTTTCTCGAACTGGGCATCGATCAGTGAGATCGCCCGCCCAGTATCACGGCTTTCAAGGGCCCTGCCTATTTCCCAGACCACTCCTTTCCGGCTGAGAGGAACGATCAGGCGAACATCCTCAAGCTCAATCAGCCTGCGGTCACCAAGGTAGAGGCTAAGTTTCTCAAGTTCGTTGCTAATCTGACGGGTCTCTTCCCCCGCCATCTGGACGAACAGGTCCAATGCCTCATGCTCGAATGCGAGTCCCAGCTCCTTCGCCCGGGTGGTCACCAGCAAGGCTACTTCATCCTCCCAGCCATCCTTGGAGACGTCGATTTTATCGAAGGCTGCTACCTCGCCATTTTTCTGAAGCCATTTGTAAAACCCCCGGCGCTTGTCGATCGCCACCGCGCTGATAAGAAATATCACCTCATTACCGGTTCCCGCCTTAAGAACCTCCAGCAGGTCCTCCACTCCCTCCTTGGCTCTTTCCGACCCCCCGGTTCGGTCATCTGCCAGGAAATTGGCTCCCTTCAGCCATACGATCTTATCGGCTCCAAAGAACCCGACGGTTTGCAATGCCTCAATCGTCCTCGCGCAGGCACGNTAGGCTTCCTCCGCATTCGCTGCGGTCCCCTCGATCACATCGTTCGTGAACTCCTCTGCCTCTCCAACGGGCTTAAGCTCATTAAAAAGCGCAAGCGCCTCCTCCGACACCCGGCCTTCATCGGTACCAATAACAGCATGAACCGGCCCTGACATGACCACAGCCTAGAATAGCCCATAGCGGCCCAGCAAGCCCCCACAAGAGCATGCGTGAGTGAGCCTAACGCCTAGCAAGGGCTGAATCCGCCCCGATTGGAACAAAATCTGCCTCCTGTTGGAACAATATCTGCTTGCATCGTGTTTCAGTTCCCAACAGATTTGGGCTGGAAACCGCCACTGTTTGATGAAGTTACTTTCCCTGTTTACTCTCTGCGTCACGCTTACCATTCCCTCTCAGGGTGCGTTAATTATCACGGGCGTGTTCGATGGACCCCTCCCGGGAGGAGACCCCAAGGGTGTGGAGCTGTTTGCCACCGCGAATATCCCTGACCTCTCAAATTTCGCCCTTGGTGTCGCGAACAATGGCGGCGGAACCGATGGCGTGGAGACCATTCTTCCCAGCCAACCCCTTTCGGCCGGAAGTTTTTTCTTCGTAGGCACTGAGGATACGGATTTCGCTCAGTGGTTTGGCGTTGCGCCAGGTCATGTTGGAGGAAATGGCATCAATCACAATGGAGACGACGCAATCGAGCTCTTCTTCGACGCCACAGGATCATTCTCAGGGGCTGAGTCCGTTATCGATGTCTTTGGCGATATCAATACCGACGGAACCGGCACAGCGTGGGACACTGTAGACGGATGGTCCTACCGGAATGATGGAGTTCTCGCGAATGATGGGGTCTTCGACGCCGGTAATTGGACATTCTCTGGTCCCAACGCTTGGGACGGTGATGACAATTTTGACGGAGGAAGTGATAACGGGACCAACCTTACCGCGACACCTTCGTTTCCTGCGGGAACATTTCAGATTCCGGAACCAAGCACAGCCCTGCTCGGAGCAATCGGTCTTGGCCTTTTTGCCTTCCTTCGGAGAAAGCCCTGACCGTTAGTTCAGGCTATTTCAGCGATGGGCCTTCAGGGCTCGCCCCATCGGCTATCCTCGCAGCCTTCTTGGCTCTCGCTTCCCGGAAAAAGTTCTGGAGAAGGTCCACGCACTCGTCCTGCAGCACCCCACCCGTCGCCTCACAACGATGATTGAGCGGCGGATTGGCATCCAGAAGGTTAATCCACCCACCTGCCGCCCCTCCCTTCAGGTCCGGGCACCCGAACACGACTCGCTCGGGCCGGCAATGAATAATCGCCCCCGCACACATCGGACAGGGCTCCTTGGTGACATAGAGCGTGCAGTTTTCCAGCCTCCAGTCCCCGATCATATTCTGGGCGGCCGTTAGCGCGAGCATCTCCGCATGGGCGGTCGCATCGCTCAGGGTCTCGACCTGATTCCAACCCCGGGCGATCACCTTTCCTTCACAGACCACAACAGCGCCGATCGGCACCTCCTCGGCAGCATAGGCCTTGTGTGCCTCTCGCAGGGCCTGCCCCATGAAGTAGGCATCGCTTGTAAGGTCAATGATCGGTTCGTCCCTCACGGGAATGAGGCAAGCACAAGGAGGGGCCCAGCCAAACCTCGAAATCGCCTTCCTCGGTAAATCCCGAAGACCACCACACATTGAGCGGAGGTCCAAAATGGCCCTCCTTCCCTTCCTGCCTTGTTGCGGAAGTCTTGAAAAGAAGCGCCGGCCAGCTAAACCAAGGAGGTGAAGAAATGGAGCAATGCTGACAGGATTGTCGCCCCCTCCGTGCTGGCCGCAGATTTTTCCCGTATCGTGGAAGAATGTTCCAGGGCAATCACAGGTGGGGCCGATTGGTTGCACCTCGACGTCATGGACGGACATTTTGTTGATAANATCTCCTTTGGCCCCGCGATGGTGGAAGCCATTCACGCCNCCAACGATATTTTTCTCGATGTGCACCTCATGATCGAGAGGCCTGATCACTACGTCCCNCGCTTTCTGGAGGCGGGAGCAGACCTGATTTCCGTCCACGCCGAGCCGGAGGCTCATCACGAGATTGCAGCCACTCTTAAAATGATCAGGGATGGGAGCTGCATGAACGGTCTTGCTCTGAACCCCGCCACTCCACTGGAAATGGTTGAGCCCTATCTCGACCAGATCGACCTGCTCCTCGTTATGACGGTCGTCCCCGGTTTCGGAGGACAAGCCTTCATGCCGGAAGTCCTGCCGAAGATCGAAGAGGCTGTCCGGATCAGGGACCGGCATTCACTCTCGTTTCACATCGAGGTTGATGGCGGCATCGATCCCCGGACCGCCCCCGCAGCCGCNACTGCCGGGGCAAACGTGTTNGTGGCGGGTTCCTCGACCTTCAAGGCCCCCGACATCAGCCAAGCGATCTGTGCCATCCGAGAGGCCTGAGCTCTCAGGAGAAAGAAACACACCCATCACGGCGNTGTGCTGGAANGCGGGGTTTTACTGGTGGGCATCCCGTATCTCCTACTAGATTCATGACCATGCTGTCGCTCCCACAGATTCCGGTNGTTCTCTCTCTTGCTCTTCTCACCTTGGCACTGGGAGCGGCCCGGTCCGAGGATGCCCCCTCCGCTCGCCCCAACATTCTCCTTCTCCTNGTCGATGACTTGAAGCCTGCNTTGGGCTGCTACGGCGACCCATATGCCAAGACCCCCAATCTAGATCAACTAGCCGCTCGAGGCNTGAGATTCGACTTGGCCTACTGCAATCAGGCGGTTTGCGCTCCCTCCCGATTTACCCTGATGCTTGGAGCCCATTCCACCGCAACTGGACTCTACGGGCTCGGACATAAGTTACGGCGTTNCATGCCGGAGGCCGTCACCATGCCCCAGTTTTTTGCGAAACATGGCTATCATACGGAATCGATGGGAAAAATTTTCCACATCGGTCATGGGAACGAGGGAGATCCGGAGTCCTTTAGTGTTCCGCATTTCCACGACAAGGTCATCGAGTATCTCGACCCTGCCAGCACGGAAGGGGGTAAGCTCACCCGGGAGGAGGCCTACTTCACCAACCAGAAGCTCGACCAGATTCGCTCTCTCCCGCGAGGTGCCGCTTTTGAAGCAACAGACTCTCGCGATGAAGATTATGCCGATGGAAGAGTTGCGGCCGAGGCCATCAAGCGGCTTCGGGCGGCCAAGAACCGAAAGGATCCATTTTTCATGGCCGTCGGTTTTGTCCGCCCACACCTCCCCTTCAGCGCCCCGCAAAAATACTGGGACCTTCACGACGCGTCCAAGTTCCCCCTCTCCCCCTTTCCGAACCATCCAAAGGGCTCCCCGGGAATCGCTCATAAGCGCGCTGGAGAAATTGCGATGTATTCTCCGGTTCCTCAAAAAAATGAGGACTACACNGAAGAACTGAAACGCCAGCTCATTCACGGATATTACGCGAGTGTCAGCTATATGGACGCCCAAATAGGAAAAGTGATGATGGAGCTCGATCGCCTCCGCCTCACCAGCGACACCATCGTTGTTCTCTGGGGAGACCATGGCTTCCACCTTGGAGATCTTGGGATCTGGACAAAGCACACGAACTACGAGCAAGCTACCCGGATTCCACTGGTGATTGTCGCCCCCGGCGTCACCGGGAAAGGAACTTCGACAAGACAACTTGCGGAAAGCGTTGACCTGTTCCCGACCCTTACCGAGCTCAGCGGCCTGCCCCGCCCGAAGGGACCCCAGCCTCTAAGCGGCAAAAGCCTCCTCCCAGTCCTCAGGGATCCGGCCGCTCGGGTGCGGGACCACGCCTTTCACTGCTACCCCCGGAGGGGAGGGGTGATTGGCAGGGCGATCCGGACGGAGCGGTACCGGTTGGTCGAATGGAAAAAGCCCGGGGCTCCAGCCAAGACCGCACAATTCGAGCTTTACGATTACGACGAAACATCTGTGGAGCAAAAAAATCTTGCTGGAGAAAAGCCTGAAATGCTTGCGACGCTGAAAGGGATCCTCGCCCGCTACCCGGAAGCAAAACGGCGATAATTGCANGTCTCCGGGCAGACCAGCTGCTAATTTCCAGNGGCAGTCAATAGCCCCTCCGTGTGGAGGAATTCCTCCATTATTCCCATCGTCGTCCAATATTGGCTGTTGTCTCCCCGTGGATTGAAAAAGCCGTGTTTCTGGCCCTCAGAGACAAACAGGCGACAGGAACGTCCTCTCTTATCCATCCGGGCCTTGAAGAGCTTGTGTCCGGCTGGCGGGGTCGTGGTATCGGCGGAGCCAACAAGCACTAGGGTCGGAGCCACCGCGGCGTGA
This sequence comes from Roseibacillus sp., assembly GCA_002723015.1. The sequence continues at coordinate 27,276 of PBNG01000047.1, read as the reverse complement.
ACATGCTCCACTGGAGAGATTTCCCGATAACGTTGTTTCAGCTTCCCGTAGCCGTATCCTTTCCGTGACGTATCAATCACCGGATTAAAAAGGACCATAGCCGCAGGGATGAAGCCGGGCTCCCCATCACGGATCTCGTCATAGCCTGCCACGAGACCACAGCAGGCGGCCAGGTGCCCGCCGGCAGACCCCCCAGCCGCAACAATCTTGTCCCGGCTCACACCCTGATCCTTTGCGTTCCGCCAGATCCAGCGGGTTGCTGCCTTGGCGTCCTCCACTGCCTCAAAAGGAGATGTCTTGTGCCGGCTCTGAACCCGGTAGTCGGCGCAGTAGGTGACCATTCCAAGGGATGCCAGTCTTGTCGCCTGCGGGTAAAACTGACTTGTTGATCCTCCAACCCAGCCTCCGCCGAAAAAAAAGACCACGGCGGAACGGCGATCCTCTGGTTTCCAGTTCCTCGGCCGGAAGATCTCAACCTCAAGTTCGGCCTGATCAGTCTTGCGATAGACAACGACTTCATCGGGCTTCCGGACCTCCGGTCTCGGGGCCCCGAATAGGAGAGGGCTGGAGGCCAGAAGNGACATGGTCAGAACCGCGCGCATGTGACATCNTCTCCTCACGAACCCCGGGGGGCGAGGAAAAGATGATCCCCCTCTCTTGCACCGGCCCCGGGGCCTGANACCATTCCAATGCAATCTTCCATCCTTGCTCTCCTCTATGATTTCGACGGTCTGATCGTCGACACCGAATGGCCGATCTACCAAGCCTGGCTCCAGACGTTTCGGGACCATGGCCATCCCCTGCCCCTCGAAGTTTTTAATCAGTGCATAGGTACGGACTTTGAGACCTGGTCCCCGAAAACCCATCTGGAGGATCTGGTCGGCAGCCCCATCGACTGGTCCTCTCTCGACGACGCCCGGCAGGCTTCCATCGAAAAAAACCTTGAGGGCGCGGGGCCCATGCCCGGAATCCCTGAGGCCGTGAAACACGCGAGGGCATCAGGGCTATCGATGGGTGTAGTNTCGAGTTCCTCTCATCGCTGGGTCGACGGATGGCTGCATAAAATCGGCCTTCTGGAGCACTTTGATATCACTGTCTGCAGGGATGACGCCCCACGCATCAAGCCCGCTCCCGATCTTTACCTCGAAGCCGCCCAGCGTCTGGGGCTGCAACCCGCATCTTGCCTCGTGATCGAGGATTCCGTCAATGGCATCAAGGCCGCCAGAGCAGCTGGGATGCCCAACGTGGCAATTCCCAACCGGGTCACCTCCTGTTGTGATTTCTCCCTCGCGGATCAACGAATCGCCAGCGCGCATGACCTGCCGGGGATCATGGACCGCCTTGGCGAGCAAACCCGGAGCTGAGCCTTCGCCGGTAACCACCCCTNGAGTCCCGGAGGATGCCGCAGAACATATCCTCTGGTCGAACGGGGATAGGGCCTCCAGCCAGGGCCGTCCTGTCGGTATGTCCCCTGAGTATCAAAGCGCAACCCTGCAATGAGCAGGAAGACCTACCCATTCCGTGCGCATACGGTAATCCAGTCGCCATGGCCCCGGCGCCTCTGAGAACATATGATGTCGCACCCGAACAATCATAGCCCCAGTCGTTCAGCTGCGCATGACCGTCGCCCCACTGATAAGGCATTNCCTGAATCTTGTTTGCTGCGGAANTTGCTCGCTTCACCGCTGCCGGGGCGGCCTGAGGTGCAACTGCCTTGCCCCTCACGAGTAGTGCTCTGGATGACGGTCGCGATAGTTGGCCCCATAGCGGGCCTCGCCGTAACGTGCGCACGATGAAGCCAACACCACAATCGCGGTAGCACAGAGCACAGGCTTCATTCTCATCTCTNCNACTTCAATATTTCGATCAGGGTAACAGCCCAGACGAAGAGGTCGACCTCCTTCGTCNGTTGCCCTTCCGCAAGCTCCGCCGGAGTGGCCCGGCGCACCGCCCTTTTAGAGACGCCGCCGCAACCAGTCCGACACCTCTTCCATGGCCCGGGCGCGATGACTCAGGCCGTTCTTTATTTCCGGTCCCAGCTCCGCGAATGATTTAGCCTCTCCCGCAGGAACAAAGAGGGGGTCATATCCAAACCCCCGATTCCCCTGCGGGTGCTCCAGGATCCGCCCCTCAACGCTACCGTGAAAATCCTTAAGGATCTCCCCGGCCTCCGCGACTACCATAACACAACGGAACTTTGCGGATCTCCGGGTGCCCTGCACGCCCGCAAGCTCCGAAAGTAGCTTGCCATTATTGGCAGCATCATCCGCGTCAGCTCCGGCATAGCGAGCCGANTAGACCCCCGGCCTTCCATCGAGGGCCTCCACTTCNAGACCCGAGTCATCTGCTAGAACCAGCGATCCCGTCAAGCTGCTGATGGCGACTGCCTTGAGGGCCGCATTCTCAAGAAAGGTGGTTCCGGTTTCCTCCACATCAGGCGCACCCGGAAGGGTTGAAAGATCAGAAACCACGTATGGCTCTCCAAGGATCGACGCTATTTCTTCCGTCTTGTGGATATTCCGGGTCGCGACCAGCAGGGGGATCATTGTGTCATCCTCTTCGACTGATCCAGCCAATACAGTCCGAAAAAGAGCCCGTCGACTCTCCGNCCCTTTTCGAGAGAGCCTCCGCAGAATTAGGCCCCTGCCGACTTATTCATGACTTGCAGATAGTAAGAAGCTTACTGAGAAAAAAATAAGAAATTCTCTGGCGGCCATCCTCTCCTCTTCTCAATATATCGAGCTACAGAGTTCGCAACTCCATCATTGGCGGCCTACTCGATACCCATCCTCTCCCTNGGTAAGGGAGTCCACACATTCTTTGCTCCTTCTCCTCGGAGAGGAGTGACAGAGGCCCCGCCGTGGTTTCGGTGCTACCGCGGCGGGGNTCTGTCTTTCAGAACCTTGACTCGTTTGCTCAAACAAGGCTCGCTTGCGTTTCATGGTAANATTAGGGAACTCTCCTCGTATGACACGACTCACACTGCTCCTGTTCACTCTTCTCACTACAGCACTCTGTGACGCCGGAAAGGTCGCTGGTAGTGAGCTTTCCGTAACGGATCCCGGGGTGGTGGGCATGTCCCGGGAGAAACTCCAAATGGTAGGAAATGCAGTCCNGGGATTCATCCGAGATAAAAGAATCGCAGGGGCCTCCGTGATGATCTCCCGCAAAGGAAAANTCGTCTACGCCGGGAACTTCGGACTCCGCGATATTGAAAACAAAAAGCCCATGNCGNAAGACACGATCTTCCGGGTCTATTCCATGACCAAGGCGGTCACCTCAGTCGCGGCCATGATCCTTGTCGAGAGCGGGCAGCTCCGGCTCGAGGACAAGGTGTCCAANCACCTGCCCGCATTTACCAAAGCCCAGGTCTGGAAAGACGCCCAGCTGGTTGCTCCCAGAAAACCGGCCACCGTCAAGGACCTCTTGTGCCATACCTCCGGATATTCCTATGGCGATACCGGGATCCAGGAAATTGACGCGCCACATCTCGAANATGGCGCACTCCGCGAGACCACGAAGCTTTCAGATTTCTCCACGCAAGCAGCNCGCATCCCGATGGCCTTTGAGCCAGGGGCCGGATGGCTTTACGGGATTTCGACGGACCTTCTCGGCGCGGTGGTGGAGCGNGCCTCAGGCATGGCTCTTGACCAATTTTTCGAGTCCCGGATTTTTACCCCGCTTGGAATGATCGATACAGGATTCATCATCCCNGAGGATAAACGAATGAGATTGGCAGCCGCCTACNACTCTGACAACCAAGGCTCATTAAGCCGAAGGAACTCGGANCTTTTTACTTACAGCTCCCGAACAAGGCTCCTTTCGGGAGGCGGAGGGCTCGCCTCGACCATCCTGGATTATACCAGGTTCCTTCAGATGATCGCAAACGGTGGGGAATGGAACGGGCAGAGGCTTCTCCAGAAAAAGACCGTGGAGACAATGACCCGCAATCACCTTTCGGGCCCGGCGATGCCTATCAGGTTTCCGGGAAATATCAGGCACGGCACGGGGTTCGGTCTCGGCTTCTCTGTCAAGACCGCTCAAACAGATTGGAACAAGGCGGGGCGCCTCGGCGAATACGGCTGGGGCGGCATGCTGAGTACTCACTTCTGGATTTCACCAGCAGATCAACTGGTGGTGGTGACCATGGAGCAGACCTACCCCTTNGATTTTCTGCTCGAAGATGCCCTCAAACCACTGATTTACGCCGCNATTGAATAGCGCGGCCCTTTACCACTAGAGCACCCATGAAGAGCGCAGGGCGCTTGCCCTGCCACCTGTTATCTGCCACCGTCCCGCGCCGTTNCAGGACCAAAGGACACCATGAGCGACCGACGCAAACCCTACCCGTTCGATTCTTTCGAGGAAAAGTGGCAGAAACGGTGGGACCAGACGANGGCCTTCCGAATGCCCGGGCCGGGCGACCCCGNGTTCGATCGCTCAGCACCCAAGTTCTACGCCCTCGACATGTTCCCCTACCCGAGCGGGGCCGGCCTGCATGTGGGCCATCCCGAAGGCTACACCGCGACAGACATCATTACTCGCTACAAGAAAAAGAACGGATTCAACGTTCTCCACCCCATGGGATGGGATGCATTTGGTCTGCCAGCCGAGGAGCACGCCCGCAAGACCGGAGAGCATCCGAGAATCAACACTCAGAACAACATCGATAATTTCCGGCGCCAGCTCAAGATGCTGGGCTTCTGTTACGACTGGGGGCGAGAGGTCAATACCACCGATCCGGGCTACGTCAGGTGGACCCAGTGGATCTTTCTTCAGATCTACAACAGCTACTTTGATAAAGCCACGCAAAGAGCTCGCCCGGTCTCCGAACTGGAAGCCGAGGGCTGGACCAAGGAGGAGATCGACAATGTTCGGCTGGCCTATGTCGCAGAGGCTCCAGTGAACTGGTGCCCCAGTCTGGGAACGGTCCTTGCCAACGAGGAGGTTTCGGAGTGGGAAGAAAAGGGGCATAGCGTCGAGCGGAGGCCCCTGCAGCAGTGGATGCTCCGCATCACGAGCTACGCCCAGCGACTCATCGACGAGTTGGAGGATCTTGACTGGCCCGAAGGGATCAAGATGCTCCAGAGAAACTGGATTGGACGTTCTGAGGGCGCGCGCGTGGTCTTTNCCCTGGCGCCTGCTCACGACGAGGAAATTGAAGTCTTCACGACCAGACCNGATACTCTTTTCGGGGCCACCTACATGGTTCTGGCCCCCGAGCACCCTTTGGTAGACCAGATTACCACCGGGGAGCAACGGGAAGCCGTTGAATCCTACCGGAAGCTCTGTGCGACCAAGTCCGAAATGGAGCGCGGCGAGCTCAACAAGGAGAAGACCGGCGTAGCCACCGGGGCTACGGCCGTCAATCCCGTGAACGATGCCCGTATCCCCATCTGGATCGCAGACTATGTCATGATGGGCTACGGCACCGGTGCCATCATGGCCGTCCCCGGTCACGATAGCCGCGATCTCGAGTTTGCGACCAAGTTTGGCCTGCCTGTTCTGCAGGTAGTGGAGCCCCCGGACGACACCGCTTGGCAGGGCTTCACGGAAGAAGGGCTTGCTGTGAACTCAGGCTTCCTCGACGGAATGACAACCACTGAAGCCAAAGAGGCAATCACTGAATGGCTTCAGGAGAATGTCCGCGGGGAGGCTCAGGTTAACTACAAGCTCCGCGACTGGCTCTTCTCCCGTCAACGCTACTGGGGAGAGCCCTTTCCGATCCTCTGGAGGGACGGCAGACATGAAGCTCTTGACGAAAGCGAATTGCCGCTNCTCGCACCGGAACTGGAAGATTACAATCCCTCGGGAGAGCCCGAGCCTCTCCTGTCAAAGGCCACAGACTGGATTAAGTTCTCCGGGGGTCGAAAGCGGGAGACCAACACCATGCCCCAGTGGGCTGGGTCGTGCTGGTATTATCTGCGCTACTGTGATCCTGCGAACGACGAGCAGTTTCTTTCTCCTGAGGCCCGGGACTACTGGCTCGGGGNCAAGGGCAAACCCGGCGGCGTCGACCTGTATATCGGCGGAACGGAACATGCCGTCCTACACCTGCTTTACGCCAGATTCTGGCANAAGATCCTGCACGACCTTGGGCATCTCAATACGACGGAGCCNTTCCAGAAACTNGTCAACCAGGGCCTCATCATGGGAGAAGATGGCCGTAAGATGTCCAAGTCACTCGGCAATGTCATTAACCCCGATGACGTGGTGGAGGAGTATGGGGCGGATGCCTTTCGGCTCTANGAAATGTTCATGGGCCCACTTGAGCAGGTAAAGCCCTGGAACACACAGGGGGTCGAGGGCGTATCTCGATTCCTCGCCAAGGTGTGGAGGATCGCCATGGTCATCACCCAGGAGGGGGCGTGGGCGATCGGCGGCAAGCTCCAAGAAGGCGAAGGGGACCCTGCCCTTCTCAAGATCACGCATGCCACGATCAAGAAAGTTGGTNACGATATCGAGAAACTCCGGTTTAACACCGCCATCTCCCAGATGATGGAATGCATCAACGCCTTCACCTCGGCAAATCAGATTCCTCATGAGCTCTTCCGCTCCTTCCTCATCCTTCTCAATCCCTTTGCCCCTCATCTCACCGAGGAACTTTGGGAGCAACTGGAGTATGAGGGCAGCTGTTTCGAAGCAGACTGGCCTGCCTGCGATGAGTCTCTTCTGGTGGAGGAAGAGGTCGAAATGGTGGTGCAGGTAAACGGAAAAGTCCGGTCCCGGATTCTGGTTGCAGCCACCGCTACGAAGGAAGAGCTTGAATCAAGCGCNCANGCAGACCCCAAAATCACAGGCCATCTGGAAGGCCTGACTGTCCGCAAGGTCATTGTTGTTCCAGGGCGCCTCGTCAATATTGTGGCGAACTGAGATGCTCTTTCGAATTGGCGATTGATCTCATCAACGCTACCTCTCAGCCATGCTTCGCGTTAACGGAGAGCTCATAGACCCAAATCTGCTGGAGGATGCCTTCGCCAGAATCAAGTCCGAGGCAGAGGCTCGCCTGCAGGTCTCCTGCTGCGAGCGGGATCCAGAATTCATGGAACAGGCGGAAGAAGAAGTCATTGACTCCGTCTTAATCGCACAGGAAGCCGAGGCTCAGTTCCCAACCCTTCCTGACGATGAGGTCAAGGCGCGGCTCGAGAACACCCTTAAAGAATACCGCAAGCATGGAGCGAGCTGGGAAATGCTCGAAGCGCAGAGGGACAGCCTGCAGGACGANTGTGAGGCCAACCTGCGCATGGAGAAGTTTCTGGACGGTGTGCTCGCCGGGAAAACGGACGTCTCAGACGAAGACGTTCAGAGCTACTATAAGGAAAACGAGAGAGAATTCCGAACGGTCGCCGAGGTCCGGGTGCTCCATTTCATGAAGTCTCTCGAAAAGCATGAAGACCCTGTTCTCCTCCTGGAAGAGATGGGCCAGCTCCGCGAAAGTCTCGTCGACGGGGCCGACTTCGAGAAAATCGCCAAGGCCGAGACCGAAAAGGAATCCGGAGAAATAGACCTCGGCTGGATCACCTTTGATCGGCCATCCAACCCGATAGAATCGATCATGTTTACCATGCGGCTTGCCGAGGTAAGCCCCGTCATTGCTTACGAGCATTCCTACCACATCCTNAAAATTGCGGAGATGAAACCATCTGTCGTGCGNCCCTTTGAGGAAGTTCGTGAGGACATCGTGCACCGGGTCGAGTTCGAAAAACGTCGCTCCGCTCTACGGGATTTTGCTGCCAGCCTGCGGGAAGGAGCTACCGTAGAGAAAGTCGACTTCAGCGGCGAAGAAACCGGGGGTGAGGAGAACGCACCTGGGCACTAAGCTCTCCTTGAANGCCCTTCCGCGGTAGCGCAGAGGGAACTCTTAATCCAGCCACCCGTTACCGCGCAACCAGTCCTCCAGGCGGTCGGGCCAGCTTTTTGACTCACCGGACCGTCCCAGCCCGTAGCCATGCCCCCCTCTGGCANAAATATGGCTTGTTACGGGAACCCCTTTCTCCGCACAGGCCGCCACAAATTCCGTGCCGTTCCGCAAGGGAACGGCACGATCATCCGCGGAGTGAACANGAAAGATGGGAGGGGNTTTCCCGGTGACCCGCGTGGCCGTGTTGTTTCGGTCCAGAAGTTCCTGCGAAGGCCGGTNACCCAGTAAATNGCGGACCGATCCACCATGGCAATAGGGTTGNCCCATTGCTATGACCGGATAACAGAGAATGCCAAAATCAGGGCGGCAACAGACCTGATCAATGCTGTCATTNGTTTCCTCCTTGAACTTATCCTCAAACNTCGNGACTGCGGTTGAACATAGATGTCCCCCCGCGGAGAACCCGAGGATCCCGACCCGNCTGGGATCAAGACCCCACNCCCGGGCTTTGAAGCGCATGATACGAATCGCTCGACGGGCATCCAGCTGGGGTACTGGAAAGTGATACCCCAAGTCCGGATTGGCGCTGACCCGGTACTTTACCACCATGGCAGTTATCCCCCGGGTCGCAAACCATTGGGCAACTTGTCGCCCTTCGTGGTCTGCCGCGAGATTCGCATAGCCCCCGCCGGGCAGGATNACCACCCCTGTCCCGTTCGGTTCTTCCGCAGGGAAAAGACTGTATTGGGGAACTTCGGTGTTCGAAAACCGCCAGTTGCTTCCCCCGGTCTCGGTTCCGACCGGCGGCCGTTTGGCCCCAGGAGCCTGTCCNGGCCAAAGGTTCATCCAGTCGCCACCCCGGGCTAGAGGAGCGCACATCATCAACACAACCATCAGAGCCTTCACGGGGAAAGCCTACGAGCCTCTCCGGCAGGCACAAGAACGAGGATGAGTTTCAANCCGTGACTCCGGCGCTCCTGCGGTATCCAGCAAGATAGCCGACGAGGGCCCAGAACAGACTGTTCGCGCCTATCAACACTACCATCATCCCCAGACCAACCAGGGTTTTTACCGGCGGCGCTCCGGAGAACACAGGAAGGATGGCGATGAGCGACGCCCCAACACCGACTAGGAGGGCCCACNCTACAAAGGATCTAACCTCCTTGAAAATGATCTTACGGATCACTCGGTGGGCGATACCGATAGTATTGAGAACCGCAAATTCATTGCGCCGCTCCGCCAGATTACGAGCTGTAACAACTCCCAGTCCTGCACTCCCCAGAACCAGTCCAAGGCCTCCGAGTACGTGAAAAATCGAGATATAGGTATTCTGAACGCTATTGAAGCTTTCGAGCCTTTCCTGGGTAGGAGTCACCACGCCTCCACGATCTGCCGTGGCTTTCTGTAAGGCGACAAGTGCCTCTCGAGTATCACCGGTGGCGTCAGCCAGAAACAGGCCATAGCCTTCCTGTGAGGGAAAGAGGCGGAGAAAGGCCGCTTCGTCAACGATCATACTGCCTTGGAAAACACTGTCAGCTAAGGCCCCAACAATCTCTACCTCAAAATCCTTGCCCCGTTCATCCTGATAGGTAATTCGGTCTCCCACCTTCTTTTTCAGGACCCACATCATGGTTGTCTGGTCGACAAATGCACGAAGGACTCTTGGTTCGGCAGGTTCAGACAGCAAGCGCCATCCTTCCTGCTTTTCTACTCCTTCGGAGACCGCCTTGAGCAGAAAGGCCCCGCGCTCAGCCAGCATTCCGGTGTCCGTCGCAATCAAACGGGGCCGGGCGGCGGTATTTAGGTTAAAGCAACTTGCATCGTCACCAACTCCCACCCGGAATGGTACGATGGTCCCGAGAAGAGACCGGAGGTCCCCCATCTCAAAGTAATCAGGCTCCTTCTTCGCATCAGCGGCCCGGTTGATTGGACTCGTCGTTTCTATCCAGAACCCGAATCCTCCGGCCCCGCTCTCCGCCTCCGCCCATTCGGCTCCAACGTGCTTCCTCGAGGCGGTCACGGCTATCACGAGGAAAACTCCACACGCCATGGTCCCGACGACCACCATGCTGCGCGCCGGGCGGCGCACACTGTTGAGAGTCGCCATCGCTCTGATGGACATTGAGGGGTATCTTCTCTTCGCTCTTCGCTCCAGCCAGCCCCGGTAGTTCAAGAGTCCTCCAAGCAAAAGAAACATCCCGGAGAGGAAAAAGGCAGCCTGTGCTCCCAGCCCCTCTTTCCCCAGCAGGCACCCTGCAGCGGCCAGCACGCAGCCAACCCCGGCAGACCTGAAACGCCAGATGCGCGGGCTTCCCATACGGGCTTCCTCAGAACCTGCCTCCAGTCGCATCGTCGCAGTCCTCCGCGACTGCTTCCGCATCGAATACCAGATAGCGGCCATGGACAGCAGGATGAAGGAGCTTAAACCCACGGACACACTGGCGAAGTCCAGGTGAAGCACGAAGAAGCGCTCACTTCCTCCATCGCTCCAGATTGTCTCCAAGAAACGCAGAATCCATAAAGAGTAGTTGATCGCCAGAAGCAGGCCGATGATCCCGCTGACAAAAACAATGACAAACCCTTCGACGAGGCGCCATCGGAGAACCCTCCCCGGAGAGACGCCCACCGCCGCGAGAAGACCGCTTTCCCTGTTGCGCTGCTCGACGTTGAAACGGAAAAGCATCGCCGTCAAAGCAACGGAGGCAACGATCAGGAAAACACTCATGCTGAGAAAAAGCCCGGCAATATCGACCGGAGACTGCGCGGCTATTCTCGCTTCCCCTGCGAGATCCCGCAGAAGCAACCCGGCCATCCCCGGCTTGAGGAGGGCCAGTAATTCCATCTCCAGATCCTCCGCCGAGGTTGCTGCGTTCGGCACCCGGAGAGAGGTAAAATCTCCCCATCGGTTGCCGAATAGCTCCTTCCCCCTCTCCTCGGAAATAAAGGCCTTCGGGGTGCCCCGGTAGGCGTCCCAGTAATCCTCGTCCTTCTGCCTGATCCTGCTGAGATCAAGTGGCAACCCGGGGGCCCAGTCCTGCGCGTCTTCCGCCTCTGCCACTCCAGGAAAATCCGGCATCCAAAGTTGATCTGCAGCAAGCCCCTCCAATTTGACAATCTTCCGCACCCGGAAAGCCGCTTCGGATTCCTCGAGCTCGTTTCCCCTGACCAATTTGAAAAAGGACAGTTTCACTTCCTGCCCCCGCTCCAACCCGAGGTCGTCCGCCAGCCATTCATTGACCACGATATCCTCAACCCCCATCTCCCCGGGCAGGAAAGAGGCCCCTTCCGCCCGTAGGGCCGCAACCATGGAATAAGGGGTCTCCTTCCCATTGGCAGCGTAGGTGTTAACGAGATAACTGGTTACGGGCAGCATTGCCGGGAATCGCTCCTGAACTACCTGAACAATTGGATCCTCAAGGAAAATACGGCTCGACCGGATCTCGGAAGCCTTTGCCAGAGGAACATCGACTATGGAAAGGCCGTAATCTTCCAGAGCCATTCGGTTCCTGATGTGTTTCTCCAAGCCTGCGCTATCCAGTATCTCCGTTTCTCCAGGGTCCAGAAGCAGGAGGTTTGCCCGACCGGGCTGTTCGACAACCTGCTGTAATCGGCTGAGCGGCACAAAGACAGTGGGTATTGGCAACTGGGTCGCCTGGAGGTTAAATCGGCCAAACTCTCCGGGTCCTACTACCTTCCGAACCTTTGCCCGAAAACTGATAACGTCTTCGGCCTCTCCAGAAAGAGGAGCATCCCGAGAGAGCATCCCGGGCTCTTGCAGCCGGAGAATCACGGAATCGTCTTCCCCAAGACCCAGCGACTCTGCCAGATAGCTGTTCACGGCAACCTCACGGGACTCGAGGGCAACGGGACCGGCGCTTTCTGGCGAAAATCCCCAGAACCGGTCATCGATCCCGAGAATCTGGACGCTCCCTTGACCGCGGCCACTCGCGGAAGCGCTAAGCTGCCCCCGCAGTAGAAGGACAGGAGCCGCGCGAAGCCCATTGGTCTCAATATCGTTGGCAAGCGCGTCCCGGAAAAACCCCTCCCCGGCGACAAATACCTGTTCAACCTGACCGACACGCTGGCCGGCAACCTGCCGGAGGGTTTCCTTGACCGAGTCCCCGGCGATAAGGGCTCCAAGAAGCACGGCCGCGCCAAGAACCGCACCAGCGCCTACCCCGAGGTAGGATACCTTGTAATGCCAGACCCCGCGACTAATGAACTTGAGGGCATTCATTGCTTCTCGAGTTGCCCACCGCGGAGCTCAAAGTGGCTCTCCATTCTCTGGGCAAGAGCAGCATTGTGGGTAACGACGACCAGAGTCACACCTGTGTCAGAATTCAGCTCGCCCAGCAGTTCCGCAACCACTTCCGTCGTCTCCATATCCAGAGATCCCGTAGGTTCATCCGCAAGGATCAGCTTCGGCTGATTCACTAGTGCCCGGGCGAGAGCGGCCCTGAGCCGTTCGCCTCCGGAAAGTTGGTGCGGAAAGTGTGAAAGCCGCTCCTGCAGTCCCACATTTTCAAGCAGCGTTTCCGCCCGCGCCGCAGTCTCTGATTCTCCTTCCTCCCAGCCACCGGCAAGACGGGGCAGAACGACGTTTTCAAGAAGAGTGCACTGCGGGAGCAGGTGATGGTGCTGGAACACGAACCCGAGGGACCGATTCCGGAAAGTCGCCGCCTCCTCTTCGTCAAAGGAGGAAAGGTTTTTCCCGTCGATCAGAATCTCTCCCTCGCTGGGCCGGTCCAATGCTCCGAGGAGGTTCAGCAGAGTGGTCTTTCCACTGCCAGAGGGCCCGACTACTGCGGCCGTCTCGCCCGATTTCACCTTGAATTCGATCCCGGCAAGCACACTAACCGACTCCCCCGGCATTTCATACACCTTGCTTACATTCTGAACGTTTATCATTCCCTGATCACTTTCCACCGCTTGGCCTTTACTTCATGGGCCGGTAAGGAGCCGGCACCAACTGCTCTTACCGGGATTCTCATGGAAAAGACAGCGCGGAGTCTGCCTTCAAGTTCACTCTCCGCCGAGCTGTCTTCAAGAGTCTCAATCATTACCCGAACCTCTGGTAAATCTCCACGTTCATCGACCTCCACCATGTATTCCCCTATTCCATCAACGGCCCGGACGACCGCCTCGATTGCACTTGGGTAAAGGTTCACGCCCCGGACGACCACCATGTCATCCGCCCGGCCAATGATGCCACCCTGCAACCCGAAGGTGCCCGACCCCTCTCCCTCGATGCCAACCGGCCGCACAAGATCTCCCGTCCGGTAGCGAATCAGTGGTGAGCCGTAGCGCCCCAGAGTTGTCAGCACAAGCTCTCCCACCTCCCCGGGAGCCACATGCCTTCCACTTCCCGTCTCGACGACCTCCGCGTAATACGCTTGATGAAAAATCTGAAGAATCCCTGGGTCCTCCGGGTCGCTGACGCTTACCGGCCCCGTCTCCGTCATGCCGTGATGGTCCACGACCCGCGCATTCCACTCTCTCTGGATTCGCTCCCTTACCTCGGGAATACTTCCCCCTGGCTCACCACAAACGATCAAGGCCTCCACGCCAAGCGTCTCTGCCGGGAGCCCCATCTGCTTCCCGACATTCGCAAGGTGAAGGGCATAGGTCGGAGTGCACGCGATGAAACCCGGACGATGCTGCTGGATCATCCGGAGGCGGTTCTCGCTGGACAGTCCTCCTCCCGGAATGGCCCGGATACCCATCTCCGTTGCTGCCTCAAACGCGGACCAGAACCCAATGAAAGGGCCAAAAGAAAAGGGGAAAAACGCGCTTTCCCCGGAAGACGCGCCTGCAGTCTTCCAAACCCGCTGCCACGAATCGAGGACCCATGCCCAACCCGCCGGGTCATCCAGCCAGACCATGGGATTTCCCCGTGTTCCACTGGTCTGATGAAAACGAGTGTAGTTTGCCTGCGGAAAGGTCAGGTTTGACCCATAAGGAGGGTGCGCTTCGTGATCAGCTGCCAGTTCATCCTTGGTCGTAAAAGGCACCCGAGCCCCGAACTCCTCAAGGCTCTCAATCCCGCGGAGGTCCTGCAGCTTTGCCGCGTAAAATGCATTGGCTGGCAGGATCGCTCCTAACAGGTCGTTGATAGCACTGATGGGCATGACATTTCCGAGGTCTCTCCGGGGCTCCGGAGCCATTGCATGCTATTGCTCTGCCTGAGCTTCCACCGCCGGTTTCGCTGGCGGAGCTGGAGGTGCCCCGTGAGATCCGGCCGGCTTGAACTTGACCACCAGAAATCCCCCGCCGGCCGCCATCAGGATACCGCAGAGAAATGGCAAAGGAATCGCCGAAAACCCTCCCACTGGGCGGTCCATGCAGATGGAGACAACCGCATTAACCAACGGCGCGCCACAGAAAATAATCGACATCACCGAGATGGCCACCACCGCAGGGCTCATCCCGCCCTTTGCCCCTGAAGCCATTGCGAGCAGGACACAAAATGCCCCGATGGCACCAAGAATCCCCGCAACGAGAGACAGCCACATCCCCTTACCGGGCATTGCCCAATCCGCCCCCTTGACCAGCAGGACTGTGAGAGGCGCCAACACTGCGGTAATGAAATAGGCGATCCCAACAAAGAGAAACGCCTTGTAGCGCCCAAGGACCTTGTCCTGCATTTCAACTTGGCCGGCGTGGAGGAAAATACCGTAGAGGCCCCAACAGGCCACGGTCATGAGAGCAAAAATAAGCCAGTTCATGGATTTCTTTTTCTGGGATGATGGAAGTGGGTCGCTCACTGGAACAATCAGGACTCAGTCGCAGCTTGGGCGGATTTCAGGTCAGCTCGAATTTGGTGAGGGATCGGAACGGCAGAAATACCTCCGTCTTTGAAGTGCACGCAGGCAACTGCCACCTTTCCCGTCGCAATGGGAGCATCCTCAGGGTCCAGGTAGAAGCGAAAACTGTAGCGGACCGATCTGGTTCGAATCTCCTCGATCCCAACCCGGATCAGGAGGAGATCATCGTTGCGTGCCGGTTTCCGGAATTCACAGCTGGCACTTACGCGTGGCCACCCGATCCCGGGCTCGGAATTCTGCCCGTGCACCGCGTGTCCCAAGCTTCGCATGAAGGCATGTTCCGCAGCCTCCATATAACGGTAAAAATTGGAGAAGTGCACGATCCCGGCAAGATCGGTCTCATGGAACTCAACCCGTCGGCTGTGCTCAAAGCAATGACTCCTGCGTTCCTCCGTCATGATGAGCAGGGTTCCAAGTTCGCGCACGCCCTCTCAGCGAGCGCCACAAAACCATCCTTCATGGCCGTAACGCTATAATGTTCCTCCACCCCTCGGCGACCTCTTTCTCCCATCGCTGCCGCCTCGTCCGGATCTGCGAGGAGTTCTTCCCAGGCGCAGGCCAGCGCGCTGGGATCACGGGGAGGAACGGTTTTTCCCCCGCCTGTGAGCAAGGCGATTTCCTCGAAAGTTGACCCCCCGGGATTTACCACCGGAACTCCACTCGCCATCGCCTCAATCAGGCAGAGCCCGAAAGCCTCGGCGTAGCGCATGGGCGCTGAGAAAATCGTCAGCTCCCCGAGAAAGCGCACTTTCTCCTCTCTGCTTAGGTTAGGATTCCAGTCGACGAGATGCCCAAGCCCAGCCGTCTCGATTTTTTGTTTCTGCTCCGCCACAAAAGGCTCATCTCCCGGAGGGCAAGATCCTGCAATCCGGAGCCGGCATGCCGGGAAGTTTCCCTTCTGCTGAAGAATGATGTAGGCGTCCACCATGTCCCCGAGACCCTTATCCAGGCACATCCTTGAAAAGTAGCCAACCGCATCAGGCCCCTCCTTGGGCCGTTTCCCATAGCCCTCCAGATTGATCCCATTCGCAAGGACCTCTATTCTCTCAGGGGCGATATCGAGACGCTCGGACATGAGCCCTGCGTAGAACCGGCTTGGCGCAATCAGCATCTCGCATTCAAGGAGTCGCTCCTTCATCTCGTCCCAGCATCCGGACCGGTAAGGTTCGGGCAGGCTATCGAGGAAGGTGTCCTCTCCCTGAAAGAATGCGATGACAGGAACGTCTCCCAGGCGCTTCTTCATTTCCCTCGTCATTCCCGCGAACAAGGCGGTCGAGAGCGCGATACACTCCGGCTGTTCCTCTGAAGTAAGCCAGTCGATCAACTTATCCAGTTCCTTGGTAAGACGACTTTCTTCCACCCGGAGCATGGAGAGACACATCTCCCCCTGCTCCCGTGGGCTCGTCATATGACTTCGGCTCGCCGCCTTGCGTAGCAGCCCTGCCCCGTTGAGAACTGCGTCAACCCATCGAGGCGTGTGGCGGAACAGGGCAAACTTGTTCTGGAGGTAGACATTGATACCGCCGAAGAAGATGGGGGCACGTCCTACCTGCGGCGGGCCTTCCTCATCCAGCTGCATGGGGAGATACATCGGCAGCAATGAAACCTGATGCCCGTCACGGTGTAGTGCCGCAACGAGGGTGTTGTCGCGCATGCAAGCCCCGCAGTGATAACTCCCTGTCCCCGCTGTCAGAAAAGTGACCTTCATGCGGGGGGCGGAAGCATTGGCTTAAGTTACAGGCTGAGGAACTCTGCCGTGGGCGAGTGGTTCTGGAAGCGTGGCCAGATCGCTCATCGCCTCTGCCAGAGGCGTATAGTCTTTTCCGTCAAGATCGCCAATCAAACAGTCGGTGAGCATGGGGCGAATTTGCTCGTGCCTCTTGATCAGTTCACCAAAGCTGAAATCCTCATCGTAGAACGCATAGACGATTTTGCGCATCACCTCGATCATCTGGCATAGCTTTTCCCCGTAACTTGAGAATTGCTCCACCGAAACGTCTCCCTGCTCCAGGGCATCCCCGATAGCATCTGCGACCATTTCCCCACTCTTCAGCGCCAGGAAGACGCCTGAAGAGAAGACCGGGTCGAGGAACGCGAACGCATCGCCAGCCATCACGAGTCCGTCTGATGCGCAATGCTCTCCCCGGTAGGAATACTCCCCTGTGACCCAATATTCACCAAACTGCTCTCCCTCTCCCAGATGCTCCTTGATCCAACTGTTTTCCTCGATTTCACGCTCGTAGATTTCACGCGGATCCCTGCTGTCTCGGTAGAGGTAATCCCGCTCTGCAACGATCCCTGAGCTCACGATATTGTTGCGCAGAGGTATGTTCCAGAACCAGCCACGCCCATCGACGTAAGCAACGGTGGTCGCACCCTCGTCGAGGCCTTCGTCACGCTTCGCATTCCGGTAGAGAGTCCAGATCGCAATCTTGTTGAGCTTTGGATCCCGCTTCCTCCAGCTTTTTTTCCTGAGAAACAGGGCGTCACGACCGGTGCAGTCAAGGGTGACGGTCGCATTCACGGTATACTCCTCCCCATTCTTCGTCTTCGCCTTCACCCCCGTGACCCGGTCTCCTTCATAAACAAAACCGCGAACTTCTGTTTCTTCACGGACATCAACCCCTTTGGTCTCGGCATTTCGCAGAAGCATGTTGTCGAAGACGGATCGCTCGACCTGCCACGTTGTGGCCGCTGGGTGGTCCAGATGTTGGAAGAAATAGAACGGATCGGAGATTTTCCCATCTTTGGAGACAAACTGAACGCTATGCTTCTTGACGAAGGCGTGCTTTTCCATTTCCTCCAGAACGCCGAGCCTTTTCAGGGTGAAATAGCAGAACGGCATCAAGGACTCGCCCACGTGATAGCGGGGAAATTTGGCCTTCTCGAGCAGGATGACGCGATGGCCTTTTTCCGCGAGGAGAGCGGATGCAGTAGCTCCACAGGGACCACCCCCGATCACAATGACGTCGCAGGGCTCATTATCTTTGGAAATATTCATGGGCGGTAAGAATCGGGAACGATTTCAAGAATTCGCGCCAGACACGTGTCGTCCTGACTCTGAAGTTGGTTGTAGCGCCCAAAAAAGGTGGTTTTCGAGCCTAATGTAGACAATTTCGCCGGTAGTTCCGCCCGTGCAACCGAAAAGTAGCCCAGTGGCTTGCTTTTATAAGCCATCCCGCTGTCGTTAAGAATTCCCCCCAAGGGCTGCTGCCCAAGTAAAATTGAACTCTGGAGGGCGGCAGGAAACTGGTCCAGCTGTATTTCGATGAGCCCGAATTCAGCCGCACGACCGGAGGCCTCCCCCTTCAGAATGACCTCCCGGTAGTAATATTCATCCGACCTACCCTCCGCAAAGACCTCAAGAAGCATCCGCTCCCCGTGAAAGCGCTCCAGCGTGGAGGTCATATCGCCCTCATGAACAAGGAGTGCCCGGAATGGCTCCGGAATATCCGCTGGGGGGCGCCAGGTAAATGCTTCAGACCTCAGCCCCGCACGCCTGAGTGAATCACTCAAAAAGCCGGGTGGACATGGATGCTCTATGGGGTTCAAGGGGCCTTTATCGATGAAGTAGTCAAGAAGGTCTGTCACGGCGTGGAAAACAGCCGGCTTCGGCCACGCGGGCCCCGTATCGCTAGACGATTCGATCTGTTCTATGATGCTCGAGGAAAAAGTCGTGCAGCAGGTTATCCACGCACAGCAGCCCATCGCGGTTCAGAACGATGGAATCATTTGCCACTTCGAGAAGTCCTTCCTCCGATAGTTCCGAAAGCGGTAGGGCGAAGCGCTCAAGAATACTGACACCAAACTTCTTGCGGAAGTAATCCGCCTGCACGCGGCCCAGCTTCATCTGGAGAATAAACTCCCGGATCATCCGCTCCTCCTCGTTCGTCCGAAAAGCCCGTTTGACCGGCATCTGATCTGAATCAATGGCTGCCACGTAATCGTCTATCTCCGTGAGATTCTGATAATGAACTCCCTGAACGTGGGAAAATGAGGCAACTCCAAGGCCGACAAGATCCGCTCCCCCCCAGAGGGAATCCCGGTAGATGAACTTGGTTCTCTCCGGATTCTTTACGGCCGTATAGCCAGAACTGATCGTGTAGCCATTTGCTTCCAGCTCCGCAAACGCCTCCTTGACCCAGCGCCTCTTGGTTTCCCACCCCGCCACGGGCGCAACCAGCGCGCCACTCTCTTTCATATCCTTGTAGATGGTCGTGTTGTAGGGAACCTCCATCTGGTAGATGGTGATACTGTCCGGGCTGAGTTTGAGCACCTGTTCGATGTTTCTCTGCCAGTTCTCCTCCGTCTCCTCCAGCATCCCGGCAATAAGATCAATATTGATCTGGTCAAATTCCTCGGCTCTCGCCCGCTCAAAAGCCTTCCAGACCTCCTTGCTCCGGTGAGCGCGGCCATTGATCTCCAGGATCCGGTCGTCAAAGTTCTCAATTCCAAGGCTCAGGCGGGTGACCCCAATCTCCTTGATTGCCGCCAGCTTGCCCGCAGTGAGTGTTCCTGGCTCACACTCAAAAGCGACTTCCTCGGCCTCGTCCCACGGCAGAATCGCTTTCATGCGATCGGTGAGGTCCTTCAACTGCCTTCCAGAGAGATAGGAGGGAGTTCCGCCACCGAAGTAAATGAAGTGAGGCTTACGTCCTGCGACGAGAGGCTTGGCTGCCAACCTCTCCAGCTCGCAGATCGTGTGATCGAGGTAATCCCTAATTTCCTGTCCATTCTTGTCCGTGTAGACGCGAAAGTAGCAAAAGTGGCAACGCCTCCGGCAGAACGGGATATGGTGATAAAGCCCAAGTGGCGTTCCCGGGATGGGTGCGCTCTCATAAGACGCACGAACTTCCTTTTCCTGATCGTTGGACCAGAAGGAGAAAGGGGGATAATTGGAAATGAAGTAATTACCCGCCCGGGTGGCTTTCTTTGGGGGAGGGGTCGCGGTTTCGCTCATGACTTCGCTTCAGGGCTTCTGCCTCTCGCGAGGCAATCAACATGATGGGCGGAAGAAAGCATAACGGCTTTTACCGATGATTGGAACCCCGCAAAGTGATTAACCGGTTTCAGGGACCCGAGCGCCTTCCTCCCTGCGGGCGGACTACCAACTTGTCTCTTCATACCAACCACAAGGCCCTTCTTTTGTGCATCCTGATGATCCGCCAGAAGACAATTTACTGCCCTCCTATACAAAACAAGGTCCCATCGGAGCCTCCCACGACGATCCTTCCATTCGCGAAGGCAAGATCGGAGCTGATGCCCTCTCCAAGATCTAGGCGCCAGAGTTCCTTTCCGTTCACTGGATCCACCGCGTAGACCCTCCCATCCCCAGATCCGAAAACAACGGCATCCTTGAAAACAATGCCCCCGCCATCGATGCGGGAACCGGTCTTGAAACGCCATGCTCGCTTACCGGTTTCCCGATCTACCGCGTGAAGGTGCTTGTCACGCGAGCCGATGAACACATGACTATCATTCACTGCAGGTGCTGCATAAAAGCCAAAATCCTTATCCTCATAGACCCACTTCGGGTCTTTTTTCGAAATGTCCACGGCGACCAGCTGATTCCCATAATTCGCAGAATAGACCATATTCCCCATAGTGGCTACGGTGCCGATGATCTCCGCCTCTACCTCCACTTCATTCACGGCTTTTCCATTCGTGACGTCAATGACGTGCACCATCGCGTCGCAGCCGCCAAGAACAATGGTCTTCCCGTTCACCAGGGCGGGCGTCCCGTTGATCTGCTCCGCAGTCTCGTATGTCCACGCCTCCGTACCATCTTTGGTGCGCAGTGCCCGGCAGATTCCATCGTAGCCGTTGACCACAATCCACTTTTCCTTCCCATCGGGACTCGCGACCAGCAATCCCCCTCCCACGAACTTGTCCGCCGCTTCGTATTTCCAGAGCTCCTTACCGGTCTTCTGGTCGAAACAGTAAAGGTAGCGGTCGCTCGATCCTATGAAGACCCGGCCTCCTCCAACGGTGGGGGGCGCCTCTATGGTATCCTCGGTCTCAAACTTCCAGCGTAGCTTGCCGGTAAGGGCATCCACCGAATAAAAGGTTCCCATTACCGTGCCCACAAAGACGGCGCCATCCGCGATGGCGGCGTCCCCTACGATTGGCCCATCAAGCACCGCATCCCAGCTGACGCCCGGCTTTCGCGGAACGAGGTCGGGAACTCTGCCCTGCAGGGCGTTCCCGCCGCGCGGAATCGCCCAGGACTTCGTCCCCCCCGGCGCATCCTGATTCTCGGGAGAGGCAAGGCTGATCGCCGATGCCCCAATTAGAGGCATCAACCACCCTGCAAGATATTGAGGATTAAAGTAGTTCATCTCGCTTATTCGGCCGCGCCCTCATTGAAGGCACTCTCGTATAATACGGCAAAATCCTCGCTTTTCATACTCCGGGGATTGAATTGGCCGGTCCACTGCCTTGTCGCGTCCTCCGCCAGGTCTGAAAAGAGCCCTCGGCTCACCCCACAATGCGCCAGCGAGGGGAGATTGGCGAGGTTCAGTAAATACTTCACCCAGGCCCTGATTCCCCCCTCCACACCTACACAATTAGAGAGCAGGGCCCCGTAATGTTCGTAGGTTTTCCGTGCTTCCGGGACTTCTGCGTTTAACCCGATGACATGAGGAAGCATCAGGGCCACCGCGTGCCCGTGAGCCAGCCCACACGAGGCGGTAAGTGGATTCGCAGAGGCATGAGCCGCACCCAGCATGCTGTTTTCAATCGCCAGCCCGGCGAACGCGGCCCCCATCAACATCGAGTCGCGCTCGCGCGTCGAAGCCTCGCCCTTTAATACTGGCTCGATTGCGGAGGCAATACGAAGAAATGCCTCCCTCGAATGTGCCGAAGAGAACGAGTTCCTCCGGGTGCTCACCGCGGTCTCCAGCGCGTGAGAGAGCGCATCCAGCGCCGTCAGAACCGCAACCTGTTGGGGCATGGAAGCAGTGAGTTCCGGATCAAGAATAGCGAACGTCGCAAGCGCAGACGGATCCCCGCAGGCCATTTTCTCGTGAGAATGATCACGGCTGATCACGGCGTAACTCTGACATTCGCTGCCAGTACCCGCGGTAGTGGGAACCCCGATGAACGGTAGCAGAGCCGTCCGCGCGTGGCCGTAGCCCTTGTAATCGCTCATCGATCCCCCGTTGGTCAGGAGAAAATTGCATCCCTTTGCGGTGTCCATGCTGCTTCCGCCCCCAAGGCCCACGAAACAATCCGGGCTCGCCTCTCTTGCAAATTCCGCCGCTGCAAGGATATCTCTTTCGGCAGGATTCGCTTTCGTTCGATCATAAACCGTGCAGGCGACGCCAGCATCCTCAAGCAACGTGGTTGCGCGACCAGCATGGCCAGCGTCCACAATCCCCTGGTCTGTCACCAAGAGAACTTTCTTGCCCCCGCTTTTTTGGACGCACGCCGGCAGCTCGGCCAGCGAACCTGAGCCACCTACCAGTTGCGGGCTGGGTTTAGCAGTGAAGGCCTCCATTCTGAATTAACTCACCGCGGCAAGATTCCCCTGAATCGCCCGCCGCCGGAAGAGAAATTCGAAAAGATTGCCCTCGTGAGGCTGCTCCCATTGGACCCGGTTGGTAGGAAAGGGCCCAATATTAAGCCGCTCGATATCCGGAGAACTCATGAGCTCACGAATCCAACCCGCGTCTTCCGTCCAGCCCGAGACAACCAGGGTCTCCCCGATCTCCGACAGCATCCGGGACTGGGGCATTTCGGTCACACTGGCAAACGGAAACATGAATTCCGTGTTGGCGAGAGGGTGACCGGGGTCTGCACAGGAGATCAAGGTGGGGCGTAGATAGGTCTGCCCGTGCATTTCCACAAGACGCGAGCCATTGCGATAGCGCGCCGTCACGTCTTCCGCTCCCTCCACCTTGAGATGCTCATCAATGAGATCGTTAATAGAGCCCGCCCATTCCGTATTGGAGAATCCACAGAGTAGCGCCTCCTCATGATCACGAGGGAGGGGCTCAATGGCCGCCAGTTCCCTCGCGACCGCATCTGCCAGTTCATCCCGGCCCGAGGGCACGAGAATAGCAGAGGTGTTGATGCAACTGCGCCCTCCATTGGCGGAAATGGACTCCACGAGAGTCCTAGTGTGGTCTTCCCACTTTCCGACATAATCATCGCCAATCAGGACTTTGCTTCTCCCCGTTCCGTGAACCTGGATACTTGGGAACCCTGCATACTTCCTCACCGTAGCATCGCTGCCGAAAGCGATGCCCCGGCCACATTGCATCAGGATGGTATCCCCGCCCTCGTGCGTCGTGGGATAAAAGCCGAAAGCCTCTTTGGGAAATCCTGCCGCGATCAGGGCCTGAACGATCCGGAGGGGCGTGTATGGATCTTCCCGGCCCGGCTTTAACAGGACAGGTATTTTCAACACGGGCGCGGGTAGCCAGAGGGAATTTACTGCCGGTGCATTGCTCGGGAGAGACACGCCCAGCGCATCCGCTACCGGGTAGAAATTAACCTCAAGATCGTCAACGGCCGAGAGCCCCCGATCAAAAAGATCCAAGGGGAGATTTCGAGTCAGGCCTCCAATCACGGTCCGAATCTGCGACATGGCCGCATAGATCTTACCCATGTTCATTTTCACGAGCGTGTGAGGAAGCTTCGTCAGGGCCGACAGAGATTCGATGTAGTCCTGCGGTCCATGTATGCTGTTGCCGACAGGCAGTTCCTCGTGGAGGAACAGCTCCGCAGCGGCCTCACAGTAGCCGGCGAGGGTATCTGCCGGCACCGCTTCCAGCGCGGCCTTGGACTTTTCAATCTTGATAAGGTCCCGCCTGATCAGCCCAGGGTTTGCCGTGTGGGTGTAGACGGTGCTCTCTGCCGAAGATTGCAGTTCGACGGTGTCGAGGCTGCGATACTCCTCGCCGAGTCGCAGAATGGGGATATGTGTTTCTGTATTCATGATGCAGGGGGGGTGTTGGTGGCTCCAGAGATCGGGTTTTTCCAGGATGATGTCTGTCTCAGTTTCGAATAACCGGGCGGTCTGTTCACAGGGCTAGTAGACCCCTTCAATTACCTGTTTGGTGCCGCTCTGGAAGGGCCGGACATCACCCACGCCGTCCCAGGGGAATTCTTCACATGGTTTCCTTCGAATCGCTTCATCCCGTTCAAGGAAGCGAGGAACGAAGAACTCCTTGGTCATGGTCGTTAGTTCCACCCGCCCATAATTTTCATACTCAACATCTTGGGTTGAGTCCTCTGGATCAACGATACGCAGCACGGCACGTGGCTGGGGTGCGTAGTAGGTCAGGCTGTATTCTCCGGGCTCCCGCGTCCGACTGATCGCAAGCCCCATCAGCGTGTTTCCATAGGTCGGGGCGTAATTGATTTTCCCTTCCAAAACCTCCTCCTCAATGAAGCGAACATACTGGGGAGTCATCGTGGTTCCTCCGGCAAAAACTCCTTTGATCCCTGCATCCACCAGAGACATCCTCTCTGCCAGGCTCTCGAGGAGCTTGGGCGTGGTGAAGAGACACTTGATGTCACGGTGCCGTATAATGGTCACCGCCTGATCTATGACATGCTCCTGGTACTTGCGTGCCATCGAATATTCCCCATCCGCGATCAGCCGCTTTACCCACCGGGGATCAAGGTCGATAAAGAAACAGGCTCCGCCCCGCCTGTTGGCAAGATGCTCGATGGATAAGCGCAGGCGCCTTGGCCCGGTCGGGCCCACCATCAGCCAACTCCCTCCCGGGGGAAAGAAGTCCGAGGGATAGTGGTCACTGAATTCTGAGTAGTCGGTCTTGTAATCATCCCATCCGATTCGCTGCTTAGGCATCCCGGTCGTCCCGCCAGTTTCGAAGACGTTGAAAGGTCTGCCCTCAAAGGCCTTGGGGATGAAACGGGTGGGATCCTCCTTGCGGAGAACCTCATCATCAAAATTAGGGAACTTCTGAATATCTGCAAACGAGGTCACCTCTGTCAGCGGATCGAATCCAAGGCTGGGAGCCCGGTCCAACCAGTAGGGACACCCTGTCTCGGGGGAAAAGTGCCATTGCATACTTTCCCGAACGCGCTCATCCAGAGCCGCACGGGCTTCTTCCACGGTCAAATCACAACTCATATCCTTTCGATCCCTTGGGTTGAGGTTTATCCCTACTCCTTTCTCACAATCCCGCAAGTCCCACGATCCAGCAAGCGCGCGAATTACTCGGCCATTATGGCATAAATACTCCCATCACGGGGCATTTTGGCCCTACACGAAAAACTTGTCCACTGTCTCCTTACTGGGCGGCTTGGTCGCCAGAGAAACCACAACCATGGCCAGGGCTCCTGCGACCCAGCATATCGCCGCAGGCATGACCCCGCCCATAACGGTAAACTCTCCGCCAAACCCTGACATCGCGAAAAAGATGACCCACGTCACCACGACCGCTATCACGCTCGCAAAGGCACCAGCGGCGGTCGCACGCTTCCAGTAGAGTGCTGCGATGACCAGAGGAGTAAGGGCGGCAAAGCCCGAGAAGCACCACACGGCAAGATCGAAGACATTTTGGCTCTGGAGGAGAAGAGCGAGAATATAGGTCAAAGCCACAATCCCGACCACGAATCCCCTGGCCATGAACAGGATCTGTTTATCTGTGTACTTTTTCTTAGAGTTATGCAGAACTACATCGTTGGTGAAAATGGTCCCAAGGCACAGGAATTGTGAATCCAGCGAGGACATGATGGCCGCGAGAATTCCTGCCGTCAGCATCCCGGTGAGAATGGGGTTGCCTATGAGGGTCTTGAGAACATTGGACAGGACCGCCGCAGGAGGCATTCCCCACGGGAGCAGCCCGCTGGCCCAGATCCCGATCAGAACACACGGCACCCAGACAATCATGATGCACAGCGGGTGGGCGATCAGAGTCAACTTGAAGGCTTTGGCGCTTTTCGCGGTGAGCCAGTGTTGGAACAGGTGGGGGAACATGCCAACGCTCAGAGGAATGAACATATAGGTGAGGAACATCAACCAAGGCACCCCCACATCACGGGTCTTGTCTACCAGCTCCTTGGTCTTGGGGTTCTTGGCCTTATAAATGATCTCAACCTCGTCCCTCGTTAGATGGGGCTGTTTCCCTGCCCACTCTTCCGCCTCCTCGGGATGCTTCAGCTTTCCAACAACCTTCGGCTTCTCCGCTTTGACGAGATTTCCCGAGGCCTTATCGAACGAATAATCCTGAACCACGGTGCCCTGCTCTGTGACCCGCGCGGCAACATTGGTTGGGCTTCCCGCCTGGCCGAGAACATTGTAGATGAGCACAAACGCGATCAGGCCCATCGCCATGAAGACCAGGGTCTGGAATGTATTTGCCCATGCAGCCGCCCTTGAGCCCCCCGCGAAGATATAGGCCAGCACCACACCGCAGATGACCAGACCAGTAAGCCAAGGCGGCACGCCGCCATTGAGGATTGGGTTCTCGCTTTGAAAAAGCTCGGGAAACGCTCCCGCAGTGGCTGGTTGAAGGGTCTTTCCTGCGCCAATCACTCCAATAAGAAGGTAGGGAATGACCAGAAGCACAAAGATCGGAAAAAGGAGATATCCCAGCCCGTTTGAGCCAAAACGAGCCCGGAAGAACTGGATCTGGGTCACGAAACCATGCCGTTTGCCAATGGACCAGATTTTTACCCCGATCAGAAAGAAGCAGGCCGCATGAATGAGTCCTGAGGAAGAAGCCATCAAGCCATAGGTTCCTATCCCCCGCTCGAATGCTTTCCCCGTTGATCCGACCAACGCAAACGCGGTCATGGTCGTTCCGAAGACCGACATGAGAAGCATGAACGGGCCAATGGAGCGGCTCGCAACGAAGTAATCATTACTGGTGCCCCGGAACAAAAACTTGGAGCCCAGCGCGAACGCCAGAAGGGCTCCCAGATAGCAGACTATCACCCATACGGTTGCCATGATTCTTAGGTTTCAGGGGTTGAGTTCTTTTCTCCTTCTTCGGCCCACTTCTCGAGGTCTTCAGGCCAGGCGAACTTGATCACGATTCCCCAGAAAAGGGCCGCCGTAAGGGAATAAAGGGCATGGTAGGCGAGACCCAAGGGCATGAAGCCGAAAACCAGGTGGGTGCTGCTCCAGTTCCACGCGTCCTGGTGGAGGACCGCGAGAACCACAAAGATTAGAAGGAAAATAGCGGAAGTTTTTTTCATGCCGGTCTGGATCGGGATACGATCCTCCGTTTTTGTTTTATTCTTTAAGAGGGAGCCCGGCCCGGGGAGTCTGAGGGCTATTCGACCGTCCCTATGGCATAAAGGTGAGTCTGGCTGGCAATGTAGACCGTGTCATTAGCGACCACCGCAGAGCTGTAAATCGGGGCATGCAGCTCAATGGTTCCCAGATGTTCTTTCTCCTTCGTTGCCGCTAGGATCACTACTTCCCCGTCTTCCGTGCCGAGGTAGACCTTGCCGTCTGCGACCAGGGTGGACGACCACACCCGGCTGCCGGTTTCGTGCACCCAGTACTGCTTGCCCGTCTTTGCGTCTACACAGTGAATATCGCCATCGTATTCCGCGCAGATCACCAGGCCGTCATCCGTAATGCTTGGTGTGGAAATAGAGCGCCCA
>PBNG01000046.1 GCA_002723015.1 Roseibacillus sp. | reverse complement strand
TCACGAGTACTCCACGCTCAAGCGCGAACATGCGCGAGACAATGCCGAGAAGCTCAAGCTCCTCAATGAAAGCATGGTCGTAACAAGCCGCAAGCTACTCAAGGACATACGTCTCGTCGTGCAGAAAATCGCCAAGAAGGAAGGTTTCGACCATGTGTTTGAGACCAGTGGGGCAACCAGCTCCCAGCTTCCCTCCCTCGTTTACATCCGCAACGCAACTGATATTACCGAGCGAGTCATCGAGAATCTGAATCGGGATCAGCCGGTGGATCCCTGATCCACTACCTGAATCCCGGCTGGAACTAGCGGGTCCAACAGAGGGAGGTCGGGCGTTCACTCTTCATCCACTGTTTCGTCTCTCTGGTAGATGGGCAGTTGCCGATAGGGCACGGTAAAAGCTAGAACCATAGTGGCCGTTCCATAGATCCGTCCTGCCTCACGGCTGTACCACGAACCATCCTGCTGCTGCTTAGGGAGGTAGGATTCATACATCCAGTTCGCATATGTTTCCCAATACTTGCCTCCCAGCTGAAACATACCCTGGGCAGAGTAGTAATTCCCATAGTACTCGAACTGGTAATTCCTTAGCCGCCGGTGATTCCTCAGGACAAATTCTCCGGCCTTGATGGTCGCAGGCTTTCCATGCTCTCCACAGAGCTCGAGGCAGAGCAGACCCATTCCCGTGAGAGACTCCTTATGGCTCGTGCGGTCAGAATACCCGAAGCTTCCCAGACGGTCATCGTAGTGGCGGTAGAGATATTCGACAGCATCTTCAATCGCACGATCGGGCACGGCGGCTCCATTCAGCTTCGCCGATCGGAGAGCCATCAGAGCCCAGCCACTGCAGGAAGTATCACTATCGCGGGATTGTGGATGATACCTCCATCCACCCTGATGCTTCTCCGACTTGGGTACACGCTGTGCCCTGAGAATTAACTGGAGCGCACGGGCGAGGGAGCTCTTGACCCGCTTCTGTCGCTCCGGGTCCACCATACCCGAAACCTCCGAGAGAAATAGAGTGCTGATATTGTGGGCATACATCGGGCCACTTCCCGCATGACCGGCGACGAAAAGGCCCGAGCGCTGCTGGTGCTGAAGAACATAATCAATGCAGCGGTTTATGTTCGCTGCATAGGGCCCTTCCGTAGGCATGTGGCCTTTCGAAAGAAAGGCCATCCCTACCAGCGATGGAATGCCGGTAGAGGTTCCATAGTTCTCAGGAAAACTGCCGTTTCGCTCCTGAGACTCGGCAAGAAACTGTAAACCCCGCTCAACGGCTGGGTCCACCTTGCTTTTCCATTCCGAGAAAACCGTCCTGGGAATCTGCTGGGCGTGGGCACCACAGACCAACAAAAGAAAACCACAGATCGTTGTGGCAAAAATCACTCTCATTCTGATTACAATCTCCATGAACAACTTTCCATCTGTGCCACTATTTTCCACCGCGGGCGACCTCCTGGAAGTAACGCTTAACAAGGCCACGATAGTCTTCAGGGACACCTACGGCACCAGTGCCCCCCACATCTGACCGAAGGATTTCCTTGAGCTTTTCCCAGTCCTTGGCGCTGACACCCAGCTTGGCCAGTTCGGGCGGAACGCCCGGGTCTCCTTGTGCCTGCCGAACACCTTCCTCCGGCTTCTGCCCGGGTTCCGGGGATGGCTGGCCCTCCTGACCAGGTTGCTGACCAGGTTGCTGTCCCGGCTGCTGACCGGGTTGCTGGCCACCCTGCATCGCCTGCATTGCTTGCTGGGCAGCTTGCGACAGAGCCTCTGCCGCCTGCTGCGAAGCTTCTGCCTGCTCCCCAGCGGTTTGCGCCCGAGAGGCCTGGGAGGCGGCCTCCATCGCCTCCGCGAGAGACTCTGCGGTCCCGGGCAATTGATTGGGACGAGGCGGTTGGGAGGCTGCCTGCTGAGCCTGCTGGGCAAACTGCTGGGCAGCTCGCTCTAGAGCTTCGGCGGCATTCCCAAAGTTTTCCGAGGCCTGTTCGTGCTGCTGGGCGGCCTCCTGAGCCTGCCCCTGCTCTGCGGACTGAGCAGCCTGTGAGGCCTGCTCACTCCCCTGCTGAGCCTGCTCGCTGGCCCGGGACATCTGACCGGACTGACCGTTCAGCTGGGGTAAACTCTCAATCGCCTCCGCAAGAGCAGCAGCTTCCTCTGCCTGTAACTCCTGAACTGCTTGCAGGGCCTGATCGATGTCGCCCGCCTCCAGGGATTCCAAAGCCTCCGCAATGTCGGCTTGTCGCTCCGCAAGTTCAGCGAGTTCCGGATCGGCTTGGTCTCCACCCTGACNAGGTTGCTGCCCTTCGCCCGGCTGCTCGCCCTCACCGGGTTGCTGCCCCTCACCGGGTTGCTGCCCCTCACCGGGTTGNTCGCCTTCACCGGGTTGCTCGCCNTCNCCNGGTTGNTCNCCNTCNCCAGGTTGNTCNCCCTCCCCANGTTGNTCGCCCTCNCCAAGTTGNTCNCCCTCNCCANGTTGNTCNCCCTCNCCAGGTTGNTCNCCNTCNCCNNNTTGCTCGCCCTCGCCAAGTTGTTCNCCNTCGCCAAGTTGCTCNCCNTCNCCNNGNTGCTCNCCNTCNCCNGGTTGCTCNCCTTCACCGNGCTGCTCCCCTTCACCNGGCTGCTCNCCNTCNCCNGGTTGCTCGCCACGCTCTGAGCTGGGAAGGGCAAGTTCCGCAAGCGATTCTGCCGCTTCATTCGCTGATTCTGCGGCGGTCTCTCCNAAATTCTCCTCCAAGGATTCCAGCGTATCCTTTGCTTTTTCGACCGCTTCCGGAAGCAGATTGGCCCGATCTTCCAGGTTCGTCCGGGCTTCTGCCAGCTGCTCTTGAGCGTCCTCTACAATCGATGCCTGCTCCGCTCTAAGCTGATCGCGTATCTGTTCCGCAAGCTGCTGCTCCGCCTCGCTCTGCTCCTGGCCTTCCTGTGGCTGGCCTTCCTGTGGCTCCCCTTGTTGCGGCTGGCCCTCCTGTCGCTCTCCCTCCTGTGGCTGCTCCCCCTGTGTGGCTAGCTGCGCCTCGGCCGCTTCAGCCAGATTTTCCTGTCTCTCAGACAAATCAGCAGCTTGTTCGGCCAGTTCTGCGGCAGCATCAGCTTGATTCTCGAGGACTTCCGCACGGGCCTCTGGGTTCTGATTAATTTGCTGCTTCAGAGCAGACTCCAGTTGTTCCTGAGCTTGTTGGATTTCCGGATTAGCCTCAGCTTCGGCGCCCTGCTGCGCTTCCTCATTTTCCGCCTGACGCGCTATTTCGCTCTCCTGCTGAGCGAGTTCGTTCAACCGCGCCAGCTGCTCCAGGCGACCCTCATCCTTCTGAACCGCCTCCCGGATTTCCTGCAACTTCTCGATCGCCTCCTCTGCAGCCTGACGGGCCTCCGCCAACTCCTCTTCGCGGGCCTCCGGNGTGTCCTGTAACGGTGTCTCCTCGAGACGCTCCCGGGATTCGGCTACTTCCTCAGCAGCCTCCCGAACATCCTCCGCCCGGGCGGCCTGAACCCCATTTTCCATCCGCTCGGCAAGGTCTTCCAGCTGCTCCTGAGCGTTNGCAAGTTTGTCCCTCGCCTCGGCGAGATGCTTCTCGGCCTGTTCCGGCAGCTCCTCCTTCTTCACATCTTCCTTGTGCCATTCCATGCGGTCTTTCGCTTCTNTGGTCTCCCGGATGGCCTCATTGATGGTCTCCCGCACATCGCTCTGCTGCGCTCTGATTTCCTGCCTCGCAAGAGAATCCGCATTGCGGTCGATCTTGACCNCGAGCCAATCCGATCTACCCACATTGGGTCCCCCGAGAGACTCGGGAAGATTATCGGTCACCAACACCGACATCCGCACCTCCTCGAGATTTTCGTATTTCTCAGATAAAGCCCCGAGTGAAACTTTTTCCTCCCCCCTCCATACGGGGTCAGCATTGAGGAGGTCCTTTGTTGCTGCAGCTGCTGGCAAGGCAGGAACCTCACTGCCATTCACAACGAGATCGACCGCTACCGNCTCCAGGCCGTAATCCTCCAGAACCTCGTATTCGAGGCGAACCTGTTCATCGGGCCGCAATCGCAACTCGGGTTGAGTCGGGGCCAAAAGCGAAACCTGAGGAACCGCATCCTTCTCAACCTTGACCGGGAAACGCAATCCTTCGATCTCCCGGCCAAGTTCATGGTAAAGCATCACCTGCCCGAGTCCTCCCTTACCGGGTTCAAGAGTCCAGTTCACGAGAACGCTCGAAGCCTCCTCGTCCCGCTCAACCCTCACTGTCCCAACCTCCTCCCCATCGAGGAGAAACCGTCCACTCTCTACCCCCGGGGTGGTCTGCCCTCCCAAGGCGATTGTCGATCCCCCAAGAGCAGAGACTCCCTCTTCAAGAGAGCGCTGTTCCGCGGATTGACCGGTATATTCCGGGAATTCAACCCCAACACGCACTTCTTCGATCCGGGGCAACATTGCAACCCTCACGTCATACCCATCACTCTGGGCCTTCCCTGTCTGAGCAAAATAATGAAAGCTCTCCTTGGCGGCAGGAAGGCGGTACTCGAACCGACTGATGCCATCTTCCAATCCTGCCCGCTTGAGGGTTTCTGTCAGGGGATCCTGTCCCTCACGCTCCATCACCAGCGCAAGCTCCTCCACGTCGTCATCAGAATATCTGATGACAATCCGTATCTCATCGCCTTCGAGCACGTCGATGTTCTCAGGCTCAATCGTAAATCTCACCGCACCGGCATTACCGAGATCACTGAAAGGAGCGACCGCACGCACGAGAAGTCGCTGGGCCTCTCCGGGGAAAATAATAAAGACGGCACCGAACACCGCCGCGAGTGCAGTTGCCGGCCAGAGCCAGCGCTTCGCACGGCGAGCCCGCACCTCGCTGGTAGGATTGACTCCACTGACGTCTCCCTGAGCTTCCTCGATGAGCTGCTTCAGAAGCTCCTCGGAGACGCCGCCCCTAGCATCATCCGAAAGCTCCAGAGCAGTACTGACACGCTCCTGAATTTCAGGGTGACGGGTCTCCAGCCACCGCGCAATCTGGATCAGGGTAATCCTTCCTCTGAGAGGCTTGATCAACCACTTCAAGGACGACCAAAGAAACCCCAGCCCGATCAAACCAAGGAGAAGCCAGCTGATCTCGACCGGAAGGGGAGCAAAAACGAGGTGAGCCGCCATCGACACCAGAAGCCCACCCAGCACCACGGTCGCCATGGCCGCCACTCCACGAAGGATCTGCATTCGGCGGACCCTCTGCAGAAGGGCCTTGAGGGGCTTGGTAATTTCCCTGGGTAGATTTGTGCTCATCTGATGGTGTAAATTCCGGTCTAGGGACCTTGACTGTTCTATTTGCTATCTGGTGTGGCGAGATTTATCACGGCAGGCCACTACCCCTTCTGATACCCCATTCTGAGGTTAATAGCGCGCAAAACAAGGCCAAGAGAATCCAATGATCCCACAATCTGGTCTCCCGGAGCTCTTCCCGCGTTTCCTCCCCGGTCAGGAAAAGCCCTGCCAGCTGTTGCGCGTCTTCCGGGGCTACAACTCGGCCTCCCGAGAGATCCGCCAGCGTATCCAGAAGCGGCCGATTCAAGGTCGTCTCGGAGAGCTCCACCGGACTCATGGCACCTACCACCCGGAACGCAGTGGANACTCCTCCTTCCCCATCTGCCTCCAGCAGCTCGGCCGCCTTTTTNCCNACCAACTTGATCTGGTAATCCCCGGATCCGGAAAACGGGCCCGCCTGGGCACCATGAAGACCTGGTGACCCCTCAAGATAACTCATCTGAACGGTGGTCAGTTTCTCCCCATCACGCCATACCTCGGCCTTGAGCGATTCGTCCCTCACCGGATTTTTTTCGATGTCAAGGAGGCGCGCCGTGATCTGTATCCGATCGTCCCCCGTGTAACTAAGATTATCGGTCCCCAGCCGCACTGAGGAAGTCCCCGAGCGCAGGTTCGGTCCAGCACCCCAGCGCACAAGCTGACCCCAGAACCGATGATGATAGATATCGCCAACACCCTCCCTCAAACGCCAAGTCCGGTCCGTCAGCATCATTGCTACTTTCCCGTTACCAACCTGCTGCGATACCAGAATAGCGTTTTTCGCCTCCCGGTCCTTACGCTGGGCCAGACGGGAAAGCGCACTGCTCAGATCATCCAGATCACTGACCGCCGTGCCTTCGCTGTCCTCACTGGACGCCACCACAAGGACATCAGCACCTTCCTTGACACCCTCTACCGGAAGCCTCCAGCGGAAGTCCGGAAATTCTCCCCAAAGTCGCTCATTCTCAAGACGGCTGTCAGACTGCGCGGTCACGGGGTGATTACGACCCTGGGCGGTGAGAACAAGGCGGAATGGTTTTTCCTTACTCCCGAAAAATGTCCGGCTGCCCGGCGTGTAATTGATCGGCAGAAGATCACGTGCGGTTTCTGACTCAATCCCATGCGGCATATGGCGTGGACCAGCAATCGCAACAAGGAATGCAGCTCGTTCCGTCACACAACCACGGATGATGTCCCAGGTGTTTTCATCGATCGATTCCGATGGCACGTCACCAATGATGATGACATCAAACTTGCGCCACTCCTCCTCGCTGATCGGAAGCTCGGTGGCCTGCGCATCACCGAACTTGCGCGCCGCCGAGGCGGGAACAGGGCTCACCGTCTGTCCGAGGATCGTATCGGGCTCGAGGAGGACATATTGCAGGTGGATCGATTTATCCCGTCCGTAAAACAGATTGCGCAGGTAGCGAAATTCCCAGCGGGGATGTGAATCAACGATCAGAACNTTGGTCCGGGCNTCGGTGATCGCAGTTTCGAACTGCCAGCGGTTGTTCTGGTCAAAATACTCTTCTCCCAGGTTTTCCAACTCCACTGAATAAGCATTAATGCCATCGACCTCCGGCACGTCATTAAACCGGACTTCCTCCCGGTGATGGTCCTGAGGAATGGGTATGATCTTCTCCTGAATGATCTCCTCCCCTTTTTTCAGAAGAACCTTGGCACGGCGGCCCCGGTAGCCATCAAACTTCACGACCGCAGCAACCCGGAGACGGTCCCCTAGATAAATGGCGTCAGGCGAGCGCACCTCAAGAATTGCAGCATCTCGGGGAGATTCCTCACTCCCAATCCCCACCACTCCGATCGGGGCGTCGAGAATCCCAAAGCGACGCGCGACATCTTCAACGCGTCCCGGACGATTGTGTCGGCCGTCGGTCATCATGACGAGACCTGCGAGATTATCGGGAGGCACCTGCTCCAGTACGGTCGTCATGGCGTTGGCCAGATCCGTGGCCTGATCCCAGCCCTCGGCAGCCTCTTCCTCCTGCCCGAGGGCCTTGCGGGCCGCCCGCATCAAGCGCACTCGAACCTTTCCCTGGAGCTCNTCAAAGAGACCACTCTTATTAATCGCCTCGGCTGCGATATCATAGCGAGTGAACGTTTCCCCTGGGTCGACAAGGTTCATGGAAGCCGACTCATCGAGCACCACGACCACCTCCTGCTCCAGTTTCCGGTCGACCTTCCGGCTGAAAACAGGCTGGAGAAGCATCCNCACCAGTGCCACGAGAGCGAGGAGGCGAAGCCCGGTGAGCCATTGACCCTTGGTCCGACCAATCGCGCCCTGCTCGTATTGGTAAAGGCGCAGGATAATTTCAGCCGCCAAGGCAGCAATAAGTGCGACTGTCCAGAGAGGCCAGCCCGTAGCAAGATGCAGGAACTGTCNCATCAGCAACATCAGCAACAGGGCTCCCCCGAAAATGAGGGGCCCACGGATCCACATCAGCACTCTGCTCATTCCGCCTGCCTCGCTCCTTTCATTCGCTCCAGTATTTCGGGATCAGGCCCCGACTTTTCCTCAAATTCCACTTTTACATCCTCTCCACTTCGACGTGACTTTGAGATCCACCGCGCGAGAGCCACTTCGAGGAGGAGAAGAAAGAACGCCGCTATCGCGAGAAACTTCCAAAGCTCCTTACCGAAACCCTTACCGCTGAGGACCGCCAGCAGATCCGTGACATTCCGAGCCTCGACAAGATCAATGCTCTNGCGAATCAGAGCCTTGTCATCTTCCTCAAGAGGCTGGAGCCGGCTCTCCCTCACATCCCTGCGCACGACCATTGGCACCTCNGGTCTCTCGAGATCTTCAACCTNCTCGCCCAACTGGTCAGGAATCTTCACCTGNTACAACCCGGGGATGGCAGCGCCCTCGAGTTCCAGTGACCGTCCACGGCGACCTACCGAGACGGTCACCCTTCGCTCTTCCCCCCTCGGATCGAGCGCCGTGCTTCGCGCCACCACTTCCTTTTCACGGTCCCCGGTCAGCGGTAGCAACGCCTGTGCGGGGATAATCTTCATTTCCTGGCCTGGCACCTGCCAGAACAGCTTCATGCTCGCGAAGGAATACTCCTCCTGGTAGGAGAGCGAGATGGGAACCGGAGTTCCTGCCTCCAGCCTGACTTCCCCACTGTCCCGCTTCCCCGTGGAAACCATACGCATGACCGTGCGGCCATCGATCTTCAGGGTCGCCTTGTCATCTACCTCCATGCGGAAACGGTAATTGCCACTGANAGGAGGAACGAGGTGCCCCTCCCAGAAGATCTGGAAACGGTCGCGATTCATCCCCTTGTGAGGCTGCTGGTCCTTCCAGTCGAACTGGATGGTTGGATCGATCCTCTCGATCGCAATCCCTCGACTCTGGTCCAAGGCCCGGAAGTAGGTTCCCTTGAGGCCCCCACCCCCNGGCAGAGCCAGAGCGGGCTTCCAGTTTGCGTCCACATTCAGTTTCACCCCACCTGCGCCGGCAAGCCATGTCACCAGCTCATGGACCAACGGTACAAAGGACTGTCTGGTCGTCAGATTTCCGGTCCGGACATCGAAGCCCGAGGTCGCGAGAAGAACCCTCCCCTTGCCGTAGTTGCGCCCTGCGAGAAATGGCTCTCCATTGGAATAGGAAGCCGCGATCGATCCCCCGTCCCGGCGCCCGGTCACGGCCCGGAACCCTGAGAGGCTGGCCTTCCCCAGATCGCTATTCCGCTCGTCCTTGAAAAGAACGAGCGTTTCATGATCAAAAGTCGAGGGGGCAGGCTGGATCCCCTCCGCNTCGGCCTCCAGGGGCCCAAGGTCCACGGGACTCACCGGCCCCCCGGGCCCGTCCCAGCCATTGTAGAAGCTCTCGTCAACGCGGGGCCCTGCGAGAATAAGCAATCCTCCACCATTGGCCACGTAGGCAGCAATCCGGTCCGCCATGATCCCGGGAAGGCGGGCCACATCCGCAAGTACGACCACCTTGTTCTTCTCAAGATCCTTCAAGGTTGTGATCTCTGGAGCGGGCAGGACCTTTGGCTCCATGAGGTAATTATCTGAGGCCTCATTGCTCTCGACGAGCTCCGCCGAGGGAGCAAGGGCAAGAGCGGTGAAACCAGCCGCCCGCTCAAAGAATCCACCACTTGGATT
The DNA here is from genome assembly GCA_002723015.1 of Roseibacillus sp. The sequence continues at coordinate 35,109 of PBNG01000046.1, read as the reverse complement.
ACCGTCCACCAGAAGAACCGGTAGCCGCCGCTTGACCGTAACAATCCGCTCTCTCGTGTCGTCAAGTGGGAGATCATCCCTGGCATCCAGAACAGCCTTGACCACCGTTGGTCCCGGCGTCTTGAAGAGGTAGCGTAATTCTATGGTNTCTTCCTGACCCGGCGCCAGCTGTCCAAGCGCCGCAGGTTCCAGAAGTTCCTCCCCAACCGTAACCTCGAGGGGATTGGGAGTGACGGCCTCCGTCCCGGTGTTCTCGATAGTCACCCTAATTGTGGCCTCCCTGTCTGTCCCGACAACCTCTCTTGAGAGAGCGATCCCGGATACCGCCACGTTTCGGAGGGCCTCCGGCGGTGGAAAGCTGCGAACCATCAGTTTTGGGGGAGTCGGCAGCCCTTCCACTGCCTCTCCGAAAGTGCTCCACGCCGAGGGGCTGTCCAAGCGCCAGCCGAGTCGCTGACTGTCCGTAAAGACAACGATCTCCTTGGCTCGATGATACCCTTTTTCGAGATTAAGGAGGCTCACCCCGAGGGCATCATGCGCCCGAAACGGCCCTCCCACCGGGCGAAGCTCTTCGAGCACCTTGATCACATCGGCCCGGTGAGTTAGAGGCGCACCGGTCACCGCATCCGGAGCAGGGCCTCCCAGGATCACTGAGAATGCCGAACCCCGGGGAGCCTCCTTTACAAGGGTAATGGCCTCCTCAATAGCAAGGTCGAAGGACTTCCGCCCCGCCGAACCGGGAATCTCCATGGAGGTCGAGGCATCGATCACAAGGGCGATATCCCGACTCCCCGTGTTTTGAAAGCGAGCAAGATTGAGCTGCCGCTCAAAAAGAACCAGAGACACCCCAGCGAGGAGGAAGAGGAAAGCGAAGCTCCTGACGATCCAACGACTCGCAGGCTTGCTCAGGACAAAGGATGCGCCGAGGGCCGCCACCCCAAGAAGCGCCAATGGCAGCACAAAGATCCATGGCACTGCGGAATCAGGAGGTATGAAGGGGCGCGCCAGAGCGAGGGCAAGCAACGCAATCAGCAGGCAACGAGCTGCCATCAGAAGCATGTCTTCCCACTCCATGCGGCGGCGGCGCATTGCCACGGTGTCAAAAAGGAAACGCATCGCACCCCAGTCCAATGGCTTGGCCGACTGCCGACGCATCATATGAAGAATGATGGGCACAAGAACTCCCGCGAGTCCAAAGAGCAGCCAAGGATTGAGAAAAAGCATTCTGAACTACTGGTCGGCTTGTGGTTTTGACTGTTTCGCAGGATTCATCAGGCGCGGTCGAAGAAATTCATCATGGAGTCTACCTTCTGGCGTGCATCCTTCGCCCGAGGTAGCGCAGAAGGCTGTCCCGCAAGGGAGTCTTGGTGTTTATCGGCACATAGTCTGCCTGCAATTTGCCACTGGCAGTCTCCATTTGCTTGATGAAGTTCCGTACCTTCTCGAGATAAGCGGCCCGGACAGCCTGGGGGTCGATTCGGAGCATTGATTCCACCCCTTCCAGATCCCGGAACCTCTGGAAATTCTTGAACGGAAAGGTCAGCTCCTCATCTGCCAGCACGTGCAGCAGAACAAGTTCGTGCTGTCGGAAGTCAAAGTGGTGAAGTGACTCGATGATATCCTGCGGCTCGTCAAAAAAATCACTGATGAGAATCACAAGTCCACGTTTATGGATCCGCTCAGCCACCTCATGGAGAACATTCCCCACCTTGGTATCCTCCCCGGTTTCCGCCTGGTGCAGGGTTTCCACGATCCGCCGCAGGTGACTCGGGCGGCTTCCAGCCCGCAGGTAGGAGCGCACCTCTGAATCAAAGGTCACCAGACCCGCGGCGTCTCCCTGCTTGATGAAAAGGTAGCTTAGAGCGGCCGCAAGATAGCGGGCACAGGAAAACTTGGACATTGGCTCGCCATCAACCTCGGCGGCCTTATCTCCCTCGAAGGCCATGGAACCGGAGGTATCAACTGCAATCGTAACACGCAGGTTGGTCTCCTCGATATATTGCTTAATGACATTGCGGTCACTCTTCGCCATCACCCGCCAGTCGAGGTTCCGCGGGTCATCCCCGGGTGTATATTCCCGGTGTTCGGCGAACTCGACCGAAAATCCCTTGTCGGGGCTGGTGTGCCTGCCTGTCAGGGTTCCCTGCATTCGCTTGCGCGCCAGCCACTCCAGCCTCCGCATAATACCCATCGTCTCCTCAGGGAGGAGTTTCATGGATTCAGGCACTTCGATTGAAGACATGAGCAGGAGTCAGGGCGCCTCTCGGTCCGCTTGGTCACACCACTGTAACCGCGAACCAAGGACTAAATCTTGATCTCTTCCTTGGGTTCCAGATGCTCCAGGAGCATTTCGACGATACTGTCGCTGGTGACACCGGAAGCTTCGGCATTGAAGGTGGTGAGAACCCGATGCCTTAATACCGGGGCTGCCACCGCGGAAACGTCTCCGGTAGTTGCATGAAACCGGCCGCGTAGAACAGCGTGAGCTTTCGCAGCCGCGATCAGGGCAATCCCGGCCCGTGGACCAGCACCCCAGCCCACCATGTCCTTTACGAACTCGGGAGCCTCTCCAGAGTTTGGACGCGTCGCTCTCGCAATATCTGCCGCAAAATCAATCACGTGATCTCCTACGGGCACCCGCTTCACAATATCCTGCAGCTTGAGAATTTCCTCCGCCGTCATGAGGGCCTTGACCTCACCCTCACCAGGGCTCGTCACCCTCCGGATGATTTCCCGCTCCTCTTTTTCGTCGGGGTAATCCACCACGATATTGAACAGAAAGCGATCAAGCTGCGCCTCGGGAAGAGGGTAGGTTCCTTCCTGCTCAATAGGGTTCTGGGTCGCCAGCACAAAGAAGGGATCAGGGAGGTGACAGGTCTTCTCCCCTACCGTGACGTGATGCTCCTGCATGGCTTCCAGCAGCGCGGCCTGGGTTTTCGGTGGAGTCCGGTTGATTTCATCTGCAAGAATCATGTTGGCGAAGATCGGACCCTCCACGAAGCGGAAGCCACGCCTTCCGGTCTCCTTGTCCACCTCCAGGACATCTGTTCCCGTGATATCAGCCGGCATCAGGTCCGGAGTGAATTGAATTCTCTTGAAGCTGAGGTCCAGCGCCCGCGCTACCGTTGAGACAAGAAGGGTTTTGGCGAGGCCCGGAACCCCGACAAGGAGGGCATGCCCGCGACAGAAAATTGCCATCAGGACCTGCTCGACTACCTGCTCCTGGCCCACGATGACCTGCGCCAACTCTTCCTTCATCTGGCCATAAACCTTGTGGAGCTTCTCGACAGCCTCTTTTTCATCCATGCTCATATGTCCCTTATACGGCCTTCCAAACCGGATTTTCTCAAGGCGAATCTTTCGGCCTTGTTTGGAGGAGGTGTGACCTGCATGAGATTACTTCAGCTCCCTGAAGTATTTCCCCACGCATTTGTGTCTCATGACAGAGGACACCCATCCAATTCCGGTCGAGGATCATTCAGCCATCGCAACGTCCTTCGACTCCTGGGAACCTCCTGCACCTTGACCTTCCTTACACCCCGACCGGATGCCAGGTCGTCTTGATCTCCTGAAAATCGAGAATGTGGTAAGGATCCTCCCTCAGGGGAGCGTCCGAATGGACAACAACCCTTTTGAGATTCTCTGCAGACCGCTTCCCGGTAATTCTCGCCTCGTCAGCTCCATCCGAGCAGAGAAGGAGAGCGTTGACATCCATATGTTCGGCAAAATGAGGAATCAATTCATCCCGGAAACCGGTCAGGATATTCACTACTCCGGCCGGTAGGTCTGAGCTATTGAGGACCTCGGCGAGAGTGATGGCACAAAGAGGCTTTGTCTGTGACGCGAGGATGATACTGGTGTTTCCCCCGACCACGATCGGAGCCAGCGCAGAGCACAGCCCAAGCAGACTGCTTCCCTCCGGCGCCACCACCCCAACCACGCCAGTGGGCTCGGGCATGGAAAAATTGAAATGTGGAGTCGATACCGGATTCACACTGGAGAAAAGGGACTGATACTTGTCACTCCATCCTGCGTAATGCACCAGGAGATCCACGGCCTTGCTTACTTCCTTTTTAGCGGAGGACGGCGCGGATCCCTGAAGCCGCAGTTCTTCCTCGAACTGCTCTGCCCGCCCCTCCAGCATTTCTGCGACTCGATAGAGAATCTGGCCTCGGAGGTAAGCCGATCCACCGTTCCATCCGGGAAACGCCTTGCGAGCCGATACAACGCCATTCCGAAAATCCTTGCGACTGGCTCGTGAGGCATTCGCAAGGAGAGCGCCTCTTCGCCCCTTTACTTCATAGTAGCGGCCCGACTCGGTCCGGGGAAACTTCCCCCCCAGGTAGAGCTTGTAGGTCTTGTTTACTACTAATCGATTTTTATCGGCCATGGTTCGAGGTGTTGCGTGATAAATTCCTGTGTTCGCTCTAGCGGAGCTCAAGGTACGGAGCGAGCCCCTGCAGGCCTCCCTCGCGGCCCACGCCGCTTTCCTTGTATCCTCCGAAGGGCGAAGACGGATCAAACTTGTTGAAGGTGTTGGCCCAGAGGACCCCGGCCCGGATCTGGCTCGTAATCTTGAAAATCTTGGAGCCCTTGTCCGTCCACACTCCACCGCTGAGGCCATAAGGTGTATTGTTGGCCTTTTCGACCGCTTCCTCCGGTGTTCGGAATGTCTGGATCGCAAGAACCGGACCGAAAATTTCCTTTTGCACGATCTGATGACTCTGGGCGCACTCCGTGAATATGGTCGGCCTGAACCAGAATCCCTTCCGTGGGAGCTTCTGACCACTCTGCCAGCACTTCGCTCCCTCCTCATTGCCGGAATCCACCAGCGCCTTGATACGATCCAGCTGCTCCTGCGAATTGATGGCCCCGACATCGGTGTTCTTGNCCAGAGGATCCCCGAGCACGAGATTGTCCATCCTGCGCTTGAGCTTACGGACTACGGTATCCGCAATCCCCTCCTGTACAAAAAGCCGTGATCCCGCGCAGCAGACATGCCCCTGATTGAAGAAAATCCCATTCACGATACCCTCGACCGCCTGGTTCACAGTGGCATCATCAAAGATGATATTGGCCGCCTTGCCACCCAGTTCAAGGGTGTAGCGCCTCCCAGTTCCCGCGAGATCCTGCTGGATCATTTTCCCGACGTCGGTTGATCCCGTGAAAGCGACTTTGTCCACATCAGGATGGCGGACAAGATTACGCCCCGTCTTTCCTCCCCCGGTAATGACATTCACCACTCCGGGTGGAAAGCCTGCCTCCTCAATCAATTCAGCGAGCTTGAGAGCAGTCAGTGGGGTCGTCTCCGCGGGCTTGAGGACCACGGTATTCCCACAGGCGAGTGCGGGTGCAAGTTTCCAAGCTGCCATGAGGAGCGGGAAATTCCACGGAATCACCTGCCCAATCACGCCTACGGAGTGCGCGCTCCGTCCGGGAAACGCGTAATCCAGCTTGTCCGCCCATCCCGCGTAGTAGAAGAAATGGGCAGCTACCAGGGGCAGATCGACATCACGACTCTCCCGGATTGGCTTGCCACCATCCATGGTCTCCACCACCGCGAATTCCCGGGCCCGCTCCTGGATCAGGCGAGCCAGTCGATAGAGATATTTTCCTCGCTCCCGCCCGGGCATCGTGGACCAGGTCTGCTCATAGGCATGCCTTGCAGCGGAGACCGCCCTCTCAACCATTCTCGGCCCAGCCTCCCCAACCTCGGAGAGCAACTCACCAGTGGCCGGATTTCGTGTCTCCGTGCGCTTGGGCGCTCGCACCCATTCACCACCAATAAAGAGGTCGTAGCTGTCTTTCAGCGTGACGTGCTCACTACTCTCAGGCGCAGGTGCATAGCGATCTCCCTCCACAAAATCGTGGCGGCTCTTTTTAACTGGGCTCGCATTTTTGCTCTTCGACCCTACGGCCCCCTTGTCCTGTGCTTCTGACATCCTGTTCAGTCCTTGGTGAAGTAATCTGCCGACTGGTATCGGCCGGTTTGCTGCTTGCAGATCTGCATGAGGAGATCATTCGTCAGGGAACTGGCACCAAAGCGGAACCAACGATTCGTCAGCCACTTCTTTCCCAGGGTCTCCTTCAGCATGACGAGATAGTGAATCGCGGTCTTGGCATCGCTGATGCCCCCTGCAGGCTTCATGCCAACCATTCGCCCTGTCCGGTAGTAGTAGTCCTGAATTGCTTCCAGCATAACCAGGGTCACAGGCAGGGTTGCGGCCGGTTGAATCTTTCCGGTCGAGGTCTTGATGAAATCCGCTCCTGCGGCCATCGCGATCTCACTGGCCACCCGGACGGTATCATAAGTCTGCAGTTCTCCCGTCTCAAGAATCACCTTGAGATGAGCCTCCCCACAGGCCTCCTTGCACCGGACGATTTCATCAAAGATACTGCGAAATCCCCCATGCAGGAGTTTGCCCCTGGAAATCACCATGTCGATTTCATTGGCTCCCGCACCAACCGCATAGCGGATCTCCGAAAGACGCTCCTTAAGCCGGCTCTGCCCACTTGGGAAACCGGTGGCCACACTCGCAACCTTTACTCCACTCCGGCCCACAGCCTCCCGCGCCACCCTCACCAGCCTCGGGTAGACACATACCGCAGCCGCTGGGCCGACGGACGGATCACCTGGCAGCGGCCGTTTGGCCTTGGCGCAGAGTTGTTTGACCTTACCGGGACTGTCCTTGCCTTCCAAAGTGGTGACATCCAGCATCGTAACCGCAAGTTTCAGGGCCGAAAGTTTGCTCTCTCCCTTGATGCTTCGGGCCTGAAACCGCCGCGCACGCTCCTCCACGCCCACCTGATCGATGGTCGAAAGCATCCGGAGATCCGGAAAAATGGGCGGGTCTGCTGCCATGAGCGGGGAGGGAACCTAGGAAAGGGCTTCAGGAAGGGCAAGGCGATAGCACCTGCAGGGGGATTACAGCAAAATGCCTTCCAACCCCGCAACACCCTGCCTCAGAAGGAATGCCGAATATCCATGCTGCTTATCTTGACCGAGCGGCACGAAAAAGAGGGCAGTCCGAAGACCGCCCTCTTTTTATCGCACAACGCACTCGCCTCAAAGTATGATTGACCGGTTTGTGACCGAAAGATCACCCCTCCGTTCCGGGATTTTTACCCGAATGTTGGAGACTGGCCTGCTATTTAGTTAACCTAACTTAATTAATCGCACTTGGAGCCCCTCTCCACAAGGAAAAAGCGGGTAATTTTTTCTGTATGCGTCTTCAGAAAGGGTAAATTTCCTAAGTGCTACCCCCGCACTGCATTAACAACCAACACTCAGGGCGCCCACAGGGCTTCCGTAAAAAAGGTGCCACCTTCCGATGGCACCTCCTTGATCAAAGTTGTCGTCGATCCGTCCCTGCGTCTACAGGAAGATACTTTTGACGGGATTTCCAAGGCCCTTGTCCGCGCCCGCCATCCGGAAGGGGCGGCCGCTCGGGCTGTGGAGAATCTTATGTGAGTCAATGCCCAGGGCATACCCGATGGTGGCATTGAAGTCCTGCACGCTTACTGGTTCCGAGTCGGGGCGACGCGCTTCCTTGTCAGATTTTCCATAGGTGGTTCCACCCTTGACGCCCGCTCCGGCCATCACGGCTGAGAAACAGGCTGGGTGGTGATCACGACCATTGTTGTGTTCGGTCACAATGTGCGGGGTCCGTCCGAATTCGGTTCCGATCACGACCAGCGTAGTCTCAAGCAGACCTTTGTCCTCAAGATCGGCAACGAGGGTCGAAAATCCCTTGTCGAGGACCGCAGCCCGGGCCTCGACGGAATTGAAATTGTCGTAATGGGTATCCCATCCTCCAAGGCCGACCTCGACAAAACGCACTCCCACTTCCACCAGACGGCGAGCAAGCAGGCAACCCTGTGCAAACCTGTCATTGCCATATTTCGATCTGGTGGCGCTTGGCTCACGCTTGATGTCGAAAGCCTTCAGATCCTCACTCTTCATGAGATTCACCGCCTCGTCATAGAGACTGTCATAGGACTTCACGTCAGGGGACTTGTAGGTCTCATGAAACTTCTTGTTCAATACGTCTGCAATGGCGAGGCGCTTAGTGAAATCCGCTTCGCTCACCGAGTTCGGACGCTTTGAATCCTTGAGACCCTCATCGGGGCGGCCCAGTGGCACACCCTGAAACTCAGCCCCGAAGAATCCAGCCGAGGCATTTTTGGGATTGGTGCCAACCGTCACAAACCCGGGCAGCGTCGAATTCTTCCGGCCCTTGTGCCGGACAATCCATGAGCCGATGGCCGGGTGGACAATCGTTCCTCGCGGCTGGTAACTGCGGTGAAGCATGTACTGGCCCTGCTCATGGGCACCCTGGGTGGAACTCATCGAACGGATCACACAGGCACGGTCCGCAATCTTGGCGAACTCCGGAAGATACTGGGAAACCTCGTAGTCCCCATTGGTCGGGATCGCCTCCACGGGACCCTGCACCTCCTTGTTCCGGGGCTTGGGATCAAAGGTGTCAAGATGGCTCATACCGCCGTGCATGTTCAGGAAAATGACATGCTCCGCGACCTTGCTTGGCCCCACGGCCTTCTTGGTGGCTCCCAGCGCACCGGTGGCAAGGGTTCCCCCGAGCATTGGTGCCACCGTGACCCCAAGATAGGATCTCGCCGCATTCACCATGATCTGGCGGCGAGTCAGTTCATCCTGTTTGTTCAATTCTTGTTGGTTCATCTGACGTTGTGATGGGTTGGAAAGATTTACTGCACAAATATGAATTCGTGAGTGGAAATGAGGGCTGAGGTCAGGTTCTCGTAGCTCTCCTGACTGCCGTCAATTACATCGCGCATCAGGAGGGCCATCTCATCCGGCGTGGGAGAGCGGCTCAGGATGGAGTAGTAGAGAAAGCGAACCTTGTCGCGGTCGGATGTTCCTGCCTCAAGGGCCTTGTATACCGCTGAGCTACGGTTGCTGACTACCATCTTCTCCACATAGCCATTCATCACGGAAAGCACCTGCGCCATATTGGGTTCACGGGTTGCAGAATCAATCAGGTCCCGGTCCGAGGAACCGAACATCCGGAGGAGATGCCCGTTCGGTGCCGGGGCTGGAAGTTCAGAAGCCCTCGCCATGCCACTGGCAGGACCCGGGCGCCCGGCACGCTGCATCGCCATCATGGCCTCGCTACTGGCCCCGGAATTGCCAGCCTTGATTGAGGAGAGTAACTGCGAAACATACGACTTGTACTCGTCGACCTTCTGGATCGCGAGAAGCTCCTTGCTAAGCTGACCCATGGTCTTCTGCCCGACGAGCACCGGCTTGCCACCGTAATAGACCGTATCGCTGAAGCGCCTCTTGGGCAGCTGATCAGGGTTCCCGGCGGTTAGGGTCACCAGCGAGTCCCAGACCTGCTCCGCACTCATGCGCTCAATCTGGCGACCATTGAAGGCCTGCGGCATCCCAGCCTCAAAGGCCTCCGGATTCGCGGCAAACTGAAAATTCCTTGTCAGCAACAGCACATGTTGAAACGCCCGGAGATCATACTTGAGGTCATCACGCATGAGGCTGATGAGGTAGTCCATGAGCTCCGGGGTAATCGTCTTTTTCGACTCCTTGTATTCGTCGACAGGCTCATAAATCCCCTTGCCCATGATGCGCTGCCACATCCGATTCACGATCACGGAAGTGAAGTTATCGTTGGAGGCAACCATCCAATTTGCAAAATCACTGCGGGCACTTTCATCGTCCCGGCGATCCGAAGAGCGGATTCTTTTTCCGAAATGCGTCTTCCCCCCGATCATTTCCCCGGGATCCCCATCCCGGTACTGGTAGTCGCTGGGCAACTTGATTCGCCCCTTGCCTCCACCGCCGAGGGTGAAGTAGTGCACGTTGTCACCCAGCCATTCCACAAGGCGGCCAAACTCTGACCTCTCCTCCTTCGCGTCACGCACTTCCCTCCAGACCGTGTTCCATGGACCCCGGTTGATTTCCTGCTGCCCGTTGGTGAAGGCGGCCAACTCGTAGAACTGGATCCGTTCCCACTTGTTGAACGGGGCGTCGTGACACTGGGCGCACTCCATACGCTCCCCGGTGAAGATACGCATGGTGTTGGAGAGGTTATCGAGGGGCATTCCCTTGTCCCGGACAAAGTATCCCACCGCTCCGTTGCCCTCGCTCCACCCACTTCCCTTGGCGCTGAGCAACTGATGAGCAAACTCGTTCCAAGGCATGTTGTTGCGCATGGAATCATGGACGAACTGTACGTAAGGAGCGGCCTGACCCTCGTTAAACTCGTCCGTGAGCCGCAGCAGGTCACTGACCCAGTTAACCATGGAGCTGCGGTAGCCGTCGTTCTTGTCGCTCATCAGGTAATTGGCGAGCATCTTCCTCTTATCCTCGTCTTCAATCTCCAGAAACATCCGGGCTTCCTCCAAGGTCGGAATTCTCCCCGCTGACACGAGAAAGCTCCGCCGCAGGAAGGTCGCGTCATCCACTACCTCAGGGACCTTCAGCTTCTTCCTCTTGTAGAGGCTGGCGACATGCTTATCGATATTGAGGGCCGCCTTCTGGAGAAGGGCGAGGTCCGGGCCTTTTTCCTCTGACTTCTGAGCGAGGGNCGGAAAGGACATCCCGACNGCAATTCCTGCCGCCAGAAAGCGGAGAGTGAGAGTCATGACAGTATGCATACGGTTGACGGGTTTGCCCTTCCCATNGGAAGGAACCGCATAGCGGCAGTGAACGTGTTTCTATTCCCAAAGTCAATATACCATAAAAAACNGGGGTTCAAGCANGCGGAGGGCCCTTATGCTCCTCTNCCTACCCATATTGGGGGANAAATCGAATCCGAGCTCTCNCCTCCTCTGCTTATTCCGTAAAAAATAACCCGCAGCCATGCCGAAAGCCACCACTTCGCTGGGGCGCCCCGGTGGAAAACCATGGTGCATTGACCTTGATTTCCCGGTCTGTCACCNTCTCCGCCAGTGGCAGGAGAACNTNTCTCAACGCCACCCGGGACCACCGGATGCCTTGTGCGATGAAGCTGCCCCTTTCCCTCCGGATTTTCAACGGCCTCGCCGTTGCCCTCTTTGCGGCCTTCGCCTTCTTCCAGTATAACGACATCGACCCAACCGTCTACCATCGCGCATCAAGTCTCGATGCCGCTCTCTGGTTGGGCTTCTACGCGTTGATCTCNCTTCTCTTTGCCCTCGCNCTCCTGAAGCGGCGCGCCCCCAACTGGCTCCTTCTTCTGGGGTCCTTGGCATGCCTCGTGGAAATGGCACTCACCGGATGGGGCCTCTGGATCAACATTTTCGGCCAGGAGGAATTCACCATGATGCAGGTAAGCATGTCCTCAGAGGATCCCCGGGTAGAGCTCTCACGCGAATTTTTCGGAGCCCTCATTGCCCTCGCAGGGGTCACCCTCCTGTGGTGGCAGGGCCGCAGGTTCGGAACTGGACGCAACGCCGGATCCGGGGGCTCCTGAAAACCTTCCGGCCGCCGACCTCACTTTGTGCCTTTCTGATCCAGCCCTGNNCGTTTCTTAAGCTCCTTGATCTGGTCCCGCAGATGCGCCGCCCGCTCAAATTCCAGTTTGCCAGCAGCTTCCTGCATCTCACCCTCCAGCTCGCTCAGCACGTTCACGGCATCGTAAACCGACGCCTCTTCCGCCACCAGTGAGCGATTGAGTTTCTCGGCACGGCTTTTATCGTCCTGATACTGCTGCAGACTCTCCTGCACCGCACGGACTACGCTCTGGGGAGTGATGTCATGCTTCTCGTTGTATTCCTGCTGCCTGCTGCGGCGATANTCCGTCACGTCTATCAGGCGCTGGATGGAGTCCGTGACCTCATCGCAGAAAAGTACGCATTCGCCCCTGATGTGGCGCGCCGCCCTTCCGGCGGTCTGGATCAGGCTGGTCTCGTTCCGCAGGAACCCCTCCTTGTCGGCGTCAAGAATACACACGAGAGACACCTCAGGCAGGTCCAATCCCTCCCGGAGAAGNTTGATTCCCACCAGGATGTCAAACTCGGCTGCCCTCAGCTGCCTGAGAATTTCCACCCGCTCAACGGCATCAATATCCGCGTGGATATAGCGCACCTTCAACTGGGCGCCCTGGAGATACTCACTGAGATCCTCAGCCGTTCTCTTGGTCAAGGTGGTAACCAGCACCCGCTCTCCCCTCTCACTCCGTTGCTGACACAATTCAATGGTCTCGTCGATCTGCCCCTTGAGGGGTCTGAGGGTGAGNACCGGGTCCAGCAGGCCGGTGGGCCTCACGATCTGCTCCGCAATCAACAGGTTACCCTTGCGCGTCACATCAAAGTCCTCCACCGGTTGGTCTGTCGGGCTGGGAACAATCCGTAACTGCCGCAGGCGAATCGGGTCGATCCCCTTCTCCTNATTCCCGTGAACAGGAATGCATCCCCTGTTATCGGGTCTCGAATTCACCACCTCAAAAGGCCCCGGAGTGGCACTCACATAGACGCGCTGGGTCGTCAGCTCCATGAACTCCTGAAACCGGAGCGGACGATTGTCGAGCGCACTGGGCAGCCTGAAGCCATGGTCCACCAGAGANCGCTTCCGACTCATGTCGCCCTCGTACATGCCGCGGATCTGGGGGAGGCTCACATGGCTCTCATCCATAAGCACCAGGAAGTCGTCAGGAAAGAAATCGAGAAGCGTGTAGGGCCGCTCCCCGGGGGCCCGGCCCGTGATGTGGCGCGAGTAGTTTTCAATCCCCTGGCAGAAGCCCATCTCCTGCATCATCTCAAGGTCATACTCCGTCCGCATCTTCAGCCGCTGGGCCTCGATGAGCTTGCCCTGTTTCTCGAAAAACGCGATCTGCTCATTCATCTCGGACCGGATGGCAATCATGGCCTTCTGCATCTTGTCCACGGAACTGACAAACTGCTTGGCGGGAAAGAAGGTGTGCTTGTCGACCCTCTCCATGACCGCCCCGGTCAGGACGTCGATNGTTGAAATCCGGTCCACTTCATCCCCGAAGAACTCGACCCGGATGGCGGTATCCTCAAGGTAGGCTGGATGCACTTCGACCACGTCCCCGCGAACCCGGAATCTACCCCTCCCAAAGGCGATATCGTTACGTTCAAAAAGGATGCCCACGAGCAGGCCCAGAAACTCGTCGCGACCCAGATGCTGNCCCTGCCACACCGGAACCATCATTCCCTCATAATCATCAGGAGATCCCAGTCCATAAATACAACTTACCGAGGCGACCACGAGGACATCCTCCCGGGTGAGCAGCGATCCCATGGTGCTGAGCCGCAGCCTCTCGATCTCCTCATTTACCGAGGAGTCCTTCTCGATATAAGTGTCGCTCCTCGGGATGTAGGCCTCTGGTTGGTAGTAATCAAAGTAACTGACGAAATACTCGACCGCATTGTTCGGGAAGAAATTCTTGAATTCGGAGTATAGCTGGGCTGCCAGGGTCTTGTTNTGGCTCATCACAAGCGTGGGTCTCCCAATCCGCTCGACGATGTTGGCCATGCTGAAGGTCTTCCCGGATCCCGTGACCCCGAGCAACGTCTGGTGACGATTACCCGCCTCGAGAGACCGGACCAATTTTCCCACAGCCTGTTCNTGGTCGCCCTTGGCGCCATACTCGCTGACCAGTTGAAAGGACACGGGCAACCTCTACGCCCAGNTGCACCGCATTGCAAACTCCGNGGACTCCAGCTCNCCGCGACCCGGAGGCTGGCAATAAGAGAGGCGCCACAGCTTCCCAATTGAAACATGGCGCCCCCCTTACCTTGCCTTGTCAGTCGAATAAGTGCCCGCTACCACCCGGGCACGTTCTGCTATGATTACCGGGAAGATAGTCATTCCCCCCGGCTGGGTTCCGTCGGCGGGACTCAGGACGAACACGCTCTGAAGCCCCGTGGCACACCCGGATTAAGGAGCTGCACACNAGTTCCAGTTCGCAGTCCGAGCCTGCATACTGTCCTGCCATCGAAAATTCTTCCGCCCCGCCCAGCTGACTCGCTCCTAGGCCGTCCAGCAGCCGGTCACGATGCACCGAGCGNGCGAACNCGTCAGGGCCGTGAAGGACCTTGGAAGTGGAATGGACAACGAGATTCAGCATGGAAAACGAGCNGGGCTCTCAANACTNGNGGCAGAAACTGTGCCACTCCTGNCCATCTTGCACTNAACAANCTCAGNATGAANGATCTGTAAATTTACTACAGAAAAGTTAATATAATTTTCCTCACCCGGATCACGGTAGGTTTTACCAACCCTCCCGCGGTGATTTGTAACTTTTACAGGGTTATCNTGGCCGCCTAGGGAACCAGTCCCATCCCTTGCAACGCATATTCCACGTCCGCAGGTCGGAGCGGCTTGGGGAGGTAGCCATTCATGCCTGCATTGAGACACCTTTCCCGGTCGGCCTCGAACACATTCGCGGTCATCGCAATGATCGGTATGGTCGACGTCTCCCCACCGCCCTCACCCGCCCGGACTAAGCGGGTGGCCTCAACCCCATTAAGCTCGGGCATGTTCATATCCATGAGGATCGCCTCAAACCTGTGGCCTTCCTGTAATTTTGCAATAGCCTCCCGGCCATTCCCCACGGTGTGGACCTCGAAACCGAACCTCTGCAGGATCAGGCCGGCTAACCGCGCATTGATCGGATTATCCTCGGCCACCAGGATCAATCGCGTAACCGCCGGCTCCTCCTTCCGGTTGGTTCCTGATGGTGGAGGGGAGAGAGCCGGGAGACCCCGGTCCAGCACCGAGCTGAGAGCCCGGAACATCTCACGCTGGCGCACTGGCTTGAAGAGAACCTGTCGGAATCCTGCCGCCAGCGCATGCTCCTTCTCCCCGCTCAACCGTGCAGATGTCACCAGGATCATCGGAGGAAGGAGAGACCCTGCTGCCTCCGCCGCCAGCCGGGCGAACTCCAGTCCGTCCATGGCAGGCATCATCATGTCGCAGAAGATCACGTCATAGTGGGCAATGCCAAGCTGCCGCAGGCCCTGCTGTCCGCTGTCCACCACATCACTCTCAAGACCCCACGCCAGCAGACGCCGCCGCAGAAAGCGCTGGTTGATCTCGTTATCATCAATTACCAGCGCCCGCCGGCCATGAAACTGGCCCTTGTCCTCAATCACCGCAAAGGCACTCGACTGCCCAATCCGCAGGGGCATGGTAAAACGGAACTCCGCCCCCTCGCCCACCCGCGAACTTGCAGAGATCTCGCCTCCCATCCGCTCCACGAGGCGCTTGCAGATTGCCAGGCCCAGTCCTGATCCTCCGAACTTCCTCGTCGTCGAAGCGTCCTCCTGCTGGAACGGCTCGAAAAGGCTCTCCGCCTTCGCGGGATCGAACCCCACCCCCGTGTCCCGCACCGCGAGCTCAAGAAACTGTCCGGGCACCACCCGTCCATGGATCCCAACCACACCCCGGGAAGTGAATTTCAGGGCATTGGACACAAGGTTCAGCAGAATCTGCTTCACCCGTCCGACATCCCCCGACACCACCGCGGGAATGTCATCCTGCAGCTCGTAGGTCAACTCCACCCCTTTTTCCGAGGCCTTGGCGGCCTGCAGGCCGAGGACCTCCTCGACACAATCGTTGAGCTCGAAATCAACCTGCTCCAGCTCCAGACGTCCACTCTCGATCCGGGAAAAGTCGAGAAGGTCATTGATGATATTGAGCAGGAGATCCCCACTGGTATGGATCAGACCGAGGTTCTCTCTCTGCTCCTCCGTCAACTGCGAGTCGAGCAGTAATTCCGTGTAGCCGATGATCCCGTTAAGCGGAGTCCGGATCTCATGACTCATCATCGCGAGGAACATCGACTTGGCCTGCTCCGCCCGTTCTGCTTCCTCTCTTGCGAGGTTGATATCCCTGACGGCCTTCACCCTCTCCCTGACATCACGCACGATCCCATGCACGAGGGTCCGGCCCTCATACTTCACCCGCCCCCACACCACTTCTACCGGGAGGAAGGATCCATCCGCCCGCCGTAACTGAGCCTCGCTCCGGCTGTGGCCCGTCCGCTGGACCTCATTGAGGGCCTGCCCGGACACATCAAAGGTCATCAGGCGCGAGACGTACATGCCGCGGAGCTCCTCCCGGGAAAATCCGGACATCCGAACCGCGGTGTCATTCACCTCTACGAAGGCCCCGAACCCATCCAGCAGGATGATTCCATCTACGGAGGCATTGAAGAACACCTTGAACTTCTCGTCATCCCGGTCCCGAAGGTTCCAACCCTGTTCCTGGGCTCGCCGGTCGAGCTGCTCTTTCAGGTAGGCCAGTTCCCCAGTCGCGTCCTCAAGGCGCTGTAAAGCCTCCAGGCGAGCCGCCTGCTCCGCCTCCAACCGGGCCTGCCACTGCGCGGCCTCGTCCATGAGCTCACGTGGGGCCTCACTCACATCAATCCGTGCCGCTTCAACTTGTTGTAAATGGACTTCTCCGTCACCTCGAGCCGCCGCGCAGTCTCGGCCTTGTTGCCCTTACAGAGCGCGAGGGTCTGGACAAGGGCCTCTCTCTCGAGGTCGGACAGGGCGATGCCACCGATCCCGGCGGGCACCCGCCCCGAGGGTTCACTCCCCCGGACAGCCGCAGGCAGATCCTCCACCGAGATCATTCCGTCCTCGCAAAATGCTGCTGCGCGCTCGAGCACATTCTCAAGCTGGCGCACGTTCCCGGGCCAGTCGTATGACTGCATCGCGGCAAGGGCCTGCTTGGAAAGCCTGGCCTTCCGTCGTCCGGCCTGCGGCGCAATCCGGCCCAACATCGCCTCGCTCAATTCCCGGAGCTCCTCGAGGCGTTCCCGCAGCGGAGGCACCTCGATCGGAATGACACTCAGCCGGTAGAAAAGGTCCTCCCGAAACTGTCCCTCCTTCATCCGCTGCTCAAGATCGAGATTGGTGGCGGCGATGATTCGCACGTCCGCCTCCAGCGTCTCTTCCCCACCCAACCGCTGGAACTGGCGTTCCTGCAGGACATTCAGGAGCTTGGGCTGCAGGTCGATCGGCAGGTCACCAATCTCATCGAGAAAGAGCGTACCGCCCCTGGCCATCTCGATCTTGCCCCGGCGGCGGCGCACCGCGCCGGTGAAGGCTCCCTTCTCATGGCCAAAGAGTTCACTCTCCAGCAGCTCGCGTGGAAGCGCCGGGCAGCTCACCGTCACGAAGGGCTGCTCCCTGCGCTCACTCTTGGCATGAACATGGCGGGAGAGCATCCCCTTACCGACCCCGCTTTCCCCGGTCAGCAGGATCGTCGCATCGAGGGAAGCCACCTTCTCGGCCTGACCCACCACCTCCTTCATCGCCTCCGACTCTGCCACGATCTGAACCGCAGGCCCTCGTCCCCCCAGCGCCTCCCGCAGCTGCTCGTTCTCCAACTCCGCCCGGCGCAGGCGCTTCGCATTTCGGAGCACCGCGAGCAACTCTTCCGGATCAAAAGGTTTCGTCAGATAATCAAGGGCCCCCATCTTCATCGCCTTCACCGCCTCCGCCGCCTCGTCCACCGAGGTCAGCACTATCGCCGGCACCCCGGGGTGCTCGCGTCCCAACCGTTCGAGCGCCCCGAAGCCATCGAGCACCGGCATCTGGAGATCGAGCAACACCACATCGGTATCCTCAGTCACCAGCTCCAGAGCTTCTGCGCCATTCTCCCCGCAGCTCACCGCGAAGCCTCCCCGCTCGGCGTGCATCGTCAGCAGGTTCCGGACGGTTTCATCATCGTCGGCAAGGACGAGCTTGGAGGTCTCCGCAGACACTTAGGATATCTTAACTATATCAGCCTGAATTCCCACCACAAACTCTGGGGCAAACCAGCACCTTTCCCCTGACCCTTGGGCACCTATAACCCGACCCGGTGGCCCCATCGGCCCCGACACCTTCCCGGCCGGCTCGTCCCTTGCTCTTTGCCCCGCGCCGCCCGGGGCCTATACTCCTTGCCGTGTCCCTCCTCAATCACGCCCAGCTCGATGCCATGGCGGCTGGCCAGCCAGATCTTCTTCTCCCCATCGTGCGGGACTTCGCCTCGCACGGCCAGGACCAGCTGGTCAACCTTCAGGCCACCCTCGCGGACAACCGGATTGAGGAGGGCCGCGGGATCCTCCATCAACTCAAGGGCTCCGCAGGCACGATGGGCATGGCCCGGTTTGCAGACCGCTGCCGCGAATGCGAGGAGCAACTCGCAGGTAGTCAGGATCCCGAGCGCCTTCTGGAACTTGCCTCCCTCCTGCAGGAATCAGTCGTGCATGCCATCGCCCATCTTGAGGGACCCTCGTAAGTGACCCCGGTTCCCGAGGAGGCGGATCTCAGGGCTTCTGATTGAAATTTTCTCCCAAGTGCCCATCGTCCCGCTTCCTTTCCATCATGAACCGATACCTGCTCGTCACCCTTGTCGTAGTCAGCAGCCTGTTTCCGACGGCCTCCCCCACACGCGCGAACGAAGCCCACCTCCTCCAGTGTGGCCACTGTGCCATGATGGCCCGGCTCCACGCCCGTCAGCTCGCCGCTGCGGAGCAAGGAAAGGCGCCCCGAAACAGCTATGCCCCGGATCGCTTCGTGGACATTGTGCACCTGAAGCTCGACGTCACACCCAGCTTCAAAGAGCGCTCCCTCGCCGCCACTGCGATTCTCGACTTCGCTCCCATTGCCAAGCCCCTCAAGCAATGGCGCCTCAACGCCACCGGCCTGGACATCAGGGAGATCACCTCCTCGCACGCCATTCAGGCCACCCAGTCGACCGACACCCACCTCGAGATCACCTTCCGGGATCCCATTCCCGCGGGGGAGGACGCCCGGGTCACCATCACCTACAACGCCGCCCCGGAAAAGGGTCTCTACTTCCGCACCGCTGAAATGGGCTACCCGGCCGGTGACACCCAGCTCTGGACCCAGGGTGAACCCGAGGACCACCAGCACTGGTTTCCCAGCCACGACTACCCCAATGAGAAATTCACCACCGAGATGATCTGCCATGTCCCCGAGGGGATGGAAGCCCTCTCCAACGGGCGCCTCCTCTCCCGTAAGAAGAACGAGGAGACCGGCCTCGTGGCCTTCCACTGGTTTCAGGACAAGGACCACGTCAACTACCTCGTCACTCTCCTCGCCGGCTACTTTGTCAAAATGGAGGGCAAACACGGAGAGCTCCCCGTCGCCCTTTATGTACCGCCCTCCGAGAAGGACCAGCTCGCCAACACTTTCCGCGACACCATCAAGATCCTCGACTACTTCGAGCGGGAGATCGGGGTCCCCTACCCCTGGGACAAGTATTACAACGCCTGTGCCATCGACTACATGTGGGGGGGCATGGAAAACACCAGCCTGACCACCCTGACCACCCGGACCCTCTTCACTGACGCCACCGAGAACCTCCGGAGCAGCCGTGGCCTCGATGCCCATGAAGTCGCCCACCAGTGGTTCGGTGACCTCGTCACCTGCCGCGACTGGAGCCATCTCTGGCTCAACGAGGGCTTCGCCACCTACTACTCCCTCCTCTACGACCGGGAACTTCTTGGTAACGACTACTTCAAGCACGGCCTCCACGGCAACGCCCGCGGGATCTTCGGTAACGACAAGGATATTACCCCCATCGTCCACCAGGGCTACAGCAACCCCTCACAGCAGTTCAGCTTCCGGGCCTACCCCAAAGGAGGCTGGGTCCTCCACATGCTGCGCTCCGAACTCGGTGAGGACCTCTTCCGCAAATGCGTGAAGACCTATCTCGAACGCCACCAGTACAAAACCGTGGTCACCCAGGACCTCGTGGAGATCTTCGAGGAACTCAGTGGGCGCTCCCTCTCCCAGTTCTTCGACCAGTGGGTCTACCTCTCCGGCTACCCCGAGATCAAGGTCAGCTACTCCTGGGACGAACTGACGAAACAGGTCAAGCTCTCCATCAACCAGGTCCAGATGACCAACGAGAAGCGCCCCTTCTTCCGTTTCAAGCTCCCGGTCAAGTTCCTCGTCGGAGACCAGACCGAGCTACGCACCATCGAGATCTCCAAGGAGCGCGAGGACTTCTACCTTCCCCTCGCGACCGCCCCACGGGTCGTGCGCTTCGACCCCGAGGTCACCGTTCTCGCCAAAATCAACTTCGATCCCAGTGAGAAGATGCTCCTCGCCCAGCTCGCGGACCAGACCGACGTGATCGGCCGTCTCCTCGCCGTTCAGCAACTGGGCAAGAAGAAGAACAAGGTCGCCCTCGAACACCTCGGTAAGGTCCTCAGGGAAGACCCCTTCTTCGCCGTGCGCAAGGCCGCTGCCGAAGGCCTCGCCGCCATGCGCACCCCGGAATCCTTCGCCGCCCTCGAAAGCTCTCTTGACCAACCCGACGCCCGGGTAAGGCAGTCCGTTGTCCGGGGCCTCACCAAGTTCTACAGCGACGAAGCCTACAACGTGCTCAAGGCCATCGCCGAGCGCGAAGCCAACCCGGGGATCCGCACCGTGGCCATCGGCGGAGTGTCCGCCTACGCCAAGGCGGGCCTGCGCCCCTACCTCGTCGGCCTCCTCACCGCGGACTCCTACCAGAACACCATCGCCAGCGAGGCCATCGCCGGCATGCGTAAGCAGGACGATTCCTTCTACGTTGAGCCCCTCCTCCGCCACCTCCAGACAGAGGAAGCCTCCTTTCCCAGCCGCAGCTTCGGCCAGGCCCTGCGCACCCTCGCCTACCTTGCCCGGCACGAGGACAACAAGGATGCGGTCCGCGATTTGCTCCTTAGCCATGTCGACCACCTCAAGAACTCCGTGGCCACCGCCGCCATGGGAGCCCTCGGAGAACTACGCGACCCCCGGGCCATCCCCGTCCTCACCACCTTCGTGGCCGCCGACTCCGAGTCCCCCGAAGGCAAGGCCGCCCAGGCTGCAATCGACCAGATCCGTAAGAACGAGGCTCCCGGACAGGCCCCTGCAGAAGTCAGCAAACTGCGCGGCCAGGTTCAGGACCTCGAGAAACAACTCAAGAGCCTCTCCGGGGACTTCAAGGCCCTCCAGGAGCGCCTCAAGCAGTCCCTCACTCCTCCCGAGGAAGAACCGAAGAAGGACGAGAAGGAGAAGAAGTAAGCTCCCTCTCCTCGCGCACCCGGGCCTCAGGAGGACTCACGAAGCCGGTGCCGGCGCCGTAGATAGCTCAGCGCCCCGAAGGCCGCGAGGTTGAAAACCACTAGGCCGATCAGGAGCGGCTTGTGATCCCGCACCTCTCCGACTGCACTGACCTCCCTGGGCTCCTCCGAGTCAAAGAGCACCCGGTCGAGATTGCGCTGGATGATCGCACTGTCCGCGGTGATCTCCTCCACCTCCAGCAGCCGATCCCAGTTCCGGCGGAAGAGCAGGTCATAGCCCGGGTTGCCTTCCTTCACTTGGCAAGAGCAGGCCCCACACAAATACTCACTGGCCGCCACGATGCGCTCCGGGGTCATCTGGGACGCGGTGAGACCCCCGAAGGTCCGGCCCCTCCCAAACAGAGGCACCAGCAAAGGCTCTCCCGGGATCCGGTTTCCTGACCGCATCAGCATCGATAGAAAGAGAGCCTCCGCCGGGGCATCCGCAGGGACCACCTCCGTCACAAAGTCGATCTTGAGGGGAATCCCCGAGCGCAGGATGTTGTCCGGATCGATATTCTCGAACTCCTTGTTGAAATCCTCACGCCGGATGACCCCCTCAGGGATTTCGAGGGTGGCCTCTGCCTGCTTCACCCCGGCCTCCATCACCTCCCGGGCCGCGGCATCCTTCGTCGCGTCTCCGGACTCTACCAGCACCCAGACCGCCGACGCCCCTTTCAGGAGGTGCGCGCCACAGCGCTGCCTCAGCGGGGAATCCAGCAAGCGGTTCAGATTCTCCTCCGTGGCCTCCCCGGTCCACACGGGCGTCTTGCTCTTCCAACTTGCCGGTGGCATCAGGATCAGGGTGGGCCCCTCCCCTGCATGCTCAAGAGCCGGCAGGGACACCAGCTCGGCCTCCGTCAGCGTCTCCAAGTTGACCCGCTGCAACCTCAAGTTGATCGCCTGGGGATCGCCCTGCAGTTCCTCCGCGAGGGCTTCCAGCGCTTCCCCGATCGATCCCGTCAGCTCGCCCTCGGACGTCACTACAAGCGCGAACCGATCCGCCGGCCAGCGCTCCAACGCAAAACGGAAGACCGGGACCTGACAGGCCATCACTAATGTGACCGAAGCAAGCAATCCTGTCAGCACGCTTCGTCCCTTCATTGCGACCAGTCTCACTTCCACACCCTCTCAAGTCGAGCCTTGCCTGACGGCACCACCTCCTCCTAGCGTGGACACAGCATGATGCTTCCAGTCAGGTTCTCCGCCCTCCCCGCGCTCCCCATCCTTTTCCTTCTGGCCGCCTCCTTTTTTCCCGCCGGGGCCAATGACACCGCCTTCGGTGGTTCGGCCGCCAGCCCCTATCCTGTCCACACCAAGGAAGTGCGTATGGTCTCGGAAGACATCACCATCCGCAGCGACGCCCGGACTGGCAACTGGCTCTACACCTGCGAATTCGTCTTCGAGAACCTCTCGGAAGAACCTGTTTCCATCCTCATGGGAATGCCCTTCTCCGCTATGACCGCCGACGCGGAGGAAGCGGAATTCATGGTCACTCCATCAGGCGGAAACAAGATCGGCCCGGGGAAACCCATGGTCTGGGACTTCACTGCCGCGGTCGACGGCAAGCGAGTGGCCGTCACCGCAGGCAAGCCCACCGTAAATCCGAAAATCAAGGACCTTAATTACATGGCTGCCTACACCTGGCCCATGCACTTCGCAGGCCGCAGCAGCAGCAAGGACCGCCCAACCTCGAGACCGGGACGGGCCCCACGGGTCCACCACGGCCAAAAAAGGAAGAATCAAGCCATCCGGCGCGTGCGTAACACCTACACCCTGGCCCCCACCGAGAGCGCCGGAAACATTCACCTCGACTACATCCTGAAAACCGGTGGCCTGTGGCACGACGGCAGGATCGGGCACTCCCGCCTCCGGGTCATCCACGAGAATACGAGGTTCCTTCTCCCTCCGAAGCGTCCCGAGCATAAGCCTCACCTCTCTGGCCTCCCTGGCTACATCGCTCCCGCGGGCTACAAGATCCGGTCCGGCGACGGCCCCCTCGTCATCGAATGGGACCTCCGTGACTTCGCACCCAAGGAAGACCTGGAGGTCATCTTCCGCCATCGCGAACTCATGATCATGGATCACACCCAAACCGTCTTCTCCGGGGCTACCGACCGGGCTCAGGGGCTCAGGAGACTCCGCAACCTTCCCTACGCTGCCCACGGATACTCCTTCAAGAACAAGATCCTCCGGGACTACTTCGCCACCCTCTGGTATCCCATGCACGACCCATCCTTCAAGGAATCCGACTTCTCCAAGATGTCCCGCAAGCTGATCGCCGATGCCAAGCGTGAGGAGGCCGAGATGAAGCGCTAACCCCATCGCCCCCCGGTCGTGAAAACACTCCTCCCCTGCCTCCCCGCTCTCCTCCTCGTCGCCTGCGGCCCAGTCAAGGACCAGAAAGAGCAGCCCCCGGCCCCTGACCGAGAGCGGAAGGCCCCCGTCGCCAACCAGCATCCGGTCGGCACCCGCTTCCATCCCGTCAAGGGACTCTCCCACCAGATCATCGGCAACCGCGAGGTCATGACCGCCTCCGTCAACGGCCGGGAGATCACCGCCACCCTCACCTGGAGACCCTACCGCGCGGACCTCGATGGAGAAGTCGCAACCTGGTATGGCGACATGACCCGGCCCCCGCCCCGCTTCGTGGTCGACTCCCTCACCCTATCAGTCGATGCAACCGCCCTCTCCATCCCCCGGTCCCGGATCCGCTCGCTCTGCTCCCAGAGGGCAACCCTCCAACCGCAGTTCCCGAAACTCCTCCTCTTCACCAGCGGGAGCTACCTCGGCCTGACCGTCGACGTGGGCGACGGGGCCTCAAGCTGGACCAGCAGCTACCTGGTTCATCCCAGTCCCCCCAGACTCCTCTCCCACCAGGTCGAGGACGCCGGCACTTTCCACAACTTCTCGGTCGATTACTGATCCTGGGCCCTC
Organism: Roseibacillus sp.; assembly: GCA_002723015.1. Next base: position 11,119 of record PBNG01000046.1, on the reverse strand, counting down.
AGTCCGCCTTCTTCGATCCGCCCCCCGGGGTCTTCTTCCGGTGGGCGTTCAACTCGGGCCACGAAAGTTTCCCATCCTTATTGGTATCCGCCTCAGGGTTCTTCTTAAAATACTGGCTCTTCCACCGGGTGGCTCTCTGCTCTTCGGAGAGCGGACGTGAGGGGATGATTTCGAGAAGGGCCTTGCGATAGCGTTGCAGCCTCCCAGCCTGCTCCGGATTACCGACGAGATTATGCCATTCATGGGGGTCCTTGGCGGTATGATAGAGTTCCTCCTTCCCGTTAGCGTAGCGCACATAGCGCCAGTCACGGTAGCGCTGGGAATAAGACTGCCCGGCCGGGTCATAGTAATCTGCCCACTTGTAAAGCGCCGTCAGGGCTGCTTCCGGACCATCCCAACTGCCCTCCCGGGGATCTTTGAGAAGGGGCTTGAGGGAGTGCCCGTCAAGGGGGCGTCCCTTCGCGCTGATCCGGGTATCGGCCGGGAGCCCACAGAGGTCGAGAAGAGTCGGATAAAGGTCCACAAGAGAGACCGGCAGAGGACAGGCCCCGCCCGCCTCGGTCACCCCGGGAGCACGGATGATCAGGGGCACCCGGGTGGATTCCTGCCAGAGGGAATTCTTGTAGAGGTAGTCCTTCTCCCCCATCCCCCAGCCGTGGTCGGAGGTGAAGACGATGATGGTGTTCTCCTTCAGCGGAGAGGAGTCCACCGCCTTGAGGACCTCTCCCACGAGGTCATCGACACTGGCCACCGAGGCGAGGTAAGCCTGGATGAACTTGCGCAAGGCCAGCTCCCGGTCCCCCTTGAAGGACTTGATGAGGGAGGAATACATTTTATGCCCGCGGTCGTCGGAGCGGTCGTCGCTGCCCGGGGCTAGAGTGTGCTTGAAGGTATCCTCCACGTCCCCCCGAAGGATCTCCGGGAGCTGGATGGAATCGAGAGGAAAGAGGTCGAAGTATCTGCGGGGAACGATCAAGGGGGTGTGGGGGCGAATGAATCCAAGGCCCATCAGGAAGGGCTTTCCCGAGACTGCCAGTTCCCCAAGTTTCCTGACCGCCCACGCCGCGTTGAGCTCGTCCCCGGTGGGATCTCGATCAGTCTCCGACTGATACTTCAGCTCCCGCTTGCCCGCCCAGTTCCCGGTCCGCCACTTGAAGCGGCTTCCATCCAGATTCCGCAGGGGCCCGAAGGAGCCATCAACCGCCCCGAAGTCGTCCCGGAAGGGGCTCGGGATATCCGGGTGGGCCACGTCGGTCTTCTGCCCGTCATTGGCAAAGGGCCCATAGTCGGAGAGATACCCGAACTCGGACCATTGGTCCCGTCCCCGGTTGTGCATGACCTTGCCAGTTCCGAGGGCGTGATATCCATGGTGCCGGAAATGAGCCATCAGGGTCCGTGAATTCTTCAGAACTTCATAGCCATCCCAGCGGTCGAAGCCGTAGCAGCCGGAGGTATGAGGATAGAGACCGGTGAGAAAACTGGCCCGCGAAGGGTTGCAGATCGGGACGTTGCAGTGGGCCTGGGTAAAGGAGACCCCGGACTCAATGAGACGACGGATATGGCGTGTCCGGACCTGCGGATGGCCCCCGAGAGTTTCAATGTAGTCGTTGAGGTCATCGCAGACGATGAAGAGGACGTTCGGCCTCGCTTTTGCGACGGCCCCGGGGGCCACCGCAAGGAGGAGCGAAAGGGCGAGAAGACGAAGCAGGAGGCGCATGGATTTCGGTTGGCAAAGGTCGCTGATCAGCAGAGAGCCGTCCCCGAGAGATACCCCGCTTGTAGCAGAGTGCAAGCAAGGGACCCTCATTCGGGGGCTTGATCGCCCGCCGCTACTTCTTGTTGCCCTGGCGGCAGACTGTTAGTCTTTCCTGGTGCGTTTCTACCCCTCCCGTCCCCATATCATCAAACCCTCAGCCCTCCGAGGTCTGCCTGTGCTCCTGCCCCTGCTGGCCCTTGCCCTCCCCGCACCGGCGGTGGAAGTGCCCACCTCTGGTTCCCCCCACCCGTCCCAGCCGGGCTACCGGCTGGTGTGGCAGGACGAATTCTCCGGGAGCACGCTTGACCGGAAGAAGTGGNGCGCNGTCGATGATCCCACCCTCGGGAANTANGGACACGGCAACGGGGANGCCCAGGCCTACCTCNANGCNGAGGGGNGGACCTTCCGGGTCCGGGANGGACAGTTGACGATCTCCGCCCACCACGACCCCGGGACCCTCTACCCGCTGCGGGACAAGCCCGGAGGAGCAGTCACAAAACAGACAAACGGGCAGGACTTTGCTTCCGCCAAGCTGACCACTGAAACACTTCACTCATTCACTTACGGGATCATCGAGGCCCGGATCAGGAATCCGATCGCCGNCAAGGGCGGCAGAACAGCGATCCCGGTCTGGCCTGCTTTCTGGATGCTGCCCGAGGCTGCCACTGCCCCCTACGACGGATACTGGGACAAGGCCGCCCTCGACAACAAACGCGAATGGACCCGAAGCACCTGGCCCTACAGTGGCGAGATCGACATCATGGAAATGTCCGGGCGGGCCACCCGCCTCTATCACGGCGGGGCGGTGTATCATACCAGTCCCCGAAGGTGGACGGTTGGCCATATCGGCTGGTATTCCCACTACCGGCGCTATNACGGGGCCATCAACCCCAAACANTGGATTGCAGACCAGAAACTGGATGGCTCTCTNCAGCCGAAGCCCGGCCAGAANTCCTATATCTCCGGCTTCCATGTCTACGGGTGCAAGTGGACCGCCGACCGCCTGGTCTTCATGCTCGATGGCAGGGAGTGGGGACCCGGTCTGGATCTCAGGGACCCGTCGAAGTTTGGCGGCCGGAAGATCTACCGCGGTTATCCTTTCTATCTNATCCTGAACCTTGCCATCGGGGGCAACTATTTCGGGGTGTGGGGACCCCGGGACCCCGGACCAGACAAGAAGCGCCCCAACGAACTNTACGACTTCTCGCAGTTCCCTCAGTCCATGCAGGTCGACTGGGTCAGGGTCTATCAGNNGAGGTAGGAATGCCGCGCAACCCCGCGCCTCGACTCTGGATTGAATTCGCCCTAGGGTGGGGTGTATTCTTCTCCTGAATCGTGAACATTCCTGAATTCTGCCGCCGTGTCGTTGAGGCTCCCTGGTTCACCGGATTTATCATCACGGTCATCGTGTTCGCAGGCATCCTCGTCGGGATGGAGACCAGCGCCCCCCTGATGACGGAGCTCGGATCTACAATCGAGGTCCTCAATAACATCGTTCTCTATATCTTCGTGGCCGAGATCCTCCTCAAGATGACTGCCGCGGCCCCAAAACCCTGGCGCTTTTTCTATGACGGGTGGAACGTCTTTGATTTTCTCATTGTGGCGGTCTGCTTCGTGCCCTTCGGGGGAGGATTCGCCCCGGTCCTGCGCCTCTTTCGTCTCTTCCGGACGCTGCGCCTCGTCTCCGTTATTCCTCGTCTGCAGCTCATCGTTTCCGCACTCCTCCGCTGCCTGCCCTCGATGTTTTACGTCAGCATCCTGCTCTTCCTCGTCTTCTACATCTATGCGGTGGCAGGAACCATGCTCTTCGGCGCCAACGACCCGGTTCATTTCGGCGGCCTGTGGACCTCCATGCTCTCCCTCTTCCGGGTGGTCACCCTCGAGGACTGGACCGATGTGATGTATCTCCAGATGTTTGGATCCGATGTCTACGAGGGATACAACCAGTCCGTGGAGGGACAGANCGTCGTGCCCAAGGCCCAGCCCTTCCTCGGGGCCTTCTACTTCGTCTCCTTTGTCCTCGTAGGAACGATGATTATGCTCAACCTCGTGATCGGGGTCATCATTAATGGAATGGACGAGGCCCAGAAAGAGGTCGCTGATCGGCGCCTGCACGAACTGCTGAGCCAGGGNGGGGAAGGAGACGACCAGATCCAGCGCGAGGCGCGCATCGCCAACCTGCGCAAGAAGGTCACCGAACTCTCGGAGGAACTGGACAAGCTGAGCTGAGCTCTGCAGGCCGACCTTCCAACATGTAGCCTCACTGCCCGGGCACCACCGCCCGGGCGGGCCGATCTTCCACCTCGAAGAAGCCCAGCGGCCGGCTCTTGCCCTCTGCCGCATCCGTGATCATCCAGATCGCACCCGGACGGGTTTGCTGTCGCTGCTGCCCTCCCGGGGCAATGGACCCGTAGAACTTGCTGCCGCCGTCACGATCCATCCANAANAGCTTCACCTCCCGGTCACCCGAATTCACGAAGACGACATTGAAGGGATTGCCATCAGGTCTGGAGGGAGGAGGCACTTCTNCCGCCTTCAATTCTCTCCACCCAAGGGCCGGCAGGTTCCNCACCGCGGGTTGCTTCAATGGGGCAAACTCTTTCGGGCCCAGCGCNCGCAGCCNCCTCAGAGTAGGCCCATAAACCTCCTCCCGGGCAAGGTTGTTCCACTCGTGGGGATCGGTCCGGATATCGTAGAGTTCTTCTCCCCCGCCAGGGTAGCGAATATAGCGCCAGTGCTCCGTGCTCAGGCCGTAGCTGCCGGGGGCATCGAGGAAGGTGAGGGCCGGACGCGACCACTCCCGGGCAGGATTCTGCAGGAGCGGGCGCAAGCTCTGGCCATCATGAACCTTCACGGGAGGCAGGCCCGCCAGTTCAAGCAGGGTAGGCGCGAGACTCACCAGACTCACCGGCCTCGTGCAGGTCCCCGGGACCGTGCCGCCGGGAAGGCCTGGGCTCCCTTTGGGCACCCGGATGATGAGGGGCACCCGGGTGCAGGCCCGCCAGGCCGTGAACTTCTGCCAGTGCTGCTTTTCCCCGAGGTGCCAGCCATGGTCCGACCAGAGGACAACGATGGTGTTCTCCGCATTAGGTCCCTTCTCGAGAGCCTCGATCACCCGCCCCAGCATGGTGTCCGCGAAATAAATAGAAGCGAGGTATCCCTGGATGGCCTGCTTCCACTGCCCCTGTGACTGAATATGGGCAAAGTAACGGTTGGGGCCCATCCTCTGTCCCTCCTCCGGGAGATCCTCAAGGTCGTCCCTTCGGTAGCCCGGCGGCAGTTGAATGTCCTCCAGGGGGAAAGCCTCAAAATATTTTTTGGGAACAAACCAGGGCTCATGGGGGCGATAGATTCCACAGGCGAGGAAGAAGGGCGTGTTGTGCTCCTTCCCCAGTTGACGTCCTACCCAGTCGGCGACGAGATAGTCTCCCCCAAACTCCTCATCAGTGGCTTCGAGGGGCCCCCAGTCCGTTTCGATATACTGCCACGGACCACCCCGTGGCAGACTCAATGGCCGCTTGTCCGGATAGAGGGTGCGGGGAAAGGGGCTCTCTGTCTCGGCCGCCGGAAAGTAGTCATCCCACGAACGGGCATCAATGACATAGTGCAGCATCTTTCCTGATCCCGCCGACCAGTATCCTCCACGGGAAAAGGTCCGCGGAAGAAGTTCGGCAGCAGGAAGCGCTTCCCTCATTTTTTGTCCATTCCGGTAAAGCCCGGAGCGGTGAGGAGAGATCCCGGTAAAGATCGCCGTTCGTGATGGGTTACAGGCAGGAGCAGGACAATGCGCATTCGTGAACAGGAGACCGGAAGCGGCGAGGCGGTCGAGGTTCGGAGTCCGAGCCTGGGGATGGCCTGCCAGGCAACCCACCCAGTCGTTGAGGTCATCGATGGCAATGAAGAGGACATTGGGCCGCTCCGAAGCCCGGAGACCGGACCAGCAGGACAGCACTACTACGAGAAGAGCAAGCCGGGGCATAAACCTTGGGAGATGCACCGCGACCGGTGTAGCAGGGGACCGTCCCTGCGTCCAGCGGTCCCCTCGCTTCGCAGTGGATGCTTGGCCCGGGACCGGTGATGTGATGTGATCCCGGGAGATGACACTCGTGGCCCTTCTTTCCCTTCTTGCTCTCTCCACGGTGGCGGGTAGCGCGCAGGACAACATTAAATCGCAAACCAAGCTCGGCACCGATTACCTCCTTGGCCGGGGAGTGGAACAGGACCGTGACCAGGGCTTCAAGCTCATCCGGGGCGCAGCGGAGAAAGGTGAGGCCGGGGCCCAGCGCATCCTGGGAAACCTTTACGAGTATGGCGTGGGTGCCCCTATCAACCTAAAGGAATCCGCCAAGTGGCGCCGCAAGGCAGCTGGCCAGGGAGACGGCAAGGCTGCCAGGGCCCTCGCGCAGATGTATCTCACCGGACAGGGAGTTTCCAACGACAAGTCCCTCGCCTTCCTCTGGATGCGCCGGGCTGCCGAACAGGGAGATCCGGAAGGCCAGGCCGCCCTCGGCGACATGTATGAAGTGGGCTCCGGGGTGAGCAAGAATCCGGAACAGGCTGCCGCATGGTACAAACAGGCCGCCAATCAGGGCCATGTCGGGGCCCAGTTTGCCTACGGAGAGGCCTGTGCCAGCGGGTCAGGGGTCGATCGCAACATCACGCAGGCCCTCAAGTGGCTCACCCTCGCAGTGAATGCAGGATATGGCGTCGCAGCGGACGAAGCTCTCGCCGCCCTCAAGAACAAGGCCACTCCGGGAGAGATCGCCGAGGGCACAAAGATTGCCGAAGCCTGGAAACTGGAAACGGGGCAGTGAGAGCCTACCCATCCCGTTCCCGCTTGTGGGAGAGAAAGGCGTCGGAGCTCAGAAGGGAGATGAGGAGGGTCTTCATCCTTCCCTCACTCTCGCGATACGCCTTGTGGGCTGCCTGCAACACCGGTGCNTCATTNAGNGTNTCNTTGCGNCCCATCCANNACCGAAANGCGTGGCGGNCAAAGACCTTCTCNACCCGCTCGCTCCCCGCGAGCCGATCAAGCAATTCAAGGGCGTTCGATACCTTGCCATCAAGGGCCAGATCCCCGGAATCAATGATCTCTCCGGAAGTATCGACGGGCTTATCCAGCTCCCACTCACGATATAGCCCAGCATAATTATACATCTCAAAGGGCAGACCCCGCGGATCCATCTTGCGGCGACAGGCCCGATAATAATCCTGCCTCGTGACCCGCATCCGTTCCGGGAGGGTGGCGCGGAGGTCGTGGGAACTTCGTCGAATCTTTCAGGGATCTGCTCCACGGCAGGATCATCGGTCATCGAGGATTCTCTTGAAAAAGGCCTCAAGACTCTGTTGNTCCGGCCAAAGACCACTCTACTGCTTGCGCGAGGAGCAGCACGCCGTAAGCTTCAACGTGCGCNCTGTCCCTCTCCTTCTTCTTCTTTGCCTCCTGCTTCCGGCCAAGGCCGAAACACTCNCCTTCGACGAGAGCAACCCGGTGATCAGTATGGGCAACTCCGGGGCGTCCCACTACCGGATNAACGGTTTCAACGATCCGGTCCTCGCCCTTCGCTCAGGTGTGACCTACANCGTGAACCGGACCAGCGGAGGACATCCCCTCGTGTTCGCTTACAACGACACCACGTTTCCAAGCGCGGTTACCTACTCGGGCAACCTAGAGGCGGGAACAGCCTTCAGGCAGTCCAGCGTCCTGCGTGATGGGGACCCTGGATGGCTCTTCCGGGTCGCTCCCAATGCCTCGGCACAATTTACGTTCCCCGCCGAACTGGAAGGGAAAGATGTGTTTTACTACTGTGAGATTTCGGGCCACCGGGGCATGATCGGCAAGGTTACCGTTGAACCACTCGTCGACCAGCCGGGGTTACTCCCTGCCATCCATTCGGTTTCCTTGAGTGGGACGACCCTGAGTCTTGCCTTCACTGGAGCACCAAATTCCCGCTTCGTGGTCAGGAGCACCACTACCCTCAGCGCGGGGACCTTCTCCACGCTGGAAACGACCAGTCCGCCTGAGGTCACGACTGACAGTAACGGCAGCGCAACCGTGACCCTGCAGACGGCCTCCCGGCTCTCTCTGTTCCTGCGGGTCGAGCAGCTGCCGTAACCTGGCTTATCAGCAGAAATTGCGGCTACTCCGGCAGCAGAGGAGACATCCGGAGGAATGAGGTTGCTGCGGACGGGGTCAGGTCAAAGGTCGCTTCACCATTGCCACCGAGCTGAAGAAATCCGAAGCCCTTCCAGTTCTGAAGATCAGTCGAGCAGGAGAAGGGGTAAGCCAAGCCCGGTTCTCCACGGAAGGACAAGCGCAGCCACCCCCGACTTGGAGAGTCAAGATCCAGTGAATGTCCTAACAAGCGAAAAAAACCTTTTATTCGGAAGCTGCCAGCCTCTTTTTCATAATTAAATCGATTTGTGATCGGCTTTTCCGGCAGATTTTTCATAGCGTGCTCACAGCATCCGGTTTAACAAGAATCGAGGATTTTATCATGGCCTTTACACCCAGCAAGGACCACCGGCGCCGAGAGCGCGAGCAGAAGAAGTTGGAAAAGCGTATGGCTCGCGAAGCTGCGAAAGCCGAGAAGCGGAATGCCGAGATAGACGCCCAAGAGGCTGCCGAGGAGGCTGCCGAGAAGGCCGAAAAGGAAGCTGCCGAGAAGGCTGCCGAGGAGGCGCGCAAGGCTCGGGAAGAGGCCGAATTCGAAGCAGAACTGGAGGCCGAGCGTAAGGCCCTGGAATCTGGTGAGAGCTAGAAACGAATCGATTGTTTACGGTCTCTTTTCGAGACCCTCCACCAGCAAGGACCCAGAAGGCAGCGGGCTCATCCTGATATTTGGACCTTGCCACTTCAGGCTGAGGTCAGGCCTGCCCACCACCGTCCGGTAATAAAGGCGGAAGGGGTGAATCCCCTTTGTCAGCCTCACTGTGCCACTGAGGGGCGCACCTTCATATTGATAGTCGCCATCGATCACCAGCTTGTTGTGGACCTTGAAGATGAATCCGCCCGTGGCTTCACCCTCGAAGGTCCAATCCCCTGCTTCCGGAATCCGCAGATAGCCTGAGAACAGCAATCCGGAATCTTTCTGTGCGGGAAGCAGATCAAGGTTGATGTTCTCTGCCAGGGAAGAGCCCTCTTCGGTCATCCCGGTAAAGTCGGGTACCCAGTTCCATGTTCCGAGATAGGACTGGACTTGAACCCCCTGGCGCAAGGCTCTCTCATCAAGGGCCAGCCCGGGAACAAACTCGCCGTCATAGGGTTTTCTGGCATGCTTGTTAGGCATGCGGAGCCGGAGCACCTCATCCTTCATACGCTCCTGCAGGCGCCGGAAATTGTCGCTGGTATTCGCGAGGTTCAGGGCCTCCGGTTCATCCTTGATGGTGTCGTAAATCTCGAAGTCCACGGAGTGGTCGGTGGCCTTGAGTCGGAGGCCCTTGTATCCGTCGAGGTAGAGCCCCTGCTGGTTATTGAACTCCACGTAGACAACCCCATCTCGTTGCCTGCCCTGCTGGCCGAGGGTCGGACGCAGGGAAACACCATCGATCCTCGCCGGCGCCTGTAGTCCTGCATAATCACAGAAGGTAGCCATCCAGTCGTGAAACTGGGAGGGCCGGTTGGACGTCTGGCCTGCCTTGATGATTGAGGGCCCCCACGCGAAGGTGGGAACCCGCAGGCCGCCCTCATGAGAGGATCCCTTGGAGCCCTTGAAATTGCCCGCCGATTCAAAGACCGTGGGGCTCCACCGTTTGCCCTTCAGGTAGGACTCGCGATGCGGTCCGTTATCCGAGGAGAAAACCACGATCGTCTTCCGGTCGATCTTGAGATCCCTCAGGGTCTGCAGGAGATCACCCACACAATGATCGATCCGGGTGATCGAGGTGGCAAAGCGCTCCGCCAGGTCCGTCAGACCCTTTCCCGTATAATGAGGGTCCCGATAGTCATCGATGGTCCCCTTCGCGGTATTGATCATTTTCCCCGGCTTTCCCAGCCACTGGAGCCCACCCTTGACGCCCTTTCCGGCGGGATAGGCCACCGTGGGCAGCTGCAGCGCGGCATGCGGCGTATCGTAGGACAGGAACATGAAGAACGGACGCCCGGGATTCTCCCTTGTCTCGCTGATGATCAGTTGCTTGGCCTTGGCCGTCCACAAGTCGGTGGTGTAGCACTTATCGAGGCCGGCCGAGACTTCCTCATTATTTTCCCAGACCTGCTTTTTACCCTGGTGGGACTTATTATCCCCGAGGGACCACTCATTGGCGGGATAATGCTGGTGCCCGTCCACGTGCCGGACGTAGCCGTAGAAGTAATCAAAGCCCCGCTTGGTCGGGTAGCCGGCCCATTTCTCCGGGGTATGCCCCCAGCCCTGCAGCCCATACTTTCCAAGGTGAATGGTGTGATATCCCACCTTCTGCAGGGTATTGGCAAAGTTCCAGTTATCCTCAATGGCCTTATCGAACTGCATGTTGCGCACATTGGTATGCCCCTGGTGCATCCCCGTGATCAGGGAGGCCCGGGATGGAGCACAGATCGGCGCGGGACAGTAGTGCCGGTTCAGAATCGTCCCGGCCCCGGCCATCTTGTCCAGCTCCGGGGTCTGGACCTGGACCCCCTCTCGCTGCTTCTGGAAGAGAACTCCCACATCTCCATACCCGAGATCGTCCGTCAGGATGAAGATGATGTTGGGCTTCTCAGCCCCTGCCAGCGGAAAGGTCGCAGCCAGAACGCACAGCATCCCGATGAGAGTCATTCGTATCCTCATATGTTTTTCAGTAAGTGTGGTCCGCAGGAGGCTGAACCGGGAGAAAGCCCTCAGGCCATCAGTTCGGACAAGGTTCCGGTGAGGTCGAGGTCCTTGAGATTCGCATCCGGCTGTCCAAAGGAGTCGGATGGCTGGATCCCAGCAGCCTGCATGAAGGAAAGGTACAGGTTGCCGATGGTACGATGTCCTTGCTCCCGGTATTTGGGGAACTCGAGATAACGTCCCATCCTGAGCTTGTCCGCCATTCCTCCAAGAAGGAGAAAGGGCCAGTCAGCCTGTCCGCCATGGTGATCTCCACCGGAACAGGACATATAGACAATAAGGGTGTTATCCAGCATGGTGCCGTCTCCCTCGGGAACACGGTCAAGCTTCTCGGCCATGCCCGCGATTCCCTCGAGATGCAACTGCTCCACCGCCGCCCGGGCTTCGTGACCGGTCATCCCGTTGGTGGCCTTGCTGTCGCCCAGGTGCCCGAGCGCATGAACCGAATTCGAAATGCCGAGTTCGCTGTACTCGACGCCGAGGGTATCAGGCCGCACCGTCATGACATGAGTGAGTCCGGTAATCAACGAGGCGGCCGCTAACTCAAAATAGGATT
>PBNG01000045.1 GCA_002723015.1 Roseibacillus sp. | reverse complement strand
CGACTAAATCCCGATCCCGCCTTAATGCATTCCACGAAGTCAAAGATCAGGACGCTTTCGTTCCTGAAGGTGAAATTGATCTCCTCATCCCTCCTCCACCGAGACTCGGCAATACCATTGTGGATCTCGAAGACGTCTCTATTACCTTGGGAGATCGCACCCTGTTCCGGCACATGAACCTTTCTCTTGAAGAGGGCCAATGCACAGGCGTCGTGGGTAAAAACGGGGTTGGAAAATCGACCCTCCTCAAAATCTGCCTCCAACAACTCGAGCCCACCTCTGGCAAGGCCATCCTCGGTAAACAGGTCAAAATCAACTACATTGACCAGTCCCGGATGCAGCTGGATGGCACCGGTTCACTTCTCGATGAAATCTCGGATGGAAACGAGAAGATCGAATTTGGCGACGAAAATATCGGGGCACGCGCCTACCTGCGCCGCTTCCTTTTTTCTGATGAACGCATCAACGAACGCGTCGACCTCCTCTCAGGAGGTGAACACGCTCGCCTTATGCTTGCGAAGGTTCTCAAGACCGGAGGCAACCTCATCGTTCTTGACGAGCCCACCAACGATCTGGACTTACAATCGCTTCGGATTCTCGAAGAGGCCCTTGCTGCCTTTCGAGGAACCATCCTTGTCGTCTCCCATGACCGCTACTTCCTCGACCGTATTTGCGATCAAATCGTCGCCTTCGAAGACGATGGGGTGAAGGTCACCCCCGGCAACTTCTCTTACTATCTTGAGAAACGACAAGCGCGGGAAAACGCTGCGCGAGCCCAGGCCACCGCCGCCAACCGCTCAGCCAAAAAACGATCCTCTAACAAAAAAGAGAAACCGAGAAAGCTCACCATGGCTGAAGCCAAAGAGCTTGAGACCCTCGAGGACAAAGCTATGGAAGCCGACGATGTGGTCACCACCCTGCAAGAAAAACTGTCTTCGCCCGATATCCAAACCGATTTTGAACAAATCCCTGTCATCATGGCTGAACTTGAGGCCGCTAAAAAAGTGGCTGACGAGCTCATTAACCGCTGGGAGTTTCTCGAAGAAGTGAAAGCGAATTCACCTATGAAATAGAAACTTTCCCAAAATTAACCGAAGCGCCCTTCAAATCCGATGAAAGAGAAAGAACCTGACACGTCAAAAAAAACCCCGCTCGCTTTCACGAACGGAGCTTTGAAGTTTTTTCTTTCAGCCCTATTTAGCTCACTTCACCACGAGCCATCCCCCGTTCCTCCAGGGCGGCTTGCGCGAGAGCAAGGCGGGCGACCGGGATACGGAATGGTGAACAGGACACATAGTTCAGTCCGGTACGGTGGAAGAACTTCACCGAATCAGGATCTCCGCCGTGCTCGCCGCAGATACCGATCTTGAGTTTCTTATCGGTCTTACGACCACCTTTGACACCCATTTCAACAAGCTTGCCCACGCCTTCCTGGTCAAGACCAGCGAATGGGTTGTTGTTGAGAACTTCCGCATCCTGATAAGTTGGGAGGAAGCTGGAGGAGTCGTCACGGGAAAGACCGAGCCCCGTCTGCGTGAGATCGTTGGTTCCGAACGAGAAGAACTCAGCGTATTTGGCTACTTCGTCAGCGGTGATGGCAGCGCGAGGAATCTCAATCATGGTTCCAACGGTGTATTTCAGCTCGCTTTTCTTGAGCCCGAGTTTTTTACGAACTGCAGCAGCGGTGGTGTCGATGACGTTTTTCTGAAGTTCAAGCTCCCGCGCATAGGCAACGAGTGGGACCATGATCTCAGGGAGAACCTTCGTGCCCTTCTTCTGCACCTCGTGAGCGGCCTCGAGGATAGCCTCGACCTGCATCGCGGTGACAGCAGGGTAGCTGATACCNAGACGACATCCACGGTGACCAAGCATTGGGTTCTCCTCGTGAAGAGCGTGGATACGCTTGGTGATGGCAGGAGCGCTCATACCGATCTTCTTGGAGAGATCCTTCTTCTGAGCGGCGTCCATGGTGCCGATGAACTCGTGAAGAGGTGGATCCAGAAGACGAATGGTGGCTGGGCGACCTTCGAGTGACTTGAAAATACCGATGAAGTCTTTCTTCATGAAGACCTTGATCTTCTTGAGTGCCTTGGCGCGACCGGCGTCATCATCAGCGAGGATCATCTCACGAACGGCATCGATGCGGTTGCCCTCAAAGAACATGTGCTCGGCGCGGGTCAGACCAATGCCTTCAGCACCAAACTTNATGGCCTGCTGCACCTGNTCNGGAGTGTCCGAGTTGGTGCGGACACCAAGCTTACGAAGCTTATCGGTCCAGCTCATGAGCTCCATGAACTTCTTATAGGTATCGGAACGCTTGGCAGCAGCCTTGTTCTCGATGAGCCCCTGGATGACCTGAGAAGGAGAAGACTTAATACCGCCTTTGTAGACATTCCCGACGAATCCATTCAGCGAAAGCTCATCGCCTTCCTTCAGAGTCACTCCATTTCCGGAGAGAGTCTTCTTGGAGTAGTCGATAGTCATGCCGTGGGCACCGCAAACACAGACCTTCCCCATCTGGCGGGCAACGAGAGCAGCATGTGAGGAGGCACCACCCTCGGTGGTAAGAATTCCGTCAGCGGCAATCATTCCACGCAAATCCTCAGGAGAGGTGGCTTGGCGGACAAGGATCACGTCCTGCCCTTTGGCAGCTGCTTTCACCGAGTCTTCAGCGGAAAAATAGATCTTTCCGGAAGCAGCACCAGGCCCGGCAGGAAGACCATTTCCAACTTTCTTGGCAGCCTTCTCAGCCTTGGAGTCGAAGATTGGAGCNAGCAGGTGGCCAAGATCATCGGCCGGAATACGGAGAATGGCTTCTTCCNTCTTGATGAGGCGCTCCTTGACCATATCAAGAGCGATGTTGACGGCAGCGAAGCCGGTGCGCTTTCCGTTACGGGTCTGGAGCATCCAGAGTTTTCCTTCCTCGATGGTGAACTCAACGTCCTGCACATCTCGGAAGTGCTTCTCAAGCTTCTTCCGGGTTACGAGGAGTTCTTTGTGAGATTTGGGAAGATCTTTGGCCATCTTAGCGATGGGCTTCGGCGTACGCACACCGGCTACAACGTCCTCACCCTGTGCATCGATGAGATACTCACCGTAGAAAACATTTTCGCCAGTTGCTGGGTCGCGGGTGAACGCAACGCCAGTTCCAGAAGTCTTTCCGGTGTTACCAAAGACCATGGCCTGGACATTGACAGCGGTTCCCCATGCGGCGGGTATTCCATACTTCTGGCGATAAACGATCGCGCGATCGTTTTGCCAGGAGTTGAACACGGCATTCACAGCTCCCTTGAGCTGCTCGCGTGGATTTTCGGGGAAGTTCCTGCCGGACCGTTCCTTAATAAGCGCTTTAAAAGCAGCCACCACTTCGCGGAGATCCTTTTCCTTGAGACCAGAATCGTCCTTCACCTTGGCCTTCGCCTTCGCTTTATCGAGGATAACCTCGTAAGGATCGTGGTGCTCGCTGGCTTCGGCTTCCACTTCCATCACAACGCTTCCATACATCTGAAGGAAACGACGGTAGGAATCCCAGGCGAACTTTGCGTTACCGGTTTTCTTGGCGAGCGCTTCAACGACTTCGTCGTTAATCCCAAGATTGAGGATGGTGTCCATCATGCCGGGCATCGACTCCCGCGCCCCGGAACGAACGGAGAGAAGAAGCGGATTCTCGAGGTCACCGAACTTCTTTCCCATGGCCTTTTCGACCTTGGTAATATTCGCCTCGATTTCGGCATCCAGAGTCTTGGGATACTTCTTACCGTTGTCGTAGTAATAGGTACAAACTTCCGTCGTGATGGTGAANCCAGCGGGAACGGGAACTCCAATACTGCTCATTTCGGCGAGGTTTGCACCTTTACCCCCGAGGAGAGCTTTCATCGATCCATCTCCATCGCACTTTCCTGCACCGAAGTAATAGACATTCTGGTTCTTCTTACGAGTGGTAGCTTTGCGACGAGCAGGAGCCTTTTTGCGGGCTGTCTTACGTTTGGTTGCCATCTTGAGAAGGGATTTGATATCGTTAAGTAGTAGATTGCCGGTGGGACAGAATTGCGCAGGCCGGCGCTCGCGGGCGCGCACCTTAGCAACCGTTTCTGAGCTGTCAATCAGCCAGTTCGGCCCCAAAACTGTCCTCAAAGCCAGCGAGAAACAGCCCCCTGATCAACCGGTGGAACGGTCCAGCGAAGGGGGTGACGAAGAAGATCATTGCCTACATATCACCACCTTCGCCTGAAACGGGAATCCCCTGGTGGGCTAATCACAGCTGTTTCGCTCGGATTTTCTCTACTCTGCTTCGATTGCTATTGCCAAGAAAGCGTACCGGGCGCTATGCGTGGCATCGTTAAACCTACAACAAAACTATGAGCATTATCCCAACTATCAGTTCAGGCACCGCAGGACCTCTCGGTGTTCAGCATCTTCCGCGCCTCTGGCAGAAAGCTTCGCTTGATGCCGCAGGTAAGCTTCATTCCGATTACCCCGCAGCGGGTGCCGGCTTTGACCAGATGACCCTCGACGCCCTCGGAATCGAGCGCCAGGCCTTCCTCGACTACGTGTCAGCCGAAAAGCCAAATTACGTCGCATGCGAGGCATGGTGTCAGGCCAACGGAAACTTTGATGCCGACAAGGTTGCCGCTCACAACGCTGCAGTCGATGGCTACAATCATGATGAAGACACTCGCAACGGCATTCTCAGCGCCGTGGGTCTCGCGGCCGACGCGGGAATTCTCGATGCTGTGAATCTCAACAACCTTGAGGACTGGAATGACTTTCACGGCGCGGAAATCGCCAGTTAAGTCCTTTAGATTCTTCTTAAGCTAATCGCAAAGAGCCCCCCTNATGGCGGGGCTCTTTTTTTGGCAAGGTAATGCCGGACTGAAAGTCCTAACCTCCGTGGCGCCCGGGAAACGTCAGTTCAGCGATACCGGATTTATCGAGATCACCGAGCCCCTCCGCGGTCATCTTGTCATACTGCTGCTTGGTCGCGTCATTGACTGGCAAGCTCAGCCCGGCATCGGCAGCAAGCGATTGGGCGATCCCCGAGTCCTTGGCAGCATGCTCTGCTGAAAACCAACACTCATGGTCCCGGTCAATCATGTCCTCGGAGTCTGTCTCCAGCACCCGTGAATTCGCACCAGTCTGCGAAAATATCTCGCACATCATGGCAAGATCCAGTCCGAGCGCCGAAGCAAGGCCGAGCCCCTCGGCCAAACCGGCGGTATTGATATTCATCACCATGTTCACCAGAGCCTTGACCTTGGCTGCCTGACCCGCCGCACCACAATAGCGCAGACTGAGGGAAAGGTCATCCAGCAGGACCCTGTTGTCATCAAAGACCTCCTCATCCCCACCAATCATGAGGTAGAGATTCCCTTCTCGGGCGTGACTGATACTCGACGCCATNGCACCCTCAAGAACGGAAGCTCCGGCCTGCTTGCCGGCTTCGTAGGCCTCCTGATGCGCTNCAGGTGACAAAGTCGCGCAATTGATAAAGGTCTTACCACTCGCCCCCTGCAAAAGGTTATCTTCTTCTGCAAAGTAAATTGCACGCATCGCGTCGTCATTCGTGATGACCGTGATAATGACATCGGCGGCTGCGGTGACACCTGCCAGCGTATTGCTGTTCTCTGCTCCCAGCTCCTCTGCCAGTTCGGCAGAGATTTCCTTGTTAATATCGTAGACCGCAGTCACCTCGTGACCACAGTCAAGTTGCAGGTGGCGAGCCATATTGGCTCCCATGCGCCCCACTCCGACAAATGCTACTTTTTGGCTCATTGGATATGTTTTTTGATGCGTTACTTGAATTCAGGAAAAAAAGGGTTGTGAGATTTTTCCTCCCCCACGCTCGTCATTGGACCATGCCCGGGGCAGATCACCGTGTGATCCTCGAGGGTGAACAGCTCAGACCTGTTCGTCGACAGAGCGTCCTGATAGGATATCATTCCCCCACCCATGGACTGGGCGAAAAGCGCATCACCGACGATCGCCACCGGGCGCTGAAGCCCCTCAATGACATAAGTGATACCTCCAGGGGAATGCCCCTTGGTAAGCCGCGTGGTAATTCGAAGCGCTCCAAGTGAGAACGAATCCCCCGGCAGAAAACGAGAGGCGCCCTCTGCAGGTTCCAGAGCATTAACGTGCGTTTTCAGAGCAGCATTATGTTCCTCAACCGTTTTCCGGTCGATGATATGATCGAGATGTGTATGGGTGAGGAAGAGCTGCTGCAGATCAAGACCCAGATCTACTGCCGTCGCGATTGCCCCACTCGCGTCCGTACCGGTATCAAAGAGCGCAGCTTCTTTCGACTCCGGATCCCAGACAAGATAGTTGTTGACCGTCATATCATCGAAAACCGTGTTGAACTGACGCAGACCATCGATTTCGACCGGTTCGGGGCGCCAAGCTTGGAGTGCACGCTCGACCAGAGCATCTGCATCAAGACCGAGAGGCGAGGCCACCCGCCGGAGCGCATCTTCTTCAAGATGCCCCTCTTTCAGCCTTGCAATCGTCTCCTCGGGCACACCCGTCAGAAACTCAAGAACTCCATCCGGAATTCCGGTTCCGCGCAGCGCCTTTCCAAGGACATCCTCAAAATTATCCTCAAGGGGAATACCACTCATTGCTCCGATGTGTTCACTTTTATCAACTTCGTAATCCGTCCAAATCGGTTCCAGTCCTGCACGTAGAGATTCCCCGAGGAATCGTAGGTCAGTCCGTGCGGAGCAGTAAAATGACCCGGCTGAGCCTGATTCAGTGCAACGCCATTCTTTCCTCTCTGGCCGGAATTTGGATTCTCTCCGAGGAGCGCGATCACCTTCCCTTTCTTATCGAGAATCTTCACCCCCCCAGCGAGCTCAGTCACCGCTACTACATCCCCGCGAAAAGCAAGGTCTGTGGGGCGCCTCAGTCCCGTGGCCGCCACTCCAATCCATTCTCCGTTCAGGTCCCAGTGGGTCAGGCGACCATTCTCCCGGTCTGCTACCAGAATTCGGGGAGGGTCGAAGCGGTGATCAACAGCCATGCCATGCGCAGTATTACACTGCCCGACATCCTTCCCACGACCAGCAAAGGTCTTGATCCATTTCCCATCACGATCAAACTTATGAATGAAGTTAGAGCCGTAACCAAGGGCCACGAAAATCGATCCGTCAGGAGCAATATCCGCGGCGGTAACACCTCCCCAACCTCCTTTAACTTCACCAGTCTTTTCGTTGGGAATCTGGAATAGCTCCTTGCCCTCGAGAGTCATTTTCACCAACCGTTTTCCGGCCGTGTGAGAGGCCCAGATATATTCTTTACCAGCTTCTTCCCTGATGAAGAGATCATGGATGTTTCCCGGACCCACCTGCCCAACCTGTTTTCCCTTCTCATCGAAAATCAGGATCCCCTGCACCGTGTCGGTACTGAAGTAGATTCTCCCCACCTTATCGATCGCTACCCCACCATTGGTGCTCCCGACTCCACGATTTACCGCCATCCCCCACCATGGAACATTCTTGTAGGTGTGCTCACCGGATCCAGTAGCAACTGCTAACGTGAGCATCTCCCCCTCCGGGGCGCTTCCCTTGTGCGGGTGAGCAGATAATGTGAGCGGAAGTGTGAAAGCGGCTCCAAGCAGCAGTGTCTGTTTCATGACGGAAGAGATATGGAGCTTTCGCCCAGACAGTTAAAGAACTTTTGGGTTCCGTTGCTGGTTNACCAGAAATATGACCANGAGAAGGCGAAAATCGCCCGAAACAGGATCATGGAGACGCCCCTGAAGGCCGCTATGTTTCCCGGAGGTAATACCGCTCAAATCTGCATATAAAACCCCTCTCGACTCACATCGGCTTTCGCAGGTGACTCCTTCGGGAAAACAAGATCTCCCGGCCTTTGTCCGGTCAGTCTTCCAGCAGATGGAAGTCAACCTGCTGACGTTCCATGTTAACGGCTGCCACTCGAACCCGGATGAGCTGGCCCAGCACTAACTCTCCACCTCCTGCATTGGCATACCGCATTCGGTGCCTCTCAAGGCGCCAGCTCCCTGCTGGAAAATGATCTCTCCGGACCAATCCTCTCTGAAGAATCTCAAGGGCTTCGACCATCAACCCGATCTTCCGCACATCGGTAACAACCGCCTCGAAGACAGGAGGGTCAGCGGAGTGCATGCTGAGCGTCAGCCACTCGAGCATCTTGAGGCGATGAGACTCTACTTCGGCACTCGCACTCGTTCGCTCAGATGTCGAGACCTGACCTGCTATTTCTGCGCACTGTGCCCGACTCGCCCTGCCCCCTGATCCTTCGCCTGGGGGGTTGACCAGAAGGGAGTCAATTGCACGGTGGACGATCAGGTCGGCATAACGACGGATAGGGCTTGTGAAGTGGCAGTAGTCAACTTTGGAAAGGCCGTAATGCCCAATGGGCTCTTCCCGATAACTCGCCCGCTTCAGGCTCTTGAGTAATCCAAGCTTGATGGCGTGTTCCTCGGGGTGCCCCCGGCACTCGTCCAGTAACCTCTGGATGTGTTTCTTATTCAGGAGATCTCCCGGCTCGTAGCCGTGCATCCTGGCCAGTTCCGTAAACTCATGAATCTTGTCATGATCCGGATCTTCATGCACCCGGTAGATCGCAGGGCGCATCGCATTTTTCATCGCCCGGGCAACTGCCTCATTGGCTACCAGCATGAACTCCTCAATCAGCTGGTGGCTCTCGTTGTAGTCATTACGACGATAGCCAACCGCGCGCCCAAGATCGTCCAGTTCCATCCGTATTTCCGGAAAGTCCAGGTCCAAGGCACCCTCCGAGAACCGCCTCTTCCGCAGGATCCCAGCGAGTTTCCAGCATTCCCTGAGAAGAGCTTCCGTCTCACTCAATACTGCTTCAGGCTCCTTCCCGCCCGCATCAAGAACTCCCTGTGCCTCCTCGTAGGTGAGCCTTCGGTGCGATCGAATAACCGCCCGCTCAAGACGGGAAAGAACCATCTTTCCACTACGGTCAACCCGCATCACGGCACAACGCGTAAGCCGGTCTTCCCCCGGCACGAGTGAACAGATACCGTTACTCAACTGCTCCGGCAGCATCGGAAGTACCCGGTCGACGAGGTAGGTTGAATTCCCCCGTTCCCGGGCCTCACGGTCCATCGCCGTGTCCGGCCTTACGTAATGGGCTACATCCGCGATGTGTACGGCCAGCTCCCATCCATCTCCGGCCTTTCGCACCCAGATTGCGTCATCGAAGTCCCGCGCATCTGCGGGATCAATTGTGATCACCACCTCTTGCCTCCAGTCAACCCGCCCTTGCAATGCCCCGTCACGGACTGTTGAGGGAACGTGCTCCGCCTCCCGGATGACTTCACCGGGAAACTCCTCTCGCAACCCGTGCCTGAGAATAATACCACGAATATCGACCCCCGCTTCATCAGGCCAACCTAGTATCTCAAGAACCTCTCCCCTCGGCGCCACCTGCCGGCTGTCCCACGCCCCGAGGCCTACGGCAACCTTCTGCCCCGATTCACCTCCCGCACAATCATCCAACTCAATCGTTGAAGGCAACGACCGGTCGTCTGGCTGAACGTAGATAAAACCTTTCCGCCTGATCAAGGTCCCCACGATAACACCACTTCGACGCTCCAGGATCCGTTCAACCCTCCCGCTGGCCTGGTCCTCCGCCCCCGGGGCGTCAAGAGCCTCCTTCTTATGCCGGGCATGCTTCCACCAGACCGGCGGGCCCAGACGCTCAATACGAAGGGCCACCCGGTCACCATCAAGCGCCACCGAAGTTTTCTGCGCACTGACATGAATGCGCCTAAACCGTTCGAGATCGATACCACTCGCCATGTTAGCTGGGTCCTGCTGGTCCGGGTAAAACCACGCTGATCCCCTCGGTTGAAAACGGAGGATCCCGGAGAGAAGATTACCTTCCTGCTCACGAAGACGATAGCGGGCCTTCTTACCACGGACTACGACCCCTTCCCGCTCAAGGGCTGCCAGCTCAGTTCGTAATTGGGCGCGCTCATCAGCCTGAATCCGGAGATCACGGGCCAGTTCCCCCTTGTTTGAGGGCTGGTAACCACTCAGGCGCATCCGCGCTAGAATCCTCTCCCTCAAGTCCCCGCCCTCTTCCATGTCCGAACTCTGGATCCTTCCCACCGCAACGGCAATGAAGTAAGGGATAAACCGCCTTTGATCCGATTTACGGAAGAATTCCACAGCCCGTGAATCCCAATCTGGACTCTTCGCAGTTGCCCCCGCCTCGCGTTCGCATTCCGATTTTAGGTCGACTACCCCAACTACCACCCGGATCAGGAAATTTTGGGTTGCATGGTGGCTCTCCCTCCTTCANCTTGGTATTGACATTGTAATTTCCGGAACAGTGGGATTGCCAAAGGTGGCCTCTGCCCCCACCCTTCCGCGGGAGGCAAGCTCCCCAAACCCCAACATCCATGAAGATCAGATCCACGCTCCACCGAACCCAAGGATTTACCCTCATCGAGCTCCTCGTCGTGATCGCCATTATCGCGATCCTCGCTGCGATGGGTTTCAGCGCCGGTGGCGCCGTCATGAACACCGCCAAGAAAACTGTCGCGACCAATGACTGCACGAATCTCGTGCAGGCCGTGCAGGCCTTCTACGATGACTACAACTATCTGCCGGATGCTCCCGAGGCGGGAACAGCCCCGGGCACTCCGACTACTGCTCCCCTGATGAACCAGTTAGTTGGATTCGACAGTGAGAATAATCCCAAGGAGGTCCGCTACTTCCAGGGAAAGGACGCGAAGGGTAAGACTCAGACCGGTGCCTACGGAGGTCTCTTCTATGCCGAGGGAGCACGTTCCGTCGAGCTGTTCGACGCTTGGAAAAAATCCGGTAACGCAGCTAGCAACCGCCACTACTTTCTCGTCATGGACATCGATCTCGACGAGGAGCTTGTGGATCCCTTTGATGCAGCCAAGCCCCTCTTCGGCCGTCGCGCGATCGCGTGGAGTAGCGGACGCGACGGGCAATACACGACGGGACAGGCCAGAGCGACCAAGAACCGCGATAACGTTTACTCCTGGCGCGGTAAGAACTAAGCGGTTAACGCGCTCCAGNCCCAGATTGAAAAGCTGGCTTCGGCCAGCTTTTTGTATNTCNCCCGCATTGTAAAATCGCGGTGATTACAGGGCATNNTCCANGAAAAAGCCGGGCGGTTTCCCGCCCGGCTTNNCTTGGTCTTGTGACCTTGATCTTCTGGATCCGAGGGCTGGCCTAGAATCCCATTCCGCCGCCGCCACCGTGATCGTGTCCGTGTGGCTCNGGAGCTTCTTCCTCNGGAATATCGGTAATGACACACTCGGTGGTCAGAAGCAGTCCAGCGATGGAGGCTGCATTCTGAAGCGCACTTCGCGTCACCTTGGTTGGATCAACAACACCCTGGCCGATCAGGTCCACGTAGTCGTCCTTGGCGACATCGTAGCCCATGCTACCGTCCGAGTTTTTGACGTGCTCGACGATGAGNGCTCCTTCCCGGCCGGCGTTGGCAGCCAGTTGCCGGAGGGGTGCCTCTACCGCACTGCGAACGAGTTCCACTCCGGTCGCTTCGTCACCTTCGAGTTCGACCCCGTCAAGAGCGGACTGCGCACGGATGAGGGCTGTTCCACCTCCNGGGACGATCCCTTCTTCCACCGCTGCACGGGTGGCATGAAGAGCATCTTCCACGCGAGCCTTCTTTTCCTTCATCTCGGTCTCAGTTGCCGCACCAACATTGATGACAGCTACTCCGCCAGCGAGCTTGGCGAGACGCTCCTGGAGCTTCTCACGATCGTAGTCGGAGGTTGTTTCCTCNATCTGCTTGCGGATCTGGCCGACCCGTCCGTGGACGGGNTCGCTGCCNCCTCCACCCTCGACGATGGTGGTGTCTTCCTTGCCGATCTTGACGGTCTTGGCCTCGCCNAGGTCCGCGAGTTCGATATTCTCGAGCTTGATCCCGAGGTCCTCGGTGATGCACTTGCCACCAGTCAGGATCGCGATGTCCTCAAGCATGGCTTTGCGCCGGTCCCCGAANCCGGGGGCCTTGACTGCTGCGATATTCAGGGTTCCCCGAAGCTTGTTCACCACGAGGGTGGCCAGGGCTTCGCCTTCCACGTCTTCCGCAATAATCAGGAGCGGGCGGCTGGTCTTTGCTACCTTCTCGAGAAGCGGGAGCATGTCCTTCAGATTAGAGATCTTCTTTTCGTGGATCAGGATGTANGCACTGTCNAGGGCGACCTCCATGCTCTCGGTGTCCGTCACGAAGTAGGGAGAGAGGTANCCCTTGTCGAACTGCATCCCCTCGACCACGTCCAGAGTTGTCTCAATTCCCTTTGCTTCTTCCACCGTAATGGTCCCATCCTTACCGACCTTGTCCATGGCCTCGGCAATTATATTGCCGATTTCGCGATCCCAGTTGGCGGAAACAGTGGCGACCTGAGCGATCTGGTCACTGTCGGAAACTTCCTGCGAGATTTCGGCGAGACGACTCACGATGGCCTCGGAAGCCTTCATGATTCCCCGCTGCAGACTGATCGGGTTTGCCCCGGCAGTCACGTTGCGCAGACCTTCCTTGTAGACAGCCTCGGCCAGAACGGTAGCGGTAGTGGTCCCGTCCCCTGCGACATCGGAGGTCTTACTGGAGACCTCTCGGATGAGCTGGGCTCCCATATTTTCGTAAGGATCCTCAAGGTCGATCTCCTTGGCCACCGAGACACCGTCCTTGGTGATGGTAGGGGACCCGAATTTCTTATCGAGGATCACGTTACGTCCAGCTGGTCCAAGAGTGGCTTTCACCGCCGCGGCCAGTTTCTCTACCCCGCGCAGGAGCGCATGGCGGGCAGATTCGTCAAACTTNAGTTGCTTGGCAGACATTGTTTTTCTTTCAGTTTTCTATTGAGTGTATTGAGCCTCGGAAACCTTCCCTTCTNGGGCATGGTCCCGAGAACAGGAGTTAGTCCGCGATCACCCCGAGGATATCGCCCTCGTTGATGATGAGNAGATCCGCTCCATCGACTTTGACATCTGTTCCCCCATACTTCGAGATCAGGACCTTGTTGCCCTCCTCGACTGAGAATTGAATATCATTTCCGTTTTCNTCTTTTCCGCCGGTGCCGAGTGCGACGACTTCAGCTTCCTGCGGCTTCTCCTGGGCAGTGTCGGGAAGCACAATGCCGCCGGCACTGACTTCTTCAGCATCGAGCCGTTTTACGAGCACGCGCTGACCGAGTGGTTTGATACTAGCCATGATTCCGTTGTGGTTTTGGTTTGNTTTGTTTTGTTTTGGTTGAGTAGCCGCTCCGCCTTCCAGAGAAGATCGGGGCGGGAAACTGACAGATTACTTCTCGGCGTCAACGACTTCCGCATCGACAACCTTTCCTTTTGCTTCTCTGGGCTCGTCGGNAGCATCTTCCGGAGCTCCCCCCGCCGCCGCNGCGGCTGCGGCAGCTGGATCAATCTCCGCTCCCCCGGCCGCCTGCTGGGCAGCAGCCATGAGTTCCCCCATTGTTTTCTCCAGATCTCCTACCGCTGCCCGGATTGCCTCCATGTCATCCGCCTTCAGTGCGGAGNTTACTNCCTCGNTCTTGCCCTCGAGGCTCGTTTTTAATTCCGCGGGAACCTTGTCTCCCAGTTCCTCAATCTGCTTTTCGACCTGGTAGACGAGATTCTCGGCCTTGTTCTTCTCATCAATTTCCTCCGCCCTCTTCTTATCTTCCTCCGAGTGGGCNTCAGCTTCCTGCTTTGCCTTCTCAATCTCCTCCTCACTCAGGCCGCTGGAACCTTCGATGGAGATTTTCTTCTCGTTGTTGTTTTTCTTGTCGGTAGCGGTGACATGGAGAATTCCATTGGAATCAATGTCAAAGGTCACCTCGATCTGAGGCATACCCCGGGGAGCCGGCTCAATTCCTTCAAGGTTGAAGGTCCCGAGTATCTTGTTGTTTGCAAACAGAGGCCGCTCTCCCTGGCAGACCCGGATCGTAACCTCCGGCTGATTGTCGGCAGCGGTTGAAAACACCTGCGATTTTTTCACCGGAATTGTTGTGTTCCTCTCTATCATCGAGGTTGCCCGGCTGCCTTCCGTCTCAATGGCGAGGGTGAGTGGGGTTACGTCGAGAAGAACCACGTCCTTGACGTCGCCCTGGAGGACTCCGCCCTGAATCCCTGCCCCGATAGCTACGACCTCATCAGGATTTACTCCCTTGTGCGGCTCCTTGCCCCCAAGTTCATGAGCAACCTCCTGCACCTTGGGCATACGGGTCATTCCTCCCACGAGGACAAGTTCGTCGATTTCGCTAGCGGTCACTCCTGCTTCCTTGAGGCAATCGCGCACTGGCTGCCTCGTCCGATCAAGCAGGTGCTCAGTGAGTTGCTCCATCTTTGAGCGGGAAAGCTCCATCTGAATGTGCTTTGGTCCCGTCTGATCTGCGGTGATGAAGGGGAGATTGATCTCGTAGGTGCTGGAAGAACTCAGGGCTATCTTTCCCTTTTCTGCCTCTTCCTTAATCCGCTGGAGAGCATCTGGTTGACCACTGAGATCTACTCCTTCCTTCGATTGGAAATCCGAGACTACCCAGTCGATGATGGCATTATCCCAGTCATCACCGCCCAGTTGAGTGTCTCCATCGGTGGCCATTACTTCAAACACTCCATCTCCAATATCGAGGACCGAGATATCGAACGTTCCGCCACCAAGGTCGTAGACTGCGATTTTCTCGTCGCTCTTCTTGTCCAGACCGTAAGCTAATGATGCCGCCGTGGGCTCATTGATGATTCGACGGACTTTGAGGCCTGCGATTTCCCCCGAGGCCTTGGTCGCGTTTCGCTGCGAGTCATTGAAATAGGCAGGAACTGTTATCACAGCCTCCTCGATCGTTTCACCAAGCTTGGCTTCCGCATCAGCCTTCATTTTAGCGAGAATCATCGCCGAGATTTCCTGAGGCGAATACGCTTTCTTTTTTCCATCGACCTCGACTTCGATATGAGCATCGCCGTTATCAGCTTCAATGATGGTGTAGGGAAGCTTCTTATCTTCCACAGTAAGTTCCGCGAACTTCCGTCCGATCAGCCTCTTCGCTGAGAAAATCGTATTCTGCGGGTTCGTTACCGCCTGACGTTTCGCCGCCTGCCCGACCAGTCTTTCACCGCCTTTAGCAAAGGCAACGACGGAGGGCGTTGTCCTTGCGCCTTCAGAGTTTTCCAAGACGACAGGCTCCCCGGCCTCCATCACAGACATACAGGAGTTGGTCGTCCCGAGATCGATTCCTAGTATTTTTCCCATTTGCTTATGTAGTTTTCCCTGTGCTTCGGCCCGCGCCTGTGACTTCGTGGGTCCGTTAAAGGATGTATTGCAGAAAATTGTTCACTAATCCCTTGGCAGTTTCCGTGCCACCCAAGGCGTAATTTTTCACAACAATCTCATTATAAGTTATTAATGAGATTTTAAGAGGCTGATTCCCCACTGCTCAAAGTGACAGATTGACTCATTCTGGAGTCCCTCGGCTGGTCCTATTGTCACACCGTTACACTCTGGCACACCTTCTCGCCTAAACTCCGGTGGGGCGGGGCCGGTCAAGGGAGGCGGAACCCGGCGCCCTTGTCTCCGACCTCACTCCAAGGCCGCAGCCTTACCACTGCATCTTTAACCGAGCATCGACAAGACCTCCTCCAACTGCCAACAATCCTTCAGGAAATTCCTCATGACCGATAAACCAGATTCCGACAACGCGGACGAAAAGAAGCCAGAAAAGAAGTCCCCAAAGGAAGCTGCTGCCAAGAAAGCACCGAAGTTTCTCTTTCCCGGGGCTGAGGAAAAAACGTCTTCTCCGGCCACCCCTGCTCTGAGCTTTCCCTCGGATCAGGATCCCTTGTCGCAGACCGCCACGACCGAGTCCGGGAGCCCAGTACCCGAAGAAAACTCTGTATCGAGTGAGCCTCAGGCTGCGCCGGCAAACGTAGACTCGGTTCCAGAGCCGCTGGCGCAACCAGCGCCTCCTGAGGCAAGTGCTCCGCCCGCTGCACCCGCAGAGCCGGTAGTAGCCGCACCATCCGAACCTCCACCAGCTCCACCCGCAGAGCCGGTCGCAGCCGCACCATCCGAACCTCCACCAGCTCCACCCGCAGAGCCGGTCGCAGTCGCACCATCCGAACCTCCACCAGCTCCACCAGCTCCACCAGCTCCACCAGCTCCACCAGCTCCACC
>PBNG01000044.1 GCA_002723015.1 Roseibacillus sp. | reverse complement strand
TAGGTCGGTAGGTCGGTAGGTCGGTAGGTCGGTAGGTCGGTAGGTCGGTAGGTCGGTAGGTCGGTAGGTCGGACAAATTTAACGCATGCTGAACTCAAGAACCTCAGGAGCACACCGTCCCTCTGTTAGCAGGGATTGCGTGACACCAGAGCCTCTGACGAGGGAATCGCAAATCTTCCGTGGCCTCACCATCCGAAACACCCGGGTGACTGATGATTGTATCAAACATTGTATCCGAAAGGGATCGCTACCAAAGATATGAGTCGAGCAGACGATAGTCCCGTCCCGGGGTTCGCCCGAATCTGCACGGCATCATCCGATTGCACGGTTAGACTGGAGGGCAACTGTGTGCTATCCTGCTCTACCGGCAGACACAGAGGAGATCCCGGGCATCGGGGAAGGCAGCGCCAACCGAAGAGCCTCTCTAGCGCTTTTTCTGTGGCAGAGACGTTACGACGCCCAACTCCCGAAGACCCTGGGCCGTCCAGCGGTGCTGCTCACGAAATTCGTCATTATCAGACTCTTCTTGCATCAAATCTTCCCAGATGGAGACCGATTCCTGGAGATAATTCACTGCGTCGTCCTCCTGCCTTGCGTCCTGAGCGGCTCTCCCCAGGTCACCAGTGAGGTAAGCAAGGGACCGCTTGATCTCTCGCTGGGTGGGAAAGTCCACCTTCTGTGCAATCAGATCAATGAAGGTCTGTCGCGCCTTTGCCCCGAGCTGCAGAGCTTCCGTATGCTTTCCTTCTGCCGAGAGTAATCCACATTGCTGCCACGCCAGTATACCAAGACGAAACCGGGTTGAGGAGTTCCGGGAATCCCTGACCAGCGAAGCCTCCGCATGGGCCTGCCCTTCCCTGACAAGACGTAGGGCCTCCTTGGGATGACCAGTCCCTGCCCGGCATGCCGCCAGAACACTCTTCAGCGAAGCGAGCTGATTGAGAGCGCCCGCTCTCTCCTCGGGGTTGGAGACGGCGGTCTCGAGCAACTCAAGCGAACGGGCTGCAAGATCTCCGGCCCGATCCAGCTCGCCTTCCTCCAGCGCGGACTGAGCGATCGCTGCCAGTGCCGAGGAAAGGTCAACCTGGACATCGGCCCGATCAGGTTGCGTCTCAAGCAGCTCCATCAATTCAACGGCAGCCTGCTCTCGGAGCAGAATGGCCGCATCCACCTCGCCAGCACCGGTTGCTGCCTGAGCTGCAGAGGTATACCCGCGCGCCCGCCACAAACGGAGTGCCGACAACGAAGGTTGCTCCTCACAGAGCTTACTCATTTCCGCAAAGGCATCGCGATACGTTTTGAGCGCACTCGTGTTATCGCCATTACGAAACTGCATGCGAGCTTCTGCGATTCGTAATGCTGACTGTAACCGCCGGGTCTGACGCTCGTTTTCAGGTAGAGAAGAAAGAGCATTTGCCGTTTCTGCTAGCTCTACCGGAGTCACCTCCGTCGCCGAATCCTCGGAGCCCAGCAGACACACCATGACCCTCGTCCGCGCAAGTCGCCTCTGCACATCTTCGTCGGTGACAGCAGCCTCGCCCAGGACCTCCTGCATCTTTTCCCTCGCCAACTTGGGCTTGTCTCCAGCGAGCGCTACCTCCGCAAGAGCAAGCTTGAGCCGCCACGCATTTTTACGGAGCTCTTCCGGCAGTTCTTCCACAACTTCAAGTTGCCGCTCCAACTTCTCCTCAAGCAGCGACAGTCGCCCTGCCCTCCCCTCAAGAGTTGGAAGATGTTCCGATCCACGCTCGAGTGACCACGACAAAAGCTGATCACTCAGCTTATGGGCCTCCATGAGATCATTTGCCATCGCGTGAACAGCCGCCGTCTGTGCATCGTTGGCCTGTTCCAGCTCATTGCGATCCGCCAGCATATCGAGGAACTTCTGGCGCTGTTCCTCCAACTCTCCGGCGCCGACCTCGGTTGCAACCTCCACCTCCTTGACCACCTCCACCTCGACCACCTTGGGCTCGGGATCTTCCTGCTGGGAAATCTTATGAATCAATGCCGCCCCCAATGTTACGCAGGCTGCGATCCCAACACCCGTAGCCGCCTGCCAGCTTTTTTGCCTCCGCTCGACAACCTTGACACGCTGTCCGTCTGCTTCTGCTGACAATCGCTGCTGACGCGAGCTGGCGATACTCTCCAGATCCCTGAGCACCTCACGCATGTCACCATACCGTTTCCACGGATCGAGCTGAAGGCATCGTTCGATAACGTGTCGCCCCTCCTCTTCTTCTCTGGTGGGCGCTACCCCTTTCCACTTTGCGACTCGAGACGCCTCAAGCTTTTGCGCCATTCGCTCACAATCCGCCTCCACCCCTCTCCTTCGCTGTTCACCCGCCAATGGAGCAACATGCTCGAACGTATCATTGCAGCGAGGAAAAATCCCCGTGAGCAAGCGGTAGGCCAGGGATCCGAAGGCATAGACGTCCCATCCATAACCAGCACCCTCAAGGTATCCCTCGGGATTCATCAATTGCTCCGGAGGAGCATAGAGAAGGGCATCCGTATACGCCAGTTCCTCAAGCCCCGGCATCAAGCCCTGAGTATAATCCGACAGGAGAACCCCATTGTCCGAATCGAGAAAGATGTTTCCCGGCTTGAGATTACCGTGGGCTACCCGACGTCGATGAAAATCAGCAAGGACCTGTGCGAGGCGCCGGATAAGCATCCATGAGCTTCTGTTACCAAGGTAGTCACCAAGCTGAAGCTGCAAGGTCCGGGGAATAAACCGTTCCGTAACGCCCTGGGGCATCCGGTCCGCCATGAGACCGCAGATGAGCAAATACGGTTCTCTTTCAAGCGAATGCGCAATCAGGGGAACAGCAGCCTTCGGAGCAGTGCCGCTGTAGAGTCGGTTGACCCGGTTGGCAAGCAACTCAGCATTGACGGACTTCGGATTCAGGAGCTTTACCACCGCCTCGTTACCCGAATCGTGCCGTGCGGTGTAAACTGTCCCGCACGCGCCCTTGCCGATCAGGGTTTCGATCCGGTATCCTGGGATTTCGGGGAGGCTCATTTTACGTCCTGATGCGGCCACCAGGCATGCCAACCGGAGGAAACTGATGAAAGGCAAGAGCCTTCAACACCGTAAAATCCTGATAATAGCCCCTGAAAATGGTTGATCTTGGAATTAATCTTTCGGAAAATTTAACATCCTCTGGAGATAAGAACCATGAAAAAATTACAGTGTCCGGGAAACCCATTAGCCCAAGACTACTCGCGACGTGAATTTCTCTACGTTGGAATGCTTGGAAGCTTGGGCCTCACGCTCCCCCAGCTTCTTAAAATGGAGGCTCAAGGAGCCCAGAAATTTTACGAAACTAAAGAGGGCGTCGCAAAATCGGTCATTAACATCTTCCTCCCGGGTGGAGCAGCCCATCAGGAGACCTTCGACCCAAAATATCTGGCACCGACGGAATACCGGGGGCCTCTGGGAACCGTGAACACGGCTATCAAGGGCGAACGTTTCAGCCAGCACCTCCAGCAGCTTGCTAAAGTCGCAGATAAAATCACCGTGATACGCTCGATGGCGCACGGTGAGGCAGCTCATGAGCGAGGAACCCATAACATGTTTACGGGCTACCGTCCCTCTCCAGCAATTGAATATCCCTCAATAGGATCGGTCATTTCCCACGAATTAGGCCCTCGCAACAATCTTCCCCCATACGTCTGTATCCCTAGCGTCCCGAACACGTTTGCGAACTCGGGATACCTCTCTTCGGCCTACGGGCCCTTTGCGCTGGGCAACGACCCGGCAAATAAGAATTTCAAGGTGCGGGACCTTGCACTACCCACAGGCGTTGACGAGAAACGCTTTTCGAGACGTCGGTCCCTTCTTGAGACAGTTGATTATCACTTCAAGTCTCTCGAGGAATCCGACGCCCTCGCCTCCATGGATGCCTTCTATCAGCATGCCTATGCGATGATTTCGTCTCAGAAGGCGCGGGAGGCTTTCAATCTGGAAGCCGAAGATCAGAAAGTAAAAGAGCGCTACGGCGTCAACGCCCCTGGTCAGCGGATGCTCCTCGCCCGCAGACTGGTGGAGGCAGGGGTCCGTTTCGTCTCGATGACGGCAGGAGGATGGGACCACCATGATAATATCAAGGGAGCGATAGAGAACAATCTTCCTCCGGTCGACAAGGCGATCGCAACCCTGATCAGCGACCTTGATGAAAGGGGCCTGCTGGACTCCACAATGGTTCTCCTTACCTCTGAATTCGGTCGGACACCAAAGATCAACAGTAATGCCGGAAGAGACCATTGGCCCCGGGTTTTTTCAGTAATGGTGGCAGGAGGCGGCGCAAAGCGCGGCCTCATTCATGGGTCATCGGATGCCCTCGGTGGAGAGCCCGAGGAAGACCGCGTGAGCGTGGAGGATCTCGCGCAGACCGTCTACAACCAGCTGGGCATTACCGGCGACAAGGAGCTGATGGCGCCCGGAGACAGGCCCATGGAGATAGTTGATGGAGGCCGGGTTCTCGATGAAATTCTGGACAAGAAAGCGTGAGAGTGAGCTCCGCCATCCTGGATGAGAACTGCTTCAGCAAGCCTGAAATCAGTTTCGACACCTTCTTCCCCAATGAGAGCTGATCGCGACTATCTTTCACGCCCATGACCACTATTACTTCTGGATCCCTCCCCTGGTTTCTGATCTTCCTGCAGCTCGCGCTTCCGGCAATGGCTTTCACTCCCGTTCTCGGGACTGTTCAACCGCGTGGAGGACAGCGTGGTACAGAGATGACAATTCGTCTCAACGGGGATCGTCTCTACGAACCTGAAGAGATCATCTTCTATCAGGAGGGAATCACGGTGACCAAGCTTGAGAAGGCCGGCGACGAGCACAAGTCCGTTCAAGCCACGATATCGATCGCTCCCGATGCCCCGCTGGGAGAGCACCTCCTACGGCTTCGATGCAAGGGAGGGGTGAGTTACCAGAGAAGTTTCTGGGTTGGGGAATACCCGACGGTGATGGAAAAGCGCAACAAGGAGCGAACCGCGGACCTCAACAGCAATTTTGACAGCCCTCAGAAAATCGAGATCAATCAGACTGTTCAGGGAGTGGCCGACAAGGAGGACGCAGATTACTACCTCGTTCAGTGCCGTAAGGGCCAACGACTTTCCGTAGAAGTCGAGGGGATGCGGCTTGGCAGGACTCTTTTCGACCCTTACGTGGCCATTCTGAACAAAGATCGATTCGAACTGGCGTCGAGCGACGATACAGCCCTTCTTTTCAGGGATTGTGCGACCTCCATAATCATCCCCGAGGACGGACCCTATACCATTCTCGTCCGTGAGTCCTCCTATCAGGGTACGGGTGCCTGCCAGTACCGCCTCCACGTGGGTGAATTCCCCCGACCAACTGCGATTTATCCTCCCGGTGCGAGGCCGGGCGAATCGCACGATTTCACTTTTGTAGGAGATCCTGCCGGCGACCTTCTCGGTCAAATCGATATTCCGGACGCGAAGACCGGTTTCCGTGCATTCATCAAGGATGGCGAGTGGCATTCACCCTCGGGTCTACCAATCCGAATCAGTTCCTTGCCCTTCCATAACGAGACCGAACCAAACGAGGGTAGCAAGCAGGCCTCTCCATCCGACGTTCCTCCGGCCCCAGTTGCTTTTCATGGAATTCTTTCCAAGAAGGAGGATAAGGACTGGTTCCGCTTTACGGGAAAAAAGGGTCAGAAACTTCGTGCTCGGGTCTTTGCCCGACAACTCCGCTCTCCTCTCGATCCCTACATCATTGTCCGGAAGGAAGGCGAATCCAAACAGATCGGGAACAACGATGATGCGGGTAACGGGGATCCCGATAGTCGTCTCGATTTTGAGATTCCGGAAGATGGCACCTACAACATCAACATAAGGGACCAACTTTACAACAGCGGACCGGATTATACCTACCGGATCGAGATCACCGAACGAAGTCCCACGCTGTCGGCCACTCTTCCCTACGGGAGCCGCAACAACAGCCAGAAATGGAAGATGATCTGCGTTCCCCGCGGCAACCGCGTAGGTCGAGTAGTAAATCTGAGCCGCAGCAATATTGGTTGCGATCTGTCCCTGAAAGCACAAAGCCTTCCTTCCGGCATTGCTATCGACCGGGATCTTGCGCCCCGGAGCATTAATACCATGCCTGTGATCTTTGAGGCTTCCCCGGACGCTGAGATTGCTGGTGGGCTCCACAGACTTTGCGTGGAGGATCCGGAAAGTGGCCTGACGGGTCCTTTCAACGAGAGTATACACCACATCGAGGTCAACAATGCCGGGACGTTTCACAGCTACCATGATGACCGAATCTCCATCGCTGTGATCGAGGAAGCTCCCTTCGAATTAAGCCTCTTTATTCCCCCTGTCCCGCTCGTGAAAAACGGGGTAATGAGCCTGAAGATAGAAGCAAAGCGCCAACCTGGATTTGAAGATGCGATTCAGGTTACCCTGCCCTGGCGTCCACCGGGGGTCAGTGCGCCCTCCAGCGTGACTATTCCGAAGGGAAAGAATGAAGTCACTATGGGGATCAACGCTAATGGAAGCGCAACGGTGGCCAAATGGAGAGTCTTTGTCACTGGCGAGGCCACCTGCAGCAAAGGACCTCTGATCGTTTCTTCAAAACTCCAGCCGATCGAGATCGCAGATCCATATGTTGGGGGCATGATCGAACTCGCAGCAACCGAACTCGGGCAGGATACCGATCTGGTGTGTACACTATCGGTTCAGAGGGGATTTGAAGGAGAAGCCCAGATACGGGTGAATGGACTACCACACGGGGTCACCACCGAGACCCTGACGATAACGCAAGACTCCACGGAGGTAACCTTTCCCCTCACCGTGAGCGCGGACGCCAAGAAAGGGAAGACCTCGAATATTTTCTGCAGTGTGACCATCACACAGGATGGCCATCCCATCAGCGGAACCGCCATGGGCGGAGGGGTTCTTCGAATTGACCCCCCGCCTCCTGCTCCAAAAGAGCCGGTAATTGTCAAAAAAGAGCCTGAAAAGTCTCCTGAAGCAAAGCCGGTCAAGAAGCGCCTCTCCCGCCTCGAGCTCCTTCGCCAGCAAAGTAAGAATGCAAATTGACAGGCTCCTATGACCCCCAGACTACCGCACATCGCACAATCTGCATGCTTCTTCGTCCTCACCCTCATGGTGAACGCAGAGACAGCCGTGCGCGAGCGATCAGAGGAAGTGGACAGACCGGACATGAAGTCCCTCAGCGCTGGGCTCGTTGGCTTGGAGGTGTATCCCAAGTCCGTTTCGCTGGAGACTGCTGCTGATTTCCACCGCATGGTTGTCATCGGGAAGTATGAGGACGCCACGGCCCGCGATGTCACCGGTTCGTCCCTTTTTTCTCTCGAGCATCCTACCATTGCCAGCCTCGAGAAAAACCTGCTGAAGCCGCTTGCAGATGGGGAAACAAGCTTAACCATCTCTTTGGGAAATCACTCCGCGACCATTCCAGTAAAAGTGCGGGATGCCTCCTTAGCCCGGCCTATCAGTTTCCAGCTCGACGTCATGCCAGTCCTCACCTCGGCGGGTTGCAATACAGGATCCTGCCATGGAGCTGCACGGGGACAGGACGGTTTCATGCTATCCCTTTTTGGTTACGATCCGAAGGGCGACTACCAGCGCATCACAAGACAGCTCTCCGGAAGAAGGGTGAACCTCGCCNTGNCAGNGGAATCTCTCCTGGTGACCAAAGCCATTGGTGATGTACCCCATACTGGAGGCAAGCTCTTCTCACGCGATTCGGCGAATGCGAAAACGCTGATCTCTTGGATCGAGGCAGGCGCTCCTTACGACAAGGAAGATATCGCCTCGCCCATCGGCATTGAGGTTGAGCCGAAGCAATATGTGCTGAAAGGCACAGCCACCGAGGTTCCATTGACCGTTCGTGCCCACTACTCGGACGGGACAGACCGAGATGTTACCANTCTTTCGAGCTTCAGCTCTTCNAACGACAACAGTGTCAGCATTGAGGAGACCTCTGGCAGGGCAACTACCAAGAATCGNGGGGAGGCATTCCTGCTGGCCCGCTTCCACACCTTCACCGANGGAACACAGACCATAGTTGTCCCGGNAAATATTGCCTACGAGAAACCCCTGCTGGACGAGTCGAACTACATCGACACGCACGTTCATTCCAAGCTTCACAAGCTGAGAATTTACCCCTCCGATCCGTGCGGTGATGAAGTCTTCGCGCGCAGGGTCTATCTGGACATCGCGGGAGTTCTCCCAACGGAAGAGGAGAGAAAGAAATTCATTGAAAGTCAGAATCCAGACAAACGAGAGGCCCTGATTAACAGTCTCCTGGAACGGAAGGAATTTACAGAGATGTGGGTCATGAAGTGGGCCGAACTCCTGCAGATTCGCTCCACCGGGAATAATGCGAATCAGGTCAGCTACAAATCCGCCCTTCTCTGGTATGAATGGCTCCGAGACAAGGTTGCCAGTAATGAGCCATTTAATCAGATCATATTCGATCTGCTGGCAGCCCGGGGCGGCACTTTCAAAAATCCTGCCACGAACTACTTCAAGCTGGAAAACGATGTCATGAAGCGCACTGAGAATGTCGCTCAGGTTTTTATGGGCACCCGCATTCAGTGCGCGCAGTGCCATAATCACCCCTTTGACCGCTGGACCATGGACGATTACTATGGCTTTGCCGCGCTCTTTGCTCAAGTCCGNAAGAAACCTGCTGAAGACCCCCACGAGCAGATTATTTATGATGGCGGCGGACAGATCGCCCATCCAGTAACCAAGGNCAATGCGATTCCCAGATTTCTAGGAGCCGATAGCCCAGCAGAAATGGACGGCCTGACCCGACGGGAAGCCGTGGCAAAATGGCTCACCTCCGACGAAAACCCATGGTTTGCCAGAAACGTAGTCAACATCGTCTGGTCTCACTTTTTTGGAGTCGGGATTACGGACCCTGTGGACGACGTCCGGGTTTCCAATCCTGCCAGCAACCCGGAGCTCCTCGACGCACTGTCCACAAGGTTTGTTGAATACAACTATGACTTCAAAAAGCTTGTTCGGGATATTTGCAATTCCCAAACCTACCAGCGATCCAGTCGAACGAACGAGACCAATGAAGAAGATTTCACAAACTTCTCTCACTCTCTGATCAGGCGATTACGCGCCGAAGTACTCCTCGACACCCTCGCCCAGGTAACCGAAACCCCGAACAAGTTCCAGGGCCTTCCACTCGGGGCTCGTGCGGTCCAGATCGCAGACGGGAANACCTCCACTTATTTCCTCACNACCTTTGGACGGGCAACCCGTCAGACCGTCTGTTCGTGCGAGGTGAAAATGGAACCCAATCTATCTCAGGCGCTTCACCTGCTCAACGGCGATGCAGTTCACAATCGCGTCCGCAATGGTGGGGTAGTTCGGAAATTGCTTAAGGAACTGAAGGACCCCGGCGCCGTCATCGAATCCCTCTACTTCCGTTGCCTAAGCCGCGCTCCTACAGATGCCGAGAAGACCAAACTTCTGGAATCTCTTGAAGGAGATAGTCCCCAAGAGGAAGTTTTGGAGGATATTTTCTGGGCCATTCTCAACTCCAAGGAATTCATCTTCAATCATTGATGAAGGAAGTAACATGTCGACCTTGCGCGTTTCGCAGCATCGCAAGCATGGCGACTGCGCTCTTCGTCATGGTATCCGGAGGCTACGCTCAGAAGAAGATTACGTATGAAGATGACATTCTCCCCATCTTTGAGTCTGCCTGCCTGAACTGCCACAATGCAGACAAGAAAAAGGGGGATCTTGATCTCTCGAATTTCTCAGGAATCATGGCCGGGGGAGCTGGAGGAACAGTGGCTGATCCTGGGGAAGGCGCCGACTCAATACTCTACGGAACAATCGTTCACAGCCTTGAACCCTTCATGCCCCCAAGGGGAGAAAAGCTCTCCAAGAAGGATGCTGATCTCGTCCGCGACTGGATCTCTGGCGGCATGCTGGAAAACAAGAGCTCCAGAGCAAAAAAGCCGAGTGGACCTCGGATTGCGAAGCTGGACGTCGATCCCTCTGCCAGACCAGATGGACCACCGCCCATGCCCGAGCACTTGAGCCTGGAACCTTCAGTCACCTCAACACGCAACACGGTTGTCAATGACATGGCTGCCAGCCCGTGGGCTCCCCTTCTCGCTGTCACCGGCCAGAAGCAGGTCCTTCTCTATAATACGGACACTCTGAAACTTGCTGGAATTCTCCCCTTCCCNGAGGGCTTTCCTGAAACTCTCTCTTTTCACCCGACAGGAAAGTATCTGACCGCCGGAGGCGGCGTTCCTGGAAAGTCGGGCTCGACCTACACCTGGGACATTACAACGGGCAGGATGCTCATGTCGAATGGACGAGAGTTCGACTCCGTCCTGGCCACGAGCCTCCGCCTTGACCTGGGAGGCGTCGCCCTTGGCGGTCCGTCAAGGCTCATCAAGCTCTGGGACACTCAGAGCGGAGAGGAAATAAAGTCTATCAAGAAGCATACGGACTGGGTCACGGCTGTATCCTACTCGCCCGATGGAGTCCTCCTTACGACCGGTGACCGCAATGGTGGCCTGTGGGTGTGGGAGGCTGGAACAGGAAACGAATTTCACACCCTGAGGGGACATACCGGAGGAATTACCGCAGTATCCTGGCGAGCCGACTCAAATATCGTGGGAACTGCCTCGGAGGACGGTCAGGTAATATTCTGGGAAATGAACAACGGGGGACAGGTCAAGAAGCTCAACGCCCATGCGGGAGGAACGCTTTCGCTCGACTACGCCCGGACTGGCGAATTTGTGACTTCGGGACGCAACCGGGAAGTCAAGATCTGGAAAGCTGATTTCACCCTCAAGAAAAGTCTCACGGGATTCAGCGAAATGGTCGTCGAAACAGCGATAACCAATGACGGAAAGCGTGTTTTTACAGCTGACTGGAATGGGATCATTGAGGCCTGGGACGGAAACACTTTTGAGAAAGTTGGACAACTGAGCGGTAATCCTCCCCGCATCGCTGACCGAATTTCCGTCCTTCAGCAGGACCTTGAAGCAGCTCCCGGGGCTACCGCGGCCGCCAGAAAAGCTCTAGAGGCAGCTGAAAAGGGAGTGAGAACCGCTGAGACCTCTCTAGCCGAAGTCACCACCTCCCTCGCTGAACAAAAGAAACAAGTCTCCGAATTAGAAAAAGAAACTGCGCAATTCGCTCTCGCCCTCTCCGAGACCAACACCTCGCTGGACACCCTCGGGAAAACTATCCGGGAAGAACTGTCCTCCGCTCTCACACAGGCCCAACGCAGGTCCGAAAAACACAACGCGTCAATCGCTTCCGCAACTCTGGAAGTTCAGGCAATTGCGATAGCGCCTCTAGAAGAAAGGGAGAAGAGACTGGTCCGGGAGCTCCAGCAACTCAGAGAGGCCGCAGAAGCACAACCAGAGGACGCGGCGCTGAAACAAAAGGTAACAGAGACAGCAATGAAGCTCGCAGATCATCAATCCGTTCTCGCTGAAATGCGGCTGAAGATGACACAGGCAGAGTCAAATCTCACTACTCTGCAAAAACTTACCGCGGCAATCGCCTCAAGCGAGTTGGAAGCCCGCTCGCAACTCCAGCAAAGCAACGAGCAATTACAGACCCTCTCCTCCTCGCGAAGCGACATTACGAGGAATATGGCAGCTGCGAAGTCCTCTCTCGCGTCTGCCAACAAGCAACTGGTTATGCGCCAAGCCGCGTTGAAAAAAGCCGAGGCGCATCTTGCTTCTCAGCAGAAAGCTCTCACTGGCCCAGCCGCTGAGCTCCAGAGAGCGCATAACTTCGAGAAGAAGCTCAAGGAGAACCTGAAATTTTGGCAGGCAGCCAAGGTCAACGCCAGAGCCATAGTAATCACAGAAAAGCGCGACTCATTAAAAGCCCAGCAAGAGCAGGAGACCAGTGCGCTGGAGTCAAAGACTCGAGAACGCGGAAACTCCCAGTCCGACCTCAATTCTCTGGAGAATCGCAAGGAGGCTTTGATCGGTCAGCTCAAAGAACTGAATGCGGAAATGGCCTCTTTGAAGCAATCCATAGCTGATCGCAAGCCTCTCTTGGAGGAGGCAGAACGCGAATCCAAGGACCTCCAGAAGCGTTACTTGGAACTGAGCGCAGAAGTTGCAGCAGGAACAGATCCAGGAGACTCCGACTCCGATGACGACTGACTCCTCGACGGAGCAGAGCTCACCGCCGGCACCAACCCGCTCGCGGGTGACACCGATGGTGACGGACTGGGAGACGCCGTGGAGACCGGAACCGGAACCTTCGTAGATGCGAACAGCAAACCTCCATTCCGACCCAACGCTCGCCGACACCGATGGTGACGGATCCAGCGACGGATACGAGATCGATCAGGGCTTTGACCCGAACGATGCGAACAGCAAACCTCCAATTCCGGTGGTGCAGCCTTCCTTCGTGCCGATCAATGAGCAGGAGTCCGGAGTCTACGGACCTGACTTCACTACTCCCGGAGTTGATTACCAGGAGAACAAGTATAACGGCGGCGTAATTCGCAACGATCAGAGCGTCCACAACTACAACGTGCACGTCTCCGGCGATCCAACGCCGAACTCTTCGGTGACTGCGATTGCTCCATGGGCAAGTCACGGTGGTGGCGGAAACTTCTCCACCCGCAACAGCCCGTTTGTTGACGGTGGCGGTGACAACTTCACCGTGCGGATCAACGGCTACCTCGACATGAGTGGTTACGATCCAGGCCAATACACCATCCACCTCCAGTCTGATGACACGAACTACTTCGTGATGAACACTGTGGATGGGACCGTGATTGCGGATGATCCAAACTGCTGCGCCGAGCGCACGCAGGGCTTCACCATTACCGTTCCCGGTATCTTCCCGTTCGACAATGTGTTTGGCGAGCAGGGCGGCGGTGAGTGGTATGACGTGGCTATCAGCGGACCGGGCATCCCCGGGATCGTGGCTCTCGGTGACACCGAGAATGGCAGCCCACCAGTCTACCCCATCGTCAGCAAATAAGCTGGAATTTACTGTCGATTCAGCTTCAGGGCTCAGGCAA
The DNA here is from genome assembly GCA_002723015.1 of Roseibacillus sp. The sequence goes on along the minus strand of PBNG01000044.1, from coordinate 41,152 downwards.
TGAAACCCATCTGCAATTAGAAGACTCGCTGGGCCTCCATCGATGCTGCCCCTTGACACGGATAGGAATCAACGGGACACTAAGAGCAGACAGGGGAGCCCTACGAACGCAGGGCTGAGAGTTTCCAACGCGTGGAATACACCCTCCGAACCTGATGCGGGTCATTCTGACGCAGGGAGTCTCTTCTACCCTGAAACGACTCTCATCGTCACGTGATCCGCGTGGCGATTCTTATTTTACAGCAATACGGTTATGATCAGCCCCGAAGAGAACGGAACAAAAAACCCGGGAGAGAGCCTTTTTCCCGCATCGCAGCGCATTTACGTCAAGGGGACAATCCACCCCGAGCTAAAAGTCCCCCTTCGGGAGATCACCTTGGAAGAGACCAACCACCCAAACGGTCGGATCGAGAAAAATGAGCCCATACGTGTCTATGACTGCTCAGGGCCATGGGGAGACCCTGCCTTCAATGGCGAGGTAACCGAGGGCCTCCCTGGTCTCCGGCAGGAGTGGATCCGGAAACGAGGTGACGTCGAAGAATACGTGGGTCGTAGTGACCGTCCGGAGGACAATGGTTATATTTCTGATGAGCATGCCCGCAGATTTAACGAAAACAAGAAGGCGCGGAACAAACTGAAGGAATATCCCGGGCTCAAGAGAAAGCCTCTCCGGGGCATCGACCATCCAGTGACGCAACTCTGGTATGCGCGTCAGGGAATAATTACCCCCGAGATGGAATTCATTGCTATCCGTGAAAATCTGGGCAGGGCAGCCGCTTACGAAGCTTTACACGACACCTATCCAGATGGTCCGGATGGAATGAATACAACGCCTGACGGGTACAACATGCCGCGCCCCTCCGAGATTGATCCGTTGAAACAGGTGCCCAGAAACTCCCTCAGCCATCAGCATCCCGGCCAGAACTGGGGAGCGAAGCTTCCTGAGATGATTTCCCCTGAGTTCGTCCGCGATGAGGTTGCAGCAGGCCGGGCCATCATTCCCTGTAACATCAATCATCCCGAGAATGAGCCGATGATTATTGGCAGAAACTTCCTTGTGAAGATCAATGCGAATATCGGTAACTCTTCCGTAGCATCAACAATCGACGAGGAAGTCGAGAAAATGAGGTGGTCCACAAAGTGGGGCGCTGATACGGTGATGGATTTGTCGACTGGAAAGAATATCCACGCCACGCGAGAGTGGATCATCCGTAACTCTCCAGTTCCGATCGGGACCGTGCCCATCTACCAGGCTCTCGAGAAAACCAACGGTCGGATCGAGGATCTGACTTGGGAGCTCTTCCGGGACACTCTGATTGAGCAGGCTGAACAGGGAGTGGACTACTTCACTATTCACGCAGGGGTTCTTCTACGCTTCGTTCCGCACACAGCCCGTCGTATGACCGGAATCGTCTCAAGGGGTGGGTCCATCATGGCGAAGTGGTGTCTCCATCACCACAAGGAGAATTTCCTGTATACCCATTGGGACGACATCTGCGATATTTGCGCAACCTACGATGTCAGCTTTTCGATCGGTGACGGCCTCCGCCCCGGATCAATCGCTGATGCCAACGACTATGCCCAGTTGGCTGAACTGGAGGTCCAGGGAGAACTTACCACCCGGGCTTGGGAGAAAGGCTGTCAGGTCATGAACGAGGGCCCGGGCCATGTTCCCATGCACCTGATTCAGGAGAACATGCAGAAACAGATTGAATGGTGCCACGGCGCCCCCTTCTATACTCTCGGCCCCCTGACCACCGACGTCGCTCCGGGATACGATCACCTGACCAGTGGTATCGGGGCGGCAATGATTGGCTGGTTTGGATGCGCGATGCTCTGTTATGTCACCCCGAAGGAGCATCTCGGACTTCCCAACCGGGATGACGTTCGTGAAGGAGTCATCACCTACAAAATAGCTGCTCATGCAGCGGATCTTGCCAAAGGCCATCCTGCCGCCCAGGAACGGGATAACGCTCTTTCCAAGGCCCGATTCGAATTTCGGTGGAATGACCAGTTCAATCTGTCCCTCGATCCCGACAAGGCCCGATCTTTTCACGATGAAACCCTTCCTCAGGAAGGGGCCAAGACTGCTCACTTCTGTTCGATGTGCGGCCCCACGTTCTGCTCCATGAAAATAACCGAAGATGTCCGGAAATATGCAGAAGAACGGGGAATTACGCCTCAGTCCGCTGTCGAGGAAGGGATGCGCGAGAAGTCCGAAGAATTCGTGNAAACAGGCGGTGAAATCTACGGCTGATATCGAGGAAGATCTCCTTCCAAAATCCGATTCCGGACCGATCCCCTGCTGTGCCGTCCTTCGTCATCGACTGGGCAGAGNAGCAAGCCTCATCGGGAGCCCCCTCATAACAGACATGGTTNTCCGAGCCCTGTGACGCTTCCTTGAGGTCTTGTACCTTCCATCCTCCGGAGGTGAAATCCTGCCCTCCCGATAACTCGTTACCCTTGCAGCAANGCCCTTAGATGCTTTTGGAATTCATCGAGGTCTGTCTCGGTCGGCTGATATCCGGGTGTTTCCGGCTCAAGGCCCGGTCGTCCATATTCGTCGATCATCCAGACTGCCTTGACGCCATCGCTGAAGGTAACCCCTCCGCTGACCATTGCGCCAGGACGGGCGATTTCATCAGTTGTNACCACCACCGAATCAGACGANCCCCCCCCCTGCAGAGAATCCGTNAAAACTTCCTNAACGGACTCCGGTGATATCTCATTACCCTGCTTCGCCTCCTCCTGTAGCTCATCCGAGGAGGGAGTTTCTTCTGCCTCCTCTACCTTGATCTCGATTCCAAGATCCAAAACCAGTAAGCGGGCATCCATNTAGGTGATGTTCAACCCGAACTGNCCCTTGAGACGCTTCTGGATGTCTGGTAGGTCTGCACCCTCCTCAGCCCATTTCGTCATGGCTTCTTTCTGCTCCTCGGAGAGGTCGCTTGCGCTGATCATATATCTTGTTGCAGGGAACTGGTGACTAAGGAATCGTCCATTGGAATCGGNAGGATATCAGGAGGCTATGGCTCAATAAACTAGCGTCGTCCAGGAGGACCACGAAATGGACCACGCCCTACCTCTTCGCCAGCTGCAGCCCGCTCAGCCATNNCGGCAATCCGCTCGCGTGAATCCTCACCGATAGAATCCGTGGTCTCAAGGTATTGCAAGGTTGCCTCNGGGTCCTCACGCGCCCACTCATAGGCAACCCTTGTAACGGCCCGCTGCCGGTCATCTTCTCCCGAGATGGTCTCTGCCAGTCTGATTGTCTCCGCCGCCGGAGCGTCACGGTTCCCGTAGACATACCCCTGGACGGCATTGTCCCGAACTTCTCCGGCATCCTGAGAATCGATGTAGTCAAGAACACGCTCGGGATCCTCCCGCGAGAGGGCTCCAACAACACGACCAATGCCTTCTTCCACAGCGCCCTCGCTACCAGACTCTGTCAGCCATTCAAAAGCCGCCGGAGCATCCTGGCGAGCCCACTCCCTGCTTACCTCGGCTACAAGNTCATCNCGTTCNTCGCCCGCCGGCAGTTTAGTGGTTTCCCGAGCTGCCTGAGAAGGACTGGCATTTGCCAGAGACTCAATAGCCGCAAAGCGGACCTTCCCCTGTCCTTCACTCAAACTGTTGATCCATTGGTCTGCCGCAGCGTAATCACTGATGGCCCACGACGCTGCAATTGATTCATACGCATCTCCCCTTGCATTGTCATCAAGGGTTGCCGCCATTCTCAGCGCCTCCTGCGGGNCTTGCTGAGACAATTCACTGAAAACCCCTGAAATGGCGTCAGCAGCNTCTCGATCATCAAGGGTTTGTGCCCACTTGAGGGCTGCCTCAGGGTTCTGCTTGGCCCACTCGCCGGCGATCATCGCCGCAGTATCTCCCCTGCCTCTTCCGCCGGGGCCCATGCCGAATTCATCGGGGTTGTTGGAATATTCCTGCGCTAATGCCTCTGGATTAGATGCCGCCCACCCGGAGACCGCTCCCGCGCGGGCCATGAACATCTCCGGGAAGCCCATTTGCTGACTTCGCTCCCAGGAACCCTTGGGATCGTTCTCCGCCCAACGAGAGAACAGGAGATTCATCGCCAGCATCCGCTGGGACATCGGCAAGCCCTGGAGCTTCTGAACCTCGGACTCGAACTGACTCGGATCCAGATCCGAGTAATACTCAAGCAAGCTCATAATCCTACTTGTCTGACCAGGCTCGGACAAAATCTCACGCAGTCCTCCTGATGATCTTGCCGCCCGCGGAGCGCTGTTTCCCGAACCTGCAGTCACGGTTGCCACCCTGCTGCTGACGGACTTTTTGGTGCGCACCCCAATCTGAGAGTCCCCCTCCGGATTCGAGTCATCTCCTCCGTTTCCAATCAGGTATCCCCCAACTCCTCCGAACAGAAGGGCCCCCACTGCGATAAGCATACTCGTTTTCATGTATTGTAGATGCTCCCAATCCAACCCAATGACGAACAAAAAGTTGCAAAGTTAACTACTGTGCACTTGAAATCGTGGGATTTATGGGAAGTCAGAGAAGGAAACCCCGAGGGGCCTTGCATGGTTCTCCCTTCCCCATCATCCTTTGAAGCATGCAGGAGCTGCGTGGATTCAGCGTTCTTTTTGTGTGCTGGGGTAACATCTGCCGCTCTCCGGCAGGGGAAAATGTNTTTCGGCACCTCCTCAAAGAATCNACAATGCAGGGTCGGATCACCTGTGACTCTGCAGGCACTATCAATGCCCACGCCGGCAAGTCTCCNGACAGCCGGATGCGTGACACCCTCGAAAGACGGGGTATCCCTGTCGGCGGTGCCGCCCGGAAAATATCTCCCGGGGACTTCAGGGATTTTGACCTGATTCTCACGATGGACGACTTCAACCGGCAGGAAGTCCTCGCGGCAGCACCGGACGCAGAGGCCCGCACAAAGGTTTACCCCTTTACTGATTTTTGTGAGAATCACGAAGCAGAGGAAGTCCCGGACCCATATTACGGTGGACCCTCGGGGTTTGAATTGGTGGCCGACCTGATCGAGGATGGATGCCAGGGGTTACTGGCTCACATCGAGAAGGAACTCGCCTGAAATGAACGATCTCGATGCTATTCGTGGGATCATCGCAGAGCAAACTGGTCAGAAACCAGTCGGACCACCACGAGCAATCGGGGGAGGATGCATTAACNAGACATTCCGGCTGGATGACTACTTCATCAAAACCAACAGTCCTGACCGCGGGGATATGTTCGAGGCTGAGAAACTGGGCCTCGCCACACTGTTNGACACCAAAAGGGTACGCGTTCCCCAGCCAGTCTGCTCGGGCGTGACCTCTGATTACTCATTCCTCGTTCTGGAATTGCTCCCTATCGGGAGCCCGGACACGTCCTCCTACGCTCAAATGGGTCGACAGCTCGCCGATCTTCACCGCACGACCACTGACCACTTCGGCTGGTCCCGGGACAACTACATTGGNACTACCAGTCAGCCCAATAGCCCTTCCAGTTCATGGGTGGATTTTCTGAGAGAGGCTCGACTCGGCCATATGCTCCGGCTAGCCGGGGACTGTGGATTCTCTTTTCGTGGNGCCGACACTCTCCTCGACAACCTCGACTCCTTCTTTGAAGAACCACCTCCTCCCTCCCTGCTGCACGGCGATCTCTGGGGAGGAAACGCAGGCGCCCTGACGAATGGAGTTCCCGTGATCTTTGACCCGGCCGTCTACTACGGCGACCGGGAAGCGGACCTCGCCATGACGCAACTCTTCGGAGGATTCAATTCGTCATTCTACCGGGCCTACCAGGAAGNCTGGCCCCTGCCCCCGGGGCACGAACTGCGGGCGGAGCTCTACAATCTCTATCATGTTCTCAACCACTCCATCCTCTTCGGAGGAAGCTACGCCCGCCAGGCGCAGTCCATGATAGATACCCTCCTCCGGAGTCTTTAGGCACCCCGGTTCCTGACGACCCCTATCGACCCGGAGAAATCGTCCCACTGGTAAGCTTGCTTGACTCCCCCATGAGGTGATGCGCCAGGAATTCCCGCACCTTCTCGGTCAGTTCCTTGCTGCGAAACCCGTGGCCCGCCTCCTTCATGGTAAGGAAGATGTAATCCACCTTGTGCTTTGCCAGACCCTTGCTGAGCTCCACCGATTGCTGATAAGGCACGAGCATATCCCTGGTGCCATGAGCCAGAAGCATTGGCGCATCCAGGGGGCTCACATGACTGACCGGGGACGCATTCAAGGCAACCTCCTTTTTCTCAAGCAGGGCCCCACCCACCAGTTTGCCCTCCGGCGAATCCGCAGCACTGTGTTTGATGTTACTGGGGTAGTCGTCCATGGTGAGGAGATTGGATGGGCCAAAATAGTTCACCACACACGTGATGCTGGATTTTTCATCAAGATGCTTGCCCAGTTTTCCTTCCAGATCCGGAACATCACCCGTGACTCCAAGCATGGATACCAGGTGACCTCCCGCACTCGTTCCCCAGACCGCAATTCGCTCCGGATCATACCCATACTTCCCGGCATGAGCTTTCAACCACCGGATCGCCGCCTTGCAATCGTGGATCTGGGCCGGCCAGCTCGCTTCGTTGGTCAACCGGTAATTGATGGCTGCCCCTGCAAAACCTGACCCCTCAAGCAATGGCTGCAGACGCCTGAAGGCTCCCTCCTTGCTTCCACCCCTCCAGCCCCCGCCATGGATATAGACAAGGAGCGGCCTGGGCTTCTCGGATTGCTCCTTGGGAAGGAACAAGTCGAGCGTCTGGCGCGGGTTCCCGGAACCGGTATAATCCTGATTACGGACCGTTTCATAATCCGGATGAGCCTGTTGTCTCTGCCCTCCCCCACTACGCCGATTAAGGAATGCCTTATGCTCGGCCAGGGAAATGACCCCGTCCTTGTCGGTATCAACCCTCTCGAAATTTCGTCGCGCATTGGGCGGCAACTCTTCCTTCTGGAGCTTCCCATCCTTGTTACGGTCCCATTCCTTGAAGCGATCAGCTTGAACCGGAAGAGAAAGAAAGGCGCACGCAAGCCCGAGACAAAGTGCTCTCATGCCAGATAGAACCACATATCTGGTCAATAGTAGCGCCCAAAATCAGCTCCTTCCGACTCCTCGTCACTCTCCGCTCATCTTACGATGAGAAGGCAGGACAACCGGCACTTTGGTAAGAACTCACTGACTTTTCGGGTTCCCCGCGAACGTCATCCGCAGGAACGCGATCAAATCAGCAGCATCCTGCGGATTGATCTGCGCATGAAGATTTGCGGGCATAAGGGACAGCTCGGAAGCCGTCATTTGGATGATGTCCTTGCGAAGAATGACATCTGTTCCCCCATCGACGCGCTTGAGGATCACGCTGGTAGGCGACTCGGAAGCCAGCACTCCAGCATGGGCCTTCCCTCCCTCCGCTGAGATCAGATAGAGTTTATATTCCGGCTCAATTTTCCCGTTTGGATCAAGGATGTCTATGAGAACGGATTCATCCGGCTTGCCCGTGATACTCCCAAGTGAGGGGCCGACTTCGTTGCCCTCGTCCCCGAGCTTGTGGCATACGATACAGTTCTTCTGATAAACAACTTTGCCCTTTGCGGGATCCGTCCTGTTGTCGAGCGCTCTACGATAGCGTGCAATACGGGCCGTCAGTTTGGCCTCCGAGGAGGACTCCTCGAACAACTTGCCTGCACGCTCTGCAAGGTTGGCATCCGGAATGGATTTCAACTGCTCCCTCTGCACCCCGGAGATATCGCCGGGGTGAACGACCCCCTTTTCGACTGCTTCAATCAACGCAGGTAGACGGTTTCTGCGGGAGAAGATCGTACGGAGGACCGCGCTACGGGATGCTGGCGAGAACCCTGGCCAACCCTTGAGCAGAACCTCGGCGGCGCGCTCATTGCCAGATAGGCCCAGGGCTCCTATCGCTGCAACCTGAATGGACGGCGCCTGTCTTGAATCCAGCAGCTTGGAGGCCACTGGTAACAGGACCCCAAAAGGCGCACTGGCGAGGATTCGCAGGGCCTCCCTTCGTTTTGCCAGCTCACCTTCTGGTTCCAGGGCAGTCTCTGCTGCCTCCTCAAACATTGCTGCCAGACGATCGCCTTCCGCAACCGAAAGTTCAGCTGAAAGCTTGGCTGCCAGCTCCCTGACCCGAGCATCACTGCTGCTGAGAAAGCGTGTCAGAACGACCCAGCCATCAACGGACTCGGGAGCCAATACTCCACCGCGTGAAACGCTCACTGCAAAACCAGTCAAGCATGCTTTCTGAAGGTCGGCGCCCAGCGATGACACCAACCGCAGGGCAGCCGCCATTTGCTCCCCGTCCCTTCGTCCGCCGACGGTTTTTGCCAGTGGCTCGAGCAAGGCCCGGGCTCCCGGTCCCAGCTCAATGCTGCCCAGAAGACCGAGAAGCAGGCGCCCCCCGTTCCGGTTGTTTGCGGAACTGAGGATGGCCGTAGCCATCCAGCGATCGCCTCCATGTCTTTCCGCCAGATCCCTCAAGGGTTCGACCGACCACGTATCCTTGGATTCACCAAGTGTCATGGCGAGCTGCAGACGGACCCGGGGATCCGGGTCCTGGCTCATCCTGATCAACTGGGAACGAAGGGCTTCGTCCGAATCAAGCCACGGTCCAGCCAGGCGCAAGCCATGAACCCTCACTCCATGGTCTTCATGATTGAGGGCCACCAGGACCTCCGAGGACTCCAGCGATTTCAATGATCTCAGGGTTTGCAGGGCACGGATAACACCTGATGGGGCAACACCCTTGTCCTGGATCAACCTCACAAGGGGATCACGTGCACTACGATCCTTCCGTTCAATAAGAACCCTCTGTGCCGTTGACCGGCGCCATGGATTGTCATCCGCAAGAACCTGTGCCAGCTCCTTGACCGTGGCCTTGCCAGGATTCTCCTTCAGAGCCAATGCTTTTCCCTTGTGCCTAAGCCTCCAGATCCGCCCGTATTCCTTACCCTTATTCAACCCATATTGCTGCTGGAGAAATCGGGGAACCGCCGAATAGTCCTCGATGATCTCACGATACATATCGACGATGTAAAGTGCTCCATCCGGACCGACCCGCAGATTCATTGGCCGGAACCATTGGTCGGTGGAGGCAAGAAATTCGGACTCCTCCTCACCGGGTGCCCGCCGAGCCCGGTAACCGGCACCATCCCGCGTAAGGACCGTGCGATGCACAATGTTGAGCGAAGGCTCACAGTAAAACAGATTTCCATGATATTGCTCGGGAAACAGTCGCCCCCCATAGAACGTTGTACTGCATCCCCCGGAAAAGTAATTGCTGTTGGTTTCGCGCTGGCCATAGAACTTTACCCAGGCCGGATCCCTGCCCCGCTTGACACGCCACGGATGCGGCTCACTGATCCGATAACCGTTACCGTAATCCGCAGCCCCCTGGGTTGACCCCGGGGTTGCCACGTGCGGATTGCGGGCAAGATAATGACGCGGCAGCGGGAGCGCATACCGGGCCGGGTTCCCCCCGGAGGATGGAAAGCGATCACCGATATCATTCATCGTCAGGCCAAACGTGGTGACGCTTCCGTTCACATGCTCGATCGCCGAGCCATCCGCCTTGATCCGGAAGTCGGAAGCTCCGAGTTCGACGCGCCCCTTGAGTTTCGGCCCCGTGATCGTTCCGCCTCCCGAACCACTGCCCACGTAGATCCAGTCGTCGAGTCCCCAGATCGGGTTGTTGATACCCCTCTCAATGGTATTGACCTTGAATCCCGTGTAAAGAGTCTCACGCACCTCCGGCTTCCCATCACCATCCCGGTCGGCAAAGAACATGATGTGGGGAGCACAGGCCACAATGACCCCTCCGCGCGCGGCGACAATCCCATAACATGGCGGGAGGTCATCGGCCCAGACCTCCGCCTTATCCATAATCCCGTCCCCATCCGTATCAGTCAACAACTTGACCACTCCATATTGCTGCCTGACTGCCTCCTCTGCGATCTGTCCCCCCTTGAACTCCCATCGGATGCGCCGAACCGTTTTATCGAGTTTACCGCTCTTGTTGAGTTCCTGCGTATCGATGTGCCCCTCGATATTGTAGCCATGGAGCTCGCAAACGAAAACCCGCCCATGTTCGTCAAAGGCGATGCCGGACGGCTCCTTGACTACTGGTTCGCACGCAACCAGATCAATCTGAAATCCCTCGGGTAATAGAATACGTTGCGCACTTTCCTCAGGAGAAAGCGGCTGCGGAGCATCTGCAGCCCGTTGGATTCGTGCTCCCAATGAACCCGGGACCAGTAGACATGCCAATAGGAGACAGCAAGGGAGCTGAAAATATCTTCTCAGTGAATTGATGGGTTTCTGCTCTTCCGGATCCAAGTCTGCCTCGGGCAACCTGGCTTTACACTTCCGCGATAGTCTCGACACTTCCGCCAAAGCTCTCGGTTTCCACCCCGAGTCTCTGCAGCATCGTCAGGTATAGGTTTGAGAGGGGTAACTCCGTATAATTCATTTCCTTCTGCCAGCCGGAATCACTGCTGATGCCCGCCGTTGCCTGATTCTCTTCGTTGCCACGACCATATTTCAAGTACTGGCCATGCTTGAATCCCAGTTTGCGGCCGCCCATCAGGATCAGAGGATAGTTCCGGGACAAGTGAAATGCACTGGAAGCCGAACCGAAAAACACAGCCGTATGATCAAGCATGCTACCCTCTCCTCCTGGCTCAGGGGTCGCTTTCAGCCGGTCTGCGAACCTCCCAAGCTCTTCGTTGATAAAACGGCAGTAGACCCCGAAGTTCTTGTACCCGTCAGGGTTCTTGGTTTCATGGGAGAGACTGTGAGCAGCTCTGAAGCCCACCGCACGAGCTAGGTAATCACTGATTCCTACTCCGTTTTCTCTTCCTAGCTGGTAGGTAGCCACCCGGGTCGAGTCTGTCTTAAAGGCAAGGAAAATCAGCTCATACATTGTCCGGAGGAAGTTCCTCGGATCCTCGGGCGTGACGTCGAGCTTGAGTCCATCGGCACTCACCACCGGCAGAGCCACGTCGAGCCAGCGCCGAGCTTTTTCCACCCTTACCTCCGTCTCCCGGACGGATTGAAGATATTCAGCGAGAGTCTCCTGATCATGCTTGGAGAGTGAATGCTTCAGCGAACGCGCATCCTCCATGAGATCATCGAGAGCACTCTCGCTCAGGGCAAGCCGACGAGCGGCATCCGGACCGCTTTTCACAAAAAGCATATCAAATATACGCTTGGGTTTATGCTCCGCGGGAATGGGCCGACCCTCGGCATTGAAGGAAAGAGTGTGTGCGCCCCTGGGGGACCCAGTGCCTCCATCTGTTGACAAGACGAGAGACGCATGCCGTGTGTGCTCCCCGGCGTGAGCTGCAAACACCTGATCGAGAGAGATACTGTTTTCATACTCATCATCCATCGCTCCTGTGTTCGCTCCGGTGAGAAACTGATCCGCATTCCGGTGCCCATGAACCCGCCGGACAGCAGGATGTGACAGACCGGAGAAGATGGTCATCTCATCGCGCAGGTGCGCCAGAGTTTCCATGCACTTGGTGAGGCGGAAGTCCGTGCGCCCGCCATGCGGAAACCAGCTCCAGTCTTTGAACGACGGATCCTCTTCCAAGGGCATCGGCACACCATCAGGCAGGTAGAAACAGGCGAGTCGCTTTCGCCGAGCGGACTCTCGCCCTGCCCGGTCCGGGCTGGAAAATGTCTCCATCCATGGAAGAGCAAGGGCGACACCTGCACCACGTAGAAACTTCCGACGGTCGAGAGAAGATAGGGGAATATTCGACATGCTCCTGCGGATTGACCTTAGTTTAACTGAAATAAATCACTTTTAACAATCAGAAGTACAAGATCTCGTAATCCGCCACCACCCTCTCGCAACTCAGCGCTGATACGGTCCACTTCCGACCGGTCGCTGAAAGTGATCGGTCGGCCAAGAGCATAAGACGCCAACTTATGAGTCATCGCACGGGAAAACTGCTTCTGACGATTATTCAGGAGATAATCCTTCACTCCCTTGATCCCATGCAGTTCCTCCTTGTTAAACAGCATACTGGAAGCATCAACCGGAGCACCTCGAACCATGTCACGCCACCGCCCGAGGGCATCAAAGTTTTCAAAGGCGATACCCCACGGATCAATCTTGGAGTGACACGACGCACAGGCCGGATCATCTCGATGATCCTCCATGCGCTGCTTGAGGGTGAGCTTGAGAATATCAGGGTCCGCCAGATCGATCTCAGGGACGGCCGGAGGTGGCGGCGGAGGGGGATCATTAAGAAGATTTTCCAGTATCCAGATACCACGCTTTAAGGGATTAGAGTCCTTCCCATTGGAATTCATTGCAAGCAACCCTGCTTGGGCAAGGAGCCCACCACGCCTGTCATCGGGTGAGAGAGCGACCTTCCGTAACTGGTGACCCAGCACCTCCGGCAACCCGTAATGCCTCGCAAGCCGGTCATTCAAAAGAGCATAGTCTGAGTCCAAGAACTCAAATATCGATCGGTTCTGCCCCAAGACTTCACTGAAGAAAGCGACAGGCTCTCGTTTCATCGATTCTACCAGCAGGGGATCTACTCTCCCGTGGACCTTGGTATCAAACTTGAGAAAATCCAACTCTTCCATCCCCAGCCACTGCCGCGTGTAGTGCTGGGCAAATCGCTGAACCTTGGGGTCCGTCAGCATCCGACGGGTTTGCTGCTCCAGAACCGCACCCTTCGACAGTGATCCTGTTGCGGCTGCGGTCAGTAGTTCCTCATCCGGAAGGCTACTCCAGAGAAAAAACGAGAGCCTGCTGGCTAATTCAAGATCCGTTATCCTTCGCCCATCCTCACCCTCCCCAGCAATCCGGCCAAGGTAGAGATATTTAGGGGAGGACAGAACCGAAGCCATCACCTCCACCATCGCCTCCTGGAAATCGATGCATCCGGGCCTCAACCGGTCGTAGAGAAGCAGCTTCTGGCTGACTTCCGCCTCCGTCACTGGCCGACGCCACGCACGCTCCATGAAAACGGTGAGCACTTCTCGCGCGTAAACCTCCTCCTCAATATCTTCATCCCTTGGAGGAAAAATACGAGTATGTGACTCCGGAGGCCACTGCTCCAGCGCCGGGGCGATGATCTCAAGGTAATCGACCGTCAGGGAAGCTGGGACACTGGAGGTATTAAGAAGAGAAAGAAATTCTCCTGGATTGGGTAATTGCCCAAGTCTGTGGCTGTCGCGAAATGCATTGCGAGGCACCTCTCCCAGCGGAACGTCCCAATGGTAGAAGCGGGCGTCTCCCGGGGGGGCATCAATCACGACATCTCTCCCTACGTTTACAGACAGGCGCGAGTCATTGCTCGGTTGGTTTCCGAAATATAACCGCAGGGTCGGATGATGGCGATCGTCCGTATTTTCTTCCAACAAACGTGCCGCTCGGATCCTCACACGCATGTTCCCCTCATCCGGCAGGCCATTTCCCACATCGACGACGAATTTCTGGTTCGGTGCAATGACAACCACATCCTCCATGGCGGGCGGGATCTCGGGACGCTTGGAAACTGGCTTCCATGCATATTTTGCTCCATGGTAGCTCCATCTTGGTTTCACTCCCTGGCCGGTAATCAGATTCCTGAAGTAGGTTCCTCCGGGCCTCCCCCGGTATTTCTTCTCCTCGGCCTGCAGGGCCTCCTGCAAAGACATATCCTTTTCCCGGATCCTTTTCAGGGTTCGGGCCACCGACGCAGCATGCTCCGGATCAAAGCGCTCTGTGAAGGCCCGCATGGGGATTCCGTAATAGACCGGATCCGGTCTCTTCCCCCGTATCGTCGCCGAATGTAGTGCCCGCCGAGCCTGCTTCCGGTATTGCACCAGTTGCATGGCAGTCATCTGCAGCATTTCTGAACTATTTTTGAAACCGTCCTCGGAGGAGGTCTCCGGGGGCAGGTCGCGGGAGAAGTCAAAAGGAAGACCCAGCAGATCCTGCATCGAATAGTTATATTCATAGCGCGTCATTCTCCGAAATGACGTATGCGCTTCCCGGCTCCTTCTCACCTGGGATGCCAACTGGATCTCCCCGGACAACCAATCCACAATTCGAGCCTTCTCCTCGTCCTTGAGGGGATGGTCTGCGTCCTCAGGGGGCATTTCACCATTGCTAATCACCTCAAAAACCTCCAACCACCAGCTAACATCCCCACCCGTCAATAAATCCGAATCGAGAGTATCTATTCTGAAGCTTCCTTTCTGCTTTTTCGGACCATGACATCCCGCGCAGGCGGCTTTCAAAACCGGTGCTATTTCCTGCCGGTATCTTTCAAGATCAGCCTGCGGCACCTCGGCTGAGAGCAGCATCCTGAGGGGAAGTAGCACGAGAATTGAAATTATCACCCACAGTAGCTTCTTCACCAAAATTTGGCTCAAATGAGAGCGGAGAACTACGACTTTGAACGGCATTGCCTGACGGAACTCTACACGTCCCTTCCCGATTCTGCCAAAGGCAATTTCAAAATCCGGCCATACGAGTCGGGTGGAAGGGCGTTTCCCCACGCATATTTTCACCTCAGCTTCCTATCGCAACGGCAGGGTTACTCGCTGACCGGGGAACGGCCTCGGTTTCCTCGCATGGCTTGATCGGTGGCAGGCCTTTTCTCACGACTCCATTCAGGACATCTGCCACCAAGGATCTCTCTCCCGCACAAAAATGGAACCGAGGCGCGCGTGATCATTGAACAGGAGAATCCGCTATCATGTCGGATCAAACCAACTGTCTCGAGAAGGCCCTGACAACCAGACCGCTCTGAGCGGTCCACAGGTTCAGGCTGCCTTCCGCAGCAATGCCACCATCACTCCTTGAATCACCAGTTCGCTCAGGGGAACAAGATCGGGATACAGTTCGTTCTCTGCCTGCAGGTAGGGCGCCCCTTCATTGACTACATAGCGTTTGAGGGTCGTCTCTCCATCAATCAAGGCAGCCACAACGTCACCATCACGAGGTTCTCGCATTTCCAACACCACGGTATCTCCATCACAAATATGCGCATCAATCATCGAATCGCCCCGCACTTTCAGTGCAAATACCTTCTTGGTCCTGGAAAGGCCGATGCTCGCAACATCAATCGAGACACATCCATTCGTCTCTGGTGCAATGTCCTGAGCCATCCCAGCGGCGATGTCACCGTAAACCGGGATATCCATGATTTCCTCGCGTTCCAGCTCTTCAGGTAGCACCACCGCGCGCGCCTTCCCGGGAAGTCGGTTGATGGCCCCTTTCCGCTCAAGGGCACGCAGATGACTCATGGCCGCGGTCTGACTCGCGAACCCAAAATGGGACTGAATCTCTCGTGTGGAAGGCATCACACCAGTTTTCCGATGTGACTCGCGGAGAAAGTCGAGTAGTTCCTGCTGCCGGCCAGTGAGTTTATAAGACATTTGAACAGTAAATGTTATTATGAACAGTAATGTCTTCCAGAGGCCTGTAAAGCAAGGATTAATTTACCCTAACTTCAAAGGTCTGGAGGTAATTTGGCTCTTGAGAATGGTTCAACGAATGTGAATATCATGCTCAATGAACATTGCACCCGGCCCCCACTTGGCCTGTCTGGCATTGTCATTGCTGGTTTTCGCGTGCGCACCCTCACACCTCGCCACAACGCCGAGGTTACCTTATAGTCCGCTTCCTCCCTCGATTGTCTCGCCAGAGGGAGGACCTCCGTCTGTCGAAGCCAAGCGAGTCATCGTGATTGATGTCGACACCGGCCAGGTGCTGATGGAGAAGAACGCCGACCATAGATGTGCGGTGGCTAGCACGCAGAAGCTGATGACGGCTGTGCTCGTCACTGAAGCAGGATCGCTGGATGACCCTGTCGTCATTCAGGCGAGCGACACCTCGGTTGAACCCACCAAACTTTATCTCAAGACAGGTCACAGCTACACCCGTGGACAGCTGCTCAAAGCCATCCTTGTACGAAGTGCAAACGACGCTTCCGTTGCCCTCGCCCGGGACGTGGCTGGAAGCGTTGATGGATTTGCCCGACAGATGAATCTCCGTGCCCGTTCTCTCGGGATGACCGATACGAACTTTCGGAATCCGCACGGCCTGACAGAGAAAGGTCAGTTCTCCACCGCCAGAGATATCGCGAAGCTCGCTCGCCATGCCTATCGTCAAGCCTCCATTCGANAGCCCCTGACAGTCCGAAATTACAACTTTGTCCACAACAGTGGAAAGGTCAGCAAGCTAACCAACACCAACCGACTGTTAAAGAGCCTTCCTTTCGCCACCGGTATGAAGACCGGAACCACGAGAGCCTCTGGAAAATGCCTTGTCGCNAGTGGCAGTCTGCATGGCAGAACCGTCATTGCGGTTGTTCTTGGAAGCACCCCAGCAGCTATATGGAACGATTCCGAGTCCCTGCTGCGCTGGGCTCTCGAATCTCCGCAGATGATTCGGCCCTCAATGGCCCTCGGAACCAGAAGNTGATCGGTTTACCATGCGCGAACCGGAAGATGAACTGGCAACCCTGCATCAGGAAGGTCTCCTCAGGAGTCTGCGCTCCGGGCTTTCAAGTGACCAGCTTCTTTCCACTTCCGATGGCTTGCCGGTAGTCAATTTTTCCTCNAATGATTATCTAGGTCTCTCCCGCGATGAAGCCCTCGTAAACGCCGCCTGTGAGGCAACCGGGCGCTACGGAACCGGCGCCGGGGCGTCACGCCTGATCTCCGGATCGCTCCTCCCCCATCGGGATCTTGAGGAAAGAATTGCAGAATGGAAAGGCACCGAGGCCGCCTTGACCTTCGCCAACGGCTATGCGACCGCAATGGGAGCGCTTGGTGCATTTCTGACCAGCGGGGACGTGGTCATCATGGACAAGCTCTGCCACGCCTGCCTGATCGATGGGGCTCGCCGATCAGGAGCAACTCTAAGGATCTTCCCTCACAACAACCTCGACAAACTTGAGAACCTTCTTGGGCATTACCGAAAAAAGATTTCCGACNACTCGCGCCTTCTGGTGGTTACGGAATCCGTGTTCAGCATGGATGGTGACCGCGCACCGCTCGCAGAGATCGTCGATCTCGTGGAGAAATACNATGCTCTTCTTCTTCTTGATGAGGCGCACGCGGTCGGAATACTTGGATCCGGAGGACAGGGACTCGCTGAAGAGTTGGGTCTACAGGACCGTATCGCTCTCCAAATGGGAACCCTTGGGAAAGCGGTAGGTTCTGCCGGAGGGTATCTTGCGGCAAGCCGAGCATGGATTAATCTCCTCACGAACAAGGCTCGGCCCTTTATTTACTCTACCGCCCCACCTCCCGCCCAGGCTGCTGCTTCGTTGTGCGGGATAGATATTATCGCGTCATCGCGAGGTNTGGAGCTCAGGGATCGACTGTGGTCCAATATATCAAGACTTTCTGAACTCCTCGGCAAGCAGCCCGCCAGCGCCATCATTCCTGTAATCCTGGGAGACAACGAGATGGCACTTCGCGCTTCTGCCACCCTGCTTGAGAAGGGATACCTTGCACCAGCAATACGCTTNCCAACCGTGCCCCGGGGCTCAGCTCGACTACGTATCACNCTCTCCGCCGGGCATCNGGAGGAGGCCNTCGTGGGACTCCACCAGAGCCTGCTGAATGTTTCCTGACTGCTTTCTCCTCGTCAGCACTGTTCCCATGCCCGAGCATGGAAACAATGAGGTATCTCTTCATCTTATTCGCCTTGGTACCCTGCCTTGGATCGAGCATGCCGGAAAAGGCCATCCCGTCGGCTGAACCAGCCTTTGGGGCAGATACTGCTACCCTCCTGAGGGATGGATATATCTCGCTTTTTGACGGCAAGACCCTGAAGGGCTGGCGCAAGTCCGGAGGAACCGGCAGATACAAGGTGGAAGATGGCGCTATTATCGGATACGGGAAGAACATTCGGGGGAACACATTTCTCTGCACTGAAGAAATCTTCCGTGACTTCATTCTCATCTTCCAATTTCAGTTTGTTGATCGATCTGGAAATTCCGGATGTCAGTTTCGATCCCGTCAGCGGCACAAAACAGGGAGGGTGTTTGGTTACCAGTGCGAGCACGACAA
Source organism: Roseibacillus sp. (assembly GCA_002723015.1). The sequence goes on along the minus strand of PBNG01000044.1, from coordinate 23,105 downwards.
TAACGAGAAGCGATCCTACACAGCCGGAATCTATGATGAAGCACGACGCGGATGGCTCTACCCGGGAATCTTCACAGCCGGAAGTGGTCAGCAAACGGCATCAACCTTTTCCCTGAGAGGAAGAGAGGTCTTCAGATGGTCTGAATGGAATACGATCGTGATCAAATGTCATGGCAAGCGAATCCAGACCTGGCTCAACGGAATTCCCCGCGCCGACTTTGAGGATGATGATGCAAACCATTTTACGCCCGAGGGCTTTATCGCTCTGCAGGTCCACGGTGGAAAATCTGCCCACGTGAAATGGAGACGACTCTACCTGAAGAGGCTGTCGAGCTCCAAGCAGACTACTTCCCCTTGATTCTATCTACGGTTATTTGAAATATTATTCCTGATCCATTTTCCCTGAAACCGTCTTCCTCCTTGAAAACGCTGACTTGCATTCTGTTGTCTCTCGCGATGCCTGTCCTGGCTGAACCATTCATTGTTGCGCACCGGGGCGCGTCCGGAGATGCGCCCGAAAACACCCTCCGCGCATTCCGTCTCGCATGGAAGCAGGGCGCTGACGCTATCGAGGGTGATTTTCACCTCACCAATGATGGACGAATCGTCTGTTTTCACGATCGAAACACCAGCAAACTGACCGGCGAGAATTATACCATCAGTCAAACGACTCTGGCAGAACTCCAGTCACTGGACGCAGGGTCTTGGAAAGGCAGGGAGTTTGCTGGGACAAGAATCCCCACCATTGAGGAGGTCTTCCACTGCATTCCCCCGGGAAAACAGATTTTCATCGAAATCAAATGCGGCGTCGAAATCGTTCCTGCACTTCTTCAGGCCGTCAAGAGAAGCGGACTTTCCAATGAACAGATTGTTGTCATTTCTTTCTCGGAGGCCGTAGTGCGGACGGTCAGGAGGCAGCGTCCTGAATGGAAAGTCAACTGGCTCTATGGTTTTAACTCAAAGACTCCTGGTGATCCGGATAATAAGATCGAAGCTCTGATCGCAACTCTCAAGGATCTGGATGTCAGCGGACTAGGCTCCAGCGCTCATCCCGGACTACGTGAGGATCACCTCAAGATCCTCCGGGAGAGAGGCTTTCAGCATCACGTCTGGACGGTCAACAATGCTGCCGTCGCCCGGCGATTTCTCAGGATGGGATCCCGCTCGATCACCACAGACTACCCGGGGAAACTCCGCAAGGCTCTTCTTCGGACTGGCCGGCAGACCCTTCCCTGAGAAGAGATGCCGGCGACACTTCAAATATCTTGCCTCCAGTAGGGAATTCGAGAACCTCCGAACCGAAACGGATCGAAAGAGACCTTCTCGAAAGAGCGTCACTCCCTGTCTTCCCCATCTCTCCTATCATGGCTGGATTCTTCAAGAACCTCTACAATAAGGTCGCTAATCGCTCGGATGTTGACTGGGATGAGTTGGAAGCTGACCTTATCTCGGCAGATCTCGGGGTGAGGACTTCCCTCGAAATCGTTGATACCCTCCGGGATCTGGGGCGTCAGATCTCAGCAGATGATGTGGTGGACGCAGCTCGCAATCGAATCTCTGAGATCTTTCCCGAGGATCAGCCGATTCTCGACCTTCCGGAAGACGGGAAGCCCTTGGTAATTCTCGTGGTTGGGGTCAACGGAACTGGTAAAACGACCTCCGCTGCAAAGCTTGCGAATCTCTTCTCCCAGAAGGGAGCCTCAGTCACCCTGGCTGCTGCCGATACATTTCGAGCTGCCGCGGTCGAACAACTGGAACGATGGTCGGAACGGCTAGGAATCCCACTGGTCAAGGGGGCCGCCAATGCAGATCCGGCATCTGTCTGCTACACGGCTCACCAGCAGGCTATCAGCAACGGGACGCAGGTTCTGATATGCGACACTGCTGGGCGGCTGCACACCAGTCACAACCTGATGGAGGAACTTGGAAAGATTAATCGCATCCTTGGAAAACAGGATGAAAACGCTCCTCACCAGACTTTTCTCGTGGTTGATGCCACCACTGGGGGCAATGCGCTCAATCAGGCCCGCGAATTCAACCGGGCTGTTCCTCTCTCCGGTGTCATCGTCACCAAGCTCGATGGGTCTGGCAAGGGAGGTGTGGCAGTGGCGATTCAGAGGGAACTGGATATTGCCCCTCGCTTTATCGGAACAGGCGAGGAACCGGAGCAGTTCGAGGTATTCAGCCGCACGAATTTCGTCAGCCAGGTTCTCTAGGAACATGTTCGAGGAATTAGCGGAGAACGCAATTGATCTGTCAGGGAATTCACTGACTCAGGGCAAGCTCACCTCGAGCCGGTAATACCTTTCAACGGTATCGGGGAGCTCATGGTCCGTAATTTCGTATCGTGCGGGAAGAACGTCTGCTCCGGTATCAATCACCGGACCAAGTGGCGACCACACTTCAAGATCACGGCTCCACCACAAGCGGTAAAGCCGATCGGGAATACTGAAAAAGTTCAGCTGCACCCGATCCTCGGCATTGATTCTGAAATCGAGCTCAGGAACTGAATTCAGATTGGGCCAATTAGGATCCAGCCCGATGACATATTCCTCTAAGTTTGAAATACCATCCTCATCAGGATCGCCGCTCGGTCCATTCTGACGACTCGCCGGATCACTGCCATCGTCGAAAACACTCAGGCCTTTTGCTAACTCCCACCAGTCCGGGAGCCCATCCATGTCGAGATCCTGAGCTGCCGGCACCGAAGGACCCAGAGCCACGCGGAGAGAAAGGTCTAAGCCTAAATAGGCTACCCGAAGGAACTCCCGGCAAAGAAAAACTGAGCCATCCTCAGCCGGTTTGGACTTCTCAAATAGAACTCCCTTTCTAGTCTGCTCCCGTGCCGGAAGAGAATCCTGAAATTCTGGAGGACTTGAGACGGGCGGTAACCGCGCGTGATGGAAGTGCTTTCCTGTCGGCGTCGGAAAAGATCCATTACGCAGACCTTGCCGCAATCTACGAGGAGCTTTCCCGCAAAAGTCAGGCTTGGTTCGTCCGAACCCTTTCTTCCGAATCCTTTTCAGAAGTTATCGCCGAAATTCCAGACCCGCTTGTCGAGGAAGCCCTCGACTACCTAAAACCAAGCCAGCAGCGGCAAGTTCTTGAGGAACTCCCGGACGACGATCGCGTCGACGTTCTTCAGGATGTGGAAGATGAACGGAAGCGGGAAAAGCTGATCGGCCTGCTCGGTGCACATGAAGAACGGGAACTCACCCGGACCCTTCTTGAATATCCCGAAGATACGGCGGGTGGGCGAATGACGACCCAGATCGGCAACGTCTCGGTGAGTATGACGGTGAAGGAGGCACTGGACCACCTTAGGCCCGACCTTGAGGACACAGAGACCCTGAGCAGGATCTTCGTCCATGACCAGAACAACCAGCTTGCCGGAAAGTTGAGACTGCGCGATCTGACATTCAATGCCTGGCAGACGCCCGTAGGTGCGATCATGCAACCCATCGAGCACACCGTCCTTGCTGATACCGATCAGGAAGAGGCCTCCATCGCGGTGCTGAAATATGACATGTACGCCCTGCCAGTCGTGGACGAGGAAAACCACCTTCTCGGGGTCATCACTTCTGACGACGCAATGGAAATCCTTAGCGAGGAATCGACGGAGGACATTGAGAAGCAGGCGGGCTTGACTGGCGAGCAATCTGAAGAAGGTTATCTCAACACCCGGGTTACCACCCACTTCAGCCGTCGTGTCATCTGGCTTGTCGGCCTTGCACTTCTCTCCATTGCCGCAGGAGCGGTCATGTTTCGCTTCGAGGAAACACTGAGGGGCATTCCTCTTCTCATGCTTTTCCTGCCCATGATCATTGCAGCAGGAGGAAATTCCGGAGGGCAGGCATCCACGGTAGCGATCCGGGCCATGGCCCTTAACGAATTAAACGCCAGGGACGCACTCAAGGTCGCATGGAAGGAATTACGACTCGGCGCAATGCTGGGAGCCATTCTCGGCATCGCAATTGCAGTGGTCGCAATTTTTGTCCTGCCGCTTTTCCATCCCCATCCAGAGGTGGCTCCGGGAATCCCCTTCAGCGCGTTTGGCTCAGCGGTGGCGGTAGCTCTGGCCGTTCAGGTCACGGCCTCCACCCTGATTGGAGCCCTTCTCCCTCTCGGAGCCTGTGCTGTCCGCCTCGACCCGGCAGTCATTGCCGCGCCCGCTGTCACAACCGTTGTGGATGTCTCGGGGATGCTTATCTACCTGCTGGTTGCGAGCGGCATGCTCGGTCTGGGATGATAAGGTCTTACCCTTGAGAGAAAGGCTCCCAGGTCATTCCCAGAACAAGTGTAAATTGCGCTTTCAATCCAACCTAACCCCCGCAAGATCACGACCACCATGAAGAAACGCCTCGCTCTCGCCGTTCTTTTTCTCTCTGCCCCGCTTGCCCTTGCTGGTAATCCCGCAACGGAAATGGGTAGGGCCGCCCTGAACTTCCTTAAGGGCTTGAAGCCTGAGCAGAAGGCAAAGGCTATCTTCGATTTTTCGGATGAGGAACGGGAAAACTGGCACTTCATCCCTCTCGACCGCAAGGGTCTCAAACTCAGCGAACTGACTCCTGCTCAGACGCATTCTGCCTACGCACTCCTCGCGAGTGGTCTTAGCCAGAAAGGAGTCTTGAACGCGACTGCCATCATGGGCTTGGAGGCCATTCTGGCAGAAATGGAAAACGACCCTGTAAGGCGTGACACTCAGAAATATTACATCGCCATCTTCGGGGATCCCTCTACGAAGCCGAAGAAGGGAATCTGGGGTTGGCGCTTTGAGGGACACCATCTCTCCCTTAATTACACAATCGTCAATGGAAACGTTGTAGCAACGCCTGCATTCTTCGGCACAAACCCGGCGATCGTGCAAAAAGGACCATACAAGGGGACGCGACCCCTGGGTCGCCTGGAGGAACAAGCTCGTGCCCTCGCGTTGTCCCTGAAAAAGACAGGAAAGACGGCAGTGATCTCCGAAAAAGCGCCGCGAGATATTCTCTCCAGTCAGGATCGGGTTGCCAGCAAACCCGAATCACAGGGAGTGACAGGAGGCGACATGAGTAATGAACAGAAAACTATGCTCCTCGGAATACTACGGGAATTTGCCAGCAATACCCGGGCCGAGGTGGCTCGCCCGGCCCTGTCAGAAATTGCCGGGGTAGTCGACAAGCTGCGCTTTGCGTGGGCTGGAGGCCTCAAGAAAGGGGAGCCTCACTACTTCCGCATTACGGACGAGGGGGCATTCATGGTGGAATACGCCAACACGCAGAACGGAGCCAACCACGCCCATGCCGTCTGGCGGCTTTTTGACGGAGACTTTGGCCGGGACATCCTCGGGGACCACCTGAAGGAAGAGCACTCTGAGAGCAACTGACTTGGCGCTACCTGCGATCCAGCCAGGCTGCATCAGAAAACTGACTGACAAGCGAGGATAGCTCATCACCTGATGGGTCATTTTCTGAAGGCTTTACAAGCTGAGCTAGTTCGCTGGCAAGCTCCATGAGAATTTCTGTTCCGTCAGCAGCGTCCTGCAGCATGATACTCCCCTGATGGAGCAGCCCCTTTCTCGTACGGCGCTGCCCGGCTCCGGCGATCTTTGCGCCCCGCCCATCAATTAGGTCCCATGCAACTGGCTTCGCAAAACATGAAGAAGAGTCAATATCGTGATCCTCATGAACAAGGTAGACTTCGTGGCCAGCCTTATGCAGCGCAGCTGCCAGCGCTGAATGAATAATGCGGTAGCTTTCGCTCCCTTTCGCCCCTGCAAGGCGACATTCTCTGGGAATCGCGAGTGTATACGTAAGGTCGTCTCGATGATCGACCACTCCCCCGCCAGTCGCTCGCCGGACAAGCGGCACCCCGGGCAATACCTTGCGGGCCGTTGCCAGTTCCCCGAAATAGCCAAGGCTCCCCCAGCTTCCCTCCCAGTCGTAGGCTCGGAGGACGGCCACTTCCTGATCCAACAGCCAACCGTCTACAGCCATGTTCTCCGGACCGCCCCGGGCTACCGGATCCCACCAAAATTCGAGATTTTCAAGCGCGGCCATACCTCATCAAAGGGCGTCCGGGGCAGGTACCTCTCCCGAAATAGGCAGGTCTGAAAGGCCCTGTGCGAAGCGCTCAGCGAGGAGGTCAATAACTTCAGGATGGGTAGCGAACAGGTCGCTCGCATATGTTCGGAGCTCCTCATGATTTTTTTCGGCCTCTTCCCTGATCATGGAGATATCCCCCCCCGGCCCGGCGTGGCGCCCCGGTGATATGAAGAGCATGGACAATACAACCTCTCGACGAAATTGGTCCTTCCCCAGCAACTTCTCCAGGAGGGGTTCATTAAAGGCATATTCATCTCCTTCCCGACGTTCCATTGAGGATGCCTCCACGGTTGAAACCTGATCGCCCAGAATTTCGGCCAACTGCCCCGCAACGTGGTTTCGTACCTTGTTGACCGCCGCGCGGGGAGTCCCGTGGTCGACCAGGGTCACCGCGGGACGAACGAGACCCTCCTCACTAATCTTTCGCACTACGAGGTCTCCCAGAATAGCTGCAACCCGGGCGTCTTCTGGCTCATCAATCCTGACCATCGGGGGAGCCACCCGGACCTCGAGTTCGGGCCAGCCTTCCCTCATTTCTCTGATACGCTGAGGAAGATACTCATAGATCGCAGCGCTGTGCCCGAAAAAGAAAGGTATCACCAGAAATGAATCGTGACCCAGTTCCCGCTGCTTTTTCAAAAAGGGCTCAAAAATCTGGGCGGGGGTTCCTCCCAGATCGCCGGGATCGACTCTCGTCGAATGGAGAAGGGAGACGGGGTTCACTTCACTGCTCACACGCGACCCCAGGTCCTTCGCAATCCGCCGAAGACTCAGTGTTGATTCGGCCCGGTGAGAGCCATTATCTACCAGAAGAGTGCAAGGATTCGCAGTCACTTCCGCTACCCTAGCCTATCAATCCAAGATGTCCAAATGTCATGGCCTCGGAATTCGAGACGCCATCTCAGGCCGATTTCCTGTAACCCGGGCTCTAGATGACACCGTATCATCTCGGGTTTACTTCATCCACCAGATCACTCCTGGGGTAGGAGCCCCCGGAGGTTTCAACCTCCTCCGGGACAACCCCAAGCACCTTGAACTCCTCGACGAGGCTCTTTCCCGCTTCAAGGTCCAGATCCACCGCCAATTCTACTTCTACAACCTCGGGCGGGTCGCCCCGACTGGTAACTCCAGCGAGATAACCCGCCTCGCGCTCACGGAGAACCGAATCGATTTTCTCACCACTCTCTTGGAATGACGCGAGGGAGATCCCCGCTGGATAGGACAGCCAGATGAATTCAACGAAGGCTGACTCATAACTAGGATTATCCCGAGGTCCGCTCACCCACAGCGTGAATCCTGCCACCAGTGCGAGCAGGAGGGCTAAAGCCACTAGTAATTTCGGTCTCAAAAATCGTATCATTGGACGCCTCGAGCAGGAAACTAGCAGGGGGCTCCCTGATTTCAATCTTCCTCCCGGGTTCCTGATTGCTGAAGCATCTCAGGAGCCAGAATCGATTTCAAAGAGGGGCAGAGAATCGAGGATCAGCTGCAGTGCTTCTCGTCTCTTGAGTTCCGACGCATCGGTTTCCTCCAGCGCTGACTTCGCCATTCGACCTATATCGAAGTGCGTCAGCGGGCTTCCAAAGGGCGACTGCCGCAGGACCATGCCCCATGCAGAGAGCGCAACAGCGGTCTTGAGGTTGCTGCTGGCCAGCATCCAATCTTTGGGAGGGCTGGTTACCGGAACAACCAATTCGCCAGCAGGCACGCCGGCTCGCAGGCTCACCCTCGCCATGACTTTCTGGAATTCCGTTCCGCCCCAGTCCCGGGGCCGGATCTGGTAGAGAACATAGTTCGATCTTCCAGGTGCCAATCCGGCGGAAGACGGCCCACTGTTCCCTTCGATCTCCGGATCCTCCCGACCGGCGTACCCCATCAAACGGTAGCTCTTCACGAGATCAGGGTCCATGGTCACAATGACATCGGTCTCGCTCGCCACAACGGCTTCCGATCCATTCTCCAGAAGAACCCCCATCAGGATCAATTCCCTGTCCCAGGGACAGGAGGCGATTTCCACGGAGAGTCTGATCTTTCCGAGATTCGCTCCCCCATCATCTCCGTAGGAAAGATGATTGATCAGTTCTTCAATGCGTACACTCCCTCTGGGTGGCAATTTCATCTCGCCTCTGACGAACCTCTCCACCACCTGATAACTCGCCGTTCCGGAGACCACTGGAACTACCGATTCCGGTTTGGACTCCGCGGATATGAATGGATTGTCCGCCATCGGGGCGATGTGGCTCAACATCGACAACTGCGCCTTACTGGTGGCGGTCTGGACCTCCTCTATAAACCTCTCAGGATACTCATCCCAAAGTTTTCTCAACATCAGGTATTCTTCTTCGATGAATTCAGTTGGCACTTCCGGAAGAACAACGGGAATCTCTTCGGTCAGGGCATTCAGCGGAGCACCCGCACCCCCGGCCATCGGCCTCGTCACCCGGGGAGCGCTCCCCAGCAGGATTTGCCTTCGAACGACTTCCCGGTAACGCGAGTCGGCTACGTTGGAAATCGAGGCAGTCTTGTCCTCTCCAACGGGAATTTGCTGCATTACCCACAGGAAGCATCCAACCATCAAAGCTGCCGCCGCTGCGACAGCGGCAGGTCGCACCCAATCGCGACGCCGGCGAGTCATTGAAACAACCGTGCCTTTATCAGGTATGCGACCCGCCTTTCTGATGGCCTCTCTCCTCGATTCCCCAAGCTCATACACTTCGTTACGAAACCCCTCTCTTATCAAGCAGGCCAGCTGATCCGTCTCAGCAAGAACGGTCTGAACCGCAGCGTCGTTCTCCATCACCTGACGAAGGGCGGCCATTTCATGTTCGGGGAGTTCGCTGAGGACAAAATCCGTCCAACGAGGATCATCATGGTTGATACGTTTCATCACTTTGAAAGGCGGCTATCCAAAAGGTCTTCGGGCAAAAGCGACCGCAGGCGCTTCAAGCCGGTATGGAGAAGGAATCCGACATTTCCAGCCGCGAGTCCGGTGGCCTCACTGATCTCCCTGTAGGAAAGATTCTGCTGAAACTTGAGTCTGATGACTTCCCGCTGGTTATCAGAAAGCTTTTCCAGCGTCGCCATCACAAGAGAAACCCGCTCGCCCCAATCCATGGAATGATCCGGGGAAGCCACGCGTTCTTCCGTGACCTTCAGTTTTTCTTCGTTCACCGCCACCAGCCGTCTCTCCTTCCGCAAAATATCAAGGGCTCGGTTCCGGCAAACCGTGTAAAGCCATGCTTTGAGTCCTCTTCCCACTTTGTCCCTGTCCTGCTGATACAACCTGATAAAGGTGTCTTGCACCACGTCGCGGGCCCGGTCCAAATCGTGGACTATTCCCATCGCATACCCAAGAAGGGGGCCTTCGTATCGGGCGAGGGCCTCTTCGACAAACCGCTCGTGGGCCTCAGCCATTGTGTTTTTCTGGCCCATAGTGAAACACCATAATCTGGGAACGAGAAAAGATGAGAATCCTTAGAACTTTTTGCAAAAAATAGAGCCGCCTCCGCTTTTTCTCCCGGGGACAGACCAAATCACTACCCGTCTCCGTCTTCTCCCTGCGTCACAAAATAGGAGAGATTCTCAAGTTCCAGCGCCAAATCAACATTGTTCACGGTCACCGGTTCGGGAACCTCCAGCAAAGTCGGTGAAAAGTTAAGAATTCCCTGCACTCCAGCCTCAACCAATTCATTGGCCACCTCCTGAGCAACTCCGCCAGGAACACAGAGGATGGCAAGTTTCACCCCATTCTCTACGACAAAGTCGACGACGTCTTCATGTCCATGGACCGGAACTGACACCCCTCTTGCAATAACTACCTCGGGCTCAGCGTCAAATGCTGCAATAACCTCGAAACCCTCCTTTTCAAACCCCCGATATCTCAGAAGAGCAACCCCAAGATTTCCCGCTCCGACCATCACCACCGGCTGTAACTGCTCGCGGCCAAGAACCTCACGAATGGCGGTTCGGAGCTCCTCGACGAAGTAGCCAAGGCCCCTAGTACCGAATTGCCCGAAATAAGTGAGGTCCTTCCGTAGTTGAGCTGGCTTGACCCCTGCCGCTCCAGCCAAGGCGGAGGAGCTCACGGTCTCCATTCCATTTTCATGCAGCTTGCTCAGGCAGCGCTGGTAAATTGAAAGGCGATAAATTGCCTTTTTCGGTATCTCCACCCTGTCCACTTCTGCGCAGGTTCTCTGCTTCACTATGAGAGGTCAAGGAAAGGATCATTAATGACTAGTTGAGAGCACGTTACACGTTTGGAAGCAACGGTAAGATGCCCCTCGGTCTGGAAAAGACTGCCACGGCAAATTTTCACCTTCCGGTTGGCCCAACTCCCGGTTTCACTTCGGCGAAGTGAAGGACCTTAAGGATGGCATCCGCTCTCGCGTTCGCATTGATTTCAAGGGCCACGTTCACAAGACGTTTAAAGGGCACGGGAAAGCCGAACGATGCGAAAATGAGGTCCGGATTCTCAAGGCTCTGGAAACTCGATCGTGCCCTCACGTGCCCCGCCTTCTTGAACATCATCCGGAAGAGCACTACATCGTCACCACCAATTGCGGCCAATCGGCACCCGATATTTCACGGGCGAAATCTGACGCTCTTTTTGCAAATCTTGAGAGAGAATACGGAGTGCGTCATGATGACCCCGAACCTCGTAATGTTACTTACTGCCCGCGGTTAGGACGCTTCTGCCTGATCGACTTCGAGCTTGCTACCCTGCTTCCCGACCGAACCGAACCCGTTCATAGGACACGAGGAATCTGGAGGGTGGCATGGTCCTCGCGGTCCGAGGGCGGCTCCATGCGCAAGTCCAACGACGATGCCTTCATCGCTCTCGAGGTTGGGGCACGAGGCGCCAGCAGGCATGAGGCGCACGGGGAAGCTCTGCTGCAACCCTCTCATCTGGTCCTCGCCGTCTCTGACGGCATGGGCGGAGGTTCTGCCGGAGAACTGGCATCGAGACTTGTTCTCGCCTGGGTCAAACGTCATTCGCACGAACTTTACGAGACGCTGCAAAAATCACCTCGTGACCTGGGAGCCACCGCTCTAAGCCGGTTAATGCGCGATGCGCACAACGGTCTCAATAAACTTGCTGAGGCAGAGGCCTCACTCGGAGGGATGGGAGCTACCCTCACCCTTGCATGGCTGACTCCCGGAGAACTATCCTTCGGGCATATCGGAGACTCACGGCTCTACCTCCATCGTTCAGGAAAAACGACTCAGCTGACGAAGGACCACTCCCGCGTTTGGGCAGAGTGGAAGCGTGGAGAAATTAGTGAGTACATTTATCGGACCCATCCTCGGAGAAGTGCACTTTCCGACGCCCTTGGCGGTGGCCATCGTGACGTTCGTCCACAGATTGAATCCCATTCTCTGCTGCCCGGCGACCGCCTGATGCTCTGCACCGATGGCATCACGGACGGGCTCTGGGAAAAGGGCCTCTCAGCGGAACTTGCCTGCTCTGAGGGCGCCACCAGATGCAGCTCTCGGCTTCTGGAGCGCGCCCGGGACAATAGCGGCAGCGACGATGCCACTCTCATCATCGCTGATATTGCCGAACTTTGAGCTTTTCCACTGGAGATTTTGACTCAGCTTGGCACAGGCCCTGCTGCAACAGGGCCGCCGAAGTAACTAAGCGCAAGTCCGCTCTGGAAAAGCGCTAAAACAAAGGCTTAGAACGCATAACCTGACTAGTACACGACAATGGCAAAATACAAATTGGACTATATATGGCTGGACGGCTACTCGCCTGTTCCGAATCTTCGGACAAAGTGCTGCATCAAGGAATTCGATTCCTTTCCGGAAGTTGCTGATCTTCCCCTCTGGGGCTTCGATGGCAGCTCTACCCAGCAGGCTGAAGGCAGCGATTCTGACTGCATCCTGAAACCTGTTGCGGTTTACCCTGATAGCACAAACGCAAACCAAGCTCTGGTGATGTGCGAGGTGATGCTTCCGAGCGGAGATCCTCATCCTTCAAACACCCGCGCCGGCATTCTTGATGATGAAGGTGCATGGTTCGGGTTTGAGCAGGAGTATTTCCTCACCCAGAATGGTGTGCCTCTTGGATTTCCTTCAGAAGGTTATCCTGAGCCCCAAGGAGAATACTACTGCGGAGTCGGTTTCAAGAACGTGTCAACCCTTGGAAGGCAGATCACTGAAGAACACCTCTGGCAGTGCCTGCATGCTGGGATCAATCACGAAGGGATCAATGCCGAGGTGGCCAAGGGCCAATGGGAGTTCCAGATTTTCGGTAAAGGCTCGAGAAAAGCTGCCGATGATGTCTGGGTTGCAAGGTTCCTTCTTCTTCGTCTCTGCGAAGAGTATGGTGTTGACGTCGATTGGCACTGTAAGCCTCTCGCTGGGGACTGGAATGGTTCTGGAATGCATTCAAACTTTTCCACTGCCTACATGCGTGACACCGGCGGGAAAGAGTACTTTGAGGCCCTCATGGCTGCCTTTGAAACGAATTGTGAAGAGCATATTGCGGTCTACGGACCCGATAACCATCTGCGTCTCACAGGCCTTCACGAGACTCAGTCAATCGATAAGTTCTCCTGGGGAGTTGCGGACCGGGGGGCTTCCGTCCGGGTGCCTCACGCCTTTGTGCAGAACGACTACAAGGGCTACCTTGAAGATCGGCGGCCCAACTCACAGGGGGACCCCTACGCAATCGCGAGCCGAATCCTCCAGACTGTTGCCACTGTTCCGACCGGGTCCTAGGGCAACGTCCGAATCGATTACTCATTCACGGCCAACCTCTCCGCAGGTTGGCCGTTTTCTTTGACGCCGATCACCTGTCACGGATCCAGACCCTGGTCATGAGCCCGGGCCTCATAAGACTGAGGCTTTCGATGAATTCAGCGCTCCGCTTTCTGACCATGGTGCCTCAACAAGGACACTCATCGAAGGAACAGAGGACGGAGAGAGCTTCACTGAAGACCTGTTTTTCACTAGTGTTGCGCACCCACACTGTGAATAGCCGCTGGATCATCACTCTTTACTGCCTCCCGGCGATTGTATTCACCGGGGCGATTTTGCCTTTTGTCCTCGGGGATCTCGATTTTGAGATCAGTCGGAATCTCTACAACGAGAAAGCCCAACTCTGGACCCACTCCCAGACATTCCCCTGGCCTCAGCTTTACCGCTTCGGTCCATTTCCCGCCGTATTGACAGCTACCATCGCGTTTTCCGTGCTGGTGCTCAGTTTCATGCGCTCGAAATTCGCCTCCTATCGCAAAGGGAGTCTGTTTCTGGTTCTCAGCCTGCTCCTGGGTCCCGTCCTACTTGCGGGAAGGCTTCTTGGTCAGATTTTGGAAAGACCCCAGCCCTACGAGACTGACGGACTCGGAGGCACTCAGGACTTCGGAACAATCTCATTTTTCGATCCTGCTGCTCAGGGGTACTTTCCAGATGGCGGTCTTTCCTCCATGGGATTCTACTTCTTTAGTGTAGGGTTTCTTCTCCTGGCGCGTGGCAGGAGAAAGGCCGGTGCGGCCATCCTTCTGGCAGCCGGACTCTACGGGTGTGCAATTGGAATCGCATCCGTGGTGAAAGGAGGCACTTTCGCCGGAGACGTCTTGTTATCTGCAGCCGTATCATGGCTTTGTTCAGCAGGCATTTTTCACCTGCTGGGTCTCCATCACAAAACCTCTCCGGGGAGGAAGGCGCGGCCCAATCTTCCGGGCTGGGCCTCATTTGGAATCCTCACAGCTGTGCTCTCTGCTGCAGGGCTGATTTGCCTGGCCTTTCCTTCCTCCAGAATCACCGAGACCGAGCTCCTCGGTAATAACAGAGGTCGTCTTCCCGACACGGTCTACCTCGATCTGGATCTCAGGGGTGATCTTGAAATCTCAGGTGGGAACAGGCTTGTTCTTGAGACGGAATTCCGTGGCCTTGGATTTCCCGGTTCCCATTTGCAAACTGCCTCGGACCCGGTGAATGATGGAAACCGCGTTATTCAGCGGATCGGTGGTCACTTCACCAAGCTGAACGTCAGGAACCAGATCACCCTTCCGCCGAACCGGGTGTATCACATCACACTTGGCAGACAGGTCGTTTCCGTTGCGGTTCTGCCTCCCAAGCCGGATCGAACCCCCGGCTTTTTCGCACACGTCTGGCTGACCTCTGGATTCAAGACCAAGCTTCAGAACATCAAGGGAAAGGCCGTCGCCGAAGACTTTTTTGGCCGTCGCACTCGTTCTTTCCGGGTCGAGTAGACTGACAGATTCCGAGTATTTACGCGCTTTTGATCTGTTGGCTCGAACAGTTTCTGCGCTATTCATTCCGGGGACAATTTCGCTACCCTTTCCATGCACCAGTTCAAATATCATCAGGGCGCTCTTCACTGCGAGGGAGTGAATCTCCAGACTCTCGCCCAGGACCACGGAACTCCTCTCTATGTCTACTCTTCTCAGACTCTCCGGGAAAATTATGAGAGACTTCACCAGTCCCTTGGTGAGCTCGACAACCACATCGCCTTTGCCGTCAAAGCCAACTCAAACCTGTCCGTTCTCAGGCTTCTTGCCGAGCTAGGGAGCGGATTTGATATTGTTTCAGGAGGAGAGCTCTTCCGTGTGATCCAAGCCGGAGGAAATCCCGCACTCTGCTCGTTTGCGGGAGTCGGGAAAACCGCTGAGGAAATAAGATACGCACTGGAACAGGGCATCTATTGCTTCAACATTGAATCGGTCGCTGAACTCGAGTTTATCGACAGAGTCGCCGGTTCGTTATCGGACACCGCACCCATCGCCGTACGAATCAACCCGAACGTGGACGCCCAGACCCACAAGTATATTTCGACCGGCAAGGCCGAGAACAAGTTCGGAATCGACTACGAAGCAACCATGAGGGTTTACGAGCGGGCATCCGAACTTCCTCATATTCTCATCAAGGGAATTCAGATGCATATTGGTTCTCAGCTTACCAGCGTGTCCCCGTTCGTCGAAGCCGTGGAAAGAGTGATCCCAATGGTGAAGGAGTTGCAGGAGACCCACGGGATAGAATTCTTCTCCATCGGCGGCGGAATCGGTATCGTTTATGAGCAAGCGTTGGCCTCGGGAGCTCCAAGCTGGTGGAGCGAACACGAGAGCCCTCCCCTCTCGCCTGAGGTCTACTCTTCCAAACTCCGCCCTCTTCTTGAGCATCTCAAACTGAAGATCGTTCTTGAACCCGGCCGCTACATGTCAGGGAACGCAGGAGTTCTGCTGACCTCTTGCCTCTACGAGAAAAAGGGGAGCGCCAAGACCTTCAAAATTGTCGATGCCGGAATGAATGACCTCATCCGACCAGCCCTCTACGAGGGCTACCATGAAATCGTTCCGATTCTGGAGAATCAGGCGGAAAAAACAGTGATAGGAGACGTAGTTGGACCCATCTGTGAAAGCGGAGACTTTTTTTGTCAGAACCGGGAGATTGCCGATTTCCAGCAGGGAGATCTTGTTGCTCTCATGAGCGCAGGAGCATACAGCTTTACGATGGCTTCGAACTACAACTCCCGGCCACTACCTGCTGAGATCCTTGTGAACGGCACTGAGTCGACGGTTGTGAGGAGACGTCAGCAATGGTCCGATCTTGTTGCCGGCGAAGAGCTTTAGTACTCCTAACTCAGTCTCTCCTGCGCCTGCGGCCGCACTTGGTGCTCCTATCCGATTTCGAGAACAGGATTCCCCAGTGCCTCCATGATCGGATCGACTCCGAGACCCGACTTGGGTGAAGAAGCCATTCGACCGTCTTTACGCTGTGGCGCTCCATGGGCAATGGACTTGGTAACGTAGCTGTTAAAGTCAGTTGCCGAGAAGAGGAACTCTTCTGGTGTACTGTGTGCCAGATGAGAGATCGCAGCGGTAACAATATCACCTCCCCAGGTATCCTCGAGAGTCATCGCCACTCCAAGTGAGATACAGAGATCCCGGGCCTGCCGGGCCTTGGTCAGACCTCCGAATTTGCTGATCTTGATATTGACTACATCCATCGCGAGGTCATTCGATGCCCGCAGAATTTCCGGAATCCCATCGATTACCTCATCAAGAATGAACGGGTGACTCACGTTTCGTCGAATCGACAGGCAATCTTCATATCGTAAACATGGCTGCTCTATGTAGACATCCACATCACTTACTGCACGGGCGACTCTCATGGCTTCATGCTTAAGCCATCCTGTATTGGCATCCGCCACCAGCTTATCCCCCGAACCCAACCGCGCAGCGACCTGGCGAATCCGCTCAATATCCACATCTGGGTCTCCCCCTACCTTTAACTGGAAACGTCGGTAGCCTTCGTTTTTGTAGGAAGCGACATTATCAGCCATCGCCTCGGGACCCTCCTGAGAGATAGCACGATAAAGCACGAAATCATCGCCGCAGGCCCCCCCGAGCAATGAACTCACCGGAAGCCCGGCAGATTTTCCGAGAAGATCCCAGCAAGCCATATCGATAGCTGATTTTACGTACGGGTGCCCCTTCATCGCCAAGTCCATCGTCCTGTTCAACTGGTCGAGATGGAGTGGGTTCTCTCCGAGGAGATGCGGCCCAAGTTCAGCGATACCCGCCCGGACCCCTCCAGCGTACGAAGGGAGGTAGACCGGGCCCAGAGGGCAGACCTCTCCATCACCATGGATCCCCGCGTCAGTCTCGACCCTGACTACTGTGCTGTCGAATAACGCTACCGACTTTCCCCCAGACCATTTATAGTCACCCTCGTGGAGAGGAAGATCAACTTGCCAGACTGTAATCTTGGTAATCTTCATTACGTCGCAGGCTTCTAGCGCGTCAATCAGGTATCGGCAAGCGGCGAGACCGCTCAAGTCCAGCGATCAGTCTGTCCGCCTCTGTAGGCACCGATTCAAACCCAATGGGAATCCTGAGCTGGTGAGAACACTTCCATGATTTACCGAAAAGGGAAAAATGCTCAGGCTTCGCCTGAGCGAGATCCCTCGATTTTTCCACTCCTGCAATTCTTCAAACCAGATACCACGATAGTCGAAGAAGTCTCCCTCCAAACAACACCCCCCAATCCACCATTCCCTTTCTGCTCCAGTATCATTTCCTAGTATTCATTCTCGCTCTCACAGCTGTCCTCGGGCACCTGATTTCGCTGGAAGCCCCATCCCTCGTGTTCTGGCGAGTTACTATTGCAGGCCTCGCCATGCTTCTCTGGCTCGCTTTGACCCGTCCTGCACTGCTTCGTCTTTCCCGGCACAGAGCCCTCGCAGTATTCTCAGTCGGACTCCTTCAAGGGGCCCATTGGATCTGCTTTTTCCTGTCCGTCAGCCTCTCAAACGTCTCCGTCGCCCTCGCTGCGTTTGCCACCATTTCTCTCTTCACCTCCATCACGGAACCCCTGATCGAACGCAGGCCATTCCGCCCGGGAGAACTTCTCTGCGGTGGAATTGTCATTTCAGGAATCCTGCTTATTACCGGCGGTATTGATCCAGGCCATAAGCTAGGCCTTCTGGTAGGACTGGCAGGGGCCATCCTGCATTCCATTTTTCCTGTCCTCAATCGCGGCCTCGTCGCCCGGGGCACACCCCCGGAAAGCATGCTGCTTTACGGTATGGGAGGCGCCTGTCTCATGTCGGTGATCGTTCTGCCCTTCGCCTCGCCCTACCAACTGCAACTACCATCCGGCAGCGATTGGATCCCCCTTCTCACTTTGTCCTTACTTTGCACCACAGNCGCTCACACCTGGAATATCTATCTCCTTCGAAAGCTCACCGCGTATACCGCCAACCTCACTATGAACTTTGAGCCCGTCTGGGGAATCCTTCTGGGGGCTGTCATCTTCCGGGAATACACCCAACTTCAGTCATCCTTTTATATTGGAGCTTTCCTCATTGTTCTCGCCAACTTTATCGATCCATGGATCAAAAGNAGCCGGGGAACGGTGTCCAATCCTGAAAATCTCGGGCCCTGATTCTCACATCCGGAAAAGCCCACCTCTCTTTCCTGCAAGGGAAACTGCCCCCACGATCGAGATCCCAAGGAAAACCATNGCCCATACTCCAAGTGCCGAGGCCAGTTCGTATCCATTGCCGAGAGTATTGAGAAGCGCATAAATCGCCTTCGTNATAGGGAAATGTTCAGCCTGTTGCGCGAGAATGAGGCTGTCGCTCACCTCAAGCATGGCAAAGGCAAACGCCAGGATGCCACCCGCCAGAAGATTTGCAGAAAGTAATGGAAGGGCAATCCTCCTCATCATCCGGAGGGGAGGAGCCCCCAGACTCAGGGCCGCCTCCTCCAATGCCACATTACTCTGCTGCAACCCNGCAACTGCAGCNCTCACGACATAGGGAAGTCGACGNACGGCGTAGGCGATGATCAACAAGGCTGCGGGATTCCCATTAACACCAACGAGGAAGGAGAAAGCGCGCCCCTCCTNAGCNAGGGCTAGATACCCAAAGGCAAGAACAAGTCCAGGAACCGCAAGAGGAAGCATCACAAGGGCGTCGAGAAGAGCCCTTCCCCGGATTGTGCTCCGAACTATGACCCACGCTATTGCAAGACCCAGCACGAGATCTACTATCATCGCACCGGAGGCATATAGCAGGCTGTTCTGAATGGANGGAACGACCAGAGGATGTCCGAGAGCTTCCCTGTAATGTGCCCCGGTAACCTGCTCTGGGAAGACCGAACCATACCAGTCAGTTGCGGACGAAAGCAGAATTACGCCCAAATGAGGAAGAGAGGCGAGAAGGAACACCCCCACAAACACGAGGGTTGTGAGCCAACCCTTCCATCCCTTCAGGACCCGCTCCTCGCTGCGACCCTTGGGGCGGGGAGCAGTTCCCAGTCTTGACCTGCCAAGAAGAGCCTTGGAGAGGAGAAATACTGCGGAGGAGATGATCAACATGACCGCAACAAGGGCATAGGGAAACGGATTACTCTCAAGATCCTTCAGCCCNTCGTAAATCTGGACTGGAGCGACNCTCGANTAATCNAAGACGAGAGGCACCCCGAGCTCGGTGAAGGACCATATGAAAACAATNGCNCCTCCTGCAAAAATTCCNGGCATGGTGAGCGGCATCGTAATTCGCCGGAGGCGTCGCCACGGAGAGCACCCGAGATTCTGTGCCGCCTCCTCCATCGCGGGATCAAGATGCGCCAGAGAAGCCGCGATGTTCATGTAGAGAATCGGATACAGATGAAGGGCATTCATCACCACGATTCCCCAGAAGCGACCCTCTCCCAACCAGTCGATAGGCGCAGANGGATCCATCATACCCAGCTTTTCGAGAAAGGCNTTCAGAGCGCCCTTCACCCCCAGCATCTGCTTCACACCCACTGCGCCAACGAAGGGTGGAAGGACAAGGGGAACGAGAATCAGGGCGGAGAGTGGGCCTTTCAGAGGAAATCGATAGCGGTGGGTCAGTAGCGCCAGAGGAAAAGCAATCAATAACGTTGCGAGTGTACTTGTCACACCGAGCAAGAGGGCATTCCAAAGCCCCTCAAGATACACCGGGTTCACAAAAACCTGAGAGACATAGGAAAGAGTGAATCCTCCTTCGCGGTCGACGAACGCTTCTCCAATAACCATCACTACTGGAAAAAGAAAAAATACCGCGAAAAAGGCAGTAACCACAGANGTCAGGATAATGGCTCTCCGACTGCTCATCGCCCCTCCTCCGCCAGACGACGCGCCTCCCTGTAATTCGTCCGGAAAAATCCCCCGAGCTCATTCATCAGCCTCACCGCCTCGACCTTGCTCGTCTTTAATGACGATTTGATCGATCCTCCCGCCAAATCGTAGNCCACCGCACTCACATCGTAGAACCGGGCCGTTGCCTCCGGGGGAAATTCTGCATCAATCAGGGCNTCCCACGCTTCCTTCATTTCATCATGAGGATCGATACACATGACCCGGATGATGGCCCGTAGAGGAGAGAATAAGTGTCCCGTCAATTTTCGATCGTAGGAGAACTTCTTTNCCTGTTCGAAGGGCATCGCTTCACCNTCAATCATGGTNTCAAGGCTTTCGCCCTGATAAAGGTCCGGGCGAATAGGAAGACGCCGCAAGGCACGATATTTCGGACCAGGAATACTCCCCGGAGGTGCAGCCCAGAGCATCTGTCCCTGTGGCGAGAGGACAAATTCCACAAAAGCCTGAGCGAGCTCTGGATGAGGAGCCCCCTTTAGAANCGCGACCGGATCGACACTGATGGAACTCCCGCCCGATGGCATGATATATTGCAGACGTGAACTTCCGTCCTGTTTTTTCAGCGTCTCGCTCGTCGTCCGCCCATAGAAGTCAATGCACATCCCCGCAACTGCGTTGCCCTGAGCCACATCCCGGGGNATCTTTGCGGANCTATCTGTAAAATAACGGGCATTGGCGCCAATTCTCTGGATAAGATTCATACTGGNGTCCCAACCTCTCGCTACCACCTTCTCCCATACNTCCCCTTGCCCAGCCCTNGACAACTCCTCCTGAATNTTCTGCTGGACCAGCATCTCAAAGGACTTCGTCACCGACGAGCTCTTGGTCGTGTCGGCAAGCGCTATTCCCCGGATGTAACCCGGATTCCCCAGGTCGTCCCAGCTGACGGGCGCTGGAATTCCACGCTCCGCGAGAAGATCCGTATTNTAGCAGATCCCNAAGCTCGAAAGCACGGACCCGATCCACNTATGGTCAGGGTCGTAAAAGGTTTCTCCGCTGAGAGTTGGCGGAATGCCATCCTCACCGAACAGGTCGCTCCGGGTCTCAAAAATCCGTAATTTCTCAAAGCGGTTCTGTTTTGCTTGAATNGCAAAATCGTAAGCGCCGCCTCCAAAAAATACGTCAATACCNCAACCCGTCTCACCTCGCTCCTTTGCAGCCTCAAAGCCATTAGAAATGACTCGTACGCACTCAGAGGTTCCCCCGGGAACAAGGAAGTTTACATAAACACTGTCCCCTGTTTCCTCCTCCCAGTATGCCGAAAACGCCTCCCCGAACTCTCTCCTCAGGGTCTCCGTATGAGGTGTGATGACATCGAGTCGAAGATCNGCCTNNTCAGCTCCTTCCGCGCCCTTGTCCCGCAGTGCCANGGGGGCAGCAACTGCCGCCGTAAGNAACCCGAGAATTGAGAGTTTCTTCTTCCAGTTACCCATTACTAACAAGCTCCCGAATCAGTATTCTAATCGCGAAGAATCACCACGTCCTCAGACTCAAACTCCAGACCGGCACGAGTCCCCTCCTTCAGAACCATACGGGGATTCACTTCGGAAACCTGCATCTCCGTGCCCTCAACGAGACGAACCCTGTATTGAATGGTATCTCCAAGATACATGGTCTCAGTTACCGTGCCTTGCAACTCCCCCTTTCCAACGGAAATCCTGACTGCCTCGGGCCGAATAGACGCATGCGCTTGCTCTCCAGCAACCGGAACCCACTCATCATCCGTAATCCGACCACGCAACTCTCCTGCATCGGTTACCACTGAGACCACCCCCCCTCCCACCACTTCATTGACCTTACCGGCGAGAAGATTAGTCTCTCCAATGAAGGACGCCACATAGGAAGTTCGCGGATTCCGGTAAATCTGCTCAGGAGTCCCAACCTGCTGGATCTTTCCACTATTCATTACTGCCAGACGATCCGCCATCGATAGCGCCTCGGCCTGATCATGCGTCACATAGACCCCGGTTAGCCCATTCTCTTTCACGATTCGGCGAATTTCAGAGCGCATTTCCAGTCTCAACTGCGCATCAAGATTAGACAATGGCTCGTCGAGGAGAAGGCATTTGGGCTTAACCACGAGAGCCCGAGCCAGTGAGACCCGCTGTTGCTGACCACCCGACATCTGGTCAATCCCCCGGTCTTCAAACCCGGGCATCCGCACCATCTCAAGCACCTCCTTCACCCGCTCGGCTATTTCATTCCTAGCTACCTTGCGCTCCTCCAATCCAAACCCAATATTCTGCCCAACCGTCATGTGAGGCCAGAGCGCATAGCTCTGAAAGACCATCGCGGCCTCCCGCTTATGGGTCGGCAGCACCGTGACATCCTCGCCATCAAAAAAGATCTGCCCTGAGGTAGGTTCCTCGAGGCCAGCAATACACCTCAAAAGCGTCGTTTTCCCGCACCCACTGCCTCCGAGCAGGAAAAATAACTCTCCTGCTTCCACCCTGAGACTCACTCCGTCAAGCGCCCGGACTTCCCCGAAATCCTTGATGATTGAATCTGCATGGATGGCATCCATAGAAAGGCAACGCCCTTAGTAGTCCGTTGTCCACGCTGGTTGGCAAGATCAATCCTGCCACAGTTCATAGGCCAAGAAAATGGCGGTGCATCCCGGAGGATTCACCGCCCTGAAAAACATTGCCGCCAAGTCAGGGATCGCTGGCTTCGATGAGCACGTTATCAATCGTCAGACCACTGAATGCATCGGGAGTGGAATCACTGATGAAGTTGAACTCTACCCGGGCCGTTTCGCCTATCACCAAGTCGGGGACGGAGAAGGAAAGACTAACGTAATCAGTATCGAATAGACTCATATCCAGCGAGATGGACGGTCCAAGTTGAAGATCATCACCGACTCTCCGGAAAACAACCGCAGCAGAATCTCCGAACCCGTCCGCATCCCGATAGGCGTCAAAAGTCAGCTCTGCAGCCTGAAGGCCACTAAAGTCAATTGGCGGAGAAAAGAGGGAAATATCAGAGTCTGCTCCATAATCACCAAGATTAGTGGACCAGGCGTTGGCTGATCCATCTGCACCAGCCAGCGGGCCACTCGTTCCCGAGGGCGCTCCTATTTCCCAGAGGGTATTAGCAGACAGGTCATTCCCCACCGTGGTCCAGGCACCCACCCCCGACTCGAAATCATCTGAAAAAAGAGGAGGAACCGGACCTGCTATCAACTTGAAGAGCCGGAGGTCTCCTGCTGGACGGGCAACGCTATGGGTATTGAGGGGCGGGGTCGCGGTAAGGTTTTCCAGACCTGCCACCGGCTCCCATGAGGCGGGGTCAGGATTCTCCGTCGGGGCGTCACTCGCCACCACTGTGTAGACCTCGGATCCTGAACTGTTCCATTGAAACTCAATC
>PBNG01000043.1 GCA_002723015.1 Roseibacillus sp. | reverse complement strand
GGTGAAGTTCTCGCCACCACCGTCGAGCCATGGACGGTTCCGGTCGGAGATGTTTCCACCGCCACCGTGACTTGCGAGAGGCTCGATGGCATCGAAGGAACGAATCGGGGTGGGGCTCCCTGAGACGTGGGCGTTGTAGTTGCCCTCGGCCTGGTTGTTGAAGATCACACCATTAGCGTAGTGGTTCTCCTGGTAGTCCAGGCCGGTCTGGGTCAGGTCCGGTCCATAGGTTCCCGGAGCGAACTCATTGATNGGAACGAAGGAAGGCTGCACTACCAGAATCGCNGGTCTACTGTCAGGATCATTGGGGTCGGTGTTTTCCACAATCTCGTCTCCGTCATCGGCACCGTCCCCATCACTGTCTACATTGAGGGCGTCAGTCCCGGTGTCGCTGGCACTGACAAAGATTCCCGAACCAGTTTCCACTCCATCAGGGAGGCCGTCTCCGTCACTGTCGACGGCAAGGGGATTCGTTCCAGCAGCTGCTTCGCCTCCATCAGAGAGTCCGTCATCGTCCGAATCCTCATCAGTCGGATCCGTTCCATCGTTATACTCTTCGGCATCGTTCACCCCATCCTGGTCAAAGTCNCCCGGNCCAAGCTGGGTCAGATCCCCGGGAAAGAACCGCTCCTCAAATCCATCGGGGATGCTGTCACCATCGGTGTCGACGTCCGGATCAAAACTGTCGAGGTAGACCCCCCAGCTCTGTCCATTCGGGGCCGTATCGAATTCAGCCGGCGATCCACTGCTAAGGCCAAAAGCACCCGCGTAACCGACGCCTCCNAAATCAGCAGTGTTTGTGGAAAAGTTATTATAGTAGCCGAAGCCAATATCCGCCGCCGACTGTGCACCTCCACCGTCTTCCACGAGCCAGATATCCACATTGAACCAACCCCCACCTCCCTGAGCAGAGAAGTCGAAATTGCCAAAAGTCCGGGTATTCCAGCTCACATTCGTGTGCTCCCCGGACAATCCTGTCCCATCGAGGTTTTCTGATCCCACAATCGGCGTTGCAACCACCTTGACGCGATCGTCGAAGTTTTCCGTGAACGAGAAAATTCCGTCTTCGTCGTAGAACTGGAAAACAAATGCGAGGTCGTAGTTGTCGCCAAGCAGGTCGATTTCGGTGCCCGGTTCCCGGTCCACATCAAGAGCCGAGATCAAACTGGAGCTTGGTTCGTCCGGTTCCCCGAAGGGAGATTCCCGGTCTAGGTTGGTGGGGAGAAGCCCGGTAAAGTCCGCTCCCGGCAGGTTGTCAGTGCGCCGGTAAAGGAGTCTCTCCGGGACATGCTGCGCCATGATATGGGACGACAGGATAATTGCGCAGAGACAAAAAGTACAGGGTAGAGAGATCTTCATCATTCACTTGCAGGCTTCGGATTTTTTGAGGCCAGTTTTACGCGTATCTGGCCGCTTGTGCGAACGACTATTCACAGATAGGGAATTTGTAATGACAAGGAGAATTTCCTCTGGCGCGCTGACTAAATCACGGTGAATACCCGAAACTTCTACACCTAGCTCCTTNGTCCGCGGGGGAGCCGGGAAAAGGATCCGACTCCAAAATCTCTCGAGCAGGAAGCCGTCAAGAAATGCGAATGAAATTCCAGCGTAGCCTCGGCGCCCCCTGCAGTCTAAAATCCCTCAGCGCATGAGCCGTCCGAAAATCGCCATCACCATGGGTGATCCCGCCGGGGTTGGTCCGGAAATATGTCTTGATCTCCTGCGAAGCACGCGAGTCTCAGATCATTGCGTCCCAATCGTATTCGGCGACGCGGATATCCTCACCCGGTGTGCGAACGAAACAGGGAAACCCGGTCCTCTCCATGTGATCGNGCCCGCTGAGCTGAACACGACGCACAGTCCTTCCATTCTAAGCGTTGGTGGAATCCGCGTTGACCAGTTTACCCCTGGCACAATCTCCAGTGCCACCGGCGAGGCGACCTACCGGTATCTTGAGAGCGCCATCACCGCCTGCCGCGAGGGAGCGGTGAACGCCGTGACAACCGCACCGGCTAACAAGTCGTCACTCCGGGAGGCCGGGATTACCCAGCCGGGACAAACCGAAATATTCGCCGAGCACACTGCAACAGAGAATTTCTGCATGATGCTGACTTCCGATATTCTTACCTGCAGCTTCGTCACCGTCCATGTGGGATACGGCGAAGTCCCATTGCTACTCACTACTGAGCGGATCCTTACGGTCATCGAGCTTACCCACAATGCCATGAAAAGCCTTCACGGGAGAGAGCCTCGTCTGGCAATCTGTGGGCTTAACCCCCACAGCGGAGAGGGGGGGCTTTTTGGAGGGCGGGAGGAAGAGGATATCATCGTGCCCGCAATCGATGCAGCGCGCTCCCTCCAGATCAATATTGAAGGACCGCTGCCCCCGGACACCGCATTTCTCGAGCCTCGCCGTGGCGAAACTGACGCTTTCGTATGCATGTATCACGATCAGGGGCACATTCCTGTCAAGGCGCTGGCATTTGATCGTGCGGTCAACTGCACCCTGGGGCTCCCGATCGTCCGTACCTCAGTGGATCACGGCACCGCGCTCGACATCGCCTGGCAGGGCAAGGCCAGCGCAAAAAGTCTCGAGGAGGCAGTTATCCTCGCATCGAGGATGTGCAGCTAGGATCAGCCGGGGCCCACTTCTCCGGTCAGGAGCAATCTCCTTATCGTCTTCTTTTGATCTGAAGACTCCTTTCAGGACTTGTCGGCGACCCCATCCTTATCATCGTCCCGGATCCCCGAGTGTGGGTTTGCGAGGACCGCTTGCCACGCAATCCTGCGAAACACCTTGTCCAACTGCTTGCCCGGGAAACCCCCGGTCTCCACATCTCCATCGATCAACTCAGGGGAGCGACGGTAGAGGGAAGCGTAGAACACATACCCTTCCAACCATTCAAACCCCGGGCCGAGATGTCCGAGCTTGTCCCGCCAGAGAGACTTCTTTTTTCCTCCGAGCGAACGGTGAAGACCCTCCACCCCTGGCAATTCACCCCGGTCGAAATACTGAGACGCAAGCACCATCGCATCACATGTCGGCATGATGAAAACCCTCCCCGGATACTGCTCGTTGAGTGGGGAAGTCAGCTCACCATAAGCCTCTCTCTGCAACTCCCCAAGCTGAGCGATAGTCTCAGGAACAAAGCCTTTCTTCTCGCCCCCTTCGACCCTGTCCAGGTGCTCGATCTGAGGCCATCCGTCTGAGAGGAAGAATTTCATTTCCGGGTTGTACTTCAGGCAGAACTCGATCCAGCACGAGTAGTATTCCGGCCGGTCGTTGAAATAAGGACCCCACATCATGGCCTCCCACCGGGCATTCGCGATCGAGGCAAGGAGCTTCGGCTTGGCCTTGCCCTTGAACTGAAAGATTCCATTCTCCTGTTCCCACTTATAGCGGGTGCTTCCGGTCATGCCACCACCGGTATGCAGGTGCAACGGCTGCTCGAATCCAGCAGCCTGGCAGATTTTTGGAAGAGTCTTATACCCGGGGCCCATGAAGCTGTGACCTGTTCCCACAATTCGAAGGCCTCNATCCTTGGGCTCGGCGAACGNGGTAACGGGTTCCCGGCTGGAGCCGACAACCTTTGCATAGATCTCCCGGATACGCTCCGGCGACTGATAACACACCGCCTCGTCAGGAAATTTCTCTTTCTCCCACCCGGGGTGAACCTTGAAGGACCGGGCTGCTCCCCGCTGGGCTCCTCCCCCACCCTGCGCCTTGTCCCGAAATGCCAGCGCCTCCGCGATGGTCAACACTCCGTCCTTATTGGCATCTGCCTGGGGGAACCGCTTCAACCACTGGGCGAGTTGATCCTTGGAAGGATTTGCGCACGCCCCGCCTGAGAGAGAGACGAGGATAGCGGGAAGGATCCAGACCAGACGACTGCATCGGGTGTTGTGCTTCATGTGACCTCCATGCTCCATCTCTGACCATCGAGGTCCACTCAAATTCACACAAAGACAGAAATGTTTCCCATTCGGAATAAACCGAAGCCCCGATAAATCACGGTCCGGGAGAGGCAGAGGCGCATTTATGGATTTCCAGTGGAAGCTGTCCGGGCAATATCAGGTGAGACATGAGCTTCTTACGCCCCCTCAGAAGAATCCGGATCCTTGTCTTTCTCGGCCTTGCTCAGTCGCCCCTGGTTGCCCTGTCCGGCCAGGATGACGAGGACCCCGCACCCGTAACCTTTCCCGTCACGGGGGAGCAGGGTATGGTCGCAACTCAGGAGGCCCATGCAACCAGGACGGCCCTGGCGGTCCTCGCCGAGGGAGGAAATGCCATCGATGCCGCAGTCACAGCCGGCTTTGCCCTTGCCGTCACCCTTCCACGAGCCGGCAACCTTGGTGGAGGAGGGTTCATGCTGATTCGCCTTGCGAAAGCGGATCGGCAGGTCGCGCTCGACTACCGGGAGAAAGCTCCCGCGGCTGCGCACCGCGACATGTTCCTGACGAAGGATGGTGCGCCAGACCCGAAGCTTTCCCGCTACAGCCGGCTGGCATCGGGAGTTCCCGGAACTGTCCGCGGACTGGCTCACGCCCTGCGCCGCTATGGAACAATCTCCCTCCAGAGGGCGCTGGCACCTGCCATCAAACTTGCCGGAGAAGGATTTGTCGTCGGCCCCGATCTTCACCGCTCGCTGAAATCGTGCGCTGACGATTTGCGTGCAGACAAGGAAGCCCGAAGCATCTTTCTCGACACCAACGGACGAGTCTGGCCTGTGGGGAGCATCCTTGTCCAGAGAGACCTGGCCAGAAGCCTTCGCCTCCTCTCCGACAAGGGTCCTGACGCATTTTACCTCGGAGATATTGCAACCGCGATTGATCGAGATATGCGCGCCCATGGTGGCCTGATTACCCGCAAAGATCTCGCAGACTACCAGCCCGTGGAGAGAGCCCCTATCAAGGGGAACTATCGCGGATGGAAGATCTTATCCATGCCTCCCCCAAGCTCGGGGGGCATCCATCTCGTCCAGATGCTCAATATTCTGGAGAATTTTCCCATCGCTGACTACGGGGCCCATTCCGCCCAGACCGTTCATCTGATGACAGAGGCCATGAAAAGAGCCTATGCCGACCGATCCCGCTACCTTGGGGATCCCGACTTTTCGGAGATCCCCATAGCGCGGCTCGTATCGAGAGACTATGGACAGCATCTCGCAAGAGGAATCANCCCTGCACGCGCGACACCCAGCAGCCTGGTCGCCCCGGGTCTCGGACCTCTTCCGCCCGNCGAGAGCAGGGAGACCACTCACTTCAGCGTCATTGANCGGGAGGGAAATGCGGTATCGAATACTTACACCCTCAACTTCAGTTACGGCTCCCGAATCGTTGTCCCGGGTACTGGGATCCTTCTCAACAACGAAATGGACGACTTTTCGGCAAAGCCGGGATCGCCAAACGCCTACGGTCTGATTGGAGGACGGCGCAATGCGATCGAACCGGGGAAGCGTATGCTGAGCTCAATGACGCCGACCCTCCTGATCAACCGGAACGACACCATCGTCGCTACCGGAAGTCCTGGAGGAAGCCGGATCATCAATATCGTCCTGCAAGTCGTCAGCAACATCATCGACCACGGCATGAACGTCACGGACGCTACCCAGGCTCCTCGTTTTCATCACCAATGGCTTCCTGATGAGCTGAGAGTCGAGGATGGATTAAGGCCGGAAATCACGCGGCAACTAGCGGAATGGGGCCATCTTGTCCGCCCTACCACTCCCATTGGCTCAACCCAGACAGTCATGATGAAGAACGGGGGCTTCCTCGGGGCCAGCGATCCCCGTATCGGCGGAGCGCTCACTCTCGGGCTCCCTCGGGAATCGCCCCGGAAAGACAGGACCCTCCCCCGTGAATGAGTATATCCAACCCCGTCTGGGTTACTGCTGGCCCAACAACGCAAGTTCCGCATTCCTCACGAAGCCAGCCCTGACATCCGAGAACCGAGCACGAAAAGGGCCCCGTTTTCTTTCTTCAACCAGTTCGACACGGTCCCCTCGGCACCACAAATTTGGCTCGCCCCCTACCAACCGCGGGACTCACAATCGACTTCAAGCCTGTCCATCATGCCCCATGCCCCCTCGCTGCCCAAGGCAGTCCTCACTCTCTTGCTGCTGCACGCTGCGGCAGTCCTCACCGCGAACCCCCGGATCTCCGAGTTCATGGCCAGCAACGATGGAATCATCGCTGACGCAGACGGAGACTTCCCGGACTGGATAGAGATCCACAACCCTGAACCAGTAACTCTGGACCTGATAGGCTACTCTCTGACTGATGATCCGGAGGAGCCCAGAAAATGGGTATTCCCCTCCGGTTCAGTCGTCAGGGGCGGAGGCTACCTCGTTGTTTTTGCATCCGGTAAGAATCGGTCCTCTCCCGGGGCAGAACTTCACACAAACTTTGAAATCAATGCAGGAGGCGAGTACCTTTCTCTCGTTGCGCCGGATGGCTCCACAATTCTGACGGAATTTGGATCTGACATCGTTCCCTTTCCCCGGCAGCGCACTGACATTTCCTATGGAACAGGCGAGACCTCGCTAAAAATCAATCTTCTCGGAGACCATCCGGATCTGCGCTACCTCATCCCTACTGATGAAGACGATCTCGACCCCCAGTGGGCAGGTCTTTCTTTCGACGACAGTCGCTGGACGAGTGGAAGTCTGGGACTCGGGTTTGACCTCGACGGAAACGATGGCAGTGCCAGCGCTCCGCAACACCACTGGCCTCTCGATGACGGCTTTGGAAGCGTGGCCCGCGATACCAGCGGGAGCTTTCCTGCCAGTCTGGTTGGCGTGCAGGGCGAGTCATCACAATGGAATCTGGACGCCCCACCGGTTGCTGGGGGCCCGGAGTCCTCCCTGAGCTTTGACGGCATATCCAGTTACCTCCAGACCACCCTTCCCGGTATCGGCGGATCCTCCTCCCGCTCCATTGTGTTCTGGATCAGGTCCGAGGACACCTCAAACCACGGAATTATCTCGTGGGGAAACCGGGATGCTCCCTCGGGAAAATTTCATCTCCGCCTGAATAGCAATCCGGTCAGCGGGACTCTGGGTGCAATCCGATGCGACGTGGGCGGAGGGAGCGCTGTGGGGTCCTCCAACATCGCCGACAACCAATGGCACCATGTCGCCGTAGTTTTCGACGAGGACCCTACTCCCAGTCTCACGGATCTTCGCTTCTATATCGATGGAGTCCAAGAAACTACCAGCGCGGCAGCAGATGTTCCTGTCGACACCGACATTTCCAGCCTGAATGCCACCCGGGTGGCAATAGGGCGGCGGGTCGAGAGAGCTCCCTTCTACTTTTCGGGTAAGCTCGCAGATGTTGCCCTCTACGAGGTCGCTCTTGCCCCGGACGCGATCATGAGATTGGCGACAGGCAGCTTTCGACCCTCCAGTTCGATTGGATTCGGCCGCTTCCTGAACACCAACGTGGAGAGCGAGATGATTAACAGAGGATCGTCGCTCTTTGCCCGCGCCCGCTTTGATCTTCCCGAGGGTTACTCGCTCGCGAGCCTGCGCCTGCTTCTGCGCTACGACGATGGTATTCGCGCCTTCATCAACGGCGAGGAAGTCGTGAACGATAACATAACAGCCGGAGCCTCCTGGAACGCCACCGCACGGACGGAAAGAACGAATGTCGAGGCCGTGAGCGCCATTGAATTTAATGCTGCCGGGGCGCTGCCCTCCCTGCGTCCCAGCGATAACATCCTTGCGCTTCACGGAACCAACCTCAGCGCCAGCGATCGTGACTTTCTGATCGATGCCCGCCTTGAAGGTATCGATCTCGGGCAACGCTCAGCCGGCTACTTTCTTACCCCGACCCCTGGGGCTGAAAACACCGGAGAGCCGGATGCCGAGGCTTTCGTGTCGGATACGAAATTCGCGCCCAACCGTGGTTTCTATGAGGAACCTTTCGACCTCACAATCAGCAGCGAAACTGAGGGCGCTTCCATTTTTTACACTCTCGATGGAAGCGAACCTTCCGCAAGTAACGGCATCCTCTATGACGGCCCGTTCACTATCAGTCGCACTGCTACCGTGCGGGCGGTGGCACTCAAGCTCGGACTCGTTCCGACAAATATCGACACCCACACGTACATCTTTCCCGCCAGCGTGCTGAACCAGAGTAGGGCACCCGAGGGCTTTCCCTCGACCTGGGGTGACCGGACGACCGATTACGAAATGGACCCGGACCTGATCGGTACTGCCTACTCCGAGCAGGAGATCATCGCTTCCCTGAGGTCGCTTCCCTCCATCTCGGTGGTCATGAATGTCGATGACCTCTTTGACGGGGAGACGGGTTTTTACGCCAACACTGACCAGCGGGGTGACCAATGGGAAAAGCGATGCTCCTACGAGTTTTTCGATTTCCCTGATGGGGCTCAGACACAGTTGAACGGAGGAATCCGGGCCGTGGGACGAGCGAGTCGTTCCGCGAATCGGGGCAAGCACAACCTCCGGGCAGTCTTCCGCTCCGAGTATGGCCCGACCAAGCTGAGATTTCCCCTGTTCCCCGACTCCGAGGTCACCGAGTTCAACTCCCTTATTCTCCGTGGAGGCAATGGAGACTCCTGGCTGAACCCCGGCGTCGTGGAGCGGGCCCAGTATATCCGTGACCAGTGGCACCGGGACGCTCAACGGGCCACCGGCCAACCCTTCCAGCATCAGATTTATGCCCATCTCTATCTCAACGGCCTCTATTGGGGCATGTATCACATCTTTGAACGTTTCGAGGATGACATGCTAGCGGAGAACTTTGGAGGCGGAGAAGAGGACTGGGATGCGATCAAGGATGCCGGTAGTGCCAGTGTCCTTGAAGTAATCGACGGTGACCTGAGCGCTTGGAACCGCACGCTCGCCGTGACCCGCCGGGATCTCAGCAACCCGAGGAATTATGCAAACGCGCTCATCTTTATCGATCCCGATACCTGGATTGACTACTTCATCACCAATTTCTACTCCGGCAACACCGACTGGGATCAGTCAAACTGGCGAGCGGCCCGGCGCAGGGAAAGGGAGGCCAAGTGGATGCTTTTCGCATGGGACTCTGAGCGGACGGACCGCAACGCGACCCAGGGCACCAACTCCAGCACCAACAATGCCACCATCGAGAACACACCTAATTTCCCTTCGAGCGTTCACCAGAAGCTGACCGCCAACGAGGAATACCGCCTGCGCTTCGCTGACCGGGTCCGCTTGCACTGTTTTAACGGTGGAACTTTCACGCCCGAGGGCGCCGCCCGCCTGTGGGACGCCCGTGCGGATGAGATTTATGAGCCGCTCATCGTGGAAGCCATCCGCTGGGGTGACCGGCATCGCTTTCCTCCAGCTCGCCGGGAAACCTTCTGGCAGCAGATGTATGACACCATGCAAAGCGAGTTCTTCCCCCAGCGTACGGAGACCCTGATATCGCAGCTGAAAGACCGTGGACTCTATCCCTTGGTCGAAGCACCGGACTTTACTCCCCATGGCGGCCTCTTTGCCCGCCAGTCGCAGGTCACAATCAACGCAGACACGGGAGGAACAATCTACTACACTCTCGATGGCAGTGATCCCCGGCGTCCTGCCACTGCGGGATCGGAATTCCTCCTGCTGCCCGAGGGATCACCCAGTCGTGCTTTCATCCCCTTGGATGACTCTCTCGCCCGGACATGGACGGAGACAGAGTTCGACGACCGCAACTGGCTCCGCGGAGCAAGCGGAATCGGTTTCGAACTGGACACCGGCTTCGAGGGCCTCTTTGGGATCGATGTCAGGAGCATGCATCCCCGCAGCGCGTCCGCCTACACCCGATGGGAATTTGAAATCCGGGACCAAGCCCAGCTGGATGCCATCACGTCTCTCACCCTGCGCGCGCGATACGACGACGGATTTATCGCCTATCTGAACGGCAGGGAGGTTACTTCCGCGAATCGACCGGCCAACCCTTCATGGGATTCCCGGGCCGCTGCTGGTCATCCGGATGGATCAGCGATTGAATTCAGCAGCTTCAATCTCGCCAATTCCATCGACCGGCTTCGACTTGGAACCAACGTTCTTGCGGTCCACTGCCTGAACCAGCAACCGGACAGCAATGATCTCCTCTTCGTTCCCGAGCTGGTGGCAGCCACCGGAACCATACCCGTGGGGCTCTCTCCCTCCGCACGGCTCTACGACGGGATCCCCCTCACCCTTGAGGAAAGCACCCGCGTGCAGGCCCGGGCACTTCGAAATGGGACATGGTCGGCGCTGACCAGCGCCGTCTTCACGGTCGGCGCTCCTGCCACCTCCGGCCAAATAGCGATCAGCGAGCTGCATTACCATCCGCTCGCAGACGCTCCCACCGAATTCCTCGAGCTGATCAACATCTCGGGTGAGATGTTGGATCTCACCGGAATCTCCTTCAGCAGAGGTATTGATTTCACGTTCCCCGAGATCACTCTCCTCTCTCCGGGAGAACGCATTCTCGTGGTCGAGAATATCACTGCCTTCGAGATCGCTTACGGACTCGATCTCCCGATCGCCGGATCCTTCGCCAACGGGACACGCCTCTCCAATGGAGGTGAGCGCATCACTCTGGTGGGCCGCGACGGCACCACGATCCTCGATTTCCGCTACCGCGATTCGCATCCGTGGCCAGAGGCCCCGGACCAGACCGGGCAAAGCCTGATCCTCGTAAACCCCTCGGATTCACCCGCCAATCCACTCCGCTGGCGCTCCAGTACGCTTGCCGGGGGAAATCCGGGCTCCTCGGACGCAATTCGGTTTGCAGGAGAAGGAACACAAGCAATTCTTGATTATGCACTTACGGAAAATCCAGATCTCCAATTCGCCCCCGAAGAGATTCCTGCCACGATCTCCTTCCACACCCGCAGCGCTGCGGACGACGCAATAGTGTCATTGGAATATTCCCCCGATCTTCGGAACTGGACTCTGGCCCCTCCGGAGAATCTGATTTCCCGGGAGAATCATGCGGACGGAACCACCCTCTACCGTTTCACCACGCCCACCTCCGACCAGACCTCCACGAGATTCGCCCGCTTGCGCGTCGAACTCCGCTAGGGAGGCAATATGTTCTTGGACCGCTTCCATTCCGGGGCCACGATCCCGACCCTTTCTCTAAGATCCGGTGAACATAGATTTCCTCAAGCTCCATCCCTCCGCTCCGCTTTTCGCTCTCCTGCTCAGCACTGGACCACTGGCACATGCCGGGCAGCCGGGTCCGAATACCCTGAGCCCGCAGGACAAAGCCGCCGGGTGGCGTCTTCTCTTCGATGGAACATCAGTGACCTCGTGGCGCAGCTTTGGAAAGGACACCGGCCCCGCTGCGGGATGGGAAGTATCGCAAGGATGGTTGATTAAAAAAGCAGGTCAGAAGCCAGGCAACCTTGTCTCCCGGGAAGAGTTCTCAGACTTTGAATTTTCGTGGGAATGGCGGATGAAGCCCGGGGGCAACAACGGAATCAAATACTTCGTCGATGAAGCCCGGGGCAACCTGGGTCATGAGTATCAGATGCTGGCGAAGTCAGAGGAGAAGCCCGGAAAGGGATCCACAGCAGGATTCTATGCGGTGCTGGCACCACTCGATCCTCCCCCGGTGGCGTTCTTCCCCGACGTCAATTCCTCCCGCATCAGGGTCGAGGCCAACAAGGTAACACATTGGCTGAATGGCACGAAAGTTCTCGAATACACCTGCGGCAGTGAGAACGTCCTTTCCAACGTGGCCTCCAGCAAGTTCAAGAAAGTAGCGAGGTTTGGGGAGAAGCTCACCGGCCGCCTGATGCTCACCGATCACGGCAGCGAATGCGGCTTCCGCAACCTCAAGATTCGCGAGCTGGGGACCGCCTCAAGAGAAGCCCCTGAACAGCCCTAGAATGCTCTGGGAGAGAGGGTTCTCGCCCTCGAAGCCCGCCTCGCTGGGAATAAGTCGGTCCATTCCAACGAGTCACGGGCCCCACATCGGCTTTCGCTATGATGTCCCCGAGTGACCGGTTACTTCCGTATACCCTACGAAAAAGGCATTTTTGATGAAAACGCCCCCATGAAAGCCCCCTTTTCAACCCTTCCAGCTCAGACGAATCCCGGATCACGAAAGCGTTACGAAATCCCTTCTGGCAGCCTCGAGAACCCTTGACCCCACGGATGAAATGGCGAGAATTGCTACCTGACACTTGGAAGGAACTGGCTCCAGCGAATATCGGGGATCCAGCCCAAAACACCGACTCCTCCCCACAAATGAAAACCTTGCCCCCCTGGGTCATTGCGACCCATGCAGCCGCCGTACTTCTTTTCGCAAGCTCACCCTCTATCGCTCAGTTGGCGGCCTCCGGCACCCCGGGTGACCGAGCTGTGTATACCCGCGCTACTGGAGCCAGTCTCGCCCCCGGGCTGGGAAATAGCGTCATTCACACTTTCGACACCACGACCGTCGACGATACGGCTGACAGTTTCGAGCTCCCAGCGGGCAGCGGGAACGCTGTCANCCTGACTGCCGGTCACCACCTCGTCATNTACGGCACCCGCTATCTCAACACCAATCCCGGAGCAGCCAGCCGGGCAGGCCTCGACAACAAGATCGTTATCAACGGGTCGCCCATTTCCTACGGTGCGGCCTCGAGCTACTCGCGCGACGGCTCGAACAACAACAATTTTGTCCGGGGAGGGGCTATCGTTGAAGCTGCCCAGGGGGACACCGTCGGTTTTCAGTCACAGCGCACGGATAACAACGCCCAGCTGACCATCGCCCAGCAGGATGCTGACCTTCAGCTCATCAAGCTTGATGACAGCCTCAGCTACCTGCGCCTGAGCGCCAGCGCTAATTCGCCCAACCTGATGAGCAATACCTCCGCAGGGCCCTCCGCNGTCAGTTACGACGTGCAGGACGAAATCGATGCTGGTTTCACGCATNCCAGTGGNAGCAGCGATATCACGCTTGANGAGGAGGGGCGCTACCTCGTCTTTGCCAACACCGGGTTTCGAATCAGTGGTGGTAACCGCCACCGGCAGGCCATCACCCAGCGACTTTCCCTCAACGGAGAAGCCGTTGANGACTCCTCCACAGTTGTCTACATNCGTTACTCCGCATCCGGGGACGGTCTCGGTGGCCTCATGGTAACAGGGGCCAGCTCCATCGGCACTATCATTCAGACAAGTGCGGACAACAGTGTCCTGAACGTTGAAGTCCTGCGGGACAACAACCCCGCAACAACAAACACGGCGGTGGCACTTGAAGCCGCCCTCACCGGCCTGACCATCCTCAAGCTCCCTGCCTACGGGGAAGTNATCCGCCTCTCAGGCCCCTCGCAGGAAATCAACTTTCCCCAAGGCAATACCGAGACCGCACTTGACCTCTCGGATGTCTCTCCCGTTTCAAACGCCTCNTTCAGCTACAACGCTGCCGAAGACGCCACCAAGGTGACCGTGAACAAAGACGGAGATTACCTTTTCCTCGCGTCCCACTTCCTCGACAACTACNACACGCCTCCGGGAGAGGCCAGAACCATCACGCGTCAGGGATTCCAGACGATTCCTGATGGAGGCGCCGCGGGCAAGATTTCCTATGGTAACGGGGGAGCCTACAACCGAGACCGCACTGCCGGTAATGGCGGTGACCGTGCCCGGGATTCCGGTGNCTGGGCGGGAGCGGTCCTCCCGCTGAGTGCTGGTGACGCGGTGCAGACAAGCNCGGCCCAGTTCGGACTGAGCAATTCCCTGATCGCAAATTCAATCGGTCTTCAGGCCCTGAACATTGGTAGCATCTCCTCGGCCCCGACGGGTCCAACCCTGGAAATCAACATCCCTCTGAATGCAGTGGTGAATTCAACCGGGACTCTGATCACGGAAGCCAACCTCCGGAGCCTGCATGTCAGTGATGCGGCCTCTGCCCTGACTTACACCGTGGACACCGCACCAGCGGTCGGAACCCTTGTTCTCAGCGGCGCCGCCCTTGGCGCAGGCGACACCTTCACGCAGGCCGATATCAACGCGGAGCTGGTCACCTTTGACGCCGGCACCAACGCAGCGTCCGGGGGATTCGACTTCACGGTGACAGACTCGGGTGGCGGCACAGCCTCTGGCTCCTTTACGATCAACGTCGGTGCGCAGACCGCGCTTACTGCCGATGCGGGCTCCACAGACGAAGATAGCTCGGTCTCAAATACGGGAGCCTCCCTGCTGGACAATGACACTGGCAGCTCCCTTTCCGTCACCAACTTCGATACTTCCAGCGCCAACGGAGCAGAGGTTACGGTCACGGCAGCCGGAGTATACACCTACGATCCGTCCGAGTCCACAGCCCTGCAGGGACTCGATGACGGCGAGCAGATTGACGACACGTTCACCTATACGGTCACCGACATCTTCAACCAGCAGACAACCGCAACGGTGACCATCACTGTCGCGGGACTGAATGACGCCCCAGTCACAACCAACGAGGCCCCTTCCAGCGGAGCAACACTTATTGCCAGTGGAAGCCTGCTGAGCAACGACTCTGATACGGACTCTGGCGATGCCCTCTCGGTCAGTTCTGTGGCTGGGGGAGTTCCCGGAACTGTGGTCACTCCCGAGGGTGCAACCCTCATCGTCAATGCTGACGGATCGTTCACATACGACCCCTCCACTTCTGCTTCCCTCACCTCCCTCGCAGTCGGGGCCAGTGCAGCCGAAACCATCGCCTACGAGGTCACCGATGGCACGGCTACTTCCTCGGCTTCCATTACCTTCACGACCTTCGGTGAGACGGGAGCAAGCCCTGATTTTGCAACCGTCGATGCGACCGGATCCAGCACCGCGGTTATCGCGGCGCTCGCCAACGACAACGTCGGCGGTGCCCTTGGAACCTCAACCGCCGGAGCACCCTTTGACCTCAATGCGAGTGACTCAGCGGCTGCAAACACCAGTGGCAGCTGGAACAACAGCAACACTATTTCGGGCAATTCTGTTACCATGGAGAATGCCGGGTCGGGATCGATTCTACTCACCCCCCTGGACAACTCACCTCCCGGCATCACCCATGCCTACGACCTCTCAGGGACCGGAAGCGGTGGTCTTCTGGGAGACACCGACCAGACAGGTGCCGCTAACCATCTCTACGGCGGCAACTTCAGCACCTCTCCCTTCTCCGTGGAAGCTCTCATCAGACCGGATGACCACGTCGGAGCAGAGCCCATCTGGGGCTCCGGTGGAAACGGCACTGGTACTTCGTTGATTTTGATCGATGACCAGCTGATTCTGACCATCGGGAACGGCACTCAGGTCGCTCAGGCCATCGCCACCATCCCCGCCAACGCAATAGCCGGCGGAGACTACGTTCATGTGCTGGGCTCCTTCGACATCGCTACCGACGTCCTGTCGCTCTACGTCAATGGTGTGCTTGTTGACTCCGAGAGCGCACTCAACATCGTGAATGGACAACCCGGAAACATCCTCGACTGGTCTGGATCCGACGATGAAGGACTTGGACGCTCACAGGGGACAACCGGCGGAGATGTGAACATCGCTCCCTTCCTCGGGGCCTTTGGGACCACCGATATTCCCGACTTCAATGAGGCCAATGATCGCTTCGATGGAGAAATCTCCATCCTGCGAGTCTACAACACTGCTCTGAGCTCTGCCCAGGTCACTGGCAATCTGGATGCCATCTTTGGGGCGCCCGCCGCAGCACAGGTTGCCAACATCGCCACTCTGGCCGGGGAAACCAACCTCATCCCGGGGACTACGATTGTGACCCTGCCCTCCGGGGCAACTGTGGCCCTTGCCACCGATGGCACTCTTACCTACGATGCCAATGAAGCTTTCGATACCCTCGGAGTCGGTCTGAGCGCCGTCGACAGCTTCACCTACAGTCTGGACACCAGCCTGAACGCTGAGACCACCGTCACTGTCACGGTCAACGGAACCAACACCAACGCCCAGATCAATATCGCGGCCGGACAGGCCAGCGTCACTGAAGGATCAAATGCCTCCTTCCTGTTCACCTCCAGTCTCGCGCTGACCGAAGACGTGGTGGCAGACCTTAGCTACTCCGGAACAGCCGAGGACGGGAGCGATTTCACCGGAAGTGCTTCTGTAACCCTGCTTAGCGGCACTTCAGAACTTGACCTCATCCTGTCCACCATTGCGGACGATCTCTACGAGGGCAGCGAAAACGTGACGATTACAATCGACGCTGTCAGTGGTGATACCGTGATCGGAGCAAATGCCTTCGCTACGGTCGCAATTGCGGACTCAGACGACGCTCCCGTTCTTACCATCGCTACTCCAGCTGGTAATACAGTAGAAGGGTCCGCCGCAGACTTCACCGTCAGCGCCACGACTGCATCCAGTACGGCGGTTACCGTGAACATCACTGCCAGTGGGGACGCCGGCCCCGAGGACTACTGCAACCCCTCCGGTCAGATCATCATTCCTGCCGGGCAGACCGCAGCCACCCTGAGCCTCGTGGCTCTTGATGACGCCGTCCAGGAGGGTGACGAAGCACTGACCATAACCATTTCTGATGTGAGCATCGGATCCGTTGATGTTGCCGGCGCATCCGCGACCGCGACCATTGAAGACGGATCAGCAGTGGTTGTCTTCAATGCCGATTTCGAGGGCATTGATGCCGCCGCAACTCCCGGCGGAACTCTGCTCAATGGAGACGCGCCTTTCGCTGCGAATCTTGGAACCTCAGTGGGCAGCTGGACCAACATCTTCACCGCAGACAACCAAGGAAACGATCCAGGCGTCTTCCTGGAGACCGGCGCCGATGTGAAAGGTGACGGCGCAGACTTCGCTCTTCGCCTTGACCGACCAGCTACTACCACAGACGTCGCGGCAAGGCTCCTTGGTGGAATTGATCTCACGGGCTCCAATACCGGGGTAGTTTCTTTTGATCTCGCCACCAGACGGACCCAGGGCGGCACAGCCATAAAGAGCTCAACGATCGTGGGCCTTGATGCCGCGGGCAACAAATCCTTTGAACTTTTCGTCGATGCAAACAACACCGGTGCCAACCACGAGCAACTCTTTCACGTTGCCAGTGATGGAACCTTAACCCCGATCGGCAACGTAGAAGATTTCAATAACAGCGGAAATTATAACGAGGANCGGATGTCCAACGTAAGAATCCTTCTCACCAGCACCGGATACTGTGTNCAGATCGAAAGGTATCCCCTCGGAGCAAATCCGGCCCCCGATACCACTACCAGCGAACTGCCCTATGCTGGCAGTGCCGCTTCGGTTACCCAGATCATTTTCCGGGTTATCGGGGGAGGCGCTAATCCAGTAGCAGAAGCCGGAGGAATCTTCCTTGATGACATCCGGGCCACCGGAAACGCGCTTTCTCTTCGGGAGGCGTGGCGGCTGGCATACTTCGGGAGTGCCGACAACACAGGTAATGGCGCCGACGACAATGACACCAACGGGAACGGCCTCTCCAACTTTCTCGATTTTGCCTACGGCTTTGACCCAGTCGGAGTGAGCAGCGCGGCAAATACTCTTGAAATAGCCAACCCGGGAGCGAATGGGACGATCACTCAACTCGGCGGATTGACCTTCTGGCCCGACCCTGCCACCGGTGAGGTTTACATGCGCTACACCCGGCGGACCGATTACGGTTCTCTCGGGCTGGTCTTTACGGATCAGTTCAGCCGGGATCTCGGCGCCTTTGAAAATGCCACCGAGGCTCCCGCCGTCATTGCAACGGGCATTGGGGACGGCGGAGCGGCGATTGAAGCAGTACAGCTCAAAATGCCCCTCGTCCTGCCAGACAGTGGAGGGAAGGCCCGATTTGGCCGGAACTCGGTCCAAATTCTCCCCCAAATCGAGATCATCGTTCCTGTTGAAAAGTAATCCTCGACTCAAGACCACTTTCCCCAAACTCTCAACCAAACCGATTTAATGAGACACGCTCTGACAAGCTTTCTGATTCTGGGACTGGCCGCCATGGCCCAGGGTGCAATCCTCTGGTTTCCCCGCCAGGATATCCCGATTCCGACCACCTTCGAAGGAGTCTCGGTAGATCTTGAAACCGGAACTACATCCGTCCTGGCTGCAGGGTTACCCGGAGGTGACATCAACTTTCTTCGTGGAGGAGGGGCAGTGACCAACGATGCGGACCAGACTGCCGCAGCCCCAAGCCTGCAACTCGTGCGCACTGGAACCAGCAATGTTGACCCTCTCCGCCAGCTTGGGATCGGCGATACCGTCGACAGCACATCGACTGTGGCCACAGGTTTTGGCGCATCCGGGGACCCCAACTCCCACTTCCCTGAATTTACTCCCGGCACACCCGGCTATGCCGGATTTTCGATCGTCCTTGATAACAACACCACCGCCTACGGTTGGATGCGGGTCACTCTCCAGGACACCAATCAAACGGGAGGCCTGATTCACGAATGGGCGATCGAGGATAGCGGAGGTTTGATTACGGTCGGGGTTCCTGAGCCCAGCACATCCCTTCTCGCGATTCTGGCTCTGGGCGGAATATTCCTTCGAAGGAGGAGATAATCCTGCTCTTCACGAAATCGGCAGCACTGGCAGAGGTGCTGGCCCTCTCCCCCGGAGCAGTCCTCGCAAAGAAATTGAGGATTGGATATCTCCGGCACGTTAAAGTATTGGGACCTGCAATAGGTAACCCAGTCGGAGGGGCTCAGCAAATCTTAGTGGTTGATCCTCCTCATTCTGGATGGGACGGTAAAGTGTCCCGGACATCGCTACCTCGTAGCGCGGCCGGGAATTTTCCCCGCCATTGCCACCATTAAACATCATGATGTCCCGGTTTTTCCAGCTGCTACCGCCGCTGGTTTTCCTCGCATTCGGCACCTTTACGGGATGGGCAGACCTGGTGGTCCACTACGCCTTTGATGAGTCCAATCAGAGCAACGAAACCGTCGTAGACTCTCTCGGAAGAAATAACGGTACTTTGATCAACGCCTCCGAGGTCATCCGGGAAGCCCCCTCCCACGACCCTCTCTTTGGCACAGCCTGCGAATTCCCTCCTAGGAGCGGTGTCAACCTGGGAACGGACTCCGCGGTCCGCCCGGTTGATCAATTCACCATCAGCTGGTGGATGCGCCCGGACATTCTGGATCCCTTCGACCGGATTTATGAAACCATGACCGGGACCACCAACGAGGCCAACGGGATCCGGATCGACATGGGCGGCGCGCCGGGGAACAGCATTCGGGTTCTTCTCCGTGATGGTAACGGAATCACCAGCACGACCCACACCCACTCACTGGAACTCCGCAATGACGGCACCTGGTATTTTGTTGCCGTGCGCTATGATTCCACGGCTGGCGATGGATCTGCTTTGCAACTGACAGTCCTTGAGAGCGGGGGCAACCCGTCCGCTCAGGATATCCGTGCCGCCACCGAATCACCCCGCTTGCTGGGTACTGGCCCCATTGACCTTCACTCTAACGGGGCTTTTCTGGCCTCAGACGATGCAAATGCAGCCGGAGCGAATGACTTTGCTGGCGCACTCGATGACTTTGCCGTCTTCCAGACCGGAGACGTCCCGGGTATCATCAGCGATGAGGACCTCTCTCAGGTTTCTAACTCCGGTGCGCTGAGTCTCTTGCCTGATACTTCCCCTCCCGTCATCGAGGCCTTTACGACCAGCCAATCCACTATCGCTGCCGGTTCGCCCGTCGTTCTCTCATGGAGTGTCCAAAACGCAGAGAGCATAGTTCTCTCACCTGGATTTGGGACGGTCGACGCAAGCGGTTCCCGGCAGGTCGCCCCGACCGGGACCACGATCTATACTCTCACTGCATCGCGTGAGAACCAAGCCACCACCGCCAGCATACAGGTCACCGTCGAGGGACAGCTTCTTCCACCAGTCATCAGCGAGTTCATGGCCCGGAACCGGGAGAATCTTGAGGACGGAGATGGCAATCCTTCAGATTGGATTGAGCTCCATAATCCCAACCTTACGCCCCTTGATCTCACGGGCTACTCGCTTACTGACGATGCCGGGGAACTTGCACGTTGGTCATTCCCGCCTGGAACGATTATGCCTGCAGGTGGTTACCTGGTTGTCTTTGCCTCTCAGCAGCCAACCGATGACTACGTCGATGCAGGGGGCAATCTTCATACCAATTTTTCCCTGAACGGCGGGGGGGAGTATCTTGCTCTCGTCTCCCCGGACGCTGGGAGCCCGCTCAGTGAATTCTTTCCAACCTACCCGGAGCAGAGAGAAGACATCTCATATGGGCCACGCGGGTTCTATGCGATTCCTACTCCGGGAGCTCCCAGTCAGGGAAGTGGTGTGATCGATTTTGTAGCTGACACCTCCTTCAGTATCGATCGTGGATTCTACACTACCCCGATTTCGGTGGAAATCACCACCCCTACTGCGGGAGCGGATATTTATTACACTACGGACGGAACCGAGCCCTCGCCTCAGAATGGAATCCTCTACCACGAGCCGGTGTCTCTCTCAGAGACCACTGCCCTGCGTGCCGCGGCCTTCAAGGAAGGATACGAACCTACCAATGTTGACACCCAGACCTACCTGTTTCTCGAAGATATCGTGCGGCAACCATCAGGTATCCCCGGTTATCCAGACACATGGGCCGGCAGACCCGCTCACTACCAGATGGATCCCGACATCGTCGCACATCCACTCTACGGTCCTGAAATGGAGACGGCCCTGAAGGCTTTCCCCGCTCTCTCCATCGCCATCGATCCTGTCCACATGTTCGGCAGGGCCGGGATCTATCAGAATCCCCAGAGCCAAGGGCGATCATGGGAGCGTCCCGTTTCAGCGGAGCTAATCAGCGCTGACGGGTCAGAACCAGGGTTTCAGATCGATGCCGGCATGAGACTTCAGGGAGGGAGTAGCCGCAATCCCGACATTCCCAAACATAGCCTCAGCCTTCGCTTCCGCCGGGACTACGGGAGCGGGAAACTACGGTATCCACTCTTCCGCGATGCTCCCTTCGGGGATACTGCGGTTGAGGAATTTGATTTCCTACAGCTGAGAGCAGGATTCAATTTTGCCTGGACTCACCGGCACTATTATCAGGCACGGCACGCTCAATACAATCGTGACCAGTGGGTGAATGACCTCTATCTCGCCATGGGCCAGCCTGGTACTCATGGGCGTTGGGTACATCTCTACCTGAATGGTCTTTACTGGGGCCTGTATCATATGCATGAGCGACCAGATGGGGATTTCATGGCCTCATATTTCGGGGGCGACAGCGACGACTATGACGCCCTGAGTTCCGGGCAGCCCAGAAGTGGGGACACCACTGCCTGGAATACGATGATGTCCATCGCCAGAGGGAATATCACAAATCCCTCTCAATATGCGGCGATTCAAGATTACCTCGATATCGATTCGCTCATCGACTACATGCTCCTTAATTTTTTTGTAGGTAACACCGACTGGGACGGACACAACTGGCGCGCAGCCCGAAAGCGGGAAGCTGGGGCCGGCTACCTGATGCTTCCGTGGGATTCCGAATTTGCTCTCTCTCCGAATGGCCCCGGTGTCATCAATAATCCTCAA
Organism: Roseibacillus sp.; assembly: GCA_002723015.1. The sequence goes on along the minus strand of PBNG01000043.1, from coordinate 29,720 downwards.
CCTCTCTCAAATGCCCTGAACGTAAATGTAACCGGCAGGGATGGTAACGGGCGCCCGAGCGGGCTTCATCAGGATCTCTCTGCCAACGCCGAATACCGAATGCGATTTGCTGACAGGGTGCAACTGCATCTTTTCAACGGGGGAGCCCTCTCTCCGGAAACTGCTGGTTCGATCTGGCGCACCCGTTCAGATCTCATGGACGAAGCCATTATTGCCGAGTCCGCCCGATGGGGAGACTTCCGCTATGACGTCGATCCGGGGAGATGGCGACCCGCGGATTTCGCTCGTTACACCCGGAATGAACATTACCTGCAGGATCAGGCCTGGATTCTTCGCTCCTATATCCCCCGTCGGGGAGCGATCCTCCTCGAGCAACTTCGAAACCGAAATCTCTACCCACGTACGGAGGCTCCTCGCTTTCGCCAGCATGGTGGCACCATCGCCACAGGACAGGCTCTTACGATCAGTAACCCAAACCCTGCGGGGGTTGTCTATTTCACGCTGGATGGCTCTGATCCAAGGGATCCCACGCGGAGACCTAATGGAATTTCCGCCAGCGCCATTCGATATATCCGGCCTCCGGTGTTTACCGAAAGCGCCCAGCTTCGTGCCCGCGTCCTCAACGGAACGGAATGGTCCGCCATCAACCAAGCAACCTTTCTCGCAGGGAACCTCGCGGAACCGTCAAACCTGACTGTATCGGAACTGATGTACAATCCCCCTGGACCTTCGGAGAATCTTGAATTCATCGAACTGGTCAATCTCTCCGGAACAGAAACGATCGAGCTTGGAGGGTCTGCATTCAGCACGGGTATTCAGTTTTCCTTCCCCATTAATACCCTCCTCCCTCCCGGCGCACGTCTTCTCCTCGTTTCTGATGAGGAGGCTTTCGCCTCTCGCTACGGGGAAGGGCTTCCGGTGGTGGGACAATATGATGGATTACTGGACAATGGCGGCGAGCAAATTGTGATCCTGGACGCAGCTGGAAATGTGATTCTGGATTTCACGTATGAAGACGGTAGACAGTGGCCCGCCGGAGCCGACGGTGGAGGACGCAGTCTGGTGAACCGGGGCCCTGACATGAATGATGCTCTCAGCTGGCGGGACAGCGACCTGCTCATGGGAAGCCCGGGAGAAAGGGATAATCCCGAATTCTCCGGTATCCCATCTGCAGATGATGATGGGGATGGCATTCAGGCCCTTCTTGAGTATGCAACCGGGGGCAACGAACTTTCCCCGGACTCAATCTGGGCAAGTCCTTCCATATCTCAGTCCTCCGACGGGCACCTCGAGATCCTGATGAACGTAAACATGCGCGCATCCGACATCGATCTCACTCTGGAAAAGACACTCGATCTCCAGTCCTGGGAGCCCCTCTCAGGATTTAAGCGAATTGCCATAGAGCGAGATCCATCGCAGGGTAGTGCTCGTGTTATTTACCGGGCCACCTCCCCAACCACCCAGGGAGCATCCACACAATTTCTCCGGTTACGGGCAAGCAGGCGCTAGGAAATCCATTCAGCGAGCTCTTGCCCCGCAGACTGTTCCTCCGGTTATTTCAGGGAAAAGGGATCTCGGCCTGCCAGGCCCTCGCGGACCTGGCAGGAAATTTGAGAATTACTGCGCAGGCACTGTCACCTGCAAGCGATAGATCTCACTGGCTGCCTCCCCTGTGACATCGATCAAGGTATTGGTATTGGCATCCTCTGCGGCCGTGAAACTGTCCCCTGCGAGAGCTTCCGGAAGACCACTGCTGGAGGAGAGCACCTCATAGGTCCGACCTGCCAGGATTGGCCCATAAGTGACCTCAACCTGCGTAGGACTGACATGGACCACCTCGAAGAGGGGACGTTCCCCCCTGTTATTTGCGCTTGTTCCCATGAGATACTCAGAAAGAGCGTCCCAGCCGTCATTGTCATTATCACTCCCCGCATCTGTCGGATCGCTGGGGTTCAATCCGTTGGCCAGTTCGTAATCATCAGGAATCCCATCACCGTCGGAGTCCCCCGTGATCACCACTTCAGTGGAGAGCGTGATCGTCCCTGTGAGGGGGCCGCCCCCATCCTCATCGCCGTCGTCGATCGTCACCTCGATCGATACCGGCGAGGCTCCGTTGGGCAGGAACTCCACAGCTGCAAGAGCTGCGTTTACCTCACGGACAGCACCCGTAAGCGTCCAGATACCGGTCAGCGGGTCATAAGTCGCACCAGTCGGCTCGGTTAGGTCTCCCTCGCCCGGGGTCAGACTCAAGGTGGCGGTTACTTCTTCCGGACTACTTGCTGCAAAGATAGCGAATGGGCCAGCGTCAACAGCATGCCAGAGTCGAGCCCGGCTGACCACACCTTCCATAGGGAAAGACCCGACATCATCGAAGATTCCCTGGTCGTCAGCTCCAAGTCCCCCACGGCCACCATCGATATTCTGTCCCACCCGGATCGAATCGTCTCCACTCCAGTTCCCTCGCGTTCCTCGACCGGTCAGCTCAACGGTCGTCTGGCCGAACCCGTTGACGGAGAAGGTGAGCGAATCAAGGCTCGAAACCACAGCAAGCTGGACCGGCTCATCCAGGGCCAAGGCCACCTCGGTTAATGGCACACAGACATTCCCATCGCTCCAGTCCGTATCATTGAGGCTGGAGGGGATGTCATTCACATTTGACTCCATCTTGCTGATAAAGTGAGGAATCCCGTCGATCAGGTAGATGCCCATCCCATTGGAGGTGCCCCCGATTTCGGCGACACGCACCGTACCAAAGTCGTCAAATCCTGAAGGCTGGAATGCGAGATCAATTGCAAATCCAGCATCGGTATCCGGGTCAGGAGTGAGGAAAAGGGTGTCTTCGTGAACCGCAGGAAAATCGTACTGAGCTACCTGTGCGGTTGTCACAACGGAGTCGTTGGGGTCCGTGATGGTGATATCTCCAATCGCTACCGGACCGAGCTCATATTGAATATTTTGCACGAGATTCGTCGCCGTTGGTGCCAGCTGGGGAATGTAAAGGACAGACGCATCCACAATGAGGCTGGCTTCGGTCTCCGCGCCTCCGGCAGCTGCATTCGCTGCTCCCTCGGCTACCGAGACAACGATCAGCCCGCCGCTGCTCATCCCGCTCACCGAGACGATGTAGGCATCTCCCGCTCCGCTCACGCTGGCCACCAGATTACCGGTGTCNGTGCTTCCTGTTAAGTCAACATCCTCTGCCTCAAATCCTGTGACCGCCTCACTNAAAATGACTTCAAATGCTATTGTNGAGTTCCCGGTAGGATCATCCTGCCCAGGAGCCTGATTGATAGTAACGGTCGGACCCTCATTAACATAGAAGATGAGGTTATGGCTGCCAGACTTGGGTCCTCCTGGACCAGTATTTCCTCCATCGTCAATGGTGAAGGAAATGGCGGCATCTCCTCCTACNACACCATCCGTCGTCGCGGTGATCCCGCTAGACAGGCTAGCGTTAATCTGGTCCAGAGTTCCAACGAGAGTCAGCGAAGAAGTTCCGTTGCCCGTGATAGCCGCAGGACCAGCAGCAGAGAAGGTCACCGGGGCGTTTCCTCCGCTCTGCAGGGTGGCGGTGAGCTGTCCCTGACCAGCATCGTCATCCGCAACCTGAAGTCCAANGATGCTGGTGTCGGTGGCAATGAAGGTCGCGGGAAGCGAGCTTGTCCCCCCATCCGCCAAGACGGCTCCATCGAGAGTAATACTGGGCGCACCGTTCCCGGGTATGCCACCGACCGTAAGGTCGTCAACGATGATCCCACTACTCTCGACATCGTTCAAACTCGCACTGAGGCTGAACCTGATCGCACTGATCTGGGTGGCATTTCCGGCATAGGGCAGAACCTCACTGACGGAGTCGATGACTCCCTCTATCGGCCAGCGATCAATAGCTACCTGGTAACCCTCCGAATTCAGGGAGAGAATTAATCGGCTCTGCTCGGACTCTTCCTCAATCGAACCAGTGTTATCAAAGTCCGCAGGTCGNCCGAGAGGAGTCAACCCTCCGTTCGCACTGACGTGATGCAGCTGCTCATTATTAGGCCCACTATTATTCCCGCTTACGTAGAGCTCAAAGGACTTTTCCCCTGCATCATCGAGCCCGATGATTCTCCAACTCTTGGCCTCACTGACATTCTGAGTCCGGCGATTTCCNAGGTCCATCGAGATGAANGCTGCATTGTCCCCCGAGATGTCCGCCGGAGCCGAAAGTCGGGCGGTGATGTCACCTTCGCCCGGCAGAGGCCGGTCCAAAACAAGTGCCTCGTCCANNCCATCTCCCTTGGAGTCATCGATCTCAAGGTAGATTCCCGGAAAATCGCCGGAAACGTTGGCCTGCGGAATATCCTCCCATGATCCAACAGAGGTTCCAAGGTTCGCGGCAAATGGGGCATCGGATCCCACTTTTGTCAGGTTCGGAGTTCCAGGATCGCCAAANGGATCAACGTTTTCAAAATCGGCAAAGAAGAGAAGGGTGCCATCCCCATCCGTAACATCACTGGAAGCTGAGGAGTTCTNACTGATCGATCCGATATCGACAGCTTCTAGGTTCACCGTGACGGTCTCGGAGCCTTCGGGCAATCCGTCATCAAAGGGGACAAAGGTGATACTGGCAGATTGCGCGCCTCCCGGTATCACGAGCGCCGCTTCTCCGAAGAAGTCTTCGCCTAGAATTGCGGTCCCAGAAAAACTCACCGTGACGGCACGTTCGGCCTGCGAAACGATATCAGGCGAAATCGTGAATTCGAAACTGGTTCCCTCTGCTCCGGTTGTCTGGTTACCCGTGATCGCAAACAACGGCTCAAAGTCATTATCATTGAGAATGACCTCAGCGGCTGATGAAGCTCCGACGACCGCGCTTCCGCTGACACTCTCAATCGAAATAATAATATTTTCGATGCCTTCAAAGAGATCATCCACCAGAGTCGTCACCTCCAGATCTGCAGTAGTAGCTCCAGCTGGAATTTCTACTGTGGTGGCGGCGGAGAAGTCATCATTCAAGCTAGAACTGCCTGCGAAGCGAAGCTCCACACTGACGGGTCCTGAAACTGCAGCACTCGAATCGAGGAAAAACGTCGCGACTTCGCCCTCTCCGACACTCTCAGGGCCCCCGGAGATTGAGATTTGAGGATCCGGATTTGTTCCNTCCACATCTATATTCACGGTAACGACCGCATTGGTTGCAGTGTCGAGGGTGTAGGTAAAGGAGTCCCGGGCTGAGAGTCCAAGCCCGACAGAGCCAAAGGCCCCGTTCGTGTCGTAAGTCACGCTACCATCGGCCTCGAGGGTCACTGTCGCACCCGAGGGAAGAGCCACAGGGCTTCCCACTGGAGGAACGGCAACGCCCGCCAGACCTATCAGATCGGTAGCGGTAGCTGGAATACCAGTTCCGAACACTGCCTCAAAATTAGCGTTGATTTCGGCAGGAGATAGAACACTTGGGTAAACCCGCACAATTGCCAATTCCCCATCGTATCGATCATTGACATCGTTGAAGTCCGGTAGGTCTACAGTCCCGTTGGACCCCAGGAACGGAGCAATATTGATATCCCCTCCCGTGGTCCCGGCCGAGCGCCCTATTCCTTCGTCGTCAGNCCCGGACCAGTCAAGAATGTTACCGGAAGCTCCGGTCGTAATATTAATTGCGTCCCCCTGCGAAGCGAGGATTCCGTTGACGTAGAGAGAGGCGACATCGGATACGATATCAAATGTTCCAATCACTTGAACGTAGTCTCCTCCGGCGACCGCATTCGGAGGAATGGTGGCGACTGTCTGAGCGACCAGAGCATTATTTCCAATCGTGAAGATCAACTGGTCATCAATCAGCACCAGAGACGACCCGGTTCCATTGCCTCCCGCTCCCCAGATCGGCTCAGGACCCACCTGATCATCAGGACGAAACACCACTTCAACGGTGAACGAATTCCCGCTGATATTCCCTCCGTAGAGATTATTGGCATCATCCGGTGCCNGAATCTGGTCACCACTTCCACTTCCGGAAAGATCATACGCTGCCGTGATGCCCACCGGAGCACTCTGTGGGGTAATCAGAACAGAAGCCGTGCCTGCACCCTCCATGGTGAGCGCTCCCCCACCAGAACCGGTGTTGGCCCAGTTTATGTTGGTATTGGCGGCACCAGCTGCATTTAAATCGAGGGCCGCTCCTCCCGTCGGAGTTCCAGCAGCACCACCCACCGAATCATTCGCAAGGACGTTGAGATTGACTGTAGTCCCAGCGCTGATCGAAGCGTAGTCCGCAGTGGGCAGGCTCGCCCCACCAGAAATAACCGTTACTAGCCCTTCGACCGTGCTGGTGCCATCAAAAATCTCATACGTGAACGTCTCCGAAAGAATAACGCCCGGNGACAGGCTGAGAAGGATTTCCGAGGTCCCGGGGTCATAGTCAAAGGTTCCATCCGAGGANACAGTAACCGTTGCGCCAAACTGGGAAGTNAAGACGAGGGGCACGAGATCANAGTCAAANACATCATCGTTGACTTCTCCACCCCCACCAAAAATCTCCTGCGTTGCCCTGGTAATCGAGAGGACGTTGGAAGAATCTACATCTGACTCGTTCGTTAGCAGATTAAAAGTGCTCCCCACACCGTTGATACTGGTGACACTTTCGTTCGTCACTATGGGATTATCGTTAATCCCCGTTACAAGCACGGTCACGGTCCCTACGAATGTCTGTCCTTGGAAATCAGCAACAGTGTAGGTGAAGCTATCGTCNAGGGTCTCGCCTACAGCAAGACTCTGGAGTGCCGCAGCTGAACCCGGAGCATAGGTAAACGTACCATCCTGTGCCACGGTAACAGCAGCCCCCTGAATGCTTACAAAATCGTGTTCTACCACCGTCAGGCCACTTCCGATATCATTCGCCAACACGCTGNATACNCCTCCGTCGAGNGTGGATAGCACCGCATCCTCATCCGCGCTTGCAGAATCCGCAGTAATCGCGGTCACAATACCGACATTGATCACAAAGATCCCAGTGTCCGGCCTGACTCCACCATCTGAAACGGTGTATTCAAATCCCCCAGCCTGAAGGACCCCCCCCGCATCGAAGGTTAAGAGGCCGCTGTTGACCTCCTCCTGAGTGAACGAATCCCCATCCCCTATTGGCACTCCTCCCAGCTGAAGAGTGCCCCCGGTGACGGGGCCCGTGACCGTGTATACAAGNTCCTCAGCCGCAGTATTCGCGTCCGAGGTCAGGAGATCTCTTTCTCCANTAATGACATTACCCTGTGAATCCGCCAGGATATTNAACGGACCGCTGAGGCTAACCTGAGGGTCGAGTGGTGGGGAGGATATACTTCCGATGTTGAGGGCCTGAAGCCCAACGGTAGTTGCATCAAAGGTAGCTGGGTTTCCGCCATAACGTGCCGAAGTCGTTTCGACCGCGTCACCCGCGAGGAGGGGCAGGATTGCACCTGACCAGCTTCCGGAGTCCCGTGCCCGGTCTCCCCCNGCATCATCGTCGCGATGGTAGGCTCCGCCGTTTCCGTAAGGGACCTTTTCCGCAACCANGCTGCNACCGAGAGTCGTCTGGAANCCCTGCCGGAAGATTGTCCTTAGATTCGCCCCCGGGGTGTTGAAGTTGTCGACAAAGTGCGACGCCAGAAAGAGATAATCTCCATCAAGGTTGACCGTGACCTGCGAGGTGCTCCCAGCGGGATCGTAGCCGAAGGAAGGGTTTGAAACCGGTAAGCCGCTCGCAAGACTCAATGCTGTCTCAGGGTTGCCCTGATTGAAGTTCATGTTCTGAGAAGGACCCGAGAGGGAGAGATAATCCCCGTAGGCCGGCAGCTTGAGAATCGAGATCCCACTGCGTGCCGCCTCAAGTGCAACTGCCGTATTAGTGCCTGCCACGTCGTTGTCCCTGAGAAGCTCGACCTCCAGAATGGAGTTTGGCGCATCGGTCTTGATGATCATCCCCAGTGAAGTGGATCCGTATTCCATCAGCCCGCCAAGACTATCACCCGAACCTGCATAACGGACGTAGACAACCGTCGAGGAGTCCTCAACGGGTGTTCCATCAAGGGTCAGGCGCTGGGTAATCGCCTGCCGGTGGCGGTTACCACCGCTGATCCGCACCCCGGTATTAGCGAAGACGAGATAGTGCGCCGGATCATTCAGGGTAATCTGACTTTCCCCTTCGTTGTGACCAAAAGCCGGGTCCAGCTCATCCTGGATGTCGTAAGGAACAGCTGCGGGACCGGCAGAGGAAAGACTCATGAAGTTCTGAAAATCGAAAAGAACCCCAAGCCGTGCAAAACTGAGATTATCGTCCAGCTTCACCAATTGGAGATCAGCGTCCTGCTGAATGATAGTCTGCCCATTATTGTCGGTCCTTTGCGACTGAATCTCCAGCGTGTCGCCCTGGGCCACCTCCACGATCGCACCACCCCTGGCGAAGTGATTATTATTCGTTCCATCTCTCGTGTAGGTAGTGCTTGATCCATAAACGAGAATTTCCGTACCGTTAATCACGATAGCGTTGTCCAGACCCGAACGGGCACCTCCAGCCCCATTGAGATAGCGGGTTCCGTAGAGCACTAGATGATGGCCGGCAGTGAGACCGACCAGCCCACCATCCTGCAGTTCAAAACTATCCGCGGTATCATCGACCGTCACGGAATTAAAACCGTGAGTGACACTGGTTCCAAATCCTGAACCAAGTGTTGCTCCCGCGCCTAAACTGTAGACTGCTCTATCTCCTGGTGTGCCGGTATCTGCAAGTTGGGCAAGGAGCGAGGTGCCGGGTAAGGCGAGAATAAAAGCTGCGCTCAGAGAATAAAGCGGGGGGCGAAGTCTTCGAATAGGGTGCATTTTTCTGGTAGGTTTTGAGTAAATGGCGAGACGNGANGAACGATTTTTGAANGACCAAATCTCCTNGAGTCCGCTCGTGTGTTTTGGGTCCTNTAGCAGACTAGAAAACGGGATCCTCTGCAAGCAAAGGTTCCAGTCCTCANAAGGCCCCTGACGGACGGATTGAAAGCTATTAAGANATAACTCTCAGTTGGTTAGAGAATTTGANTNGCTGGCTACCCGAAATTTTCCGAAACCCGAGGAACGTGCTANACCTCGTCGGCCGCCAGCCAGCGAAATTGNACGATCCGGAAGCGCCGCCCAAAGTTCCGATTCGCCTCATTGACGAGCTCCGCCTGCTTCCGGTGAGGAGGGTCCGCTCGCTNTCCGGTCCCCTCCAGATATTCCGGGACCCGCTGTAGCACCGCCTCACACCAGGCACGCGCGCGAACAGCTCCCGTCGGAGCAAGGGAATCACCATAAGCACGGACAACGAAGGTATCTCCCCGAGGCGTCAACTGGGCACCAAGGTTGCGCAGGATATCCGCCTGGTCCACGTAGGCAGCACTACCGTAGGCCACAGGACCTTCAAGAGCTTCTGGAAACGCTGGATTCATTCTGCGGACCTCTTCCTCCGAGAAACTCCTGATCGGTCCTCGGAAACCTTCATTGATACTCACATCCGGATCATCGAGGGCAGCCTGCAGGGCTCCCTTCACACTCAGTTGCCGGTCACCGCCACCAAGCCTTCGATTCACGAACTCAGACAGGGAGAGGAACGGCCCCCGTTTTTTCACCTGCTTGACCATGGCTTCCGCGAGCGAATTCACTTCATCATCTGTCAGAGAACGCCGCGAGGTCCATTGCTCCATCTCGATCGGATCGGCCGGACTCCCCTCATAAGGTTCGCCATTAGACACGCTCGTGGCCGACACCGGCGAGCCATCAGTGATGTCGGCCCTGATTGGAGCATTGGGTTCGAGTGAATCCTCAAGCCCAAGGGTTGCTACCGCCTTGCCTCTCAAACTCGAAAACAGTGCGCGCCACGCATCCACCGATGTGGAATTTACATTAAATGGGCCTCTTACCAGCAGGTGCGAGGCCATCGTTTCCGCACGATCCAAAGCAGCGCGATCACTCCCGAAAAGCTCCTCAAGGGAGGACCTCGAAAGTCCCTCCCGATAGGGCACAATACGACGGTTGGGTAGTTGCCCCTCGCCAAAGAAGACCCGCTGTGCAATCTCGTCAGCCGTGACTCTCTGATCCCCCCCGAAGACGTCAACGAGGTGAGGCGCGATTGAAGAGAAAAAGTAGTCATCCCAAAGCGCCTTATTCGCCAGATAGGAATGGTCCACCATTGGGATTTCCTTGGGGCCGCTCGACTGACTGAACTCACGGGTCCATGATCCTACCGCTTCTGCCGGTCCGAGATACGGGTGGGCGTAGGAATTCCCAATTGCCTGTACCATGTGGGGAAACAGCCCATTGGCTCCGGTTGCGGTCGTATACTGATAGCTGACCTGAGTCTCTCCCGCGCCCGGGCCCAGATGATCATTGGCAAGACTATAACCCCCAAGACGCGCATGACTCAGCGCTCCAATCGAATGGATAGGGGTCAGCGGCACTTCCTGTTGAATAAGATGCGTGGTGCCATATTCCGCCGAATAGCCTCCACCGTAGTAGGAATTTACATTGTTGGGATCAACCTGCACCGCGGCCTCAAGCACGGAATTGATATCTTGAACCCACCAGTTCCATCCATGGTGGTAAAAAGAGTCATGGTCCTCTCGGTCTACGAACGGACAGGCTACGATTGGGGTAGAGTGAAGAAATGGCCGTGACGCAAAACGGCGTCCATGGGCATCACCTGCAGTGCTATGGTAGACCTCGCATCCAGCAGTAAGACTAACGAGGAGAAAGGGACGGGTCTGACCCACAATCTCACGCCCNGAGATCGCGGGGAATTCGATCTCGTCGCTCTCGCCCGGGAATCCTTTCCTCATCAGTTCCCGGTGGAAATCTATCGCAGCCTGGCTTTCTCTGCCCCCCGGTCCCCGCTCGTGCATCCGAGAAATCATCTGAAACTGACGACGCATCCACTTATTATCTCCCGCTCCTCCNTCGCCCTGTCTCACNACGCTGGACTGACGNAAGAAAAACTGTAACGCAGCTCCATTTGCGAGATCGACATTCTCTGCGGCCGAAACACTGAAGGATATCTGGTCGTTCGAATCGAAGCTGAGCGCTCCTCCAATTCCATCATCATGTCGCCCCAGCGGACCATCTCGCTCCTGCTCTACATGGACCCGATCCTGATTCCGATCGGAGCGTGGAAGCTCCAGCCAGTTCGTCGGGTCCCAGCCCGGATCTACCTCGCGGATCGGGCGATACTGGTTCGTATCTTCAATCTGGGCTCCACCTTCCGGCCCACTGGTCTGCCGCAAGGAGAAGACACGAACCTCTCCGGGTGCGAATACGATAGGTGTCTGCCCGCCCACAAACAACTCGAAGCCCGTGTGCCGATCCCCGTTACCTGCACGGAACACACCAGATCCATAACGGTCCCGGTTAGTAATCCACGAGAGGGAGGTTGGCCGAGCTGACTCATACGTTCCTCTCGCACCTACTTTTTTCCACCGTAAGGCGATCGGNAGATTGAAAAAGCGAATCTGTGTCGATCGGTCTGGACCATGATTCAGCACGAGTGGAATATTGTAAGGATTCCANAGGGTCACCGCCGGGGTAATTCCAATATGCACCTTGTAGCGGCTTTGATTCGGATCATTCCGCGCGGGACGCTGTCGCTGTGAACCGATATAGCTAAGCAGGAACTGCACCTTGACCGGGACCGGCATCCGGTAGAGATTGGTATACTCCCTCTTGAAACGGGAGCCGGGCGTAAAATCGGGGTTGTTGATTTGGAGACGGTTACGNCCNAGTGGATTTCGGGCCGCTCTCCCGTCATAGTCAACCTGCTCCCGGTAGAGTTGGTAATACGCGGCNAGGTCCTGCAATGGGACTCGGTCTGAATTCCTTCCGAAGCGGTAGAGCATGAAGTCGTCGCGCTGCTCCCGCAGCAGGATTGGCCGCTCCAGNAGAGCATTCAGATCCCGCTTCAGCCCACCCTCCCTTACGTCAGCGAGCACCCCATGAGAGTAAGGCGTGACAGCATGAAATGCTTTTCTCACTCCCCTCAGGTCTTCCACGGGCAACTCGAGGGATCGTCTGGTGTGGATCCTCCGCAGGTCGCTTTGCTCTGTGAGATCCTCAAACACTTCGATCGAGTCATGTCCCGCCGATCCAGCACTCATCGCCCGGGCAATCAAGTCACTCTTCTGGAGCTCTTGTCCGATCTCGTAGTCATCCGGAAGAATACGCGCTTTTGTTGACTCATCTGCAATCCACCACCCGTATCGACCATCCGGACCCGCCCCGCTGGTATCCTGCGACCGAATTCCAAGTAACCCTCCTGAGACGAGCTCGGAATCCGGGGAGTCTTCACCGGACGTGCCCCTACCCATCAGAATCACCCCGTTACTGTCCGCGCCTGGAACTGCTTCCCCCTGAAGGGAGAAATTGCGGGCGCTACTGAGCATCTCTCTCTGCTCCCTGCTCAACGAAACAAGCCATGAGCGGAAGTGATCTCTCCGGTTAGCCTCATAGGCGGGAGCCAGTCCTCGGTTTGAAGCCCCCGCAATCGTCCGGTGCTCACTCGGCTCATCACCCCCGAAGCTCTCCGTCCCGGCAGCCCAAGCATCCCATACGCCGGTCCAGTAGGGATGGTTCACCCCTTGAGAAGTCGACGACTCCGCTGAAGAATCGAGAATTGATGCCGATGCTGAGATCCGCTGGTCGGGGCCCAGCTGTCTCTGCAGTTCCCCCACCGCCAGCATCAGGGCGAGACGCGCATTCGCTTTCGCCTCGGCCTGAGCATCCATCGCCGTGTTTGACCGAAGCGTAACGGTGCTCAGGCTCAACAGCCCGATAGAGATGAGGGCCAGCAGAGTCAGCACCATCACGGTAGTCACCAGCGAAAAGCCAGACTTTGCGGCGGTCGTCCTCAAGGGCCGCCGCACTGTGGTGCTTGATTTCATAAGGAGGGTGTCCCGCGATTATGCCCAGATCCGCTCACTCATNAGNATTACCCATGGTAAACACATTGTCAATGCGGAAGCTTCGGCCGCCATGACCNCACGGGAATGAAATTGAACCCGANAGATCCTGTGACTGGCATTGACGAAGAGGGAGATAACAGGCGAAATAAAGCCTCATGTTCGCCGTGCGAGTTTTCCCCTTCCGGAGTCTTATCANCATTGCAGCCGGGTGGTGTCTCATCTCCTCGGTTGTAAGTGCCCAGGAGATCTCNATCACCTGCCTTTCCTTCCCGAAGCAGTCCCCTACCTCTATCGAGTTACTCGTNNGTCCGGGAAAGACCGTTCCNATCACTCTNCAGAGCCACACTCTTACCGAACCCTTAAAAGTTCCAAGNCTCCAATCTTGGAGATTCGGCAAAAGTGGCACAAACGCGGCAGGCGAATTCACGTTTAAGACTTACGGCGCGCTTAAACCCGGGACGACGAGGAACCAGCTGCTTGTCTTTGTGCGCAAAGGATCCACGCCAGCTGCCGGGCTTAATATTTTATCTCTTGATGACAGCAAGGCGTCATTTGGTCCCTCGCAGATGCTTTTCGTGAATCTCGCCCGGGAGCAGATTGCTGGTCTGGTGGGCGGAAAGCAGTTTCGCCTCAGCCCGGGAAAGCACACGATCATCAAGCCGCAGGCGGACCGAGGCGATAACCTTTGTTTCGCCTCATTGAAGTATAAAAGGGCCACCAAATGGCGTACTTTCTTCTCAACCAACTGGCCTACTCTTCAAAGGGCCAGAGGCCTCGTTTTTCTGTATAACGACCCCCGGTCCCAGTCCGTCAAGATGCACTCGGTAGTTGACTCNCTTGTAAGAATCCCTGATCCGGAACAGTAAGCCACACCGACAGGTGGTGCNNATGGGACTCGTTCAAGCCGTACNATCCATTACCCTGCCCTGATACCCACAAAGATGAAAACGCTCCTCAAACACCTCGCCGCCGGATGTCTCATGTTCTCTTTTGTCTATCCGCTCCACGCTGATGACCACGAGAAGCTCAAAGTCCTTTACATGGGCGGCCGGGGACATGACTCGCCTGGCTACGAGAAATTCCTGACCGCCTTCCTTGCCGAACAGGGGGGATTCGATCTCGTGATCAGCAATAAGCTCGATGACCTCAGGACCGGAACGATCGACAAGTATGATGTGGTGCTCTTCTTCGGGTCTGGCGGCAATTTCACCGATCCGGCCCAGGAAAAAGGTTTTGAGGATTATCTGAAGAATGGTGGTGGAGTTGTGGGTATCCATGCCACCGACGCCTTCAAGGAGTCTGATGTTTACTGGAGAATTTTTGGAGGACAATTNATTGGCCATGGTGGCGGCACCTTTCCGATCGAGTTCACGGATACTACCCATCCGATCACAAAGGGAATGAAGGCGTTCGAGATTACCGATGAATCCTATCGTGACAAATTCCATCCAGCGACAATCGACAAGCTGCACCACCTCGGACGCATCAACCGNGGCAACGAAAAGCATTCGATGATCTGGATTCACGAATATGGCAAAGGCCGACTCTTCACTACCGGCCTTGGGCACGACCAGAAAGCGTGGGACAATCCATCTCTCCAGAAGCTTACTCTCAGGGCCCTCTANTGGGTCGCACGCAAGCCAGTGAAGGATCCCAGCTGAAGAGACCCCGCGCTCCGCTAGTCCTGAAGTTTCCCATATTTCCGGCGCCAGACCGGATATTCCGCAGCCAGAAGCCCNGCGGGCCAACGACCACCGATCCACCCGTGACCCACCCGATGCGAGTGGCTCAGCTCGGCGAGGCTGTATTTCACTTCCCCCCTCTCGATGAACATCGGCCTGTTGGTTCCAATCTCATAATAGCGAGCCCAGACAGGGTCTGCCTTTGCGTCCCTGATAACCTTGCGGTCCTTCCCACCCGGCAGCGAGGCATCATCCACGGTAACAACACGAATCCCGGGGACCGCAACCTGCCGAAACCAACGAACTGCTCCCTCTACTGCTTCAACGATCTCCATGGAAGGATCCTCGATCGACATCAGGTAGCGAACAACGCCAACACTTTCCGCTCCAGAAATGGAGGGCAGTTCGGAGATCCTTCCCTGCGCCGGGGCAAGGCTGACCTCCTCATGCTGCTGGCACCAAGCCGTTAACTGCTTCCCATCCCTGATCTGACATCGAAGGATGCAGGAGATTCCCCGCTCTACCGCAAGGATGCATCCCTGTCGCAGATTTTGATCAGTTATATCGAAGGGGGGGCATTCCCGGGCTGTGGCGTCGAGTACGGCAAGGGCTCCGATCATGGCCCCATCATTGAAAGTGATCCGGCTCGAATACCCGGGCCTGAGCGGATAGAACTGAGGCCAGCCTCCACTTGGATACTGAGCCTTGAGCAAGTAACGAATTCCTCTCGCGAACCCTTCCCTGAAGCGGTCCTTCCCGGTCGCCTTGCAGACAGCGGCCAGGTAGCGTAACTCGGAGTGAGTAGCCCCATTATCGAGCGTGCACGGGAACTTCATCATTCGCAGCAGCTCCCGATGGCTTGTGCGCTGTTGCTCCGTCAAGGTCTCAGTTGCCGCATGCCCCGAAGGGTGGACACTATTATCATTCTTATACCACCCCCCGATTTCCGCCTGATAGTAGAGGATGTTATCCGCAATCCTTACCGCTTCCGCAGATCTGTACCAATCCGCATCCTCAGCGAGACAGTCCCTCCAGGTCCGATCGCGCGCGACCGCAGCGGCAGAGGTCCCGAAGAGTAGAGCCAGTAGCCCGGTCGGAGCCCACCTGCCCGTCAATTTGCTGATCACCCTCACGCTTGCCATGAAATCGAGAGGCTCAGGTATAACGGGTCAGGCTACCGGAAATTAGAATTGCTTCTCACGGAGTCCCCGCTTCCAGCAGAAGAGTCCACCCCGCTTCGAACTACTTCTTGATTTCGAGAATCTCAATACTCTTGAACTGAGTTGGATGACTTTCGGCCTGAATTGAAATAGTGCCCTTTTCGATCAGCGTTCCATCATCCATTTGAGGGAGTTTGTACTCCATGACCAGCTCGCCGTTTACGAAGTGCCTAAGGCCCTCACTGCCCCGGACTTCTACCTCACAGGTTACCCACTGCTCCCCTCGGAAGGTCTTTGACCGGGAATTAAGACAGTGCCGCCTGTCGACCCGGTCATTAAAAACCACGTGTGTTCCCGGCGTGCAGAGATTAGCCGTTGTTCGCTGACCCTGTTCGAATCCACCAAGGAGTTGAACCTCAATAGAGGCGGGAAAATCCTGCTTGAGGCCCATGCTCTCCACTGTCTGTCCATGCAGCATCAGCCCATTGTTACGCTGGGCCCAACCCGGCCCTCCACTCACCTGCTCACCGACAAAACGGTAGACTGCGCGAATCCTGTAATGTGAGAACTCTGTCCTGTAAAAAAGGTGCCCAAAAGTCCTATTGAACTTCTCCCATTGGTCATAGCTCACCGTGAGTAATCCATCAACGACCCGAAAGGTGTTCTTATAATTTTCGCCCGCCTTGTAGCCTACAAACTTCGGGGTCCATCCTTCGAGATTCTTGCCATTGAAGAGACTGACCCACTGGCCCTCTGGGGCTTTTCCCTCATTCGTCTTTCCAGGGCCGGCACCTTTTTCCTCGTCCGCCCACACCGGGCCCAGCACCAGCCCAGCCAAAATTCCTGTCAGTCCTATCAGTTTGGTAGCGTTCATCGAAGCGGGTTTAGCATACATTGGATACCCGGACAATCTCGAGCCTGACAACCCGTTAAACAAAAAGCAGAGACCCGTCCATGCTCGGGCGCGCGGCAGGATCATGCTACCCCCTGCCAAACCAAGAGAAATTTACGGAATTTGAGGGCCCAGCTTGCGCGCAACCGTCCTTGGCGATGTCATTCGCGCCTCTGCGAAAACATCCAGTCATACAGTTCCTTCGTTGAGAAGACCAACCGGCTTGCGCCATGGCCCTCCTTCTCAAAGACCCTTATTCTGGCCTTTTTGCCACCAGCTTTCCTGATCGCGGTGATCATCCGCTCAGAGCGCTCCGCTGGAACAACCCGATCGAGGGCACCAGCAAACGCATAGACCGGAACCTTCGCAAGATTAGCAGCCCAGGCATCAAGATCAGGTGTCACGGCCTTCGGACCTCCTCTCCCGATCCCTCCAACTATTGGGGCAATCGCAGCAAAATGATCAGGGCGATGGCCTCCCCAGACCCAGCAGCCGTATCCACCCATGCTGTTGCCAGTGAGATAAATCCGACCCTCGTCAACAGGAAGAGTCGCTTTCAGATGTTCAAGAAACACATCGAGATCCGATGGGATCCAGGTCCCCCGCCCCTTGGGAGTATCCCTGAGACACTGCGGTGCCACCACGAGACAAGGCTCGTCACAGAACTTCCGTATTCCGGCAACGACTCTCTGAACTTGTCCTTTGATTTTCCGAATCTCACCACCCACTCCTCCTGCACCATGTAGATAAATCAGCAAGGGCAGCGTCTTTCCTTTTTTTTCTCCAACCGGAAAAAGAAGAAAGTCCGCATTAAGGTAAGAGGTGCGCTTCTGAAGCCCGGCATCCATGGAGTCGACGGAAAGACCCTCTGTCTGCGCTGCAAGCGGAACGAGCTGCACCAGAATGCTGAGAACGCAACCGGCTGAAACGCTAGGAAAAAAACAAGGTCTGGAAAAACGGGTCACAGTTCCACCATAACGATTCGAGCGACGTTAGGCACTTTTTTCTCCTGCACTTAGCGTCCCTGCCCCGAAACAATTCTCAAGCTTGAGACCTCGCTCCTCTTCGCCACGCTGCACGTGCAGAGGACGTTCGCAAAACCGCATTGCTGGCACAAACCGAAGCGCCCACAGTCTGCGGGAAGACCCGAGAGAACACGGTTAAGTTTGCAGCGGCACGCCCCACAACCGGTTCCGGCTTTTGTCCGTGAGGACACTTCCTCCACCGATGAGGCCCCGGTTTCCCGTATCACCAGTCGCAAATCTACCTCCGTCACCCCGTGACAATGGCAAACCACAGAGTCTTGCGACTGGTGGCTTTTTACGGATTGCACCTGCAGGTAGCTCATCTGAACAAACTCGAAAGGCTGGTCGCAGCATTTCGACTCGGCGAAATTAGATCAAGACAATAGTTGCTATTGAGACGCAATCTCAATAAATACAGGCGTGCCCGTTATGGATCTTACCGTGCTTCACGAGATTTCCGGCTTGGCAGACGGCCAGGTGGAACTCTTCGATGGGGACCTGTCGGCATCTCAGTCATGGACGGAATCGCTCCGGACCAACAGTATTTGCTTCTGTTTTAACGAATCCGGGGAAGCCCTCTTGATGGGAGACGGCAATACCCGTCTCTATTTGCGGCCGCAATCGTTGAGCCTCTTCACGGTTGGAAGACACCTTCCCCCGATTGCGACTCGGATCGGTGTGGGACGTCACAATTTTGTTCTCGTCACCATTCCACGGGACAACTTGAGTACCTTTTTTGGCTCTGACCTCGTCGACCTTCACCCGCAGTTTCACAAGTTCATTGAGAGGCAGAGTACCGCTGGCTTTGGCGTGGTCCGCCCCATGTGGTCGGACGAGAAACGACTCATGGAATGGTTCCGAAATCCTCCCGTACCCGAAGCGGCCAGAAACTTGTGGTATCAGTCAAAGATTGGAGAACTCTTTGCCATTCACCTCTTCGCGAGCGACCAGGAGCCGTTTTCAGTCCAGCAGAACAGGCGGAGCAATCAGTTTTCTGACCGTGCCCTCACCTATCTGCGAGAAAATTACGAGGAAGCCTTGGATCTCAATACGCTCGCCACGAACTGCGGATGCTCGGGACCATATCTCAGCCGAAGCGTTAAAAGGGAAACCGGAAAGACCCTCCAGCAGCATCTCCGTTCAATTCGAATTGATGCAGCAGCACGGATGCTGACCGCCGGGGCAAACGTCACCGAGGCTGCTTTCGCGGTGGGATACTCGTCCTTGAGCCACTTCTCGAAGGCCTTCGAAGTGGAAAAAGGTATTCTCCCCTCGGAGTTCGTGCGCGCGGACGCACAAATGCTCGGGTAATTCGGTTGCTCTCGGGGCTTTTCCATCGCTCAGGACACATCGAGAAGTTTCTCCTGGAAGCAGGGCTATTGTCTATAGAAACCATTTATTACTAACGTGTAATGCAGATAATCATTCAGGACCTGATACGCATTTAAGGGGTGTATTGCCTCTGCGAGGGACAAACTAACGCTAAGTTTCGCCCACCAATCGCAAGCACGAATGATCAATCGATGGCAGCCTGCGGGGAGATTACCACTATTGGTGCCAGGCTATGAATTACTCCAACATCGACTCCCGGATCCGGACCTCCACTGTGACTAAAAGCGTCGCGAAAAGTAAAAGCCCTGCCCCAACGCAGAGGGTCAACCTTCCCAAGACACGAAACACCACGAGATCGCTGTCAGGCCAGACATCGGCTTCTACGGTCTCGACAACAGGGCCTATCGAAGAGCAATCTTAACCCCTCTCCCGATTCCCATGAAATACGCAATGCACTCTCTCACCGCTGTTCTCTGGCTTTCGCTTTGTGCAATAGCACAAGGCAAGGAGGTCCGTCTCTACACCCAGCGCCATTACACTGCTGACAAGCAATTCTTCGCTCAGTTCACCAAGGACACGGGTATTGAGGTGAAGGTCATCAAGGCCGGAGCCAATGAACTCCTTGCAAGACTCGAGTCTGAAAAAGCAGCGCCCCAAGCAGACCTCTTTATCACTACGGATGCCGGCGCCCTCGACCGCGCGGACGCTGCTGGACTCCTCGACAAGCTCAACAACGAAACAGTCCAGGGAAGAATTCCCGAAGGCCTGCAGGGAAAGAATGGCACCTGGGTGCCGATCACGATGCGAGCAAGGGTCATCGTCTATTCAAAGGCGCGGGCTGGAAAAAATCTTCCAGAGACTTACCAGGATCTTGCCAAGAGCCCGTGGAAGGGACGAGTCCTGATCCGGTCCTCCAGTAATGCTTACAACCAGTCGCTTCTCGCATCAATACTGGCTGCCGAAGGTAAAGACGCTGCTCTCGCCTGGGCCAAGGGGGTTACCGCCAACATGGCCCGCCCGCCCCAGGGAAATGATCGCGATCAGGTTCGAAGCGTAGCACTCGGGCTCGGGGAGTTAGCCGTAGTGAACACCTACTACCTCGGCTTACTGGAGAATGCTGATGATCCCAAGGATCGGGCCGCGCGAGATGCGGTCGGGGTCATCTTCCCGAACCAAGGTGATCGTGGAGCTCACGTGAATGTGAGCGGAGCCGGAATCGTGAAGGGAGCGAAGAATCGTCCGCACGCCGTTGCTCTGCTGGAATTCCTCACCTCGAAAGAAGTTCAGGCCGGCTACCAGAAGATGACCTCTGAGTTCGCCGTCGCCAAGGGTGTGGAGCCCGAGCAGCTCCAGAAAAATTGGGGAAGTTTCAAGCCCGACTTCACCTCCCTGCATGAACTTGCAGAACATCAGGAGGAAGCGGTGAAGATCTTTGACCTCGCGGGCTGGAAGTGACAAGTAGAGCGGGTTGAAAGCCCCTCCGAAAGCTGATCGCGAGACCCCGGGCCCTAGGAAGGCCAGGGTCGGACCAGCCTGTTTTAGCATTATCAGCTGGCGAACTCTCGCCTGGCTCTGTGCTCTGGTGCTCTTGGCACCAGTCTTGGTGGTGCTGTGGGAGGTTGTAAACCCCGACGGGGGAACCAGTGACAGTTCATGGGAGCACGTTCGAGACAACCTTCTCGGGCCCGCGGTGCGCGATACGGCAATTGTGGTTACAGGAACATGCCTGCTGTCCCTCCTCTTCGGCGTTCCCGCGGCATGGTGTGTTTCTACCCTGCAATTCCCCGGCCGACGCCTTCTCGCCATCCTTCTTGTCCTGCCTCTTGCGGTTCCTCCCTACGTTGCTGCGTTTGCGTCAACCGAGGCCCGGGAAGCGTTTATCCCAACGCTCGTTGAGATTCGTTTGAACATGGGCGTCGAAACCTACCTCAAAGTAGAGCTGATTCACCGCTTTGCCTGGCTGATCCTGATCTTTGCTGCGGTCCTTTATCCCTATGTTTTCCTTGCGAGCCGGTCCGCTTTCTCAGGATCCTCGCGACGTCTCGCAGAAGCAAGTCGCGCGCTCGGCACGGGACCTTGGAAGACCTTTTTTAAGATCAATCTTCCCCTTGCACGCCCCGCTCTCGTCGCGGGCCTTTTCCTCGTGGCGATGGAAGTAATCAATGACTACGGCGCGGTTCATCATCTTGGAATCAATACTCTGACGGTTGCCGTTTTCAGAACGTGGCATGACCTCGGTGAGCTCGACACCGCTCGAAGACTTGCCGGATGGATACTCCTCGGAGTTTTTGCTCTTGTTCTCCTCGAGCAGTGGCATCGGGGACGCCGTAAATACTCCTCCGGGAGAGAAAGTGACGTCCCACGACCAAGGTGTAGTATCGGGGGCTCTCTGCTGTGCTGGGCGGTATGCCTCATCCCGGTCGGTTTGGGTCTACTTCTTCCGGTATTCGTTCTGGTTCGATGGTGGAGGGCCTCAACACTGGTTAATTCGGGCGCAGAAATTTTTGCAGCCGCCCGCAACAGTCTCGTTCTTGGAATCTCAGTGACCCTGGCGTGCCTGCTTCTCGGCTTGATCATCGCAGGAGTAGCGCGATTCAGCAGGCGCCGGAGCGACCTGCTCCTCAGTCAAGGATCCGGCATCGCGGGCTATGCCTCGCCAGGAGCCGTGATGGCAGCTGGAGTATTAACCGTTCGAGCCATCCTGGGGACGTGGTTTCCACCCGAGACATGGCTGGGCTCGCAGCTCCTTTCGGCGACCCTCTGGCTCGGCCTTGGCCTGACGGCTCGTTACATCGCCATCTCCATTCAAATGGCGCGGCAGTCACAGAGCCTGATACCTGTCGTGAATGACTATGCTGCGAGCACCCTGGGACGTGGGCCTCTCGGGAGTTTTATTTCGATTCATCTACCACTCATGAGACCGGCACTGGCAGGTGCGGCCATTCTGATCTTTGTCGACGTCTGTAAAGAACTCCCCCTGTGCTTGATGCTGCGGACCTTTGATTTTGAAACCCTAGGGACGTGGACCTGGACTCTGGCAGATCAGGGCCGGATCTGGGGAACGGCAGCTCCTTCCCTCGTATTAATCCTCACCTGTCTGATCGGGCTCACCCTCGTAGAAACATTCGGCTGGCGCCACCAGAGGCAACGCCAGCCGTAGGTCATGTGAGTCAGACGAACACCCCACCGAGGCGCAGTGCTCACTGAAGAAGCTAGACCAACTCTTCCGCTCCGACTATCGTTCCAAGTACCCGGTACTGACGCCTCCTTGTCCCTGAGAATATCGAAAATTAATGTGGGTCTTGCTATCTTACGTTCACCATCTACAGCGATCAAAGCGTGAGCACACAACTTATCCTCGAACGTCTGGTCTTTTCCTATCCGCGCAGTCCTCAGCGTGCATTGGACGAAGCCACTTTGACTATCGAGGAGGGAGAATTGCTCTCACTTTTGGGGAAAAGTGGCAGCGGTAAATCCACCCTTCTGCGTCTCGTCGCTGGACTGGATCGCCCGTCGAGCGGATCCATATCACTTGGTAATGAGATCTTGTCCGCAACAGACGCCTTTGTTCGTCCTGAGCACCGTCAAATAGGGCTCGTTCCTCAGGGCTGCGATCTCTTCCCCCATCTGACGGTCGCGCGCAATATCTCCTATGGGCTCCGCCACTGGGCTCGCAGCGAACGCAATCAGCGGGTTGACGAGCTCCTAGAACAGGTAGGCCTTTGCGGGTTTGGAAAGCGCCTCCCCAACGAGCTCTCCGGGGGAGAAACCCAGCGAATCGCTCTCGCCCGCGCCCTCGCGCCAAAGCCCAGGCTGCTCCTGCTTGACGAACCCTTCAGTAACCTCGACCTTGAACTGAGAGAAACTCTCCGGAGCCTCACGGCGGACTTGCTTCGTAGTCAGGGAACGACCGCAATCTTTGTCACTCACCACAGCGACGATGCCTTTTCAATCTCCGATCGGGTCGCTGTGATGCGGGGGGGCCAGATACTGCAAGCAGGCCCTCCGAGGGAGATCTGGCAAACCCCTGCCTCGCCCGAAGTAGCGGCTCTTTTCGGAACTATCAATATCCTTCCCTCAGCCGGGGACAATGCTCCTCCCTGCTCTTTTGGTCGTCCCGACCAACTCGCTCTGGAATCAGACCTGAGTAAATGTTTCGCCGAGGGGACAATCCGCAGGATTGAATTCCTCGGCTCCTTTCAACGAGTGAGCCTCGATCTGGAAGCGTCTGGAGAAAACCTGCTGGTGGACGTCCCATCGGGAGTATCGCTCACCAACGGAGCGAAGATGGGGATCCGTTGGCGGGTGAGCTAGTCTACCGGGTAGTAGCCCCGGGATGGAGCAATCGCTCGCTGACCTTGTGAAGCTGAGCCGGGCCTGCTTGGTCACCCCTATCGCCCCTCACAACGAGAATATTGTCATCGATGACAATAGCGTCACATCCTCCCGCAGCCGCGATTCTCCGGACATGTCCATCCCGATCCTCAAAGGCCGGATTGATGACGATACCAGCCTCAAAGGCGGAATTACGTATCTGGGCGGAAATCCTGCCCTCAGCGACTGTTCCCGATACCGTCCCCATGCTGGATTCTTCAACGCCTCCCTCTTCAATATGACCCCATTCATCGAGCCATGAACCAGCGCCTCTACCCACGAGCTCCGGCCCTGAGACAGTTTTATCGCCGAAGGAAGAGGCAATGCGGTGGAGAAGGTCAAGACTCCGGGGGGTTTCTCGAGGCTGGATTGAAATTCCAAATCCGTAGCCAGTAAATTCGAGTTCAAAGACCGGAGGGCGACCGGAGCCCCGAGAGAAGAGGTAGACTGCTTCAAGTCGCTCTGGACTGAGAGCCAATCCACTATCCTCGTCGCAGATGTTCCGGCAATCCCCCCTCCGCTGGGCAGTAAAAACGCCGAACTTTGTCTCCCTCACAAAGGAGAGACCCCTACTCCTGACAACGAGATGCATCGGATCAAAGTGCAGGAACTGGTTGAAAAGAGCCTCGTGGCAATTCCTGAGACGTAGAGGATGATCCATTGATGTGTTATAAGCCAGAGGAACGGAAACCGGCTAAACGACAAATGACTAAATATTGACGATAGGTTTCCCCGGTCTCCAGTCCGGACAACTCATCATCAAGCCCACTCTTCCCACCGTCATGCTTGGCCCTACCTGCCTATCGCAATAAGCTCTCTTCCGACACGTAGGACAAACCGATTCCCGGCGACCGCGAACCCGTAGACTTTGTCGTCCTCCCCGACCTCGACTGAGTTTTCCGAGAGAACTCGGGGCTGCTTACCCTCAGATTCAAACACCACTGCCTTGCCATTCTTACAGAAAAAATAGATCCGATCTCCGGCCGCTACTGGTGACGCCCAACACCCGTCCGGAAGCCGATACTCCCAGCACTGTTTTCCGTCCGAAATCGTTTGCACCTGCAAGGTTCCCGCCCTGTTGACGAAATAAGCCAGTCCCCGATGGAGGAGCGGTGAACTGAAACTGGCGGTAACAGATTCCGCACGCCACGCCACATGGGTTTTCGCTATATTACCCTCGCCCCCAAGCTTCACTGCAAGGCACTGGCGAGGACTGGATGAACCGATCACGATCATATTTCCATCACTGCTGGGCGACGCGACGGTATTCCTTTTGATATTCTCCAGCCACCAGATCCGTCTGCCATCCTTGAAGTCATATCCCTCCAAGGCTCCGTTGGAACTGACAATTACCTGCGCTTCATCACCACGATCGAGATAAAGCGGGGTTGTCCAGGAAACGCGCGACTCACGTTCGGCCTTCCAGACTGTCTTACCGGTTTCCCTGTCAAGACAGAGCAGATAGGACGGCCCGTCGTGATCAATAAGGAGAAGTAGTCGACCCGGTGCCCCGACAAGTGAGGACCCGACCCCATGCCCTCCCTCAAACTGTCCGAACTCCTTGGTCAACTTCCGCGTCCATTGCCGGTTCCCTTCATGATCAAAGGCCACCAGATCACCACTCTCAAAGAAGCAATACACCCCGAGAGGACCAGCTACCGGAGTGGGTGCTCCCTGAGAGATCATCTTAGTCACCTTTTCTACTTTCTCGGCAGCTTCAATCTGCTGCTTCCACCGTCGCTCTCCGGAAACGAGGTCAAAACACTCAAGAAAGAGATGCTCTTTTTGCTCACCCCCCGTGCTCGTGACGTAGACCCGCTCCCCCCATGTTACCGGGCTCGACTGCCCAAATCCTTCCAGAGGGGCACGCCATGCAACGCCCTCTTTTTCACTCCACTTGAGAGGCAATTTTCCGTCGAGTGTTACACTGTTCCCCTCTCCGCGGAATCCAGGCCACACGCTCAATCTGTCGTCGGAGGCAGAGGCGGACTCGAAGCCCCCGCTGCAAAAGAGGATGGCCACTAAGAGAAACGAGACTGTTGAGGTTGGCATGATCCAATGTCTTCTACTATTTCTGAGGATGTCCAGTGTATCTTTCAACCATCATCCGTGTGAGCTTACCCCCCCGTAAAATCTATCCCTATGACCCGGCCCGCTTCGCCATCACACTCCAGAGCTCATAAAGATCATCGCCCCTCTGGGAAAATGATAACAACTTGTCGCCATACGAGTCATAGCAATCGATCACTGAGCAACGATCCTCTTCAATGGTATCAATTCGCGCTACCGCACGGAAAAACTCCGAAAGATCAAGGGTCAGACTTGAACGGGAGGCTCCCAGAACCATTTTCCCATCTTCCTGTTCGTAATTAAGCGGATAGAGCCGGGTGCTGAAGCAAAAGAGCTCTCCCTCGACATCTATCCGGATACCATTTTCGCTGGCACTGGCAACAGCGAGAAGGCGATAGAGTGGATGACTCTCTCCCTCCTGTTGGATCTTGCTCCGCCGTTCGCGGCAGCAGTCACAGAGCTTGCGGGTAACGCGCTCGATTCCCTCCGGGGGCTCATCGGACGAATGAACCCTGGCCACATTTCGAGAAAGCTCAGAAATAGCCTCCTCTGCCCAGGCTGGGGCGTCTACGAGAACCTGCTCACGGTGAGCGGATGAGTTGAGAGATACCCTTACCATGCCTGCGTGAACAGGATGGCGTTGCACCATGACGCTTGCGACTTCCAGCTCGCTCAGGGTCAGGCCGAGTTCCGGGAAAACCAGACCAGACTCCTGCAAGAGTGCCATGGGACTCCTGCTGAGCCACGTGTATGATATCTCGCAGTTGACAACCTGTATCCAGCAGAACGGGATTTTCTCGAAAAATTCAACAAAGCGGGAGAGTTCCGGTGCAAGCTCCCACACCTCCTGAGAGAGTGCTTCGGTTATACTATTGGCGTCAGGATGCACGAATACACAAGCAAAGCAGCGCTGCCCCTTTCGCGCTAGCGGCCCCTTGCCTCTTTCTAACGACAGGTTGAACTTGCACCGGAAATCCCGGCTCCTTCAAGGCCGGCTCCTTCAAGGCCGGCGCCTCAAGCCGAGGACGATTGCAAGACCCAACCCTAGAAGCCCTGTAGATGAAGGTTCTGGAATCACCTCTAGGGCTAGCGCATACTCCACAACCGTGGGGTTAGTCTCCTGTAGCCAAAAAGCGTGTTCCCCGGCTCCAAGAGTCCTGTCTCCGCCAACTCCGAAAGCGTCCTGTCTTAGACCCGGAAGGAGATTTCCCGAATCTGCGGTGAAAATCACGTAGCCGTCAATATCTCCAAAACCCTGCCCGGGAAAACTGAACCCTTCTCGATAAGCGAGAAAAGATCCCCCTCCGGGATTTCCGGTTCCCGAGAACGAATAGTTTGCCGCTGTGATCGAGACGATTTCGAGACCCTCTGGAACCACAATGGTGAGATAGTCTGCATCGCTCCCGTTGGTTGCTCCGAGGTTCCCAGTCTGCCCGATCCGGCCAGATATGATGTTCTCGCCAGCTGTAGCTGTCAGAATGCGGGGCGCAGTGAAATCACCAGGAAGATCCCCATCCTGCAATTCAGACCACAGGACGGCTCCCTTCGCGCCCTCGCAGCCAACCCAGCCGAGGAACGAGAGAAAAACCGCGCGAAAGATATGGGAATTAACCGACATGGCCTTTGTGGGGAAAGACGGGAATTTAGCAGACCTTCATGCTCAGCACTAACGCTTTCTCACCGTCGTGCTGTCTACAGACTCTGGAGAAATGACAACAACGCCAGCCGTTCCTTTCCGGAGGCATTTCGAAAAAGCTCTTTCGACTTCTCTGCCTCCCCACCGTGCCAGAGGATGGCCTCGGAAAGATCACGAGCCCGCCCATCGTGCAGTAAGGTGGTGTGCCCGTTCACTCTCTCCTGAAGCCCTATCCCCCAGAGTGGAGGCGTTCTCCACTCGCGTCCGGTGGCCTCAAAATCCTCGCGGCCATCCGCCAACGCTTCTCCCATGTCATGCAGAAGAAGATCCGTGTAGGGCCTGATTGTCTGATTCCGCAACTCAGCAAGCTGGTGAAAATCGCCCGTTTTAAGCTCGGGAGTGTGGCAGGAAGCACACTTCATCCCGGCGAACAGTTTCTGCCCCTGTCTCACTACAAGATCATCTACATTGCGGCGGGCCGGGGGCGCGATCGTTTCCAGATAGGCTGTCACCCTCTGCAGAATCTTAGCGGTAAGCTCCGGTTGCTCATCATCCACATGCTTCACGAACTGATGCCGCTTCGCATAGAGGTCCGTATGGTTTTCGTCGGGAAAAAGAGGTGAGGTGATTCCGAGGTCGCCTACGAAGGCGCCCGCGGTCTGCTGACGCAGGGAAGGCTGGTTCGCCTTCCATCCGAAACGGCCGGCCACCAATTTCTTGGCTTCGTAGTCCCATACCTTGTTAATTCTACCCGAAATCCCATCCCCGTCTCGATCGTCTGGATCTTCGAGTTCCCTCAAGCTCTCCTCGTCCACTGCCGCAAGCAGGCCGAGTCCGTGCACCGCTGGGGCCACCCGCGGGCTGAACTTCGTCTCCGGGCTGAGGGGCCCTGCCCCGAGTTCGACGATTTCGTAGGCGGGTCTCCGCAAGCTGAATCGCTCGCCATCGGCATAGGACCCACTGACTTCTTGATATCGAACCTGGACATGACCCTCGGGCTTAAAGCCGGGGAGCGCCCTCTCGCTCAATTGTAACCCATAGGCTGGATCTGGAACCGGTCCACCCGTGGCCAGCCGGCCCGGGAGGCTGATTTTCATGACGAGACCAAGGGAGAATTCCCCCGGTTTCGGGGGCTCCCCCCGCCCGTCACGGACATGACACGCGGAGCAGGACCGGGCGTTAAACAGATGGCCGAGGCCGTCCCGCGATGTTGTCGAGGCCGGGGAGGCGACCCAATTTTGGTTAAAAAAAGAATTTCCTACGGTGTGCTGCCGGCGCGTTAACCGGTTTATGTTAGCTAATGGACGAGCAAACGCTTTCTCGCTCGTGACGAACACGGTGGTGTCTCCCCCACTCAAACGATCGTCCCCCCAGGCCAGCGAGAGCAAAGCCCACCATGGCATGAGGCGTAGGATCGACCGTCCGGCATAACTCATTCGTCCTCCTCGCTGACCGGCACACCAAAGCCCATCTCTTTTGCCAAGGCAACGAGAAGTTTGGCCTGGTCCTCTAGTGTCTCAATCGTGTGGAGGATTGCCTTGCGGCCCGGCGCAGTGTCCTCCCCGAGAATCGCCTGATCGAATGGAGCAGGAATTTTTCTGGCAGCAGCAACTGACCCCTCGATTTTTGAGCCCAATTCGGCTGCGAGTTCTGGCTTAAGACTCTCGGCGAGCTCTTGAATTCCGGGCCCGCTCAGGTCACCGTAGGAGCCGGTCCAGACGTTGTGGATTCCGACAAGGTCGTAAACCATATCATTGTGAGTTGTATCCGAAAAACAGGAGTGCTCGTCCTCCTGAGCCTGGGTGTCATAGGCGACATTCAAGCGTTCAGCAGCCATTTCAAACCCACTCAACATTGACATCCCGGTCATGATTTTTTTGAGAGCTTCGCTACTTGGCAATGCGAGGAACTCTGCCCGGTAGTTATCTTTTCCGGGCATCCATTCAGCCACGAGACCTTCCAACTTTTCTACCACCAGGTCGGTAACGGCCCTCAGATAGTCTCCGCGCCGATCTGCATTGTCCGCCGTAGTGTAATCAGTGTGGGGCCGTGACCCCGGTCCGTCCGCCGAGAAATCCTGACCCCACAGGAGGAACTCGACAGCGTGATACCCACAGCTGATATTCGTCTCTCCGTCCTTCTCGTTCAGCGACTCGATAACACCAGCATCAACCTCAGGAAAATCGGCCTTGTTGTTGACCAACCCTGCAGTAGGGCTTCCATCTACGTAATCGATGTATGCCTCATCCATGGGCCATGCATTCAGGAGTCCCTCCGGTCCGTCTTCATCATCAATGGGACCCTCATAGAAACGAAAGACCTCCGTTTGCAGGTAGGGGAGCCTCGCTGCTGTCCACGAGTCACGGGCTTTCTGCATTCGCTCGGCCGTGGGTTCTGCAAGGAACGAATTAACGTCCCCCTGCAGGGTCTTCGCTTGAGCGAGAGCATCCGAATAGGTGGTTGAGACAAGAGTAGCGTAATGTTCAACGACCTTGCTCTGCATCGAGGCCTCTCCGCTTGCCGTCGAGTCGGCTGCACCTGCTTCGGCTGCTTCGGCTGCTTCGGATGCTTCGGATGCTTCGGATGCTTCGGATGCTTCGGATGCTTCGGATGCTTCGGATGCTTCGGA
>PBNG01000042.1 GCA_002723015.1 Roseibacillus sp. | reverse complement strand
AGGACGGGCGCCGTAAGCCCATGCAGGACAATCCGATCGGAGTGGCCCTCGGCGCCCTTATCGACTGGTTGGCTGATCCCGCGGATCGGTATGCGATGCAGTTGGTGGGGATGTCACCGCTCGAAGGAGTTCTCCAAGCGAGGTTTGAGGATGGCGAGATCGAGGGGGTCAGCTGGAAACGCTGGGAAACTCTGCTGGAGCAGGCCCACACCGAGGGTTTTGCGGGCATGATTCGGAAGGTGCTGAAGCCGCTCCTCGGGGAGATGCCGGCCTTCGGGAAACGCCGGGCCGAGGACATTCTGCTGGCCCTTGAAAATTATGACCGCACCGGGTCCCGGACGGCTCGCGGAGCAAGGGATTGGCTGGCGGCTCTTGAGATCGCCCAACCTCCCAGCGATGGCTCGATCCAGGTCATGACCATCCACTCCTCCAAAGGCCTCGGCTTCGACGTGGTCATGCTGCCGATGTTTAATAACGACCAAGTTCCCGCTCGGAACCGCTACAGCGTGGCACAAAGCCCGGAAGGCTGGATCCTGCAGGCACCTGCGTCCTGGGTTCGGGACCTGACACCGGATCTGCGGGATCTTGAGACCGGGTGGGTGGAAGAGCAGCGCTATGAGGCCCTCTGCCTGCTCTATGTCGCCCTGACGCGGGCCAAGAGGTCGCTGAATGTTTTTCTACCCGAGGAACCAACGAGCAGGACCCCCGCGGAGGCGGAGAGCTGGGCCTCTCCTGCAAACCTGATCCGGCAGAGTATCCCCGAGGAGGGGTTCTATGAGGGAGATCGTGCCTGGGTAGAAGAGATCGAGCCGAGGAAGAAGGCCCCGGTGAGCAAGGTCACGCTCGGAGACAGCGTTCCTCTATGTGAGCGCTCTAATCCCTCCGGGACCAAGGGTGCGATCAGCGGGAGCTCGGGTGGGAGCGCTGGAAAGAAGATTGGGAGCGAGGTGCACGCCTTGTTCGAGGAGATCGGATGGCTGGAAGCTGGCGAGATCCCAAGGATGCCGAGAAGCCGGGCTGGGATGATCGTGGAGGAAAGCGTGGCGGATGCTGGGATTCATGCCCTGTTTGAAGAGGGTGAGGAGAAGACGGAATTGCACCGCGAGCAGGCGCTAGAGGTCATGCAGGATGGCAAGTGGCTGTCGGGCATCGTAGACCGGATGCACCTGCGCCGGGGAGGCGGCGGTGAAATCGAGGGGATCACGGTCATCGATTTCAAGACCGATGCGGCTTCGGCCGAAGAGATCAGGGAGCGGTATGCCGGGCAGATGGAATGCTACCGGAGAGCCCTGGGATCAATCTTTGGAGTGGAAGAAGCGCAGATCCAGTGTCTGGTGGTAGCCACTAGTCATAAGGCCCTTATCGATCTTTCATCCTGAGAAGCCCATAGAGAGCTGGACCCGTGTAACCTTATAGCCAATCCACCATCATGAACGTAGAAGCAGTCAAATACATCATCTGGGCCGCGGATGCCGAACGCTGCGCGAAGTTCTACGTCGAGGTGCTTGGTGGAGAAGTAATCCGACAGAATCCGCATGTCACCGAGATCAAGGTCTGCGGAAGTATGATTGGGATCCATGGAGGTGGGCAGGGAAAACGCACGTGGACCGGGATGAGTTTTCAGGTCCCGGACGTGGTTGTGGGTACAGCCGAGATTGTAGCCGCAGGGGGAGAGTTGACCCGGGAACCTCAGGAGGAGGACGGGGAACCGCCGCACCTTGCGATGTGTGTGGATACTGAGGGTAACGAGATCATGCTGACGCGGAAGCGGTGAGATAACAGGGTTAAATCTCGGCTCGGCTTAGCTCATGAAAGGTGTGTTTGAAGTCACCTGCGACGCTACGACAAGGGTCCCCGGGTCGGCAACGGCACCGCGTGCCATATGTCACTTTCCGAATCAACAGAGGGG
The DNA here is from genome assembly GCA_002723015.1 of Roseibacillus sp. The sequence continues at coordinate 18,464 of PBNG01000042.1, read as the reverse complement.
GCTGGCTTACCTGTTGTACCAGATGATGTGTGCCCCCGGGTTGTTCCGGTCGGTGGCAAATCGCCCATCGGTGCGCTCGGCGAGGGAGCGCATGAGGGAGACGGTTCGCGGGCCAATGACGGACCGCCCGCTTGTGGAGCCGTAGCCGTGGATGATTTTGACGCCGGAGTGACCCTCGTAGATGGCGTCATCGACGGCGTGCTCGATTTTTCTCCGGGCCCGATCCCAGTCTTCTCCGGAGCGGACCACATCCACTTCAAGGAGGCCCTTGAGGCGCAGGCCGCGCAGAGGGAAGTCGCATTTGGGGCAATAGTCATAGGCGCCCTGCTCGATGGGGATTCCGCAGGAGGGGCAGTGAGCATCGGACGAGGATGACATTGCTAGGAGACAAATTACACCCGTTGAGAGAGAAGGCGAATGGAATTGCGACCCTGCGTGGGCAGTGGCATTCGGAGTTGGACCGGCTGGAAGATTGCTTTAGCCTCTCCCCACAATGAGCAATGGACCGGCAGACGATTTCAGCCTCCTCGGGCATGAGAGCAGATTGCCCGCATCCCCAGATGAGGCTAAGCTCGATACCTTTGCGAACAAGTCCCCAGGACGAGGCTACACCATTACCCTCGAGTGCCCGGAATTCAGCTCGCTGTGCCCGGTGACAGGTCAGCCGGATACCGCCCACCTGCAGATCAGCTACGTGCCCGCGGAGCTATGTGTGGAGACCAAGTCCCTGAAGTATTACCTCGCCTCCTACCGGAATCTGCCCTGTTTCAATGAGGAAATCGTGAACCGGATCCTTGATGACCTGGTGGATGCCACCAAGCCCCAGCGCATGGAGGTCGTAGGTGAATTCTCGCCCCGCGGGGGAATCAGCCTCACGACCTCGGCAAGCTATCCGGACGAGGGCTAGGGCGGGGCCGGAGATCCGGGGGTAGCCCCTTTCCAGTGAAAGAGTGATGAAGAGCGGGCAGAAGGTGGCAGTGCTGGTGAGCGGTGGCATGGACTCGGTGGTGGCCTTGTATGAGGCGAACCGGGAGCATGAGGTGGTGGTGGCCTTGAGCTTCGACTACGGTTCCAAGCACAACCACCGGGAGATTCCTTTTGCGAGGGAGCATGCGGAGAGTCTTGGGGTGCCTCACGAGGTCATCGACCTTGGGTTCATGAATGAACATTTCCGCTCGGACCTCCTCCAGTCAGGGGGCGAGATCCCCGAGGGGCATTACGAGGAGGAAACCATGAAGGCCACGGTGGTGCCCTTCCGGAATGGGATCATGCTGGCGATCGCGGCTGGGCTGGCGGAGAGCCGGGGTGCGGAGGGGTTGGTGATTGCAGCTCACTCGGGGGACCACGCGATTTATCCGGACTGCCGCGGGGAATTCATGGAAGCGATGGGGGAGGCCATTCAGCTGGGAACCTACGAAACGATGAGCCTGCTGCGCCCGTTTATCGCGCTGCGGAAGGAGGATATCGCGGCCCGGGGGGCGGAGCTGGGAGTGGATTTTTCCCGGACCTGGTCCTGCTACAAGGGTGGGGAGATCCACTGTGGGAAGTGTGGGACCTGCGTGGAACGGCGGGAGGCTTTCGCGGTGGCGGGGATCAGTGATCCGACGGAATATCTAGAGGCAGGGGCGCTGCCAGTGAAGGGAGCAGGAGAGGAGTGATGTTGATTTCAGAGTTATTCTATTCCGTGCAGGGGGAAGGCCTGCTGGCGGGAGTGCCTTCGGTCTTCGTGCGGACTTCCGGGTGTAATCTTCGGTGCCGGTGGTGCGACACCCCTTATGCCTCCTCGGAGCCGGAAGGGGAGCAGCAGACAGTCGAGGAGATTGTTGCGAGAGTGCAGGAGCATCCGGCCCGACACGTGGTTCTCACCGGTGGGGAGCCCATGCTAGCGAAGGGGATCGGTGGTCTGGCGGGAGCCCTCAAGGAGGCGGGTTACCATATAACGATCGAGACGGCAGCTACAATCGAGCCAGATGGAATCGCATGTGACCTCGCCTCGCTCAGCCCCAAGTTGTCTGACTCGACTCCGGAGGCGGACCAATTCGGGGAAGGGTGGTCCAAGCGTCATGAGGAGCTTCGGATCCAGCAGGAAGTGTTGGATGCATGGGCGGAAGGCTACCACTGCCAGTTCAAGTTCGTGGTGAGTGAATCGGGCGAGATGGGAGAGATCGAGGAGATCCTGCAAGGCATCACCCCACGCCCTGAACCTGGGAAGGTGCTCCTCATGCCGGAGGGCACAGACTCTGAAGTGCTGCAGGAGCGGAGCCAGATGGTGGCAGAGCTCTGCAAGCAGACCGGATACAGGTTCTGCCCCCGCTTACATATTGACCTTTATGGCGATACGAAGGGAACCTGAGCCGGGGGGGCCTCTCAGGCTGGCGCTTCAGCGGGCTCCAAGGTGTAGTTAAGGCCCGTGATCCAGTGGTCCTCGATGGGGTTGGCGGCCCCGAGGAGGGAGCCAACCACTGCGCCCCGGTGACAGCTATCGCCCCCGACCATGGCGTTGGCGATGATACCTGCCGAGAAGTCGTGGTGGTATTTCCAGGTGAGATAGAGAGCGGCCGGGAAGGCCTGGTCGATGTAACAGGCTGGGCTGAAGACCGACCCGATGATTTCGAGGTCGGGGCGGTGCTCGCGTTTGGCAGCCTTGCGGGAGGAGAACCAGTCTCCCGCTTCCGTCATGATGGCATCGCGAATGGGGACGCCCTCCCGAAGGCGGAGATGAAGCCGGGTAAGACAGTCGGCCGCGCGGAGGACATTGGAGTGGCGGTGGGTCAGGGCCACGTGCTGCTTCACGAGGGACCTTGGATCGGGGTGGTCGGGAAGGGCGGCAAGGAGGGCGGGGACTTGGGCGAGGCCCCCGATGTGTTCATCCCTGATTCCGCATTTGCGGGGTTCCTTCCCCTGAGAGTAGCGGGTGAAGAAGCCGCGATGGTATTCCTCGAGATAGGTGTCGCGGTGCCACCCCGGGGTCAGCATGCAGCTGATGTAGGTGTCGAGCCACGCGTCCGGGTCGTAAGCTCCCTGTTGTCCGATCAGGGCGAAGAGCTCCTGCGCGAGCTGGTAATTGACGGTGTTGTCTCCGGCCTTGAGAAGTTGGTGGTAATGGATGCCCCTGATACCCCAGAATGGCGCCTGATCGTGGAGGATGTCGCCCTTTTCGTTCAGGGCCTCGTAGCTGGAGCGCCAGAAGATGCTGTCCGGGTGGGGGTTACGGGGGGACTGGTAGGAGTCGAGAGATCCGTAGTCGCGGACGAGGGCGGCCCGGTCGTAATACCAGTGCCCGGGCAAGGCGAGGGCGTCGGCGATCAGGGATCCGAGGAAGGGTTTGGCTGCAAGCATGGGGGATGACCGGATTTGGTAAGTTAGTCCCACCATAAGCCGGATCGGAGGCGGTCCAAAGGATCTTCCCGATGAGAGTTCGTTTTGCAGCGCGAGGCGCGAAATCTGATTGCACCTCAAGGAGGTTGGGGAATGGTTTCTCCGTGAGCACCATCGCAATCATTGGAGCCGGGATCTCCGGCTTGTCGGCCGCGCATGAGCTGATGAGTAAAGGTCACCGGGTGGTTGTCTTTGAGAAGAGCAGGGGAGTTTCCGGTCGTGCTGGAACGCGGCGGAGGGGGGCAATCAGCGTGGATCACGGAGCCAATTTCTTTCGCACTTCAGACCCGGAGGTCGCCCGGATGGTCCATGATATTCTTCCTACCGACGAGTTGGTAGCAATCGAAGGGGATGTTTGGACCTTTGATCAAACCGGAGCGATTGTGCCAGGCGACGCGGTTCAGAACAGCGAGCCCAAGTATACCTACCGAAGGGGCATCAACACCCTCGGCAAACTGCTTCAGGCAGCCTCCGGGGTCGAGGTGCGCAGGGAGATTCGAATTGCGACGCTAGAGCGCCACGAGGGAGGATGGCTGCTAAGGGACTCCGGGAGTGCCAGCCAAGGCCATTTCGACTTGGTGATTACCACTGTGCCCGGCCCCCAGGCCGTCCAGTTGCTGCGGGCCAGCACGTTGGCGGAGGATCTCCAAAGCACTCTGGTAGAGGCACTCAGGGCATCCCGCTATGACGCCCAGTTTTCGTTTATTCTGGGCTACGAGGAGAATTTCGGCCTCTCCAGGAAATTTCACGCCCTGGTGAATTCCGACGGGGGCCATCCTGTTTCGTGGCTTAGTTTTGAGGAGGACAAGCCCGGCCACGTGCCTGAGGGTAGGAGCGTTCTGGTCGTTCAGATGTCCCCGTCGTGGTCCAGTCGCCGACTGGAGTATCCCCCGGAGGAGATCCTGCCCGAGGTGATGAAGGAGGTTTGTGGCCTGTTGCCTGAGGCAGGTCCGCGTCCCGACTGGTGGGATAGCCAGCGCTGGATGCTGGCAAGCCCGAGCAGCAGCGTGGATCTTGCGGGACTGCGGTTGGGTGAGAAAGAGAATCTCTTCTTTGCCGGAGATGGCCTAGGGGGGCGGGGCCGCGTGCCGCTGGCCATGAGCTCCGGATTTGATTGCGCGCGCCGGGCGATGGCCGCTTTAGGAGGGTAGCGGTGTGCGGGTGGAGCGGCAAAGGCCGAATCAATCGCCTTGTCTTCTTCAAAGCTGAGCGAGAAACGCATTTGCTGCTTTGAGGTGAGCGGCTTTTTTCTCAGGAGCCATGCGTCGGGCGGTGGCGCACATCATGGCCCACCGGGGGTTCTTTGCGAGAGATTCGGCGTGGTTGAGGATCCAACGCCAGTAGAGTCCGTCCCATGTTGCCGTCCAGTCCCCGGCCGGATAGTTACTCATCTTCCGGATGTAGGCTGAGCCGGAGAAGTAAGGCTTGGTTGCCACTCCACCGCCATCAGCATGCTGGCTCATTCCATAGACATTGGGGACCATAACCCAGTCGTAACTATCGACGAACATTTCCATGAACCANCGGTAGATCTCTTCGGGGTCAAATTCGCANAGGAACATGAACCCTCCGAGGGTCATAAGTCTCTCAATATGATGGCAGTATCCGGTTTTTCTTATTCTGCCTATGACATCGTCGACAGGAAGGATCCCGGTGGTTCCGTCGTAAAACGAGGCCGGTATTTTACGGGTATGTTTCCAGTGATTGGAGGTGCGCATTTCCACTCCCATGTCGACGTAGGTGGCTCGCATGAATTCCCGCCACCCAATGATTTGCCGGACGAATCCTTCCAGCGAGTTCAAAGGGACTTCGTCGATCTTGGCGTAGTTGAGGGCAGCTGTGATGATCTGGTGGGGAGTGAGGAGACCGATGTTCAGCATGGGAGTCAGGACGCCATGCCAGAGCCAGTTATTGTTCTCCACCATGGCGTCTTCGTAATCCCCGAAGAGGGAGAACCGGGAGGCCAGGAACTGCTGCAACCANTCCGTGCTCGCTTGATGGCTGGTGGGATAGAANAGTTCNTCGAGAGAACCNGGGTTGTCTGGATAGGTCGCAAGGATGTGCTCACGGGCCTCAAGGTCAGAGGTGTCATGGTCCGGAAAAGAGATCTGGGGAATCTTTGAGAGCATCCCCTTGGGAACCTTTTTCCGGTTCTGATCATCGTAGCTCCACTCGCCGCCGGCGGGTTGATCGCCCTCCATCAGGATGTCGAGTCTCCGCCGCTGGAACTTGTAAAAATCGGCCATGAACCACCGCTTTTTGCCTGCCCGGAAGGTCTCGTTGGTAGCCATGTCGTTGAGAAACATGGGAGTCGGGAGGATTTGGAGATCCTTGGAATAAAGGCTACAGAGGCGCTTGAGCCTCTTTNCGAGAAGGAAATCATGAACCTCCGCTACGAGGAGTTCTTCATTGGTTCGCTGAAGGGTCTCCTCGAAGAGCGAGCGCAATGCAGAGCCGCCCGGGGGGTGGTCGAGATAGGTTACAGAGTGTCCCGCTTTCCTGAGTTTTTCCTCGTAACGCTTCATGGAAGCGCGATGAAGCCAGAGCTTNTGCTTGTGGAAGCTGGCTGGATGAAAGGAGTCACCGAAGAAGAGATTATCCTCGATGAGATAGACTCGGGAAGGAGAGGCAGCGAGGCCCGGGTGTTCCGCGAAGAGCTGGTGCGGAAATATGAGAAGGGTNGAGNCAGGNACTTCAGAGGACATGCTTGAGGAACCTTTCTAAGGTCGGCTGGCAGAGAGGACGAAGAGGAGGGCAAGGCCGGACCGCGCGCTCCAGAGGGTGGTCCTGATCCAGTTGGTGCGCACCAGCAGCTGATGGGTGCATTTGTCGAACCCTGCCTCGAGAGTTGCGTGATATCGCATGGAGNAGCGTGCGGTCACGAACCAGATNAGGCCGAGAACAATCAGGCCCGCAACCGCTNCGGCTCGGACCATGCTTTCCGGNGGGGCAATGACGAGCCAAAGGGCGCACGCCANTTCAANAAGCATCGGCGGGCCGACCACCCAGGCGGTGCGAGTCTTGTGCGCNTCGTGGTAGGCAGGGAACTGATCCAGTCCGACCTTTGCTTTCAGGGGGTAATGGACGATCTGGACGAACCAGATGAGCCCGGTCATGTAGATGGTGGCCAAGGCGTGAAGAAGTAGTAATTCCACGGTTTCTGGGGGATTCGGGAGTAATGATACCTCGCTGGGCCAGATCACCCATGAAAACGGTTCTCCGGAATCGGGGAAAATCAAGTGGAACCAAGGCCTGTGCCAGAAAGAGAATCCGGGTTCCGGTTTCGGAGGAAACCATTAGCGCGGTTTCAAGTCCTGTGCTCTGGTCGAAACAGTTTCTTCATAATTTTGAGTCAGAGGGATCATCAGCCGGTGGGCGTAGTCTGGTTCAAGCGGGATCTTCGCTTGCACGATCACCGCCCGTTGTCACAGGCCTGCGACCAAGGCAGGGTCATTTGCCTCTACTGCTTTGAGCCAAGTTTCTGGCGGGCTGACGATGCGGACGGCAGTCATTTCCAGTTCGTGTGCGAGTCGCTTGAAGAGCTCAGGAAAGAGTTGAGAATCCGGGGAGGAGACCTTGTTGTTCGGGTGGGCGAAGTGCCGGATATTTTTGAGGAGCTGTGGAAAGCGATTCGGTTTCAAAGCCTCTGGAGTCATGAGGAGACCGGGAACCGTTTGACCTACGAGCGTGACAAGCGAGTGACTCATTGGGCGAAGGAGCGGGGAGTCGTCTGGCACGAGGCACCCCAGACGGGGGTGGTGAGGGGCTTGAAGTCACGCGATGGTTGGTCTCGTCTCTGGAAGCAGAGAATGGTTGAGCCTTTGGCCATGACCCCCGTGAGGGCGCCGTCTCTGCGCAAGGTCGATCCGGGACATATCCCTGACCATAAAGAAGTTGGAGTAGCAGAGACGATGAAGGAGACTGCGCAGAAAGGGGGCTCTGGCCCGGCGAACGAGACGCTCGAGTCCTTTCTGACCGAGCGGGGGGTGGGCTATCGGAAGGAGATGTCCAGCCCGCTGACAGGCGAGGTCAGTTGCAGCAGGATTAGCCCGTATCTCACGTGGGGGAATATCTCGATTCGAGAGGTCTTCCAGAGAACGAGGGACCGGGCCATGGACGTGCGTTGTGCTCGCGAGGAAGGAAGGCCCGTGGATAAGAGATGGTTGCAGTCGCTCAGCTCCTTCGAAGGAAGATTGCGATGGCACTGCCATTTCATGCAGAAGTTTGAAGATGAACCTGGGATCGAGTTCGAGAATATGAACCGCGCCTACGATGGCCTTCGGGAAAATGAATTTCGCGAAGACCGATTCGAAGCGTGGTGCCGGGGCGAGACTGGCTACCCCATGGTTGACGCCTGCATGCGCGCCTTGCACCAGACCGGTTGGATTAATTTTCGAATGCGGGCGATGCTGGTATCGTTCGCCTCGTATCATCTCTGGCTGCATTGGAGACGAACGGCGTTGTTCCTAGCGCGGCACTTTCTCGATTACGAACCGGGAATTCATTACAGCCAGTTTCAGATGCANTCCGGGGTNACNGGGATCAATACCCTCCGCATCTACTCTCCTGCCAAACAAGTGGTTGATCAGGACCCGGAGGGGGACTTTCTTCGCCGGTTTTGCCCGGAGCTCGAGGGAGTGCCGAAGGTCTATCTGCCAGAGCCCCATCGGATGCCTGAGAGCCTGCAACGAGGTATCGGCTGCGTGGTGGGAAAAGACTATCCTTCCCCGGTGGTGGACCATCGGGAGGCCTATGCTCAGGCACGTAAAAGGATGGGAGAAGCACGCAAGAGTCCCGGGGCCCAGGCCGAATCCCTGAGAGTGCGGGAGAAGCATGGTAGCCGTCGTCGGGCGCCGCAGAGGCGGAGGAAATAGAGAAGGTCAAGTGCAGGACAGACTCGCGCAGATGGTCNTGGGCGCTATTTCTAATCATTCTCTCCACCTATAGTAAACAAAAAGTATACATAAAGAGGNTGAGGGAACGAAACCCTTGATTGTTTCTATTTTGTGGTGAACAAAAGGGCATCAGCAGCTCGTCGAGGCATTTCGGTCTGACGNGNCCAGTGAACACAAACAGAATTAGAAAGGTCATCGTCCATGTCACAGTTAACCTCAGACAGCAGCCTTAGAGTCTACCTTCGCGACATTTCAAAAACCGAGTTATTGACCCCCGAGGAGGAAGCCGAACTTGCGGAGCGCGTGGGCCAAGGTGACGCCGAAGCCCGCGAGCACATGATCCGGGCAAATCTTCGGCTTGTCGTCAAAATAGCCCAGGACTACGCAAACAACGGGATGGCCCTCGTTGACCTGATCGCCGAGGGAAATATTGGGTTGATGACCGCAGTAGACCGGTTCGATCCGGACCGGGGAGCGAAATTCAGCACCTACAGCGCGTGGTGGATCAACCAGTCAATCAAGCGGGCTCTTTCGAATCAAAGCAAGACGATTCGCTTGCCTGCCCACATGGTGGACAAGATCGCCCGGCTCCGAAGAATTTCGGCAATCCTAACGGAGGAGTTAGGGAGGGAGCCCTCCAGTGAAGAGCTTTCAGAAGAGCTCGGAATTCCCGCTCACAAGCTGTCTCGCCTGAAGCGCGCCTCACAGCGGCCCACCTCTCTCGACGCTCCGGTCAATGACGGGGAGGGGATCAATTTCGGAGAGATTATTGGTGATGACAAAGCGGTTCACCCGTTAGAGGCGCTGGAAGAAAAGACCTTGCGAGGGCAGCTTTCGGGCCTCCTCGAAGTTCTTGACGAAAGAGAACAGCGAATCATCGATGCACGCTACGGGCTGGACGGTAACAGGCCCTTGAAACTCGAGGAGGTTGGCGGTGAGTTCGGGGTGACCCGGGAGAGGATCCGGCAACTGCAGGCCAAGGCTCTGGGGAAGATGAGGCGCGCTCTGCACCGGATTGAAAAGCCGATTCCGGATCCAGTCCGCAGTGCCATGGGGCGAAAGTTACCGGTAGCTTCGTGAGGCCGGGTTCTTTGGATAAAACAGATGTAGAAGTTTTATGCTGTTCCTGATCTGAAGTCCCGTCAGTGTCGCCTCATGAGCGAAGCCTCCGCCCCCTCGGGACAACGTGATCATGACTAAGCGGGTCTTGATCATTGGAGGTGGGTTTGCGGGCTTGGAATGCGCCCGAAGGCTAGCGCGTGACAAACGGTTCGAGGTGACCCTTGTTGATCGGACAAATCACCACCTTTTCCAGCCTCTCCTGTATCAGGTGGCGACTGCCTCGCTGGCCGCTCCTGACATTGCGAGATCCCTTCGTCAGATTCTCATGAAGGCCTCCAATGTCACTGTCCTCATGGATCAAATCGTGGATTTGGTTCCGAAGGAGCGCTTCGCGATGGGCAAGTCTGGTGAGAAATATGAATATGATTATCTCTTCCTCGCCGCGGGGGTTCAGACCTCCTTCTTCGGCCGCCACGAGTGGGAGGCCCACACCCTCGGGTTGAAAACGCTGGCAGAAGCGCAGGCGATACGGCGCCGGGTATTGAGTAACCTGGAAAAAGCCGAATTGACGGATTGCGAGCAGGCTCGTCGTCGCCTGATGACCGTTGCGATCGCAGGAGGGGGGCCGACCGGGGTGGAGCTCGCTGGGGCTTTTACCGACCTCGTGCACCGTTCCCTCCGTGACGATTTCCGGAGAATTGACACCTCCAAGTTGAGAGTCGTCCTCGTGGAGGGGAGCGATCGACTACTGGCGGCTTACGGTGAAAACCAGAGCGAATATGCGCGCAACCGTCTGAAGGAACTGGGGGTTGAAATTCTGACTGGGACGATGGTCTCGGATGTGACCGAGGGCTGTGTTCATCTGGCAGATGGGTCGACCATTGAGGCCGCTGCGATCATATGGGCTGCGGGAACCGAGGCCAATCCGTTGACGAGCCAACTGGGCGTTCCGCTTGCGGACCGGGCAGGGAGGGTCACCCCGGAGGAAGACCTTTCGCTCCCGGGATTTCCGGAGGTGTTTGTTGGCGGCGACCTCGTATGCCTTGTTGATTCCCGNGGGGTTCCCGTGCCAGGCGTGGCTCCTGCTGCAACTCAGATGGGTCGTCACGTGGCAGCAGTAATCAAGGAGGAGTGCAGGCTCGAGAAAACAAGGTTCCGGGACAAGAGGTTGGATTTGAGGGCGAGGTTTCGCTATTTCGATAAAGGGATCATGGCGATTGTCGGTAAAAACGCAGCAGTGGTCAGGTCGGGGAAGCTCCGGCTCACTGGGTTCATCGCGTGGCTGGCCTGGCTCTTCATTCATATCCTTTTCCTGGTCGGTTTTCGCAACAAGTTGAGTGTTCTGCTGGGGTGGGCCTTCGCTTACGTGAGAGACACCCCAGATACCCGGATTATCGTCCACAGGCAGGATTGACGGATCTAAAATCAGGACCAATAGAGGCTGGTCAGCANCATGAGAGTGGGAGCCTCGTGGGAGACTCGCTTCAACTGATGGCGAGAGTGTGTGACGCGTTGGAACTCGCGAAGGACCTCAGGGAAGAATCGACGGCCAGGGAATTACAGGAAGTGCTTGAGAATCTCCGTGTTCGGCACGGTTTTTCGGCCCAGGAAACGACTGTCTGGGACGCGCTGTTTGAGCTTTGTCCACGCCTCGAGGAGCCGTTCTACCCTGAAAAATCGGCAAGGGAAGTGTCCACCTACCTTCGCAAGCAAGGCCGTCCGCTGGCCAGGTCTACAGTCCGTACGATTCTGGCAGGATGGGGGCTGGAGGTGAAGGGAAGGAAGTGGTGAAAAGGGGGGCAGCTGGCGGAAGCTGTTTCCTTGTCTCGACAGGAGTGTAACCTGGTTTCAATCTGAGGACATGCCCCGTGCCCTTGGTCTCTGCTCCTGTCTTGTGCTGTGGATGACCGTGACGGGTCTTACGGCGGAGGTTCCCGTTAACCTAAGGAGAGAGAACCTGGTCGCATGGTGTGTGGTTCCCTTTGACGCGGCGCAACGTAGTCCCGCTGAGCGGTCTGCCATGCTTGATGGACTCGGGCTTCGTCGGTGCGCCTACGACTGGCGGACCAGACACGTGTCCGAGTTTGAGGAGGAGATCTTGCAGTATCGCAAGCATGGAATCGAATACTTCGCCTTCTGGGGTCAGCACGAACGTGCCTTCCGCCTCTTTGAGAAACACAACATCCACCCTCAGGTGTGGAATACCCTTCCCAGTCCAGGAAAAGCGGATCAGGCCGAGAATGTCGCTTCCGCCGCCGCGGCCCTGACGCCCCTCGCCAGACGAACATCGGTATTGGGTTGCAGTTTAGGCCTCTATAACCACGGGGGATGGGGAGGAGAGCCTGCGAATCTTGTTGCGGTGTGCCGGTCTCTTCATGCGGCAGGTCACCGCCACGTGGGGATCGTCTATAACTGGCACCATGGGCATGGCCGGATCAGGAATTGGGCAGAAGACCTCCGGGCGATGTTGCCCTTTCTTCATTGTGTGAATCTCAATGGGATGAATTCAGGAGCCAAGCCGAAGATCCTGACGCTTGGTCAGGGAGAACATGAGCTCACCATGCTGCGCATCCTGATTGAGATCGGATACAAGGGGCCGATAGGAATTCTCGACCACCAGGGGCATCTGGACACCAAGGAGGTCCTCAGCGACAACCTTGACGGCTTGGCCTGGTTGACAGGAAAAATCCTGAATCCCGAATCGGTGGGACCGCGGCCAATACCGGGTATCCAGCGGAAGGGTCGGTGATTGGACGACAAAGGAGCCCAGAACGGAAGCGAGACGGGTCCTCCCCGGTGACCGGATGATCGAGGGTGCCGAGGGTGAATGTGGTGGGTTCTCCTCGGCACAGATCCCTCCCCGGAGGGCGCGTCAGAGCCCCAGAGGGGTATGCTTATGGGAGTCACCGCTACCTTAGGGCGTGCAAACGGTTGGTGCGTTGATGTAGCGTTACCGAGATCATCAGGATTCCCAGCGGCATTGCGGGGTTCCTGTTGCATCATCCGTTATCCCATGCGTGCCATGTTCCAGTTCGCTGTCGTTTTATTCCTTGTTGGAGTGGCGACAGGCGACCCTTCTTTCCGGGTTCGTGACCAATCCGTGCTTGAGATCAACTGGAACTCCATACGGGGAAAACAATATCAGGTTCTGAGTTCCAGCGACCTCGTGAACTGGTCTCCGCTGGGGGCCAGGCGGCTCGGCGTAGATGGCTCGCTAACCGTAGAGCAGGATATTTCGGGGCGCGAGAGGGGGTTTTACCGAGTGGAGGAGTGCCCCGACTTTGCGCTGGACCTCTCGCAGTTCAACTTCGGCAGGACCGGAAGTAGATGGAGTTATGACGTGGTCATCTCTGGCATCAGTGGGAATGAAAGGTATATCTGGGACAGCGAGATCGGGGGGCGCACTACCTTTCGGGGAGAAGAAGTGGTTGAGTGGAGTTTTTATCGGGACAGGGTCTGGGACCAAACGATCTATATTCTCGATGACTTTTCCGATGGTGTTTACGAGGTGGGAGGTATCGCAGCGGGACAGGGCGAGCAATGGAACGATCCCGCCCTTCCGAGTCTCCTCCGGACTTTTAACCCGGGGGAGGTGACCGCCTACAATTATCAATCCAGTGTGCTGGGTAACGTTAGCGATCGGATCACGATAACACCGCAGTCAGCGGCCCTTACAGTGCCAGCGGGGACCTTTAACGACGTGATCATGGTTGAGCATCGATACAATGGAGTAGTAGAGGGCGGCTTTGCGGTGACGGGTTTGACGACGGAATGGTTTGTTCCGGGTATCGGCCTGATCAGGCACGTCGGAGAGATTAACCTGGCAGGATTCGTGGGAACCACGGAGTATACCCTCCGGTCCTACGAGCTGGAGTAAAGCTGGGGAGCGTCTGTGCCTGAAGTCCCCATGCGGACTTACGGTTGGGAACGGGGTTACTCAGAGAGAGCCTTCAGCGTAGTTTCCATTCCGTTGTGGTCCCACCACATTTCGGAGATGGGAACGCCATCCTTCCAGGTGGCCTCAAACTTCTTCTGTCCATTATTGTGCCAGACCGTGGAGGTTCCCTTTCTCAGAGAGTGGTCACTTGTGTAAGAGGCTTTGCTTCCGTTTTCGTGCCAAGTGGTCTCTTCGCTGCCAGTCGTGCCGTAGCTCGTCTCGGAATATAGCGTTCCGTTCGGGTAAAAGCCTTTCCCGGTTCCCTCCCGCCGACCGTCCAGGTAGGGTATGAAGAGGAGGATCGGGATCTCCTTCCCGTAAGCCTCGAGCGCCACCGTTTCCCGGGACCAACCTGTGAAGGAATCCGAGGGGTAGTCCTGGAGGTAAGAGAGACCATCTGTTCGCAGAAGTCTCGCGGCGTCGACCGACTGGTCCCGGAGACGCAGGAGTTCGGGGTTCGATTCCTGTGTCCGCGGAACCGTGTCCTCCTGATCCTGCCNTGTGGAGGCTACCCTCTCCCCACAGCCCGAAAGGAGAATCAAAGAGAGATAGAGACAGGGTTTCATGAGCCGTTGGCCAGGGTAGAACCCTCCGAGAAATCCCTTCGTTTTTTGAGCACGAGCTTGATCGCAATGAACGGGATCAGAAACACGACCATAATCACCAGTTTTGTTGTCATGATCCCGATATAGTGAACGAGGTGAAAGTGCGGCTCAGGTATGGACGGAATAAGACAGGAGTGCATCTTGTAGCAAAAGTCTCCCGCCAGTTGCAGACATCCTCCCCACCAGAAGATGAGGATGAAACCCATGATAGTGGAGCGAATCAGGACTTGTGAGACCGTCTCAAGCGCTTGATCCGATAATTTCATAACACCGCCTCCGTACTACGGGCCCGGGTTGGACGGCAATGGGAATCCATGATCCGGGATCCTTTCACGGGGTGAAGATCGCGGAGGCAGCCTTATCAGGGAAGGGTGTAAAGCTCTGCTTGTCAGGCGTCTCGGGTTATGGCACTGCTCAGGCATGAAGATGATTTTTGCCTGCTTTGCGTCACTTTCCCTCTGCGGAGCTCCTCTTGCCCCCGCGGACGATCACAAAAAAGAGGAGGGGGAATTGACCATCCCGAAAACTTGGAAGAGGTATCTATCCCTAAAGCGGAAGCAGAAATCGTTCGGGATCTGGTCATACGAGGGCAAAACGACAGACATCTGGGAGGGAATTCCTGCAGGTCTTGACTACAGCATGACGTTTACGAGTCAGTTGAGTGCGGATGGCACCAAGATCCTGAACTCACATCTCATGCAGACAGCGGATGGAACGATACTCAGTACCGGATCCGGGATGGAGACGTGGGACCCCAAGAGGGGAAAGGTCTTTTCCAGCTCCTCCGGGTTTGATGGAGGCAAACTATACAGTGGATCTTCCGAACTAGTCGGAATCGATGACAGCGAAGACCGTTGGAAATACACCGAGACGATCTCCGGAAAAACCTATGAGGTAATGATCACATGGAAAAGTGACGGTCCTGACCGGAGAAGCCAGTCATTGACGCGGGCGAGTGCGCCAGAAAAGGCCACGGTTAATAAGTTTAAGAGAAGGCCCCGAGCTAAGAAACCCAAGTCCTGATTCGCTCAAAAGGTGCTCACGCGCCATGGAATTCAGCGGCTGCCTCCTCCCGGGATTCAAGAAGCAAGGTGAGTCCCGAGAGTTCTGCGGAGCCGTTCCAGCATGTCCTGAAGTTCTGGTTTTACGAGCAAGTGAGAGGTCGCGGAGGCTCTGATCCATTTTTTAGAACGCAATCTCTGTTCCGGCCATGCTGCGAAGTCCTCTTTGACTTCCATTCCGTAGACTGAAACCTCACAGACTTTTCCATATTTCAGATGTCGATACCGTCCGATTGGGGAGTCGCTCAGTTCGCCTGTGACCCCAGCCTTGTGATGGGCCGCAAGCATGGCGGCTTCCACGGTGCCGAATCCCTCAGTCGAGGCCTTCGGAAAACCCCAGCGCTGCTTTTTGCGTGAAGTAATCAAGCAGATGAGGAGGTCTTCTCGGGTGAGCTTGTAGGGAATCGCACTGGCTTGATAGAGTGCGACCGGATCTCCTGGTTTTGGGCGCTCAAATGGTGGAAGGCTCTGGACCATGGGGTCATCATAAGCACTCTTCATGCCCGAAAGCTCATTAAGATGAGACGTTTTCGACACAGAGAGGAAGACGGACTCCGGGTCTCGTCACGAAGTCGGCCCGACTACGGCTCCTCTGAAACAAAAGACCTCGCATGNCNGTTGCCATGGTTCCTGTGTTCCGGGGGAGGATGGCCCGAATCCTAGTCTGCCCCGTAGAGCTCAAGATATTCTCGGAGCTGCTTGATACGTGATCTGGTNAGCTGGGTTTGTTGACCNTAGAACAGGAGGGGAGCTGCAGAGCCGCCCCGCATGGCGTCAGCATAGGAGGCCGCCTCGGCATCCCGGAAGGTGAGCCACGCCCGCTGGGACTTTCTCAGGAGTTCGACCGCTTTTTCATCGGGCAGGCTCCCAACAACTTTTTTGTAGACCGCATTCAGTTGCGCGTCGGCTGTTTTGAAGTCCTTACGGGCCTCGGCGTTCATCTCCTGTTGTGACTGTGCACTTGCGGACAGGCAAAGCAGCAGGGAGCACCCGAGGACGGTCAGGATTGAAATTCTCATCAANGCATTCTACCTAGGTCCACTGTCTGCACGCCATCGTAAAAAAGTGTCATCCGCCTGCNCAGCAGGATCTTGCAATGTCAGCATGGTAGAAGGGGAGAGGCGGAGAGAGGCGGAGAGAGGCGGAGAGAGGCTTGTAGAATGNGGAAGCGANATGGTAAGATCCGGTGGATGAATGGTGAACGCAATCTGGGGAAGTTGCTACGGACTTTGGCGCCAGTGCTCCTCGTGGACCGCTACGTGGTTGCCACACTCGAGGGCTGNCCGCACACGCCTCCAAAAGGTCTGCTTGCCACGATTCAGGAGCCAGAGGGGCTCACGGCAGTCATGCCGGNGGGGGAAGCCGAGCATCTTGGGATCGATAGAACTCTGAAGTATCGCTGCATCCGACTCAATGTTCACTCGAGCCTCGAGGCGGTGGGGCTTACTGCTGCCGTATCGAGCCGGCTGGCTCGGCACGGAATCAGTGCGAATATGCTGGCAGGGGCCTACCACGACCACGTCCTGATTCCAGAGTGCGAGGGGGAGCGTGCGCTCCAGGCGCTTGAGGAACTGTCGGGAGAAGCAGGTCCCTTCCTGCATGAATCTCGTTCTCCCAATCCAAGCGATCTCTATCGCTTTGAAAAAACGGGTGGAGGATCTTCTCACTAACCAATGGCATGGTCTCATTCACCAGTTGAATTCCTGACAAGGTTGAACCTCTATGAGCAGAAAGCTTAGGTTTTAGATTGCGAACTATCAGTAGTCTGGAGAATCCTGTTTCATGGTTCTTGTGAATCTACAGCTAAATGTAAAGAAGGGCCTCGAGGATGATTTTATCGCGGAGCTTAATGTTCTCCTCACGGAGACCCGCGCCTATGAAGGCTGCCACGCCGTTTATTTCATCCAGAATCTGGACGATCCTAGCAATTTGGAATTTTTCAGTAAATGGGACTCCCGGGAGCATTACGATAAGTATCTGCAGTGGAGAGTCGAAAGTGGTGCTCTGGAAGATGTGTCAGAACGCTACGTCGATGGAGATCCGGTATGGAGATACTTTGATCTGGTCTCTGAATTTTAATCCAAACCCCTCCCTCGATCGACCTGATCGGCAGCGGATCTAACCGCGGGGTGGCCTTTCCACCTCGTCCGTCAAGTTGCGTTCCACTCCGGTGGTGTCCGAGGTGTAGTCGATTGCAACAAACAGTAGTCTTCCTGATAAATCAGGGAATCACTACTCTGAAGAATTGTTTCTCGCCACTGATCAGGAGGGAGTGTTGCAACGTATTTCCCGTGCCCACCCTAAACCTGCCTATGTTCTGCCAGGTCTCAAGATCAGTAGATCGCTGGACGCGATAATTAACGCCGGCTTGCGTCTCCCACGACATATTTATGTTTCCATCCGAGATCCAGAGCCCAGAAAGATCAACCTGTGGCGCGGATCTTGGAGTCACCTCAAAGCTAAACCACCGCACCCCATCTGCTGGGAGTGCGCCTTGGATCGACTGGTTCGTCCCGTATCTCAGAACAAACGGGCCCGCCTGTGGCGGGGCTTGGACAGAAAACCCGTCCCTGAAGATAGTTTGATAGAGGCTGACGGCCACGTGGTAGATTCCCTGAGTCAGGTCTGACGCACTGAATCCGCTTTGTCTGGTCCCATTGAAGTCATCATTTTCGATAAGAAGATTACCTTCAGGACCGTAGAGTGCCATTTGTGTGTCGAGAGTGGACCCAAGCGTACTGAACTGGAGTGGGAGACTCCCGTCGCCTAGAGCTCCCAGCGCCACAGCGCGTTCAGGAGGGAGCCCAAGAGGGTTCGGACGTATATCGAATGAAAACCAGACTGCGCCTGTTTCCTGAATTCGGGCTCTGGTGTTTTCATTCGAATTGACTGTGAGTGCGATAATGCCACCGGCAGGGCCGCCAGTCGCGGAAAACCCGTCGGCAAAGGTGGTGTCATATTGACCGACCGCGATATACCATGTCCCTGGTGACATACTGGAAAACCCAAAACCGCTTTGCAGGGTCTGATTAAAGTCATCATTCTCTGCCGCTAATCTTCCATCGGGGTAAAAGAGGGCGATTTCGGTATCGATGGAGGATTGCAAGGTATCAAAATTAATCTGCGCTTGGCCATCCCCCAAGACGCCAAGAGAAATCGCGTCTTCCGACGTGGATCCAGCATTGTCGATCACCTCTCCGCCGCCGTTGTTCCCACCGCCACCGTTCCCGTTTCCTCCGCCACCGGGGTTCGAGAAAGTCACCTCATACCACGTGATCTCTGCGCCGAATGTGACGATATCCAACCGGCCATCTCCGTTTACGTCTGCTGTGAAGATGCCAGAGCCATCGCTCTGGGGCTCTGCGAGCCGAGGCGCTGAGAAGGTCTGTGTCTGTGCAGCGGCACCCCCCTCCCAACTTTCATAAATGAGAGCGTTGCCGGTCGGTGAGGTCCGGAACTGGTCCAGATCACCGTCCCCATCAAAGTCCACGACGTGGAGCCCTTCCCAATAGAGTTCGCTTCCTGC
>PBNG01000041.1 GCA_002723015.1 Roseibacillus sp. | reverse complement strand
AAGCGGCGTGGAAAATCCGACATATGGATTAAACATCCCCTCAAACACTCCACCAGCATCATTCAAACCAATCCTCTGCAGAATCACAGAGTCGGCAAAGCCGTTGAACATGTGGACGGTTGCCAGAGGCGTCTTGAATCCATCAGACCAATACTCGAGACCACCGAAGATTGCAGTCTTCTCAACCTTTTTGGTATATTTCACATGACCGTAGATCGCATCGTAGCTGCCACCCTCAAGAGCACTATCCCCATCCTGGTAGGCTGCCTCCAGGTAGAGGGGACCCTGTGTCGTGGACGCTCCAATGGTTGTTGATTCTCCAACGTTAGCGAGCGCTGCCTGGGCCCCAGCTGGGAGTCCGGGCCTCTCATCGAGGTCAACATGATACAGATAGGCTGCAAGCGGTCCAAATGAGGTCGGGATCGTTGCATCGAGGAAGTGAAAATCGCCCTCAAACTCTTCCAGCGGAAGATCCGGCACACTGGTATCACCAAAGATTCGCTGCACCCGATCGGCATAAACGTAGGACACTTTGAAGTCGGAATCAGCCGAATACGTAAGCTCAACGGCATCGTAGGTTTGCTCAGTTTGCCTCCACGCCACATGACCGATAAACGCCATATTGTTTCTTATGATTTGCTGTCGCCCGATCTTCGCCCCGAAGCCCCCGATGGGGTTGATCTTTGCCCAAAGCTGATTGACCTCCTCGTGCTCGGGATCTCCGATCACCGAGTAGCCGGGATTAAACGGCTGAGTCACAGGAGCACCAAGGGGGTTACTCTGATAGTCGTCTATGATGGCTTTTGTTGCTTCCAACTGGCCAAACAAGGTGATCGGNGCCCCCTTCCCCAAGAGAAGGCCTGGTTTCGCACGAAGCGTCAATGCGTTTGCACCCTCAAGCGAGCCGACCTTTCGATACTCGAATCGAGGGCGGAGCATAAGGCTCGCCTCAGCAAAGTCCTCGGAAAAGAGTCCTATGTCATCTAACACGCTCGCCTTAGCCCCCGATGACAGATGGAGGGCGGGCATCGCTACAATCGCCATGGACAATAGCAGCTTTGGTTTNGTATTTTTTGTTTTCATATCTCAGATGGGTTGGTCTTGTCTGTTACAAGACAGCAGGGGATGTGCCGATTCGGCGTGCGACACCACGCGGCCGGCCAAATTATTCTTATGCGGTGCATTAATATGGTTCATGGATTTCTAAATCGCAGGCTCTGAACATAAGAATCCTTCTCAAAAGGGTGTATCGCCCGTGGTTAAAGCCTCCCTCGATCTCTCTACCACTTTTTGTAGGGGAGGAATTTTCCGTTCATCGTTACCACCACCCGATCCCCTTTGGGATCCTCCTCTTTCTCAATTTCGCAGGTGTAGTCGATCGCACTCATGATCCCATCCCCGAATTTCTCGTGGATGATTTCCTTCATCGCTCCCCCATAGACATAGGCGATCTCAAAAAAACGGTAGATCAGCGGATCCTTCGACACATTATCTATGTCGCTCGCCTTCATCGGACAAACGGTGAGAGCCTTCGCAACCCCCGCGTCAAGGCCCAGAAAGTCCACTAACTTGGAGGCGTCCTCCGGCAGCAGGCTGTTTTGTCCCAGACAGGCCGAGGTAATGAAGATCTCGGAGAGGCCGACGGCTTCGGATATTGCGCTCCAGGTAAGTTCTTTCTCTGATTTTGCAGCCATGATGGCTTCGGTCATTTCAAGTTTGGTCATCATCGTATTTTGGTTTGTATAATCTTGTTAACTTTACCGGGCTAAGATCGCCCCCGGTCTTTCACGCTTCCACGAGTTCCTGGCTTAGATTGATGGAAACCGGAGCTCCATTAAGAACCGTCTGTGAAACCGGACATCGGCGGTCCACTTCCTTGAGGAATCCGATTTTTCCCTGCTCGTCGAGGTCCGGGCTTTCGAGGACCGCATCGACGTTCAGTGACTGGAACCCAGCCTCCCCTTCTTCAGATCGCCCAAGAAGAATATCCACATCGAATTCCCCGGAGACTTTGAACTCCATCTTCTCGAGCGTGATCTTTTTCTGGTGCGCCACGAGGCGAGCTATCGTTCCGAGGCAGGACCCGATGGTGGCAAGAAAGGCATCGACGGGAGTTGGCCCCAAGTCGGTCCCTCCCGCCGCGACGGGCTGATCGAGCAGGAGCGTGTGTTCACCGATTGAGGTTTGAGCCAACGGCCCGCTCTCAAGTGCGGTGGTTACAGAGTATTTCTTCAGCTTTGGCATATCGTGACACGGTCTGAGTAAGACTTTCGCTGTTCAGGCTGACTGAGGCTCTAAGGATTGTATCCACTGGCGTAGGTGCTTGGTCGAAGGACTGAGGATATCGAAAAACATTCCTTCGCGAACACGCCTCTGACCACTCCCTCGCTCCAAATATCCACGGGACCCCTGATGCAGGAANCCCGCGTACGTGGTTTTCCGCGCGGTCTCTGCGGCATCGAGGCGTAGCTGAAGCACTTTCCTGAAGACCTCCACTTCCGTGGCTGAATGCACAGGGTCAGCGGCTAAGACCATGGTCCGCTCTTCGAGGCCTCTCAGCTCCTCCTGAAAGTATTCGGGGCCGTCGGGTAGATAACAATTCGTATGACCCAAGGTCATGTTCGCCCTTTCCATGTCCTTGATCGCCCCACGCATGAGTCCGAGGCCGATCCCGAGCTGCAGCATAATGAACCCCGCTTTCACCCTGGCCACAAAAGCCTTGGCGTCTTCCGCGAGGATCATTTCCTGGGGGATTTCCGCATCCAGAAAACTGACCGCCTGAGTTGCAGTGCCCTCGAGCGCGATAAACGGCCCCGCAGGACGGAGACGAACTCCAGGCTTTGAGCAGTCAAAGAGAGCGAAGACGGGACCTTCGTCCGTACTAAAGATTCCCCCAAAGACGTGGTTCTCGAGAAGATTCGAAACCCACGGCAGGGACCCTTTCACCCGAAAACCGCTTGGAGTTCGTTCGCCTTTCAGCTTCATCTTCTCAATTCCAAAGAAGGACTTGACCGGATTTGAAAGTCCTGTGGCACCCAGTTGCTTGGCAGAGGAAAGGTTGCTCAAATACCGTTCGCGCAGGACTGAATTCTCTGTGTTGGTGAGATACCACAGACACGTATTATGACACCAAATTGAGAACGCGGTAGACCCGCAAGTTTCCCCAACAAGGGCACAATTATCAATCGCCTCGTAAAGGTTTCCTGGCTTAGCCACGGGAGCGAAGGCTCCCGCTTCACCATAGGCCCGAAGAAATTCTTCCGGGTAGAAACCTTCGTGGTCGATTTTTTGGACATCGGGCCGGAGCTTGTCCCTGATAATCGCTTCAAGCGTTTCAGCTGAGGGCTTTGCTTCGAGGGTAGTCGCTGACATGCTTTCTTTGGATGGAGCTTTAGGATTCTGCGCCTGCCGGAGCAGAGGCAGTCTAAATGGAGTAGGAAGCTGCTGGCGCTACCGACTCTACCGTCATGTTCACGGGGAGCCTCATGGTATTTGCAACCGGGGACCACACGTTTGCGTGCTGGACGATCTCATCAAGTTCTTCCTGCGGCGCGCTTCCCTCCACGTAGGCTTTGACGCGAATATCGCTGAAACCTACTACTTTCTCGGTTCCAAGGTCTCCAGTCCCCCACACTGCGGAGATATTGATGTCCCCCTCCAGTTCGAGTTCCAGCTTGTGGAGATCGATTCCCTTCATGACGCAGTTGGCATGAATACCGACCGCAATACAGGAACCGAGGGCCGCAAGAGCAGCTTCCGAGGGATTTGGAGCCGTGTCATCCCCGAGAAGGCCCGGAGGCTCATCGACGATGTGAGCGTCAAGATCGCGGATGTAATTTTCGTGCCTGAATTTATCGGTTTGCACCGTCTTGCATTTCAATGTCCGAACGGCAGTGGGGTTCTCTTTTCCCTTTTCTGAAAGGGCTTTCAAACCGTCTAGATCGATCGGAACGATTACTTTAACTGGGTCCATTTTCTTTTTTTTGTTTGGTGTTTTGCGGACTGGAGAGTCAAGACTCGCCAGTCCAGTTGAGTTTCTTGTTCAAGAAAGCGCAGCTGCTATCGAGCATGTAACCAATAAACCCGATCGCGATGACGTATGCAGCGAGAGTGTCATATTCAAGAGTATCCCGGGCATCATTNATTGCATAACCCAATCCGCTCGAGACCCCCAGATACTCGGCCGGAACAATGACTACCCACGCGATCCCGATCGCGAGCCGCAGCCCATTGAGAATGTCATACAGCACTGCAGGAAGTATGACCCTGGTGATCACCTGAAATTCGCTCGCGCCAAGATTTCTTGCCACCGTCAACCATGAAGGATCGATTCGCTTCACGCCNGCCGCCGAAGAGAGGATCAGGGGCCAAACCGCTGCCATGGTAATGAGGAAAACAATAGCACTGTCCCACCCCGGATAAATCATCACCGCGATGGGCATCCACGCAAGTGGACTCACCATCCTCAGGAATTGAAACGGCAGATAAGTNCAGTCGTTAAGGACTGCAAAGCGGCCTATCGAGACTCCAAGCGGAATTCCTAGCAGCAAGGCTATCGAAATTCCCAGTGCGATACGCTTCAAGCTTGGCCAAGCGTTCTCGAGCAGCGAACCACTCGTCACCAGGCCCTTCAGCGCGGCCAGCGTCTGTGCCGGGGCAAAGTCCGCAAAGTTCTTCGTGTTAGGATTGTTGGCCACCCATTGGCCTCCGAGTTGCCAGAGTCCAAGAAAGATGAGAATTCCCAGAAGCCTCAAGGCGAGTGACTTACCCTTGCCTCTGCTGATCTTAGACAATGTTCCTTCGCCCGACGGCACTTCNCTGCCGCGCAGGTCGATTGTCGAACTGGCTGAACTCATTATCTCAGGTCGCCGTTACTACACCCGCCCAGAAGGTTCCCCGGGCCACAACTCGGCCTCAAACCGAGAGGACTTCCTCCCGATCATAGGGATCCGTGGGATTAACCGAAGGATCGTCCTTCCATTCCGGGTACTTTTCGCAGGATTTTTTGACAAAATCGTAGTCCACTAGATCACTGGCCACCATCTCCCGGTCCAATCCATTGAGGAAACTGNTGTCGCCTCCAACAACGGTCTTGTTCATCCAGTCGACCATGAACTTCGTTGCAGAAGGATAGGGCCAAGGCTGGAAATCAATGCGGCCATTNTTCCAGTCCGCCGTGTTTCTGCAGGCCCCACTGGCCATATATTCTTCGGTCCCGTAGTGCGTCATCGCCCTTTTAATCACAGCCGCAGGCATGGGCAGATACCCCTTGCCGTCCTTTGAGAGAAGCTCGGCTACCTCAGCCTTGTTCTGTGAGGCATAAACATTTGCCCTGACAACAGCGTTCATGACTTTCTGGGTCCAGATGGGCTTCTTGACCGTCTGTTCCTCGTGCAGGCAGACCACGCAGCAAGGATGGTTTTTCCAAATATCTCCTGTGAATCTCATCACCCTGCCTCCGGCTTTGAGCTCGCCCATCGCGTTGAAGGGCTCCGCCACGATGTAGGCNTCGATCTTNTTGGCGGCCAGAGAAGCAGGCATCTCCGGNGGCGGCATCACCANCAGATTGACCTCGTCGGCTGCAAGAGGAGCATCCTGATCCTTNATNACAGGTTTCAAACCTGCCTCAACCAGNCCCATCTGAAGCACGATATTGTGCATCGAATACCAATACGGAACCGCTATTTGCGAGCCCCCNAGATCCTTGAAATCCTTTGCCTCGGTATGCCCACCAACGATAATCGCGGACCCGTTGGTGTGAGCCCACGACATCACTTTGACCTTAACGTCATTGTTATAGCGCATCCACAAGGGAATAGGGATGAGGAAGTGCGCCATGTTGAGCTTGTTTNCAATAAACGCCTCAACCAGTGGAGACCACCCCCGGATCAGTGTCGGCTTCTCGGTCTTGAGNCCCTCTTCCTCAAAATAACCCAAGGCGTGCGCCAGGATTANGGGCACGGAGTCGGTAATCGGGATATATCCAATCTTTACCGGTTCATCTAGCTCGGATGCAGAATCCTCTGACGAGCCGCAACCACCAAGCAGGGCACTGAGTGACAGCCCTCCACCGACAGTCGCAAGCATGTCCATAAACGGTCGCCGCCCGATCTTACTGTCAGCAGGGATCCCTTTAGCGGCAAGGATATGCTTTTCTATCCCATCAAAATGGGCCTCCTGATATGGCAACTCGTCTGAGCTATTTTTGTGGATCATGGTGTTTTTGGGGTATTAATGGGGTTATGAATTAGATGATTCTTGANACGCTGAATGGATTTTTCAGTCCTGAGCCTCTGAGGGTGCCTCCATGTGCTTATGCCAGAGCGCCGTGATCCGGGCCCGCTGAGCAGCGATTGCCTCCTCCGGTTCCTTCGAATTGAAAGTCTCNTGATTGTTGATCTCGGAGACAATATCTCCGCCNATCTTGTTGGTCATCATGAAGATACGATCAGACATTCTGATGGCCTCATCGAAATCATGGGTGACGAGCACNAGCGTGATCTTCTCTCGCTTGCAGATCTCCCGAACTTCGTTCTGAAGTTGGATTCGCGTAAAGGTGTCAAGAGCCGAAAAGGGTTCGTCCAGGAGCATGACCGATGGCTTGGTTGACAGGGACCGCGCGAGAGCGACCCGTTGCTGCTGCNCACCAGACAGTTGCCTCACATTTCGCCGCTCGAGNTCCTCCAGCCTCACCATTTTCAGCAGTGGCCGAACCTGCTTTAAGGCTTCCCGCTTAGGAACTTTTTGNGCCCTGAGCCCAAAGCTCGCNTTCTGCANGACGTTGAGCCAGGGATAGAGAGTCGCCTTCTGCAACATCAGGTTGACCTTGCAGGANGGACCCGAAACCTTNTGACCATTCACCGAAACTGAACCNGATGACGGAAAGGCAAGCCCAGCGATAAGGTGCAGAAGTGAGGATTTTCCACAACCGCTCGGGCCCAGCAGGGAGATTGCTTCTCCGCATGAGACACTAAGGTTCATGGCTTTGAAGAGGAAGTGGTCGCTCTTGGAATGGGCAAAAGAGAGCCCTTCAATATGGATCTCGCCCTCNCCCGTTTTCGTNGNGCTCACCGTCCCACCGATCGCTCTTCCGGAATCCGCAGCNCGCGACTCCACANCGCCTTTGGCTCTCTTTTCGACTGCTAACGCACCCATNACCTTGCGNNANACNGAGCACTANACATGCCAACTGTTTACAATTNTAGCTAATATGAATTCCGTTCATACCCAACATGCTGAGGGAGAACGAACCCGGATCGAAAAAAAATTAAACATTCTGAAACTTGGGGGCCAGCTAGCTGATTCCTACTGATTCTGGAATACCCAGCTCTTGATCTGCCCATCCTTCTCGTTTCCTCCTNTCAACNCAGTCGACGCGGCCTCTCATACCGAGTCAGNATCTCATCCGAGGCTTAGCTCGCTTGTTCAAAGCGACTNNTTAACAATNAGCATGTTAGGAAAAGAACATGTTCCTTCCCAAGACGAAGACGGCCCACCTGAGCAAAGGCAGGGCGCTCTCATTTCCCCAAGCACACGACTTTTGTTAGAAAATCGGCAGTCCNTCCAAGCCTNAANGACTCTTGGAAGCTCTCGGAAAGCTTCGGCNCAAGCCATTCCGNGCAGAGGTTTTTTCTGTGCTGGGGCAGCAAGGCTACGGTCGGGCGGGGGCCGANNCACGGGTAAGCGAACTGTCGCGCATCCCCTCGAGGGGTTATCTCCCCCNTCTGCCGATTATCCCGAACCCCCTTGGCCGGAACATCTGTTTCAGCGCTTCCGAGGCCAGTATCAAANTACTTGTTCCACCCGACCCGCTGNCAGAACCCTAGGCAGGAAGAGTTCCTTGCTCTCCCCGGTATCACGAGCCGAAAGCCCGAGGCTCTTGAAGGGCCCCACCAGCCGGAATCATCTCGAACCACCATCTGGAATTACCCGTCCGAAGCCTNTCTAAAATGAAGATGGCAATTCCACGGACCAAGATGATAGTAAGGCTCCATGAAGATTCAGNGCCTCGCTTCTTCCTCCCTTTTGATCTTTGCTTTCCTCCTCCCGCTCGCGGCGGCCGAAACACTCCTCGTGGCTGACGGTCCTGCAGCAGGNGCCACTGCCCTCGTACCGACNGCTGGCAATGGAGGAAACAGCCTCACGGAGGCAGAATGGACAAACGTTGCCCCTCCTCCCAATGCGGCCAGCTGGATCCCCGGAACAATCGGGGTGGGATACGANGCCAGTCCGAATTCGGGAACCAGCTATGCCACACTCCTCGGCCTCGAACTGAGATCGCGGATGCAGAACCGGTCCACNACCGCCTACATTCGGNTTCCATTCTCTGCCGACCGGAAGGCTCTAGAGTCCGCCCGGGCACTCTTCTTGGAACTNAAATACGATGATGGCTTCGTCGCATACCTGAACGGTGTCCGCGTAGCGTCCTCCAACGCGCCAGGACAGCTCACCNCATCTTCAGCAGCGAGCTCGAACAACTCCGACACGCGGGCCCTCGAATTCGAGCAGTTTGACCTCAGCTCTTTCATCCCTCTTCTCAACGAGGGCGCAAACATGCTCGCTATCCACGGATTGAATGATGGAGCTGGCAGCAGTGACTTTCTTATTCTGCCTCGGCTCGTCGTTACAGATTCCCNGCCACCAGTGTGGCCCGACTTGCAATTGGGCACCCCGATCACGAACGCGAATAGTCCGGTCGCTCTCACGCATGCTCCGGATGGGAGCGGCAGGCTTTTTATCGTCGAACGCGCCGGTCGCATCAGAATCTGGGACGGCGGGGCCCTGCGCACCTTCCTTGATCTCCGGTCCCGGGTGAATACCAACGACAGCGGTGGCGACGAGCGAGGTCTTCTGGCGCTCGCATTTTCCCCCGAATACGCGACCAACGGGCACTTTTATGTGAACTACATCAGTAGCAATTCTTCACCCCGCGGATCCACCGTTATATCTCGTTTCACGGTCAATCCCGCTAACGCAGACGACGGGATCGAAACCAGTGAGGAAGTCATCCTGGTGATTCCACAGCCNGAACCGAATCACAACGGCGGCCAGATCAATTTCGGGCCCGATGGATACCTCTATATCGGAATGGGGGATGGGGGCGGTGCTGGAGATCTGCATGGCTCTGTCGGAAACGGTCAGGCGAATGACACCTTTCTGGGAAAGATGCTGCGTATCGACGTGGAGGGTCTCCCCGATCCCGGTTTGCCTTATGCGATACCCGCCGACAATCCTTTCCTGCTCGACACCCAGGTTCCGAACGAAATCTGGGCCTTCGGACTNCGTAATCCGTGGCGCTGGTCCTTCGATCGCAAAACTGGCGACATGTATATCGCCGACGTAGGACAATACGAATGGGAGGAGGTCAATTTCATTCCGGCTGCCAGCACCGGAGGCGAAAACTTCCAATGGCGCCGGGTAGAGGGNTTCAACACCTTCAACTCCGGCACTCCTCTCACCAAGGGGACGTCGACCGATCCAGTGTTTGAATATGATCACAATGCAGGAAGCTCNATCACCGGNGGCTACGTCTACCGGGGAAGCAGCTTTCCCCGAATGGAGGGGATCTATTATTTCGGGGACTACAACTCAGGGCGCATCTGGGGACTCCAACGGGATCCCTCGGGCAACTGGATTGACCGCCAGTTCCTTGATACCTCTCTGAACGTTTCCTCTTTTGGTGAGGACGAAGCTGGCAACCTCTACGTGGCCTCCCTCTTCACCGGGGACATTTATCGCCTCTCCGACACTCGTGGAGAANCCTACCTGCAGGTCACCGAAGCTTCCTTCACCCCAGATGGNGAGGCACAAGTTCTCTTCGGTTCAGAAATCGGAAAGCGTTACCAGTTACAGGTCTCAGCAGACCTCCAGTCTTGGAGTGACCTGGGACAGCCGCGGATGGCCACTGANTTCGATTCTGAAATCTCCGCCGCCCTGCCCGNTCCGGCCCCTGCGGAGGCTTATTTCCGCGTCATGGAACTGGCAGACTGATNCTTCGCCGCCANTTCCCACCGNGGAACCTCTAAACACACAGGATGGCGCCTGNGCGGAGCGGTGGACTCCTTGCGNAAAGCTGAGTCCATCAACGAAANCCAGATCCNGGAGNACCCCGCTTCGNGCCATGACACGCTACCAGATTCAGTATGCGGACCCGGCGATTACAGCGTGGAAAAGCTGCTTTAACGGCATGAATATCGGCAATGGCTTTATCGCTCCAATCGTCACGCGCCAGACCGGGGGCCTCCGCCTCAGGATCATGGNGTCAGATAAGGGGAGAACCGCAATCCGGGAAGTTGAGGCCTACTTTGGCACTGGGCGGACGTTGAACGATCCTGATGGAGNTGCCGCCACCAGAGTTATTGGCTAGTCAAAGGATGACGGTCTCTTCAACCGGGTTATATGGCCATTCCTGGTAAGTATTTTGCCCTACCCCCTGCAATTGGGGTTTGAGAAGGCAGTCATTTCCGTGCAGCCTGTTCATCATTCCTTTGTTATGAAAACCAAGTCTATCGCACTACTTACGGCATTCGGCCTCCTGCTGGCGGCCTCATCTGTCTCTGCCAGCCCCCGGGTCTGGAAAGACGCCTCCTCGGGAAGGACGCTTACAGGTGAATTCGTTGAGCTCACCAAGGACGCTGTCAAGGTGCGGCGAGCCAACGGGGATGTAATCAGCCTGCCTCTTTCTCGTCTCACCAAGGAGGACATCACGTTTGCCGAAGGAGCCGCCGAAAAGGGTGGGGCTCTCGCGAATGACTGGCCAAGCTGGCGAGGCACGGCACGCGACGGTCACTCGCCTGACACAGGATCCTTGGCAAAATGGCCTGCCGCAGGACCAGAACTAGTGTGGGCCTTTGAGGATTGTGGCAAAGGCTATAGCTGCCCTGCAGTTGTCGGTAACAGGCTCTACTTCACGGGGAGCCGGAAAGGAAAGGCCGAGATCATCTGCATCGACGCAGGAAGCGGAGAAGAGGTCTGGTCCAGCACCATCGGCACCGATCCCGAGGAAGGATACAATACACGATGGGGTGCAGGCACCCGGGGAGCAGCTACTGTTGACGATGGGCTGGTCTACGCCATGAATGCCAACGGAGACGTCAGTTGCATGACGGCCGACAAGGGTGAAAAAAAATGGAGCATCAGCCTCGTGGAGGACTTCGGGGGAAAGATCCCGGGTTGGGGCTACTCGGAGTCTCCCCTTGTTGATGGAAACAGACTCATCGTTACCCCCGGAGGCACCAAGGGTGCCATCGTCGCCCTCGATAAGAAAACCGGGAAAACGATCTGGCAGAGCACCGATCTGACAGACGGCGCCCAGTATTCCTCCGCGATCGTCGCGGAAGTGAATGGGAAGAAACAATACATCCAGCTCTTCATGAAAAAACTGGCCGGAGTGTCCGCAGATACCGGAAAGCTCCTCTGGAGCACGAAGTGGCCGGGACGGACCGCCGTCATTCCCACTCCCATCTACTCAGAGGGCCATGTCTACATCAGCTCGGGCTACGGGGTTGGCTGCAAGCTCGTGGACATCAGTGATGGTGAAGCAAAGGACGTCTGGTCCAACAAGGTCATGAAAAATCATCACGGGGGCGTGATCAAGGTTGGGGAACACGTCTACGGATTCTCCGACGGTCCGGGACTCGTCTGCCAGAACTTCAAAACGGGCGAACAGGTCTGGAGCGAGCGGGGCGAGGGCAAGAGCAAGGGTGCCGTGCATTATGTCGACGGCATGCTCGTATGCCTCGACGAATCGGAAGGATCATGCTTTCTGGCCAAGGCCTCCCCCGACGGCTTCGAGGAACTGGGCCGGTTCCCCATGCCGAGGAAGACCAAGTTGCGCCAGGGCACCAGCGGAAAGGTCTGGACTCATCCGGTGGTCGTAAATGGGAAACTTTACCTGCGTGATCAGGACCTTGTCTTCTGTTTTGACGTGAAGGGTTGATCCTTTCCTCGCGCTTCACCACGAGGGCCGGAGCGATTCCCGAGGAGAGCTTGGAGTATCGCTTCCTCCCTGCGGGGCAGGTGCCCCCGATGGGGGCTACCGGCAGGCTTGTATTTGGGACCCGGCTCGGGCTACTCTCCGCCAGTTAACGAGGTCTCCGTGCCAACGCTCTCTCCGAATCCGCCCTCCTGGCTGCGCACCGTCCTGATCGCTCTCACCATGGGCTTTGGGGCGGTCCTGATTCTCTTTCCTGCCTGGATTCCGGACGAGAAGAGCGTGCCTATGGAGGACAGCGTGGTAGAAACGCTGCAATCGGCATTGCTCGCCTTCTCCGCTGCCCTTCTCTTCGCCACTGCTCCTCACGCCGGGCCTTTCCGGGCCGTTTACCGGTCACTCGGATTCCTGACGATCGCATTCCTGATTGCTGAAGTTGGCGGCGCCATCGATGACAACATTCATCCTCTCAAGCATGAGTACATCATGATTCCGATGCTGATCTGGACCGGGCTCACGCTCTTCCGCCGCAGAAGAGAAACTCTCCACTTCGTTGGATTTGCCTCCCGCCACCCTGCCTCGGGATTCATTCTAGCAGCCCTGATCCTGAACTACGCTTTCTCACGGGTCTTTGGATCAAAAGCATTCTGGCAAGCGTCTCTCGGCAAGGAATACAACCCGGACATTCCGCCAACGTGCAGGGGCTATCTCGAGTTACTGGCTTGTTATTTCATCCTCCTCGGCACGATAGGCTACTGCCTTCCTCTCATTCGACGTCGATATCGGATGTTCACTGAGCCATGATGGTGACGAAAAAAATGAAGCTCCTCAAAAGGCTTCAGTGGAGGGTCGAGCACGCTGCCTTTCTAATCGTTGAACGCCTCGCCTGCCTTTTTTCCATGGAATCCCTCTGGCGGATAGGATCCAGCCTGTCGTGTGTGGCGTATCTCTTCCGCTCCCGGTGGCCCGTCGTCCGGAACAACCTGCGGACCGCCCTGGGACCTGAGATCCCAGAAGAGGAAATAGTCTCCCTTACCCGCAACGTTTTCCGTCATACTACCGCTAATTTTCTGACAGCTCTCAAGGGTGGGCAGCTAACCTCGGCACTCGTTCGGTCCTCAATTACACCTATTGGGTTTGACGTGCTGGAACGTGCCATCGCAAAGAACAGGGGAGTCATTCTTGTCTGTCCCCATATGGGAAACTTTGAGCTCCTTACCCAGGGAATGGGCGCATTCCGCCCGGACCTGAGGGTCGGCGCAATCTACCGTCCTCTTAATAACATCCACCTTGATCCCCTGATTCGAAAGAGAAGATCCAACCACCGGATGAAGATGTTCTCCAAGTTCAAATCCTACCAGGCGCCTATCAAGTTTGTTCGTGAGGGTGGTGTCCTCGGAGTCATCGCGGATCAGAGGGCCGGAGCCTCGGGAACAATCGTTCCCTTTTTCAACCGCCTCATGTCCATGTCGCCACTGCCCGCCTTCATTCACAAGCACACTGGAGCACCTGTCGTGGGAGTCTCGATGCGAACGACATCACCCGGAAATTGGGAAGTCATGTTTCATGATCCTGAAATCCAAGAGGGAGAGGAACTTTCCACTGCCCATATTGCCACACTCCTGGAAAAGATGACTCTCCAATCCGTTGTCGATGTTTTCTGGATGCAAGATCTCTGGCGTCTTGAGAAGCGCCGACCGCTTCGAATTGCCGGCAAGAAAGGCCCCCTCCGCCTCAAGAAGTATTATGGCAAACCGCTGCATCCCTTTCCGGTCCTGGTGAGGATTCCTGACAATCGGGGAGAACTTCGGCAGACATTACCAGCGCTCAAGGCGATCAGCGTTTCCCGGCCCGATCTTGAGCTGCACCTCCTCGCCCGGGAGCGCACGCGCGACGAACCCGGTCTTTCGGAGCTGCCTCACACCTTCCACAGCATTGAAGATCACTTCCTTCCTCCAAACCTCTCTCTAGCTCTCATATTTACCGATGATGAGAGAGCGGCTCGCGAACTCGGGCACCTCTATGACGGCCCCATCTATGGTCTACCCTCTACCATGCAGTCTGGCGATAACTGGTATCCGGTCACGATCAGGGAAAACCTCTCTCCGGAGAAGCAATGGATGGGGGTCGCCCGGGAGCTCGGAATGCACGAGCCTCCTCTCAAGGAGGCTTACCTTTGAAAACAAAGCCATTCACCCGTGCCCCCGCGGGCAGAAACTGCTACGGAAGCCTTATTCCACTTTCTGCCTTTTTCTAAGCTCCCGATATAATGCGCAATTCTTCTCGAGCTCCTCATTGGTCCCATCTCCGACGATTTCACCACTCTCGAAAACGAGAATCCGATCAACAATGCTGAGGGTGCTGAAACGATGGGCGATGATGAACACAGTCCGGTTCTTCGCTAACTCGACAAGAGCCTGCTGAACGAGTGCCTCATTCTCGGAATCTAGCGCCGAGGCTGCCTCATCGAGGACAAGGATCGGCGCCCTGCGGAGAAAAGCACGAGCAAGAGCTAACCTCTGCCTCTGACCACCCGAAAGGCGCGCTCCCTTCTCTCCAATGACCGTCTCATACCCATCCTCCATCGCGGTGATGAAATCGTGGGCGCGTGCCTGGCCTGCAGCCTGGTAAATTTCATCATCAGTTGCGTCAGGTCGTCCAACCAGAATGTTCTCCCTTACGGAAGCATTGAAGAGCAAAGGCTCCTGCGGAACGAAGGCAATAGCGTCTCGCAGGTCCTCCTGTCGAATCGTCCGAAGATCATTCCCATCCATGAGCACACCTCCCTCTGTCGGATCATAAAAACGCAGGAGTAGGTTGATGAAAGAGGTCTTTCCCGCCCCGCTGGGGCCAACAATGCCGATCACCTCTCCCTGGCTCGCCTTGACCGTCACCTGCTTCAGAACCGACTCCTCTTCGTAAGCAAAGGACACCTCGTTGAAGGCGATTTCACCCCTGACCTGATCCAGTTCGACAGGGACATCAGGATCGAGAACTTCCGGTTCGGCCTTTGAAATCTCCTCGAGACGGTCCAAAGAGGCTTCCATGCTCTTGAGGTGGGTTGTGATCTTTCCCAGCTTCTTTACCGGTTCGTAACAGAAATACAGAGCCCCAAGGAGAGGGACGAGTTCCTGGATTCCCACCGAATTCCGTCCAGCATATACGATCACGATTGCCACGCTGATGGTTGCCACAAACTCCACGAGAGGCGCAACGGACCGCTCGTACTTGAGAACCTTGAGCTGCCACTTCATCAATTCGAGGACTCTCCGTTTCATGCCCCTGACCTGCCCTTCCTGAAGGTTGAAGGCACGTATCTCTCTCGGGGCCTGAATACTATCCGTCACGTAGGCAGAGACGTCGCCGACCTGAGACTGCAGTTTCTTCGCGCGGGTCTTCAGCTTGCCAGCCAGCCACCTGATTGGAAACACGCAGGCAGGCGCACTGATCAGGAAGGCGAGAATAAAGATAAACTGACTGTTCTGTAGAGAGAGATAGAAAATCACCCCAGCCGCTCCAACGAGAGTGAAAGGTTGCTTGATGATGTCATTGGTGACCGTGACGATGCCCGCCCGGAGCACCTCGGTATCCGTAATGAGCCGGCTGACCGTATCTCCACTCCTGCGCCTCTCAAAAAAAGACAGCGAAAGCTTCTGCAAATGGGCGAAGGTATCTGTCCGAAGCCCCTCGAGCACCCTTTGTCCGCAATAGGCCATCCCGTACATGTTCGCAAATTCTGACGCGCACCTGACGCCCATACCGCCAATCATGATTACCCCAATCACGATCAGATCTCTGAATGGCACCGGGTCTGGACCCTCTACCCAGATTCTCGGAAGAACCTCCTTGAGAATAAGCGGAATTCCCGCACCGCTGGCGAGGCCATAAATCAACCCGGCGACCAGCGCGCCGATGAATTGCCAGCGTACCGGTCGCAGATAGCGTGTGTAGGGCCGAAGGCGCTTGAGCACGTCGTGAAAGGGTTAGAGGTAGAGATCGGAATGCGCAAGCTTTTGGAGCACTCCCTTGCTTCAGCGCAACTCGTAGGTAAGCACGCTCAGACCGTAAATCACAGCCGTTTCCACCCTGAAGACGAGGGGCCCAAAACTCACCGGCCGCAGTCCGCTCGCCAGCGCCCCCCGAGTCTCTGAAGGAGAAAAATCCCCCTCTGGACCAATGAAGAGCTCTACAAACCCGACATCGGGAGCCAGAGCCGCGATCTCCCTTCTCAAGGGTCGCGCACTCCCATCGAGCGACGCCAGAAGTCGAGCTCCCCCTTCTTGGGATTCTAGATAATCCTCGAAGGGCACCGCAGAACAGACTTCGGGAATGAAATTCTGCCCGCACTGCTTGCATGCTGCGATGGCCACCCGGTTCCATTTCTCCTTCTTGGCCCGCCGGGCCTCTCCCGAAAAGCGAACAGCCATGTTCTCAGTGAGGAGTGGCTGTATCCGGTCCACGCCAAGTTCCACGGCCTTCTGGATAATAAGTTCCATGGCCTTTCCCTTGGTCACTGAAATCGCAAGGAACAGAGAGGGGCCTTTCCGCTCGGCCTTCTCCTCCTCCTCTAGCAGCACCGTCACAGCACCTTCCTCGAGCTCTGTAATTACCCCTCGTCCCCGGCGTCCTGCTCCATCAAAAACCTCAATTCTGTCACCGGCGATTTTACGCAACACCCTGACGCAATGATGACTCTCCTCTGGTCCGAGGACTGCGCGCGCGCCCTCCCAGTCCTTCGTTGCCACAAGAAACCTGTCCATAACCAAGGGCTTTCGAACGATAGAAGCCGCCCTGTAACTGCCTACAGGTTAAAAAACCTTTTTGCTTTCTCAAGAAAGCCCTCGTGCATTGGAGAGTTCTCTTCGCCGATGGACTCGGTAAATGCTCCCAGCTTCTCCTTTTGCTCGCCACTGAGGCGGGTGGGAACTTCAACTCGGACCTCTACGTTCAAATCTCCTTTCCTCCCACTGCTGATATCCTTGATGCCGCGGTTCCTCAGACGGAAGATTGTTCCGCCCTGCGTCCCGGCGGGAATCTTGATCGAAGCCGCACCCTCCAACGTCGGAACATCCAGCGCTCCTCCGAGGGCCGCAGTCCCAAAACTAACAGGAACTTCACAGAACAGATCCTCCCCCCGTCGCTCAAAGATATCGTGGCGCTTGAGGTGCAGGACGATATGTAGATCCCCTGCCGGCCCTCCTCGCACCCCGGCATCTCCGTTACCGCTCGAACGCAGACGCGTCCCATGGTCCACACCAGCCGGAATTTCGATGGACGTCCGGGCGACCTTCTCCAACCGACCCTGACCCTGACACTCCGGACATGGGTCGGCAATTACCTGCCCGGAACCCTCACAATCGGGGCAAGCCACCTGCTTCCGAAAGATTCCTCCAAAGCCTTCCATTCTCTGCTCCACTACCCCAAGGCCCCCACATGTCACGCAAGTCTGGGTTCCTCCCGAACCTCTTGATCCCGATCCCTTGCACGATTCGCAAGAGACATATTTCTCAAGATCGAGCTCCTTCGAGACTCCCTCTGCACTTTCCTCAAGGGTGATTTCAAGATTGTAACGAAGATCACTCCCCCTGTTACGACCATCCCTTCTTCGCCCGCGCCCTCCTCCAAACATATCCCCAAATCCACCCCCGAACACCTGCGAGAAGATATCCATTGGGTCATTGAAGCCTCCGCCCCCGAACCCGGATCCCCCGCCCCCGGAGGAAAACGCAGCATGTCCATACCGATCGTAAGCCGCCCGCTTCTCCTCGTTACTCAGAATCTCATATGCCTCTCCGAGCTCCTTGAATTTCTCTTCCGCACCCGGGTCATCCGGGTTCTGGTCCGGATGAAATTTCATCGCCAGTTTCCGGTAGGACTTCTTGATTTCCCCCGCTCCAGCATCCTTCGACACCCCGAGCACCTCGTAGTAGTCTCGTGTCGAGTCCATCTAGGCGTTCTCCTCCATCTCTTGCTTGGGCTCCTCAGGCTGTGGCGCCCGGGACACGACCACATTAGCAGGTCTCAGCAACCGGTCCCCCATCCGGTAGCCTCGCCTGATGACTCTCAGGACAATGCCTTCGGGAGAATCCTCGCAATCTTCCTGGGTCACCGCTTCGTGAACTGCGGGATCAAAGATCTTTTCCTCAGCAGGGATTTCTTCAACACCCTGGCCGGCAAGAAAATCATCGAGTTGCTTCTTTACCATCTCCATTCCCTTGAAAATCATAGACTCCGAATCGGCGGAGGCCGCTTCCAATCCCATATGGAAGTTGTCCAGAACGGGCAGAAGTTCCTCGAGGAGAGACTGGTTCGCGTAGCGCCGGGCTTCCCCCTTCTCTCGTTCCATCCGCTTTCGAAAGTTCTCGAGATCCGCGGCCGCACGGATCGCCCTCTCGCGCCATTCAGCGGCCTGTTCCTCAGGTGAGGGTTCCACTTTCTCTTCTACCTCCTCGTGCTCAACGGGGGACCCCTCTGCTTCCCCACTCTCTGCAGCAGGCGGACGTTCCAGATCCAGGTCTTCCCCGGAATCATCCTCGGAAAGCGGCTTCTGGTTCTCAGCCTCACTGGAAGAGTCGTCTTGCATGGTGAGAGCAATACCCGGCACCCATCAGCGGTCAACCCTGAGGATCGAGCATCCACAGGTTCCTTACCACCCCCTAGGACTTCCCGGCCTTCTTTTCTAGGGCGTCCAGAACAGCCCCAAATTTCTGCACGTTGTCCTCCCGGGCCTCGCAAAGCTTCCTGTGAGCCTCCAACAGATGGGCTGCATCCAGAGCTTCAGGTTCTCCTTCTCGAAGAGGCTCCAACCTTTTCCGGACGTCCTGTATATGGCTCTGCCATGCACTGTTGTCAGGGTCAATCTCGAGCAATTTTTCCAGACCGAGGTCCTCAAGCGACTGGCGGTTCCGGTCACAGACTCCATTCAAATGCATCTTCCCCCCTCCAACTCTCGAAAGCCGCATCGCGAGTCCCGCGAGAGTTCCCATGAACGTTGAGTCCATTGCGGGGCAGTCCAAAAGGTCGATGACGAAACTCGTCTCGCCGCCGTCCATTCTGCTCTCCACAAAACCCTTCAAGGCTGGACTGGTGGAAAAAGAGCCCTTCCCTTTCAAACGAATCCATACAAACCCGTCTGTGGCCCCGACATCAAGAGAGTCGTCTTTTATCAATTCGTGAAGGACAGANGTTCANGAAAGAGGATACGACACCTGTGACCATTCGTCAATCACGCAGGGCCATCATTGCCACAAATAGGATTGCCTCGTTTCAATGAGGCGCTCCCCCCGGTAGTAGCTGAGATGCCAGGAGAGAACACGGCCACCCTCGAGATAGTCGGAGCCCGTGACCTGAAATTCGGCCACACCTTCCACTACNGGGGCCGCTTTAATCACAATCTCACGCACAGCGCTGCCCGTTGCCGCCTGACGATAACGAAACACCATCCGCACGGGCGCATTCTCCTCTCCAACCGGCCCGTTCCATTGCACCCTGTAGTAATGCCCGAGACGATCACGTTTCTCCGCGGTCGTCACCGCGCCATGAAAACGCCGTAATTGCTCCGCCCTCGGCGCATTCATTTCTCTTTCAAGATCCAGCGAGCGCAGATGATATTGCCTGATCTCTAGGGTATTCTCATTAGATGAGCATGAGATCACACCGAGAACAGCAGGTAGAGCCAACCAGCGCACACCCGCAGGGCAACATGGTCCAATGCCCTCATCAAGGACACGTTTTCGAACAAAACCCAATAATCGTATTCACCTGAACGTCTTTGGTGTCATAATGAAGGTGTGCTGGCAGAGATTAAGGAGAAGCTTGATACTTTCATCAGGGCGAAAGGCCTCCGGAAGACTCCTCAACGCGATGCTATCGTAGACGTCATTTTTGAGAGCGACGAGCACTTCACGGCAGACGAACTGTGGGAGAAGTTGCGGGGGACCGAATCCCGCACATCGCGAGCTACCCTCTACCGGACCCTCTCCCTCCTGACAGAGGCGAAGCTTCTTCAGGAAATCGACCTCGGCGACGGGCAAACCACTTACGATCCAAACTTCCTCGAAAAACCCGCCCACAATCACCTCGTCTGCGTAGACTGCGGAAAAGTAGTAGAATTCGAGGATGACCATATGGAAGTCCTCAATGATTGTGTCACCCGGCGCCTCGGCTTTCGGCCGGTGCGGCAGTCACTACGTATCGAAGCCTGCTGTAATGAGATCCGCTCTACCGGTCAGTGCTCGAATCATATTGAAGCTCGTCTGCGCGGAAAACGTTTTCCAGGGAAGAAAAGGTGAGAACTAACGCCTTGCTCGCCGGGGCCGAACATTCTCTCTCAGCACCCTGCCGGCTCCGATGTCGCGCGAGAATCTTCCGCTGAGGAACACCACCGGGCCCTCTGCCCCAAGGTTTTGACGGCACGGCGGCCTCCTGTTATTCATCCGCCTTATCATGAATTCAGTCTACGGAGCNCCCTCTTACGAACTGGCATCGGACTTGGTCACTCTTTCGGTCAGCCGGACCGGAGGGATGGTGGGACCTGTGAGCTTCACCATGGGAGAGAAGACTTTCACCCCATATGCTCTGGCTCCCTGGAAACCAGACGAACTCGGGAAAGAGATGCCCAACCTGNTTAAATACCTGCGAGGTGACTTTTTCTGTCTTCCCTTTGGCCCTCAGGATCAGGGCCTTCCCCACGGAGACACTGCCAACGCGGACTGGCAACTGATACAACAAGATGAAAACACTCTTCATCTCGCCATCGAGCCCGGCGACGTTGGAGGGAAGGTCGAAAAAATTCTTCGGCTGCGGCCAGATCACGCCGTAATCTATTCCGAACATGTTCTCTCTGGACTGGAGGGAAATTATAGCTACGGAAATCACCCGATTCTTGACTTTTCCGGCCTAGAGAAAGGTGAGGGCCGCATCACGACCTCGCCCTTCCGATGGGGGTCGGTGAACCCGGGACTCTTCTCTGACCCAGCAGCGGACGAATACCAGACTCTTGTTCCGGGGGCACCTTTCGACACCCTTCGAAGGGTGGCTCTTGCGGACGCGCCTCCTCGCTCTGCCGAAAACATTACCAGCTCCGCAACAACCGACCTGACACGCTATCCAACCCGTAATGGATTCGAGGATCTCGTCATGCTCGTGAATGAAGGTTCTTCTCCTGAGCAACCGTTTGCCTGGACAGCCGCGGTCCTCAAGGACCATGTATGGTTCTCACTAAAGGATCCATCTGATTTCCCCGCCACCTTACTGTGGATCTCCAACGGGGGTCGTCGTAGCTCTCCCTGGGAGGGCCGGCATCTGGGCCGCATAGGTCTCGAAGAAGTATGCTCCTACTTCGCTGAGAATGTGACTACCTCCAGACAGGATCTCTTGGGCCACCGAAGTATTCCAACCACCCGTGCCTTTTCCCGGGACAAGGAGGTGTCCCTTAGAATTCTTCAGGCCGTCAGTCCCGTCCCTTCCGATTTCGGCAGCGTGGCCTCAATAATTCCCAAGGACCCAGGAACACTATCCGTTACCTCCGACGNGGGTATCACAATCGATGTTCCGGCCCAGTGGGACTTCGTGACGGGGCCCTCCTGAGACTCCGACCACCGCCTTCNCGCCCGAAAAGTGCCGGTGGAGACCAAAATTCAACTCTCAGGGGCCCGCAGGAGCCTTCCAGGATCGAAAAATCGTGCATCCTGCACTGCACTCCCCTTCACTTTTCCCAACCTGCAGGGCACGATCCCTACAAACACACTGCTACCTCCCTCGCGATACCATGACTCATCCCCGAATCACAGAAGACCTGAGCACCACCACGAGCAATATCCGAAGCCTCGTGGACGGTCACCTCGAAGATACCGGAGGCCTCCTCCGCCTCGCTCCCAACTGGGTCCCCCGCTCGTTTCTCCAGCCCGGACTACGCATCAAGCTTCACCCTGACGACACGTATGCCTACGGGTTGAGCCGGGGAGGCATCGACGAACGCTGGTTCGCATCCACAACCGAATGCGCCAATGAGGGGCGGGTTCACGATGAAGGGCTTTCCTACGTCGTTGTTGGCCGGGAGCGGTTCACCCTTCGCGATGCAGTGGCTGAATGTGGAGGAGACCTGATCGGATCTTCAATCTGGGACAAATACAGCAAGTGGCCGGTCTACTCGAAATTCTTCGACAACATGGGCCCCATTCCCCACCACATGCACCAAAATGCCGAGCAGGCCGCCCTCGTGGGTCAGGAGGGTAAACCCGAGAGCTACTATTTCCCCCCCCAGCATAACAACGTCGGCAACAACTTCCCCTACACCTTCATGGGCTTCGAACCCGGCACAACNAAACAGCAGGTCTACGATTGCATTGCAAACTGGCACAAGGGAGACAACAAGATATTGGAACTCTCCAAGGCCTACAAACTGCAA
Source organism: Roseibacillus sp. (assembly GCA_002723015.1). The sequence goes on along the minus strand of PBNG01000041.1, from coordinate 36,506 downwards.
CCGGGGACCGGATGGCTGATCGACCCCTGCGTTCTTCACGCTCCGGGATCTCTTTGCACCTACGAACCCCAGTGGGGCTCCGATGTATTTGGAATGTATCAGAACCTGGTCGAAGGCCGGGAGGTCCCCTGGTCCTTGCTGGTCAAGGACATGCCCGAGGACAAACATGAGGACATCGACTTCATCATAGATCAGCTCGACTGGGGAAAGAACGTCGACCCGAACTTCAAGGACAACCACTACCTGGAACCAGTCACGTCCGAGAAGGGAGACGGTTATCACGACAAGTGGATCGTTTATGGCAAGATTGACGGCGAACAACTGTTCACTGCGAAGGAGCTTACCGTCGAGCCCGGTCAGCAATGTAGTATCCGAGACGGAGGAGCCTACGGACTGATCGTAGTTCAAGGGGAAGGGCGCGCAAACAAACTAAAACTGAACTGNCCCAAACTGCTTCGCTTCAATGAGCTCTCGCAAGATGAATTCTTTGCCACCGAGACCGCAGCAAGGGACGGTGTCACATTCGAAAACACCTCCGAGACAGAACCTCTCGTCTGCCTGCGCTATTTTGGACCCGAGGCCCAGCCTGAGGCCCCGGCAATGGGAGCGCACAGGGCTGGATGAAGCCCAGCTCCACGGCTCGGCTACCTGGGCATGAGCTCAAGCGTGAAACCAATTGACCCGTCATCTCTTCTCCAGAGATGCNGCCGGTCAAAACGTCGTTGGCTGGTCACCCAATGGTCCTTTGTGGTTCTCCTCGCTGCCTCAATCGCGATCGGAATGGGGAGCACTCTGACACGGCTCAAGCAAACCATCCAACTGGCCGATAACCAGTTCCTATCCGAGTCATCCTACGAGCAGATGATCCAACGGACTCTGCTCTCAGGAAAGCTGGGCCTCACCATCGGCATAGTGGCCTTTTCCGGATACCTTTACGCCGCCATCATGCATCACCGNTCGAGACTCAAATTGCAGCAGGTCCACAACGAGGAAGATATACTCCGAAAGACCGGAGCACCCCCTGAACAAGGAGAATCCTGACTAGGGGCACCTGCACAACTTTTCCCTTCCACGCCCCGCCCATCACCCTCTAGGTTTCTTCCNGCTGCAGCGTGAACCACACACTTCAACAAACGCCGCCGCACTTGAAANCACACAATTCTTAATCATGCCCAACAAACCTGCACTGCACAACGCCATGTGGCCCGGACTCGTCGGCAAGGGCGACGACGAAGGCCAGGAACCGCCAATCTCACTCGAGCGCATGCTCGAACTGACCGCTGCCGCCGAGGTGGATGGCCAGAAGTTTGATGGCATCGATTACTTCCTCTTTCTTCCTCATACCGACCCCGAGGCGAGTGATGACGAACTCAAGAAGATCGCTGACCTGATCCAAGGAAAGGGCTTTGACATCGGCTCACTGGTAGCCCCGGTCTGGCCGGGAACCGTGGGCGATTCCGCCATGGGCTCAGACGAACAGCAGGCCAAGTTCCTTGATGCCGTCAAGATGGCCTGTCGTATCGCAAAGGTCTTCAACGATCACGGCGCGCGTAAATACGGAGTCATCCGNATCGACTCCGCCGAATTCGGTGTCGCAAAATTCCTCGAGGATCCCGGCACCAACCTCAAGCGCATCGCGGCAACTTTCAAGGAAGCTGCAAAGATCGCTGCCGACCACGGTGAACGTCTCGCCGCCGAAGGTGAGGTATGCTGGGCTGGACTNCATTCCTGGAAAGCTGCTGTCGCTCTCATGGAAGAGGTCGGCATGCCGGAGTCTCTGGGATTCCAAGCTGACCTGGCTCACACTTATACCTTCATGCTGGGCTATAATGCTCCAGATGATGGACTCCTNCAGAAAGATCACAGCGAAGAACAATTTTGGGAGGCCTATAAGGAAGTCACTGACGCCCTTCGTCCCTGGACCATCGACTTCCACGTCGCGCAGAACGACGGCGAGGTCCATGGCGCTGGCTCTCACGACAAGACCGGCAAGCACTGCCCGGCGGATGACCCCAATGGCAAGCTCGATATCACCAAGTGCGCTGGTTACTGGCTGGAAGGTGCTCAGGATCGTGGCATCCAGCACATCTGCTGGGACGGCTGCATGTTCCCGAACGNNACCCTNGAGAAGCCTGAAACATGGAATGCAATTCTCAAGGCCATGATCGATGTTCGCGAAGCCCATGGGTGGGAATAAGAAACTCTCCCCTGGGAAAACCGAATCTTAAATACTACTCACACCATGAGCGCAAAAAAACCACTGAACATCGGCCTTGTCGGATACGGCTTCATGGGCCGGACACATAGTAACGGCTACAAGAGGGTGAATGACTTCTTCCCCGACGTCGAATATCGCCCGGTCCTCAAAGCTATCTGCGCGCGGAACAAAGAACGCGCCAACGAATTCGCTTCGCAATGGGGCTTTGAATCCGTGGAAACCGACTGGCAGGCCCTGATTGCCCGTGATGACATCGATGCCATTGATATCTGCACACCCAATGACACCCACGCGGCAATCGCGATCGCCGCGGCGGAAGCAGGCAAGATGGTCCTCTGTGAGAAACCTCTTGCNCGCACCACGGAGGAAAGTTTGCCCATGGTTGAGGCGGTAGAGAAGGCCGGGGTTGCCAATACCGTCTGGTATAACTATCGGAGGGTTCCAGCTGTCACTCTTGCCAAGCAGATCATTGATTCCGGGAAGCTTGGTAAGATTTTTCACTACCGGGCCAACTTCCTCCAGGACTGGACCATTAGCGAAGAACTTCCCCAGGGAGGAGAGGGCCTGTGGCGCCTTGATGCGGCGGCTGCCGGATCGGGAGTGACCGGCGACTTGCTTGCTCATTGTATCGACACTGCGATCTGGCTCAACGGGAGCATCAGTGATGTCTCCGCGGTAACNGAAACCTTTATCAAGGAACGCGTTCACACCGCGACCGGGGAGAAACAGGCGGTTACCATCGACGATGCCTGCCTCTTCCACTGCCACTTTGCCAACGGGTCCCTTGGTCTCTTTGAGTCGACCCGTTACGCCCGGGGACACAAGGCCCTCTACACGCTCGAAATCAACGGCGAAAATGCGTCCATCCGGTGGGATCTTCACGATCTCAATCGCCTCGAGTATTTCGATCACTCTGACGAGGGCATGGTCAGAGGCTGGCGCAGCATCCATATCAGTGATGGTGACCACCCCTATCTCGACAAATGGTGGGTTCCTGGTCTCTGTATCGGCTACGAACACACCTTCGTTCATCAGGTTGCGGATTTCCTCGCCTCGCTCAGCAGTGGTGAACCCTGCAATCCTACTTTCCGGGATGCCCTCGAAACCGCGAAAGTATGCGATGCTGTCCTCGCCTCGGCCGCCGAGCGCAGCTGGAAGGACGTCTAGGGCCAACCGGAGGCGGCTCCCGACATTTCCAAAGCCTTTCCTGCTCCGACAGGAAAGGCTTTTTCTTATTCCGGAGCCGTTTTCATTACCCGATAAAAAAATTTCGACTCCTCCCTGTAAAGGTGTCACACCATGGCCCAACCACCACCAGCAATCACATGCTCCAGCAAGGTATTCTTAATCCTCACGTTTTAGATCTCATCGCACGCATTCGACACACCAACACCCTGGTGATCTGCGACTGGGCCTTTCCCTACTGGAAGGAAATAGAGACCGTTGATCTTGCGCTCTCTCGGGGCATTCCCAACGTCCTTGATGTGCTCAATCTCCTTCAACCGAATTTTAAGGTTGGTCACATCTGGCAGGCCGAGGAATTCCTCGGGACAAACCCTCAGGAGACAGTGGAGGCTTTTAACCAGTGTTTCGCCTCTTTCTCGGAAGCCGAGGTAACCCGCGAACCGCACCTCGACTTNAAAAGCAGAGTNCCGAATGCAATAGGCTTGATCCGCACCGGGGATCCCACGGCCTACGGCAATGTCATTATTGAGTCAGTATAGCAGGGTATCGCTGCCTAATTCGTCTCGACAGCTACCTCCTCCTTGCTATCGCGACCTTCAATTCACAACCATGAAAGCTATCGAATTTACCCAACCCGAGGTCATCACCATGATCGACCTACCCGATCCCCCGGCCCCGGGCCCCGGGGAAGCACTTGTGCGTACGCACCGGATGGGCATCTGCGGAACTGATCTCTCGGGNTACCTCGGCAAGATGCCCTTCTTTTCCTACCCCCGTATTCCCGGGCATGAGCTGGGGTTGGAGGTCCTCGCACTGGGCGATGGTGTGACTCACCTTCAGGTTGGCGACAAGTGCTCCCTCGAACCCTATGTCAATGATCCNTCCACGGCGACGAGCACCAAGGGAAACAGCAATTGCTGCCCCGGAGTTCAAGTCCTCGGGGTTCACTCAGACGGCGGCCTGCGGCCCCATTGGCTCTGCCCTGCGCGCAAGCTACANCCGGGTAATAACCTTTCCTATGATCAGCTGGCGTTGGTCGAGACCCTTGCCATTGGCTATCACTCTGTCATTCGGTCTAATCCTCAGCCAAAAGAAACGGTTCTGGTGATTGGAGCCGGACCAATCGGTCTGGCCGCTCTCGAGTTCCTACGCCTTCACGATCTCAAGATAATCGTGATGGACATGGTGGAAAGCCGTCTGGAATTCTGCCGTAATCATCTCGGGATAGAGCATACCATTCCCTTCAGCCCGGACGGGAGTCATCTCTCCGAGCTGAAAGAGATCACCGGTGGAGAACTTGCCGAGATCGTAATCGATGCCACCGGAAGCGTTGGTTCCATGTCCACCTGTTTCGAATATGCTGCCTTCACGGGCCGCGTTATATACGTGGGCATCACTACGGAGAACCTCTCCTTCCCGCATGCCCCCATATTTCATCGCCGGGAGTTGACGCTTCTCGCCAGCAGAAATGCCCTTCCAGATGATTTCGGAAAGATTATCACGCTGATCGCAGATGGAGAGATCAACACTGACATCTGGATTACCGATCGCCTCTCTTTCGAGGATGTCCCAACCGGTTTTGCGGCCTTTACCGACACCAGTCGGGGAACTGTCAAGGCCTTGATCGAGCTCCCTTGAACTCCGACAAACCGATGCCCCGCAAGAATATCTGCGAGATTCTCCCGATTTAACTAACTTTGCGGGGCACGAACTCCTACGAGCACTGCCATGTTCTTCAAGCTACTCACGATCTTCATCCTCATCCCGATCGTGGAAATATTCCTCCTCCTTCGAATCGGGAGCAAGATCGGGTTTGAAGCCACCTTGGTGATCATTCTCCTGACCGCCTTTATCGGTACGATACTGACCAGAAGCCAGGGGACCAAGGCTCTCTTGAGCTTCCGAAACGCCCTTGCNGAGGGTAAAATTCCACATCGAGAGGCCCTTGATGGCATGCTGATCCTCCTGGCGGGAACTGTTCTTCTGACGCCCGGATTTCTTACCGATGCTGCTGGATTTCTCCTGCTTTGTCCGCCCGCCCGTATCCTCATACGCGAACGGTTGAGTAGCTACCTCGGAAGGCGCATTCAGATCATGCCCCCTTCTCCGGACCAGCGCCCCTCAGAAAAGCGGGCGAATGATGACGACTACATCGACATTTGAAACACTGCTCGCGGGCATTGGATAGGGACCAGGAAAAAGATCGACGCCGGCGAAGATTTGCCGCAATCGCCGCTGCTAGGCTTGCAACTTGCCATCCTAACCCGGAAGCTCACGACATGTGGAAGGGACGCTTCACACAGCAAACTGCTGATTTAGTACAACGTTATGGCGAGTCCATCTCCTATGACTGGCGCCTTTTCCCGTATGACATCGCGGGCTCCATCGCCCACGCCCGGGCTCAAATGCATGCGGGCCTGCTAACAGACGAAGAATTTTCCCAGATCGAAANCGGTCTGCATGAGATAAAGAGCGAAATTGAAGCAGGTAAATTCGAGTTCTCAATCGAACTTGAGGACATTCACATGAATATCGAGGCTGCCCTGACCCGGAAAATAGGAGCNGCGGGATCCAAACTACACACCGCTCGCAGCCGGAACGACCAGGTTGCCACGGACACCCGGCTCTACTGCCGCTCCTCCATTGACTCTCTCCTCTCATTGAGTGCCGACCTCCAGAGAGCTCTGCTGCTTCAGGCCGAGAAGCACGCGGCCACTATCCTGCCTGGCTACACGCATCTCCAGCGCGGCCAACCTGTGACCGNGGGTCATCATCTCCTCGCCTATGTCGAGATGCTGGAAAGAGACAAGCAACGCCTCACTGATTGCAGGAAGCGCCTGAACGTCTGCCCCCTTGGGTCCGGCGCCCTNGCAGGTTCGACAATCAATCTGGATCGGAGTGCGATCGCGCAGGAGCTGGGATTCGAAGGAATCTCAACGAACTCAATGGATGCGATCGCAGACCGGGATTATGTTGCTGAGATGCTCTTTGTTCTCTCCCTCCTTGGCACACATCTCTCGCGCTTCAGCGAAGACATCATTCTCTGGTGCAGTGCGGAATTTGGATTTGCCACCCTGAGCGACAGCCACACGACTGGATCATCTCTGATGCCACAGAAAAAGAATCCTGATGTCTGCGAACTGACCCGTGGCAGAGCTGGACGACTGGTGGGGAATCTCGTCGCCCTTCTGACAGCGCTCAAGGGTTTGCCACTCACATACAACCGTGACCTGCAGGAGGACAAGGAACCCCTTTTCGACTCCATAGAGACGCTCACCCTCGCACTCGAGGTCAACGCCGCAATGGTTTCCTCAATGGACATGCATATCGAGAATTGCCGGAAGGCAGCTGATGATCCCTTACTACTCGCTACAGACCTTGCCGATTACCTCGTGGGTAAAGGTGTTCCATTCCGTAATGCACACGAGCTTGTGGGTCAGGCAGTAGCCGCCGCAGAGGAACAAGGCACCACGCTTGATATGCTGGACCTCAGCCTTATTTCTGGGGAGTTTGGAGCTGATACAAACAAGGTCTTTGACCTTGATGTCGCATTGCAAGCCCGGTCCAACCCGGGATCTCCCTCGCCTGCGAATGTGCTGGGTGAGGTTGAGAGATGGAAAACTGCACTCGCTTGAGACTCCCCACTATTTCTACCCGCTCCTGAAGGCTTTTTCGGCCTTCGTCACGAAGTCTCTTGGGGTCCCGGGTCGAGCATAGGGCCATAACAGATTACCAGAAACAAACAGGGATCCGTCTCATCCATCGGGCCCCATCATATTCAAATGTCTGATTGCAAGACCGTTACAAGGGAACCATAAGCACTATGGCCAGTTCACGCCGATCCTAAGCGCATCACGAGCGAATCCAAAGCACTTGAATACCTGCGACATATCGCTAAAACCANAAGANGATAATTCGACGGGGCAGCGGGAGAACACAAGGGNGCACAAGGCGCTCTCAGAGGCTGAACCGGTGACTCCGATCACTTTACTATTTCTTCCCTTCCCGCTTAAAAATGAAGCCCTCTTTTACCGCCNGCAAAGTTCTGGTTCTGNTATTCGCGCTATCGATGACTTTCCTTTTGAACGGCTGCGGCAGCNCAGACGTGGGCGGGGGGATGCCGATAGCTTCCTCGCCAAGCGCGTATAATCCCGGGTATGGCCCTTTCGACCGAAATGGCAATTACGTCGAGGCCTGGGCAGACAAGCCAGCGAGACAGCAGAAATGGGCACCGCAGCTTGTTGTTGCCAATACCCCGANGCCGAAGAAAGTCGAGAAAGTCACCGCAGTCCGGCCCAAGGAAAAGAAACCAGTGATCAAACCACTTCCCCCGGTGGCCTCCGTGACGGAGTCCAAGCCGAGGCCGCCTGCAGCATTAACCCCTCAACCCCCCNGTCCTAAACCCTCCACGGCAGCTACCAAGCCGACACCGGTAATCCGCCATACGGTAGTAAAGGGTGATACTCTCTACTCTCTGAGTCGCCGCTACGGCACTTCTGTGGGAGCAATTCAGCGAGCCAATGGGATCAGCGGCACTCTGATCAGGATCGGGCAGCGACTCCGTATGCCCTGATAACAGTTGGTCGGTAGTCAGGAAGCTGATGTCCGCCCTGCCAAAGATCCTGTCTTGCCTTTCAGGCCCGCGACCAGAAAAGCGATACCGATCACATACATGAAAATGGAGTAAAACTGGCCTTTGGTCAGAGCATCCTGAATGACCCAGGCGGAGTCAGGTTCACGGAAATGTTCGGCAACAATCCGGAACGTCGCATAGAGAATAAAGAATCCTCCTGTAATGATGCCNTGACCCATCTGAGGCAGTCGCAACCGCAGAAGCAANAGGATCGCAAAGAGGGACAAGCCCTCGAGCAAGGCTTGATAGAGCTGGGAAGGGTGGCGAACCTGGATATAACCCGCAATGGCCTCAATGATCGCCGGATCTGCCCGTCCAGCCTCTAGAACGCCCTCGAGCAACTGGCCCTGCCCAGTAGACGGACTTACCAGATAATTGTCCCAGAGACCGTCCAGGCGGTCCGGATCAACCTCAACCGCATCCTTCATGGCGGCGTGAAATTCTTCTTCTCGCCCCAGCAGTTCCTTTGGGAACTTCATTCCCACAGATGCACTCGTTACCCTCCCATAAAGCTCCCCATTGATAAAGTTGGCGAGACGGCCAAAAAAGATCCCAAGGGGAGCAAAAATGACCAGGCCATCCCCTAATCCGGTCCACGAGCACTTCGCCCGGCGAGCATAGAAATAAGTAAAAATCGTCAGGCCCAGAATCCCTCCGTGACTGGACATGCCCCCCTTCCATACCTGGAAAATAACGAGGGGNTTTTCCAGAACGGAGCCNAGACCGCTCTCGGGAATCATGTAGAATGCGACATAACCGAGCCTCCCACCGAGAAAGACCCCGAAGAGAGCCGCGTAGGCAATGAAATCCGCAACCTTTTCAGGCCCTACGACCCAGAGGCGCTTTTGAGCCAGCCATCGTAACCCATAGTAACCGGCGATGAAGCCGGCGAGGTAAGCGAGGCCATACCAGCGTAAAGCGAACGTCTCCGAAAGCTCGACGAGCTCGGGTTTGAGATTATGTACCCAGACTCCAAGCACTTGCATCCCTTCTGAGGCACTCATGAACTGGGAAGGAAAAGCCGGCATTCCATTCAATTTGCGGTGAGAGCCTAGAGATATTCCACAAGAGAGGAAACCCTCGGAGAGCTCAACCTGCCAACAAGAGCTACACTTAGATCTACCATGGCTTGGTAATCCGCAATGTCGATGATGCTGTTATGTGAATGTATGTAGCGGGCAGGCACTCCGAGAACCACACAGGGCACACCCTCTCCCGCCAGATGTATTTCTCCGGCATCCGTTCCGCCGCCCCGGCGCACAGCGAGCTGGAACGGAATATTTTCCTCCTCCGCTGTTTTTATCGCAAGATCAGCAAGTCTGGGATTCATGACCGCTGTGGGGTCATGCATTCGGATCTGAACTCCGGCCTTTAAGATCGCCTGCGACTCATCCGCATGAAACCCGGGAGTGTCATCGGCAGGAGTACCCTCAAGGATGATCGCGACATCGGGTTTCGCAAGGCTCGCGAGGGTCTTCGCGCCCCGCAGTCCCAATTCCTCCTGAACGCTGCCAGCAAGCAGAACCCGGTTCCTCCTTTCAATGGTNCTNAACCTCTGACCCGCCTCCACCACGGCGCACATCCCAACCCGGTTGTCGAAGGCCTTGGCGAGAAAACGGCCCCCGCGGGCCAGTGGTTCAAAATCGGTTCTTGGGACGATCGGATCTCCAAGCTGAATTCCCATCTCCAGAACCTCATCCCTTGAGGCAGCCCCAATGTCGACAAACATGCTTTCGAGAGGCATCACCTTCCCACGTTCCGCCTTTGGAAGAAAATGTGGTGGCTTGGATCCGACAACCCCCGTGATCTTCTTTCCTCCTCTGGTTTTTATCACCAACTGCTGCGCGAGGACGACATGGGGCCACCAACCTCCTACTGCAATCATCCTGAGAAATCCCCCGGAAGTAACGGATTGCACACGGAACCCTACTTCGTCCATGTGAGCCTCGAGCAGGACCCGCGGACCCTCCCCTCCCATGTCACATAGGACCGAGCCCGTCCTGTCAGTGGAGAAATCACCTGCCGCTTCAAGTTCCTCGACAAACAAGGCGCGAATTTCACCCTCGAATCCAGGGGGGCCATGGGCTTCAGTNAACTGCCTCAGCAGAGTCTCGGACTTTGTTGCCATGGACGAACAGTAGAAGGCCGTACCGGCCACGGAAGGGAAAAGTGATCTGCGGCCCGGACAGAGTAATTCTCAACCATACATTTTCGCCTTTTTTCGTGGACTTGCACTTTTGCGGAGTCTCTTTTCCCTCTGTTCCCTGAGGCAANGCCCCCGTTCACTATCTTACTGGCTTTCAACCGGGCATCACTCACCAATCCAACGCTATCGCTTAGCCATGAACCCCGATCCACAGGTCGCTGATCTTCACGTAGTCCGGAATGTTCCACTGCCATCTCCGACCTTCGTCTTGTCAGAAATTCCCCGTGACGACGGGCAGGCAGCGTTCGTTGCTCAAAGCCGGGAAACAATCAGGAACATCCTTCANGGACGGGATAAGCGCCTTCTGGTTATCGTCGGACCGTGTTCTATCCATGACACCCGGGCAGGCCTCGACTATGCCGAACGATTCAAAACGCTCGCCCACGAGCTCCAGGAGCGCCTTTACCTTGTCATGCGGGTCTATTTTGAAAAGCCCCGTACTACAGTTGGCTGGAAGGGACTCATCATGGACCCGGATCTTGATGGAACCGATAACATCCCACGAGGCCTTACAATTGCCCGTGAGTTCCTCCGAGAAGTGATTTCTCTCGAGATCCCCACCGCCACCGAACTTTTGGATCCGATCACTCCTCAATATATTGCTGACCTGATCAGCTGGTCGGCCATCGGGGCCCGAACCAGCGAAAGTCAAACGCACCGGCAGATGGCCTCAGGTCTTTCGATGCCTATCGGTTTCAAAAATACGATCAGCGGCGACCTTCATGCTGCAATTAACGCGATCAAAGCAGCCAACAAGCCTCAGACATTTCTTGGAGTTTCAGCGGAAGGCATTGCCTCCGCGGTCTCAACTTNAGGCAACCCCAACTGCCACGTGATTCTACGCGGAGGTGAGAAAGGCCCCAACTACGACCNGGAGAGCGTCCGTTCTGCCCTNGCGCGAATCGAGAAGTCTGGACTTTATCCCTCTCTGATGATCGATGCCTCACACGCCAACTGCGCAAAGAATCATGAGGAAATGCCAGCCGTTTTCGAAGACATTGTGCGCCAGAGAGCCGAGGGCAATCGTGGAATCGTCGGGGCCATGCTGGAGAGTAACTTGCTTGGGGGAAACCAGTCATTCCCCGTCCCACTTGAGGACCTGACTTACGGTCAATCCATCACCGACAAGTGTATCGACTGGGCAACTACTGAAAGACTTCTTCGCTCTGCAGGGACCGCCCTTCTGGACAACGAAGGATTCTAACCACCCTCCCGCTTGGATCTCGGCNGCGGGGCGATTGCCTCCGAAGTAACCGTACCAACGTGAGCAAAGAAGTCTATCAGCGCCTCACGGCTGTTCGGTTGAAGAAGCCTCGGATTGCATTCGGGGTTCTGGGCGAGGGCCCGCAGGCGCATGAGCTTCTTTCCACCCGACTGGGCATCATAGGAGTTGAATATAATAGAGTAACGCTGCCCCGGCGCGAGAGGCTCCGGCTTTCGCAGACACCTCAGTTCCCGAACGAACCTCCTTCTGCCGATTTCACCCTTGGCGGCCTCCGCTCTTGCTACTTTTAAGTCAAATCCGAAAAGAGCCCGGTCNCCACCCGCCTGCAGCGATTCGTTGACTACCCCAACCAATTCTTCCTGGTTGAGATCCAGCACCAACAACCGATTATCATAGGGTAGAATTTTCCATGCGTCTGCCATGGTCTTCTTGCCGGGTTGGAATACCCCTCCTCCAAAGGTCCCGTGGAACACACCATCAGGCTCAATTCCCTCCTTTCCTGCGGCATGAATTGCTGCAGATGAAATCAGTCCCTGCAGCGAGCTTGGCATCCCAGGCTCTGCTCTTTTCCCGGATAATTCGACGTCCAAATCCCCGATCTCGCCCGCAAGATATCCCTCGGCATCTTCCAGATCCTCAGAGGCTGCCGCGATCACAAGAGGGTCTTCAGGGATGCGCTCATCCATCAGGATAGACTGGGCCCTTTTCTCCACAATGTGACGACTCTCCAAATCAAAGGAAAGGTCCACCCTCCCACAGTGGATCCCAAAATAATCCGCCTGGGTGTAAAGTGTTCCGTTCACAAACCGGCTGGGATGATCTCGATGGGTATGTCCAGCTAGATAAACGTCAGGACCATCCTCAAGCTCGAGTAACGCCTGAACAGGATTGGCAAAGTCGTCGACTTCCCGGAGACCCATATGACCACAAACGACTACCGCATCCACCTTCGCTTCCTCGCGCAGGTACCTGACACTTGCTCGAAGAGCGTCGGCCGGGGCCGTAGCTTCAAATCCACTCAACAGCTCCGGCCGCAGCCAGTAGGAAAGACCCGGAGTTGTCAAACCAACCAACCCGATGCGAAATCCTCCGACATTTTTTACCACGTGAGGCATGATCCTTGATAGCGGATGGGCAGGATCATCAAGGGTTCCTGCCCTCCTCCCCTCAATTTTGAGATTTCCGGCCAGCACGGGCATCGCCGACCGGCTCACTGCATCAAGAACAACCTCGGGACCCCAGTCAAATTCATGATTCCCTATCACCCATGCATCATATTGTAATTTATTGAAGAGATCGATCATGAGGCGCCCTCGCGTCATCCATCCAACGGCTGTTCCCTGATAGACGTCTCCGATGTCAACAAGGAGAGAGTGAGGGCTACTTCTTCGCCACTCCCGAATCTGTGCCGCACATCGGGCGAGTCCCCCCACATTCGCTATCCCCCCGTAGGTCTGGGTTGGGCGAATATGACCATGCAGGTCGGTGGTATGAAAGATCGAGATCGTCCGTATCGACCTGGACTCCTCGCGTCCCCGGGCTACCTGAGGAAGGAGAAGCGAGGTGCCCGCCAAAGATGAATCCCGCAACAGTGTCCGCCGATCATAACCTCCCATCGATCCAACGGGATACATGAGTTCCCATTGAAATGCAACCCACGGCACCACTCAACACTCGTCAAGCTCGCTGAAACCTTCTCCGCTCAGCCATCGTCCCTCCCAGTCAAAATACTCCAATGCAGCGAACTGTTTTTTGTAATCATAACAACTGGGCTCCATCGTCGCATAACCAATGTAATGAAATTTCATGTCGTGCCCCCTCGCAAACTCGAGCTCTGACAGCAGGGTATAGATCCCCAACCGCCTCCGGGAAAATTCCGGAGCGAATGCAGCATAAATACTGGAGCAGGACTTACGACCAAGCGCCATGAAGCTAACCGCGATCAATTGGTCTTTGAGATACACGCTAAGCTGCTGGTAGCTACAAGGATACTCTGCAGGCCCACTACCGAGAAAATCCTCGAGAGTCTCCGGAACATTTTCCTCAAAGCGAAGCTTATGCAGGTTAAAGAGGTTCTCTTCGGCACAGCCCGGATTCGCCGCCGTGAACACGGTCCTCAAGTCCGCATTTTTTCTATGAGTTCGCCTCTGGCTCCTTGAGTGCCTGAACGATCCTACCCGGATCCTCAAGGGAATCTGTCTTTTGAGATATGCTCCATCAGTCATGAGGCTCGCTCTGAAAAAGTCAGCTCCGAAATGACGCCAGCCAGCCGACCATAATTCATCCATCCCTTCCGGGGTAACGCTTCGCAGTCTCCTGCTCTCAGCCACCAGTGGCCATGCCCCCGAGAGTAGATGATAAATCTGCTGCGACATCCGGTAAGGCTCCCGTAATCAAATAGCCTGCTCCCTGGTTCCTGAATCCGACACCTTCCCGAGAGAGCATCTCGACACCAGATCCAGAATCACTCCCTGCTCTTCAAGCGATCTCACTGCTAAGGTAGGATTGCAGTCTGAGAGCTCTTGAAGCGCATATCCACCCGTCGCCACGGCGATTGTCGAGGCTCCGATGACACGACCGCAGGAAATATCACGCGGGGTATCACCAACTACAACCACCTGCCCGGGATGGAACCTGGCTTGATGCACCCTCTCAGCCTCAGCCAGAGCTTCTGGACCGAGCTTGTCACGATCTGGATGTTCATCCCCAAAGGCACCGAAGGAAAAGTAGTCTGCCAATCCGAACCGCTCCAACTTGATCCAGGCTCCAGCCTCAACATTTCCAGTAAGCAGTCCCAGAGTGGCCCCAGCCTCTTTCAACGTATCCAGTAAATCGCAAACACCCGGAAGAATCCCNGCCTCTGGATTCACCTCCTCCAATCGCTCCCGGAGTCGCCTCAGATAGGCCGCGTAAAGCCGCTCGACACTCCCGGGATTGACCTCCGCACCCATCGCGGGCAGGAGTTTCCTCGCAAGGGCCGCATCGGTGGCTCCACGGACATCCAACTCCGGAACCGGAATCTGGTCACCGTAAAGATCCACAGTGGCACGCCGAATTGCCCCTACACCAGCATCACCCGCATCAATAAGTGTCCCATCTATATCAAACAGGAGCAGGCATCCTTCCATCTCTTCAAAAACGTAGCCCCGAACTCTATCTTGAGTCGTCTTCGTTCTCATCTGAATCACTCTCTTCCTGACCCTCGACATCCGAATCCTCTGCTAAAGGATCTTCATCCTCAGTATCGTCCTCATCATAGTCATCCTCCTCGATAAGGTCTCCATGACTCAGCTTGAACTTTCGCTCTCGCTGTCCCTCTGGAAGAGGCGAGAGGACCATGACTACATTCCTCCCGACTAACTTGGGCTCCTGGTCGACGTTACCCATCGTCTTAAGGTCTCCCTTGACCCTCTCCAACTTCTCAAATCCAAGCTCTCTGTGAGCATTCTCCCGCCCCCTGAACTGTAACTGCACACGGACTTTGTGCCCCTCGTCGAGGAAGGACTCAATTCTCCCAAGTTTGATATTGTAATCATGCTGCTCGGTCCGGACCCGGAATTTCACTTCCTTGAGTCGGGTCACAGACTTGCTCTTACTCGTCTTTTTGAGCTTGGACTGCTCATACTTCCACTTTCCGTAGTCGACGACCCGGCAAACCGGTGGATCCGCATTTGATGCAACCTCAACAAGATCCAACCCGATGGCCTTGGCTTTCTGCACTGCCTCCCGGGTATCCATAACCCCAAGCTGCTCACCCTTGCCCGATACCACTCTTACCCTTGGCGCCCTGATCCGTTCATTCACCCGGGTCATGTCCCGGCGCGGGCGGAACCTCTTCTTCTTTTTCTTAGCGATAGTACCTGTTGTATGTTGTTGAGGGGGCGGAGGTCATCCGCAAAGAGGAACGCCACGGCGCTCTGCCAAGTTTAGCTGAATTTTCCGCTGCATCATTGGAAGCAACAAATTTCATTTCCACTCATAGCGAGCGGTTTCGAATTTCTTCGCATACTTGGTCGACAAAGTCATTGAGAGTCATGGACCCGAGATCTTCACGATCCCGGTGACGCACGCTTACACTTTGTGACTCTTCTTCACGTGCGCCAGTGACGAGCATATAGGGTATGCGATCGAGCCTCGCAAGACGAATCTTGGCCCCTACCTTGTCATCGGAGACATCGCTGAACGCCCTGACTCCTGCATCCTTGAGCTTTTGTGCAACCGTATCCGCATAGCCATTATGCTTTTCAGAGATAGAGAGGACTCGGACCTGTTCCGGGGCGAGCCATACCGGAAACTTCCCTTCGAAATGCTCAATGAGAAGCCCTACGAAGCGCTCGAGGGAACCAAAAGGTGCCCGATGAATCATAACCGGCCGGTGCGGCTTGTTATCAGACCCGGTATAGTTGAGATCAAAACGCTCCGGCAAACTGTAATCCACCTGAACTGTTCCAAGCTGCCATTCCCGCCCAATGACGTCTTTGACAACAAAGTCGATCTTGGGGCCGTAAAAGGCAGCCTCCCCAGGCTCTTCGATATAATCGACCCCAAGGGTCTCGACCGCTTCGCGAAGAGCGTCCTCTGCCTTGTTCCAGTTTGCCGGATCTCCAACATACTTGGAGGAATCTGGATCACGCAACGAAAGACGCACCGCATATTCATTCATCCCCAAGGTTGAAAGAACCGTCTTCACGAGACCAAGGCATCCCTGGATCTCATCCCCCAATTGCTCCGGCGTACAGAAAATGTGGGCATCATCCTGAGTAAAGCTGCGCACCCGCGTCAATCCTCCGAGTTCGCCCGATTGCTCCCAGCGGTAGACTGTTCCGAATTCCGCCAAACGCACCGGAAGATCTCGGTAGGAATGGTGCTCGCTCGAATAGATCTTAATGTGATGAGGACAATTCATCGGATTCAAAAGGAATCCCTCAATTTCACCTGTGGAAATTGAATCCAGTAGTTCGGAGCACTTGGTTCCGTTCTCGGCCAATTGCTTGATCGCTTCTCGCTCCACGATCGGCGGGAATTGACTGTCCTCGTAATAAGGGAAATGCCCTGAGGTGCGGTAGAGATCGAGTTTCCCGATGTGTGGCGTGAAGACCTGATAGTATCCCTGCCTGTCTAATTCGCCAGTGATGAAATCCTGAAGTTGACGCCGGATGATTCCACCTTTGGGCATCCACAAGGGAAGCCCCTGTCCCACCGACTCATCGAAGGCGAAGAGGCCCAACTCACGCCCCAACCGGCGGTGATCGCGTTTCTTCGCCTCCTCCAAATGCTCTAGGTGCTCATCGAGGAGCGTCCGGTTCTTGAAGCAAGTGCCATAAACCCGTTGGAGTGATTGGTTATGCTTGTCCCCTTTGTAAAAGGCGCTCGCGACCGACATGATCTTAAAGGCCTTGCAATTTCCTGTACGTCCAACATGCGGACCCGCACAGAGGTCCCAGAAATCACCGTTCTTATAGATTGAGATTTCCTCGTCCTCGGGAATGTCATTCAGAAGGTCAACCTTGAAGACCGACTCAACATCTCGCTCGGCTACGGATGCAAGGCGCCCGGACTTAGCCAGAGCGGTCGCTTCATCGCGGCTCACCACCATTCGCTCAAACGGCACATTTTCCTTCACCACCTTTTTCATTTCGGCCTCGATGTCCTCGTAGTCATCAGGCGTGATCCGGTGCTCCAGATCAAAGTCGTAATAGAAGCCCCCTTCTACAGGCGGACCAGCAGCAAACTGAGCCTCAGGCCAAATCCGCGAGATTGCGGTGGCAAGAACATGAGCACAGGAGTGCCGAAGCCGGTCCAAATCTGACATTTGGTGGCGCTCCTCAAGGGTCTTTCGCTCTTTCTCGTCAACCATCGCTCTAAGTTTTGGCCCTCCGAACTGAAGTTGCAAGTTGAACTACGGACTTAAGGAAGCCATGCCCGAGATAGAATTTCGATACACAGAAGCTCCCGGCTCCTGTCTGAGATGGAATAGGCTCCATTTAGCGACGAGACCCTCGTTCGATCCCATAGATCCATCAAAAAACCGCTCGTGTTAGCGGGAGTAAAGCTCGACGATCAACTGGACGTTCACCAGAGGATCGATGTCTTCGACTTCTGGGAGGCGCGCAACGGTGCCCTCCATGGCTTCCTTGTCGAGAGCCACCCATTCCTTCAAGGCTACTGCCTGAGTGAGATCCATCATCCGGAGCCCGAGCTGCTGGGAGGATGGCTTGGGGCCGATCTTGATCTTATCCCCGGGCTTGCAATGATAGCTGGGCACATCCAGCTTCTTTCCGTTAACGAGGACATGTCCATGTCCGACAAGCTGGCGGGCTGCCTGCCGGCTATTTCCGAAACCTAGACGAAAACAAACGTTATCGAGGCGAGTCTCGAGCAACTGAAGCATGATGTCCCCGGTAACACCCCTCCGACGCGCAGCTTCCTCGTAACAACGCCGAAACTGCTTCTCCAGAACTCCATACTGGAACTTGAGTTTCTGCTTTTCTCCGAGCGCGATCGCATAATCGGATTTCTTCCTGCGACCGGCCCGCAACCCATGCTGTCCGGGCGGGTAATTACGGCGCTCAAGAGCGCGGGATGAGCCGAATAACGGCACCAGAAAGCGGCGGCTGATTCTGTCCTTTGGACCTGTGTAGCGTGCCATGAGAAGATAGTTTTGAAGATTCGTCGCTTGAGATTCCCTATACCCTGCGAGCCTTTTTTGGCCGGCACCCGTTGTGTGGAATGGGCGTTACATCGTTGATGGCCGAAACATCAATGCCGATAGCCTGCACGGCGCGGACCGCAGATTCGCGTCCCGCCCCGGGCCCCTTGACCCTGACTTCAGCTTCTTTCAAACCGTGGCCCATGGCCTGACGGCATGCGTCCTGGGAAACCACCTGCGCAGCATACGCGGTGCTCTTTCTCGATCCCTTGAAGCCCATCTTGCCAGCGCTTGACCATCCGATGGTATTACCGCTGCTGTCAGTGATCGTTACCATGGTGTTGTTGAAGGTGGCCGCAATATGAATGATCCCCTTTGAGATATTCTTGCTCGACTTAGCCTTGTGAATCTTGATCGCGTCAGCAGCCTCCTCGCCCATGATCTCGGCGAAGATATCCCTTTTCTCATCCTTCTTCTTGTCTTCCCCGTGCGCTTCTTCCCCCGAGGCATTGTCGTTCCCCTCGTCCTTTGCTGCTTCATCCTCTGCCGGTGACTCGCCACCGTCCTCGGCGTCACCAGACGGCGCTTCCTCCTCCGCCGCCTCTGCCGCCGGGGCCTCTGCTGCAGTCTCCTCGACTACAGCACTTTCCTTTTCCGGCTCTTCCTCCGGAGTCTCAGTGGTTTTGTTCTCTTCCTCAGCCATGTTGGGTCTCAGCAAATTTTAAAATCGTGCGGCACTACCTATTTTTTAACGCTTACCGTTTTCTTGCGACCCTTCCTCGTGCGCGAGTTTGTCCTCGTCCGTTGTCCACGAACCGGAAGACCGCGCTTGTGCCGTTGTCCACGGTAACAATTGATCGAGGTGAGGCGCTTCAATGCTGCCTGCTTTTCACGCCGAAGATCGCCCTCGATCGCAATACCCTGACTTTGGATCACCTGGGCGATCTTCACCAACTGATCCTCAAGCAACTCACCGGTGCGCAGGTTCCCATCAACCCCGGCCTGCTCGAGGATCCTCAGGGAACTGGCGGCGCCAATCCCATAGATGTAACAAAGAGAGGCTTCGATTCGCTTCTCGTTGGGTATTTCAATTCCAAAAATTCGTGCCATGTAGTGAAAAGGCTTTGTGACCGCATCATTGGCCCTGACGCGAAAGGGGCGAGCTATTTAGCAGAGTTGCCCTTGCTGGCAAGCGGAAATCCTCAATTTTACAGGGGTCAACGCTCCCAGCACTGACCCCAGAGGCTGAACGAGCAGACCTCAGGGCCCGGTTCTTGCTCAGTAATACCCCAAATACTCCCAAAACGGACCCCATTCGCGGGAAGCTCCTCTCCAGAGGGAATCCCCGCTAGACAAAATAACGGGGCCCGGTAGCGTCCTTCCCCGTCACTCAATTTAAGCAAAGTTCATGGATTCCGCACCCGCCGACACCCCTGATCCCGAGAACGCCCCCTCAGACGACGACGCTCAGGACCCCGTAGAAACCCCTCAAACGACCGCAGAAGCACCACAGGAAGGCTCCCTGCCCCCTGACGACGTCGCCGCGATCGACGAACTGGGCACAGTCTACCAATCCCTGCGGCAGGAACTGGCCAAGGTAATCATTGGTCAGGACGAAGTGGTCGAGCAACTCGCGATCTGTCTTTTTTCGAGGGGCCACGCGCTTCTCATGGGTGTTCCCGGGCTGGCCAAGACCCTTCTGGTCTCCAGTGTGGGTGAGTGCATGGATCTTTCATTCAGCAGGATTCAGTTCACCCCTGACCTGATGCCCGCTGACATTACTGGAACGGACATCATTCAGGAGAGTGCCGTTACCGGAAAGCGAGAGTTCGAATACATAAAGGGACCAGTCTTCGCGAACCTGCTTCTTGCAGACGAGATTAACCGGGCGCCAGCCAAGACGCAGTCCGCCCTTCTTGAGGCGATGCAGGAAAACAAAGTGACAGCTCTTGGCCATACCTATGANCTCGATAAACCATTCTTCGTTCTCGCTACCCAGAACCCGATCGAACAGGAAGGCACCTATCCTCTTCCGGAAGCACAGCTCGACCGCTTCATGTTTCTTGTTGAAGTAGACTACCCCTCGGAAGATGAGGAGCGTCGTATTGCACGTGAGACCACCGGCGTGGACCACGACAGGCTTAACGCTCTGATCACCGGAGAGGAGGTTCTTGCATTCCAGAAGCTGGTTCGCCGCATGCCAGTCCCTGATCACATCTACGACTACGCGGTTGAAATCGTAAGGAAGACGAGACCGAACTCGGACGATGCCCCGGCCTGGATCAGGGAATATGTAGGATGGGGCGCCGGACCCCGGGCCGTTCAATACCTCGTCCTCGGTGCAAAGGGTCGCGCTGCTCTCCGTGGTAATTATATGGCTTCCCTTGAAGACATCGAAGCTGTTGCGGTCCCGGTTCTGACGCACCGGGTGATCACTAACTTCGCGGCAGAGAGTCAGGGCATGACTTCCAAAAGGGTGGTCGAGCGCCTGATTGAGGAAATGAGGGAGGACTAGGACAGACGGGCGTATCGAGGAGTCCCCATAACCCTCCGCGATGAGTAATAATAAATCTGAGAACTCTCCCGGGTCGTGAAATACGACTTCCTAGACTCCGACGTCCTCTCTCGCCTCGGCGCGCTGCCGGTCGAGGCCCGTCTTGCCATGGTCGGTAACGTCGTGGGGAAGCATCGCTCCCCGCACAGGGGTTCATCGGTCGAGTTTGCTGAATATCGCAAGTACGTCCCGGGTGACGATACCCGGAGACTGGACTGGAAGGCCTATGCCCGGAGCGACCGACACTACATCAAGGAGTTTGAAGCAGACACGAACCTGCGGGCCTATTTTGTCGTCGATTGCAGCGGATCGATGAAATACGCCTCTGGTGAGTTCCCATCCAAGATTCAATTCGCCCGAAGATTCGCTGCAACCATGGCCTATCTGCTCGTCAATCAGGGAGATTCTGCTGGTCTCTCATGCTGCGATGAGACCATTCACCTGGAACTCCCCCCCAGCAGGCGTCCGGCCCACCTCCAGAACTTCTTCGAGGTTCTCGGAAAGCTGGAGCCAAGGGGCGAAACCGGACTCGTCGACGCNCTGCACACCGTNGCAGAGAAAGTCGGCCAGCGAGCTCTCATAGTGATCCTCTCCGANCTCTTCTGCGACCAACAGGCTCTCGCTGATGCTCTTCAGCATCTCCGCTACCGGAAACATGACGTGGCTGTATTCCATCTCATGGACCCTCAGGAAATCCATTTCGATTTTACCAGACCCCACCGTTTCGTTGATCTGGAGGACAGCACCACTGTAGTCGCCGAACCGAATTTGATCGCAGAGGAGTACACCGCTGCGATCCAGGAATTTCTCACGACCACCGAAGCCAGTTGCCATGACGTGCGGGCCGACTACCANCTCGTCACCTCGGATCAGAATTACGAGGAGGTTCTCCGCGACTTCCTGACAAACCGCTTGCCTAAAAAAGGGAAAAAATGACCTTCCTACAACAGGCCATGCTCTGGGGACTCTTCGCGGTCTCCGTTCCAATCATCATCCATCTGCTGAACCGGCGGAGATTCCGCACCGTCGATTGGGGAGCAATGCAATTCCTGCTCAAGGCCACGAGAGATTCACGGGGCAAAAAACGGCTCAAGCANCTCCTGATTCTTCTCTTCCGATCACTGGCAGTTGCCGCTCTGGTCTTCGCAATTGCCCGACCANTGGCGGGAGGATTCCTCGGCTGGGGGGGCGGCCAGGTAGAAACGGTGATTCTCATCCTCGACCGGTCGGCAAGTATGGAGCGCTCGGAGAAGGATATCCAGGTTACGAAGCGGATGAGTATTCTCTCCAAGGTCGCAGAGGCGATGAGTGAGCTTCAGGAAGCACGCCTTATCGTAATCGACAGCGCCACAGGGAAGGCGCAGGAGGTCCCCTCCCCGGATGTACTTCCTGAGCTCTCCTTCACCGCTCCAACCGACTCCGGAGCGGATATTCCGGGCATGCTGATTACTGCTCTCGACTATCTCAAAGAGGCCAAACCGGGACGCAGCGAGATCTGGGTTGCATCAGACCTCCAGCGAGAAAACTGGGCTCCTGATGATAGCCGATGGGAAGCCTTTAGGGCCTCCATGGGAGAAGAAGAATTTCAAGCCAAGATCCGAATTCTTGCCCTCAACGGGCGCGAGCGAAACGACTTTTCAATCAGGGTTGCATCGGCCCGCAGGGAATCAGAGGAGCTCGTTCTCGACCTTGAGCTGACCCGTGAGGAGGATAGCGGACCGACCACCGTAACCCTAAACATTGATCACATGGGTGCAGGTTCCGGCAGCGAGGTGGCCTTCNACGGCCAGAGTCAGGCTTTCCGGAAACGCATCGCACTCACGGGCACCTCCGGAGAGGGCTACGGATGGGTTGCGATCACCGACAACGCC
Source organism: Roseibacillus sp. (assembly GCA_002723015.1). The sequence continues at coordinate 13,965 of PBNG01000041.1, read as the reverse complement.
AACAAGAGAAACAACGTTTCCTTCTACGCGTATGGCGAGGAAGCTCCCGTNNAATCCTACCTTATCGCTGAAAGCTCGACTGACGAGGAAACTTTGAAATCTCTCACTGCCGCGCTGGCCCCGGGATTCGCCAACCAGAAGGTAACAGTCCGCAGCCCTGAACTCGCCTACCAAGTGAACTTCGATTCTGCCTCGCTGGTTGTCTGGAAGGCCCCAATTCCCCAGCCCCCGGNATCAGACCAGCTATTCGACTATGTCAAGAATGGGGGAATTGTTGTCTTTCTTCCGCCCTCCGAAAACTCAAATGCTTCGTTCGGTGGACTCTCATGGGCAGAGATAAGTGAGTCCCCCGGCGACAAGTATTTCATCGTCAAGGAATGGGAACGAGGAGATGGAGCATTCCGCGATGCCTCTGACGGGTCCCCGCTGCCTGTCGATCGAATTCGAGCCATCAAGCGACGCGGCATCAGCGGCGATTATACCTCTCTGGCGGATTGGGTCGACGGCGAACCCTTCCTCGCCCGGCGTGTTATTGAATCGGGGCAGGTTGTCTTTCTCTCCACCCTGCCGAGNTATACATGGTCTAACCTTGAGCAAACCGCCTTGCATCTGGTAGCGCTGCAACGCAGCCTGAACGAAGGCAGTCGCCGAATGGGGGCCCGTTTTTTCACGGTAGCCGGTGAGGCTTCCTCTCTTCCCGCGGGAGATGAGATTCGGTCCCGGGTGGACTCCTACGACGAGGCCACCGGCTCTGGAGATGCGAACTTTGAAGCCGGGGTCTACCGGCTGGGNGAACGGCTGATTGCCGCGAACCGTCCTGCTGAAGAGGACTCNCTGGAGGCNCTCACCGGAGCCGATCTCGAAAGTGCTCTTGCTGACACCGGATATAGTCTTCTCGAGGAACAGGATGCCTCCGGTGACAGCAGCCTCTCTCGGCCAGTCTGGCGCTGGTTCCTCATAGCCATGCTCCTCTTCCTGATCCTTGAGGCCCTGCTCTGTCTCCAACCACGCCGACCTGTGACTGGAAGCGAACCTTCACCCCAACCTCTGACGTGAGTTTCAATATTGGAAACCTCTACTTCAGTGCGCCTCTGCCCATCGTGATCACCGGCTTGGGCGCATGGCTCTTCATTCTGATCCTCTGTTTCGTCTCTCTCAAACGAAGCGCGAGGCCGCTTCGAACCGGTCTGCTGGAGTTCCTTCGCCTGGTCTGCGGAACAATAACTGTATTCTTTCTATTGAACCCAGAGTGGAGGAAGACCATTGAACCGGTAAAACAGCCGGAGATCATCATCCTCCACGACAGGTCCGGGTCCATGTCGACTGCGGATGCCCGTCTACCGGGCNCATCAGGCGATTCTGGAGAAGTGGTCACCCGGAGGGAAGTATCGGAAGCTATCCTCAAGACCGAATTCTGGAAGCTTCTCGAGAAAGATGGGAAGAACCGTGTCTCGGTGGAATCGTTTTCTGAAGCCCCGGAAAACGACGACACGGAGGCCAATGTCCTCGCCGTCACGGATATTTACTCTGCCCTCTCCGACCGGATCGAGGACCGCCCGGACCTTCGCGCCGTCATCATGATTGGAGACGGCGACTGGAACGCCCGGGAGAAGCCTGCACCGGTCGCAGCTGCCCAGAAAATGCGTCTGCAGGACATTCCTCTTTTCTCTGTTGTCACCGGGGCTCCCAAGCGCCTGCCTGACCTTGATCTGCTTGCCGTAAAGGCTCCTACCTATGGAATCGTGGGAGAAAACGTCCAGATCCCTTTTACGATCGAATCGTCTCTTGATCGCGACGTGCGCACTATCGTTCGCATTCGAGATCAGTCGGGGATTGAAAAAACCAAGAACATAACAATACCAAGAGGAAGCACCTTCTACGATGCCATCCTTTGGCGCCTCCAAAAGGAGGGGAGCTCTACCCTGGAGCTCTCGATTCCCTTCGCAGATGGAGAACTGGTTGAGAAAAACAACAGCCGCAGATTCAATATCGCAGGCCGTCCGGAATCAATCCGGGCTCTGGTCATCGATACCCTGCCGCGCTGGGAATACCGATTTATCCGAAATGCTCTTTCGAGGGACCCTGGTGTTGAGGTTGATTGTCTTCTCCTGCATCCCCAGCTGGGGGAAGGCGACGGTCCCGATTACATCACGGCCTTTCCGGAGAAACTTGAGGAGCTTCAGCAATACGATGTGGTTTTCATCGGGGACGTCGGAGTCGGTGAGGGAATGCTCACGGAAGAACAAGCTGAACTGCTGAAGGGCCTGGTTGAAAATCAGGCCTCAGGCATTGTGTTCATCCCTGGCTGGCAGGGCAACCAGTTCAGTCTGCTTGAGAATGAACTGGGGGGATTGATGCCCGTCGTGCTTGATGAAGCCCTCAAAAGCGGTCAGGAGGAGACCACGGATTCGCCCCTCTCTCTCACCACCGAGGGTCGAGGCTCACTTCTGACGATGCTGGGAGATACCGAGGAAGAAAACCCCAACATCTGGCGTAGCCTCCCGGGGTTTTACTGGCATGCCCCTGTCATCCGCGCCAAGAGTGGGACCGAGGTGCTCGCCGTTCACGCCAACCGGCGGCACCCAAAGTATGGGCATCGAATTCCTCTTATCGTGACGAGTAGGGCAGGCAACGGGAAAGTCCTCTTCATGGGCATCGATTCGGCATGGAGATGGCGCCGTGGAGTCGAGGATCTTTACCATTACCGATTCTGGGGTCAGGTGGCTCGATGGATGTCCTACCAGCGGAACATGGCAGCCGGTGAACGTGTGCGGCTGTATTTTACCCCTGAACGTCCCTTGCCGGGCGAGAACGTGACCATTAATGCCAACGCCTTTCAGGAGAGTGGAGCCCCTCTGGAAGAGGGAACCGTCCTGGTTGATCTTACTGCTCCTGATGGAAGCGTCCGAAGGTTCGAACTCGCCCGGGAAGACGGTTCCTGGGGGTCTTTCACGGGGAGGTTCAAGGTCACAATGCCGGGCGATTGGATCATTGCGGCTCGTACCTCTGAAAGCGAGGAAGGTGCCGTGAAGACGAGAATTATCGCCGAAGGAGCTCAGATTGAGAAAACCGGGCACCCCGCCCGCCCCGACGTGCTTGCTGAGCTCTCTCGTGTTTCGAGGGGACGTGTTGTCGAGGCCTCTCAACTCGAAGCTCTCGCCCAGGAAATCTACGACCTTCCCGAACCCCGGCCGCAGGTCATTCCAGAATCCCAGTGGGATAAATGGTACGCTTCTGCAGGTCTTCTCGGGCTTCTCGCGATCTTCTGGGTTGGAAGAAAGCTTAACGGGACCTTTTAACCCGCACTTTCATCTGGACGGCCAATGGCCCCCACGCCCGCATCGGCAGCATTGAAGCGTCTCCGTGCCTCCGCAAGATCCGCCTGAATCTGATTTCGCAGCTCCACATGCCCTTCGAACTTTTGCTCGCGGCGAATCATTTTTCCAAAGAAGATCTCCAGTTTTCTTCCATACAGGTTTCCCTCGAAATCAAGAAGGTGCACCTCCAGAAGGCGTCGCTTTCCTCCTACAGTTGGACGGATTCCAAGGTTTGCCACCGCTTCCCGGCATCCCTCTTCCCCATCAATCCCTACCATGACGGTGTAAACACCATGAGGCGGGAGCTGCTCATTACCCAATGCGATGTTCGCAGTTGGAGCACCCAGCGTCCTGCCCACCTGATCTCCAGCTACGACCGTGCCCATGACACTGAAGAGGCGACCAAGCATTCCGCGGACAGATTCAAGATCCCCCTCACACAAAGCCATTCTGAGGCGCGTACTACTGATCCGCTCTCCCCCCCAGACGACTGGCGACACTGGATTTACATCCACGAGAGAACCTTCACTGTGGGCCTGAAGAAAGGCCATCGTCCCTTGCCGGTCCCGCCCGAATTTCCAGTCCTCACCTGCAACGACCTGACGCAGGTTGGGCACCGACAACAGACTCGTCGAAAAGGCCGCAGCACTCTGCTGTGCCATCTCCTCATCAAAATGCAGAACGAGCAAGACCTCCGCACCCAAAGAGCGGATAAGAAGTTCCTTCTGATCCATGGAGGGGAAAATTCTCAGGGGAGCCTTCTCCGGAGCGAGAACCTGAATGGGGTGAGGCTCAAAGGTCAGCACCCCGGCCACTCCCCCGCTCATTCGGGCACCTCTCACTGCAGCCCTGATAACGGCCTGATGCCCCAGATGCAGGCCATCAAAGACCCCCATTGCGAGATGCAGGGAACAGCCGATAGCCTCCAAATCCTCAATGGCCGTAAACCGAGTCACTCTCTTCCCGCGAATGTTACGCTCCCCGCATCAGGGAAATTTCAGCCAGACTAACCATCGAATTGATCAATTCCTCTGCTCCTCCATTCTTCAACATATCCACCCTTACCGCACGTTCCAGAGTAAACTCTCCCGAACGAGTCCTGCGAAGTGCCGACAGATGGCCTCCACAACCCAGAGTGTCCCCGATATCATGCGCATAACTTCGAACATAGAAGCCCTTGGAGCAGCTGACCGTGAAATCAATTTGCGGCAATGAAATCTTTCTCAACTCATAGTCAGTGACATACACCGGTCTGGGATCCCGTTTAACCTCCTTCCCCTTCCGGGCCAGTTTATATAGCGGAACTCCGTCCTTCTTGATCGCGGAGACCATGGGTGGGATTTGCTCGAAATTCCCAGAGTATTTTTCAAAGGCCCTACGGATCACGTTCTCACCCAAAACCCCTACCTCTCTCTCCTCGACCACATCTCCCTCCGCGTCCTGAGTTGTCGTGGTCGTTCCCAGCGTGATTGTCCCCACGTATTGCTTGTCCTCGCTCATCAGGAGATCCTGTATCTTGGTTGCTCGCCCGACCACCAGCATGAGAAGACCTGTCGCCATGGGATCCAAGGTTCCGCAATGCCCGATTTTCTTGATTCCCATTGAGCGCCGCGCGATGGCAACCACATCGTGAGACGTCATCCCGGGATCCTTATCAACGAGGAGAACTCCGCTCGGAACAATATTAGTTTCATTCATTGGTTTTGCGGGGGAAGAGCTTTGCCGGCAATCTCCAGAAAGCGCGCCACTGCTTCTCGCAGAGGTCCTTTCGTTCTGGCACCTGCCGCAAGGGCATGACCGCCACCACCAAAGTGAGCACAAATGTCACACACATTGACTGAAGAATTCTTGGAGCGCAATGAGAGCCTGACCTTACCGTCATCCATTTCCTCAATGAACGCACAGATGAGAACGCCGTGGATTGCACGCAACACATCAATCAAACCTTCACCATCGCCTGCCTGCATGCCGATCCTCATCTTGGTATCAAGAGACAGAGTCCACCATGCAATTCTCCCATCAGCAGTTAACTCCATCGTCTCAAGGAGGGCCCGTAAAAGCTCCACCCTCCGGAGCGGATAATCATGATAAAGGCGTGAAGTTAGATCGGCCACGTCCAGGCCCCTTCCTACCAGATCGGCTGCCATCCTGTGAGTGCGACCGGAAGTGTTGGAATACTGAAAGGATCCCGTATCGGTTGAAAGAGCGACATAGAGGGCATCTCTGGCCACGGCCGGAAGAGGCCAATGCAGTTCCTCGATGATACTATGGAGAATTTCTCCGGTAGCTGCTGCTCTTTCATCTAACAGCCAGTAGTCACCGTATTTTTCGTTCGAAATGTGGTGATCTATGTTCACCCAGACCTCCGCCCCTTCAACTACATTGAGGCACTTGGCTCCAAGCCGTTCCCTGTTTGCAGTATCAAGTGTGATGACAACCTCCGCATCAACCGCGCCGGAGGGACATTGAATTCCCTCACTGCCTCTCATGAAACGAAGGTTATCGGGAACAGGATCCTCATTCAAACCTACTGCTTTTTTGCCCAGTTCCTCCAGAACAGCCTTGAGGGCAACCACCGAACCAATCGCATCTCCATCGGGACGTGCGTGACTCAACAGCACGAATGATTCGTAACTTTGAACAATCTCAGAGAGATGAGATGCTGTGATCGGTTGACCCATGGACGGTTAGAACGTGCGAAGGGAAGGCGGCGGATTGTCTACGCCGCATGCAGGATCGCAAGCAAAACTGGGATTCCCGCCACCCTATTTCAACCCCGGGCCTTTTCCGCTGCTTGAGAGCAGTCAACCGGGACATCACACCATCCCATGGACAATTTACCGTGGATTCATAATGCCCTGATTGAGGTAAGACCTCAAACCCACCGCCTGCCGCGTCAACGGCCGACCCGCGTGGCACCTGAACTCGCCAAAAGGAACTTATCCTTTTAAGGCCTCACCATCACCCTCCTCCTCGGGCGGCGCCACCGGCAACTCAGCTACCTCATCGAGAAGATTAACGATATCCACCCCCCGGACAACCGAGTCGTCTCCCACAAACCTAAGCACGGGCGTATTTTTTAACACAACTCTCTTCATGACTCGGCCTTGGATAGAACCTCTCTCGCCGTTGAGACGATGAATTACCTTTTCCTCATGACCTCCAAGAACTCCGATGTAGACCCGCGCATCCTTCAGATCCTGCGAAACCTCGACCGCATTCACTGTAACAAGCGATCCCTTCCATTCAAAATCCCGCTGCAGCACGCTACTGATCTCACGCTTCAGTAACTCGTTGACCCTGTCCAGACGTCTCGACATGAAAATGGGTGCACTCGTTTGACTAAAAGCGGACAGAAGGATCAGCTACAGGGTCTGGTCAATCTTCTCGAGTTCATAGCACTCAATCACATCACCCTCCTCATACTCGTCAAAATCTCCCAGCCGGATTCCACATTCGATTCCCTGTTTCACCTCCTCCACGTCGTCATGAATACGCCGTAACGTGGACATCTTACCATCAAAGACGGGAGTGCCATCCCGCATCACGCGGGCATGCGCTGTCCGGGTGACTTTCCCATCTGAGACGAGACATCCTGCTGCTCGTCCCCGCTTCACCTTGAAGACCTGTTTTACTTCGGCGTGGCCCAGAACCTTTTCTCGGAGCTCCGGCTCCAGCATGCCGAGCATGGCATCCTTAACCTGATCGATGAGCTCATATACGATTGAGTAGAGCTTAACCTGAACTCCTTCCCTCTTCGCCGCTTTGACGGCATTACTCTCAACCTTGACGTTGAATCCGAGAACCACAGCGTCGGCACTACTCGCCAGAAGGATATCGGACTCACTGATCGATCCTGCTGCTGCATGGATGAAATTCACCTCCACCTTAGCGGACTCCACGTCCCCGATGGCTCCCTTGATCGCTCCAACTGATCCCTGGACATCACACTTGAGGATAATCTTGAGCTCTGCTTTCTGCCCACCTTCCACAAGCGCCAGCATATCCTCCATGCGGCTCTTCTTGGGTCGCTCAAGCCGACTTTGTCTGAGCTCCAGCTGGCGTTCGTCACTAAGCTTTTTCGAGGCCCTCTCATTCTCCATCGCAACGAGCTCGTCGCCCACATTAGGCAGTTCCGCAAACCCNAGGACCTCAACCGGTGTCGCCGGGCCCGCCTCCCGCACCTGCTCGCCCCGATCGTCCAGAAGGGATTTTACCTTGCCGGCATAGGGACCACAAATGAAAGGCGTCCCAACTTTCAAGGTGCCAGCTTCTACCACCACGGTGGCAGTTGGTCCTTTGCCCGGCTGGATCTTGGCTTCAATAACCGCAGCCCGAGCATTCGCCTCCGGGTTGGCCTTGAGTTCAAGCACCTCCGCCTGCAGCGCCATCAGCTCGGCCAACTCATCCATCCCCTGTCCAGTTATTGCCGACACTTCAACAGTCTCGGTCTTTCCACCAAGGTCGGTGGACATCAGGTCATGTTCCATGAGCTGGGTCCTAACCTTCATGGGGTCGGCCCCGGTCACATCACACTTATTTATTGCAACTATTATGGTCTTATCCGCAGCCTTGGCGTGACTNATTGCCTCTTTCGTCTGAGGCATGATTCCATCATCGGCGGCCACCACAAGAACCACAATGTCAGTGACATCCGCTCCTCGGGCCCTCATTTCGGTAAAGATAGCATGTCCGGGGGTGTCAATGAAAGTGATGGGATGTCCCTCATGCTCAACCCGGTAGGCTCCGATGTGCTGNGTAATTCCACCTGCTTCTCCGTCCACTACCTTCGACTTTCGGAGGTAGTCGAGGAGCGACGTCTTTCCATGATCAACGTGCCCCATGAANGTAATGATTGGCGCCCGCAGCTCCAGCTTCTCGGCGGGCTCATCCTCCTCCGGCTCCGGCTCCTCAATGACCTCTTCAACCTTATGGACCCCACCACCCTTTTCTCGCTTCTCTCGTTCAAAGACAAATCCGTGCTGCTCGCAGACTTTCTCAGCAATCTCGGGCTCGATAGCCTGAGTGGGTGCTACAAAAACTTCCAAGGCGATGAGATCGGCCATGATCTCAAATGGCTTCAAACCCATCATTTCTGCGAGGACGCTGACAATAATCGGCGGCTTGATGCTAATGGTGTTTCCTTCGATGACTCCTCCGCTATCCNCAGCCTCAAGTTCCTCAACGGCCTCGATCTCTATCGGGGCCTCCTCTGAAGCAAGGTCAACCTCCTCTTCCGAAAGCTTGGATATGCTGGGGAGCTGCTTCTTCCCTGATTTCTCGGTCTTCCGGACTGCTGTCTTTTTCTTCTCGTCGTCATCAAGAATATCGAGCGCCTCGTCTTTCTTGTCCTGAACAGTCTTCTGCCCGGCTGCCTTCGCGCGCTGCCTCTCCCGGCGGGACGGCTTCTTGGGGCCATCGACGAGATCGAGAACTTCCTTTTTTTTGTCGCTGTCGCCGTTGTCTGGCATGATGGTCCTCTGAAAATTACAGGTCTTCCTAACTTTATGCGTCCTCTCCTGGCGATGTGGCAGACTCTTCTGCCTCCGGCGCTGGTTCCTGATCCTCTGCCGGAGCGCTTTCTGGCGCTTNCGGAGTCTCCTGACTCGAGCNCTCATTCCCNGCTTCACCCGCCGGGGAACCGCTCGCGACTCTCGCCTTGGACAGAATCTCCTGAGCCTCTTCCTCCGTGGCCTCTAGGGACTGGGCGATATAGTCCGCCGGCATCTGCATGACCATGTCCGCCGAAACCCCACCTGCACGATAGAGCTTATCTGCAATCTGAGGATCAACTCCCAGCTCATCGGCCAGCCCCATCGCGGCATCCGTGACGCGTGCCTCGAACTGCTCATGCTGGCTTTCATCCTTACGAACCTGCACGTCCCAATTCACCAGCTTGGAAGTCAGTCGCGCATTTTGACCTCGTCGGCCGATTGCCTTACTCAGGTCCTCCTCGTCGACCGTGACATTGATCACCTTGTTCTCCTCATCGAGAGTGATCGAGCGGATCTGAGCTGGTTTCAGAGCATCCGTGACGAACGCCTCCGGCTCGTCACTCCACCGGATGATATCAACCTTCTCATTATTAAGCTCCCGCACGATATTCTTCACCCGCGCTCCACGCAGACCAACACAGGCTCCTACCGGGTCGACCTTTTCATCGTGGCTGAAGACTGCCACCTTGGTTCGATAGCCAGCCTCCCGGGCGATCCCCCGGATTTCGACTGTGTGATCTGATATTTCGCTCACTTCAGCCTCGAAGAGCCGTCGAACGAAATTCGGGTGGCTCCGGGAGAGNATAATCTCTGGACCTCTGAATTCATTGTCGACTGAAACGACGTAGGCTCTGATGCGGTCTCCAACGTTGTAGTCCTCGGTAGTAACCCGCTCGCGCGAGGGCATTCTCGCTTCGAANTTTCCAAGATCGATCATGACATCGTTCTTCTCAAAACGGCGCACCGAGCCACCCACGATGTCACCAGCACGATCCTTGAACTCGTCGTAGATCATCTCCTTTTCAGCCTGGCGGAGCTGCTGCATCATTGTCTGCTTGGCCCTCTGGACAGCAATCCGTCCAAAGTTTGGCGGAGTCACATTGAATTCCAATGGATCGTTCAAATCCGCCTCTGGATACTGTTTCCGGGCGAGCTTTACAGGAACCTCGTTAAACTTGTCCTGATGGTCATCGTCTGCCACTACNCGCAGGGTGGCGAAAATACGGGTTTCCCCATGTTTGGTATCCACCTCGGCCCGAAGTTCCTCGATATCCTCTGCTCCGGGCACCATGCCCCGGTAGGCAGAAAGGAAGGCGTTTTCAAGAGCCTCGACCACCTTCTCGCGCTCGATGCTCTTCTCCTTTTCGTAAAATTCTATGAGGGCAACGAGATCGTTTGTCATGATCCTCTGATCGTTGTGGTCTGGAGACGCAAAAGAGCGGGTCTGTGGAACCCACTCCTCGAAGGCGTCAAGAGTTGTTCTGTTTGCGTGCCTATAAAGACGCTCCTCCGGCGAATCAAGATAAAAACCGGCCGCCAGACCAGCGAGACGCCCCCTCCAGATGCGCGAAAAACTGGATTTCCTCAGTGCTGGAGGCTCTAGAACCTCATTACTCGGGGAGCTTCCGCCACCTTAGCCCTCGAAGTTCCGCAGTCGTCTGCCANGTCGAGAGACCCAAGGGAGCACACTTTTCTATATCCCCAAAGCGCAAGCCCAGTTTCCGGCCCTTGGTATTTACATCGACGAGCTCCTTTTTCCCAACCCACGCTTTCAAGCTTTCACTACGAATCTCGAGTCTAATCTTGTACCACTGCTCGTCCTTGAAAGCCTGATAACTCCCGGTCTCATTTTCGGATGCGTCCATCCCATCCAGACTTGAAAAGCCTACCACCCCTCCTCCCCATCCACCACAGATGAAGGTCACGCAGGTTTTCGGGTCACGAACTGGCAAGGTAAGCCCGCAGAAAAAATCGACTCCCGAGGTCCGCCGGGCTTCCAACTCAAGCTCATAGGGAGCTTCCGGCAGATCCTTCCCCGTAAACACCACTCCCGAAAGCTCTGCTCCCTCCTCGATTGTGAGAGTCCCTTCTTTCCACGTCGTGTCGCCTTCTCCTCCAAAATTCAGCGCTTTCCAGGAGCCCATGCCCGCCTTTGAGGGAGCTAGGGAAACCCATTTTCTGTCGGCCTCCGCGTCCTTCGTCTCCACTTCCACTGTCTTTTGGTCTGCCCCAGAAACCATGATTGATAGGAGAAACACCCCGGCCCCGTTTCTGATACACTGTGTCATAAAATGACTATTTACCGTTCACTTGATGTCGACAAGCAAAGACACAGGTGAATCCATGAGAGGCGTGACCACGACCGCCTNTGAAGATAAAAGGCAGCAATCGNAACACTCATNCCAACTTCANTAATGATGATTCTCCTCGATTCCTCTTTCACCCTGATCAAGCCCTCTCAACCTGTTGGTCTCGTGTATGCACAACACCTCGAGGCAAGCACGAACCTTACTGTCGACCCTGCCACGATNCAGGCCGCCTTCCGGAGCTCCTTTGCACGAGCGCCATCCCCCACCTACACTCGCGATAGTTCNGGACATGACACTGAGGTAAGTTGGTGGCGCTCTCTAGTCCTTCAAATCTTTTCCGACACCCTTGGGAAGAGCTCCCTGTCNACGCCCNCCCCGAAACTGGAAGCATGTTTCNATTCCCTTTTTGACCATTACGCCCAACCGACCTCGTGGGNGCTCTATCCCGAGACCGTTTTTTTNCTCGAAGCGGCCTCCNAGATTGGGNCCNTCGCAGTNGTCTCAAACTTCGACAACCGACTGGTGCCGATTCTGAACGGCCTCGGAATTGGATCCTTTTTCAAGGACGTGATAACGTCGGCTGATGCTCTGGCGCGTAAGCCTGAGCGGAAGATATTCGACTTTGCTCTCAAGAGACTAAATTGCCGAGCCGAAGAAACCTGTTTCTGCGGCGATTCCTACGAGGCCGACTATCTCGGCGCCTCATCGGCAGGCATACGCTCTTTTCACCTCAAGCGTCCCGCTAACACCTTGGTCGACTTCCTTGCATTCTGCCGTTGACGAGGAGCTCGAACGAAGGGGAGTCTCGGTGTCAGCACGCAGCCGGGCGACCAGCCGAAACCATGAAGTTGGGGTGGCTGACGATGGCGGCGGCCCCCACCGCCACCACCGTCTAAAAAAGGCAACCCGCAAAACCCAATGTGCGAAGCTGCCTACAGAGAATAAAAACGGAAAAGATTCGGGCTCCACACATAATTCCAGTGACAGCGGTGTCACCCCTAAAAGGCAACATACCTAGGGCGCNGCAAAAACCGCTGTACTCTAATCCAGCTCAATCCCCTCGACCCTGACAAGATGCTGCAAAGCGTCCTCCATTGTCCGCCTCACGTTTGCAGTAGCCCTGTGCAGAAAGGCGTGTAGCGCTGCATCCTGCGGATTCCGATCTTCACATTCGCTACTATATTTTTCAAACGCCGCGAGACCCTGAAGAAGGCCCGCAAGGTGCTGTGGACACTCGCAGTCCACTGACGTGGAAANACGGGCAAACTGCAACAGTTGATCTGTCGTGTAGATCCGCTCGGGTATATCCTCCGGCACGACGGGAGGAGTCTCTGAGGCGGGAAAAAGCGATCCAAGTTGCAGTAGGACCTCTCGCCTGATTTGAGTAGTTTCAAGCGGGGCGGCAAGCAGCTTGAGCCCGGGGATTGCCTTCGCGAGGGCCATTGCAGTCTTTGAGGAGCTGAAACGATAAAGCAGAATGGTGCGTGCTGCACCCACGCGGTTCACCCCCTCTCGCACAGATGCCACGGTCTCGGGGTGCAGGGTTTCTGCCTCGATGAACAACAGGTCGGTTGTTGGAGGAGCCTTCTCCTCGACAAGTTCGGCCANATTCCCAAACCGACCCACGACCTCCGCACCGAGCGCCTCATCGAGCGAGAGAATCTTTGCTGCAGCCTCCCCGACNAGCAGCAACTTTCCACGCCGGGAAGAGGCTATCCGGGCTGCTCTGGCTGGGGCTTCACTCTTCTNATCCTCTTCCAGTTGCTCCTCCAGCTGGGTCAGTTCGAGATTCGCTATGTTTCTAATCGAGTGCCCCCTCTCCGTGAGCGATCGTAGCAGGCCAAGCCGGGCAACGTCCTCGGCACTGTAAAGCCGTCGGTTTGTCTCCGTACGGTCGGGCGTGACAGCGCTATAGCGCTTTTCCCAGATCCGGATAGTGGGTGCCGCAAGTCCAGTTCTCTGGACGACCGCCCCAATGCCGTAAACTCCCGGGTTCAAGTTTTCCATAACGACAAAATCTTATCCTGGCGCAACCAAATGTAAACAAAAAATAAACGAAAGTCGCCTCCATGGAACTTAATAGCTATTTCTGTTGTAAACGCGGNCCTCCTGAACAATTTTTGANTAATTTGAATCGCANAAATANTCCACAAATGAANAACGTAANGCCTACAACANCNGGANTTCTGCTCCTCTCACCACCATCNANGCCCCANGGNCGGAANGTGAGTGAGCAAGCCGCCTACNTAAATCTTCTCAGCGCGGTCCTNGGNAAGCCCTCCAGCCAGCCCTTCCCCNANCAAGCNCGTGCGGGGCNGGNCGNGGGTTCCACNCCCCTTCCTTCGTAACTTCTGCCGGGGTTGGGGAACGCCGCNCCTCACTGACACACTCANTTGTGCGAAGAGAAGCTATANCTGACGGNTTTCACGGCNCGAAGNCTTCCNNTCAGGGCTCTCCCGTCCATCTGGANTGCCTCCAGAAACCCCAAGACCTTTCCACGAAAAGATCGTGACCTATCGCGCCGAAATAGGATACTCTAGCGCCAAACAGCCGGTCGAAGCAGTTCCCACCAAACCTTCTGCCGAACAGCGGCTTTCGGTGCGGAACCGGCCCCGGGGGAATCCGGTCATGCATCAGAGATGGGAAAATCTCTTGTTTCTCCACTGGGCGGTCCCCGCGCAATCGGTAAAAGAGCACCTTCCCCCGGGTCTTGAGGTTGACACTTACAACGGGACCGCATGGGTGGGGGTAGTTCCGTTTTTCATGAGGGGGGTCCGTCCTCGATTCCTGCCCAGTGTTCCGGGTTTGTCGAACTTCCTCGAGCTCAACGTGAGAACGTATGTC
>PBNG01000040.1 GCA_002723015.1 Roseibacillus sp. | reverse complement strand
TCTGGCTCTGGCTCTGGCTCCGGCTCTGGCTCTGGCTCCGGCTCTGCGAATCCTTCCATGGCGATCAGGGAAAGAGCAGGGTTATCAACCGGGACGGTCCCCGGCTGGAGGGTGAAGGTTTCGAAGTCGCCCAGCAGGACGTCCCCGTTCTCACTGTTCACGTAAATTGTGGAGACAGTGGGCTCGGAACTGGGAAAATCGCTGAGCCTTACTACTGCGGCTGCGCTCGAGCTCTCCAAGTCTCCGGAGTTTGCCAGGACGAGGTAGATAGGATTCCCGGAAAACTCATTAGGAACATTGAGTGGAACGTCTCCCTGACTTGAGACGCTAAAGGTTCCAGCGAAGGGGGCAGCTGTGATCGGGCCTGAAGCGCCATCAAACAGAGTAAATAGCGATGCGAGTTCTGCGCCTGAGGAAAGAGTGGCAAGGGCGCTTTCGTCGGAAATATTTCCGATGGCTGCAAATCCTCCATCCACTGCAATTCCCTCATTATCGACCACCGAATTTGTGGCGATTGGACCTTCGGTGTTTGTAACGGTGAGGCTCGCGCCGTAGGCGGAAGCGGACACCATCACGAGGAAGGGGAGGTATTTGATGTTCATGTTGTTTAAGGGGTTTGGATACGAGAGCGAGTTCTTTCGCCTAAGGGAAAGACGGGCTTAAGGGTATCGCAGTTACTTTCAGATGGAGACTTTTTTTTACCTGGCAGAGCCATGGACATGGAGAGATCATTCCTGAAAAAATGACAGGAATCGGAGCGATGAGGGACTTACAGAGCACAATGAGAACGGGAGTGCTCCAAGCTGGCCCCATGTCAAATAGGGCCGCCGGGGCTGTAGACGCAGCGTTTGGCCACCCTTTTCCGGTTTTAAGAGACCTTTCGGGGGAAAGTGGGTCAATCTCCACTGGTTTGGACCACCCGGTAATAACGACTACCCGTCTGGAGTAGGGTTGCGTCAGTGAATACGAGAGACTCGGACTCTGGAGGAGAAGGGAAATCAGAGCCGGGCAGGTCGTTCCGCCACGTGACGAGGTCATCTGAATACTGTACCTCGTAATCGTAGCCCGCGGTTGGCTGCCATGAAATCTGGATATCCCCACTGGGAGTTTTCATAACGGAAGCGATTTCCACGGGAGGGACAATGTCCTCCACGGTTTCGACCCGGAGGTCCGAGACGAGAATAAAGTTATCGCCGTAACTGCTGGTTCCTCCCTGGGCTACCTGCCACTCGATCGCAATAAAGCCGAGAGTAAGGGAGCGATTGGTGCCATTAAACTCAGCTTCGGAAAAAAGCGGGATGCCATCAATCTCAGCGCTCCAGCGATTGGAGGCGAAGTCTATCATGCCGGTTAATTCCTGAAGCTCTCCCTGGACGAAATCGAGACCGGTATCGGCTTCCTCATAGCCCTGCGACTGCGGACTTCCGTTGCGATACCAGAAGCCGTAGTCGGTGTCGGTATTGGAGATGCGGATGGATGCAAGCGGCGCGCCGTTATTGTTGTAGAAGCTGACAAAGAAATCGTCCCGCCGGTAGTTCGTGAACTCGGTGGAATCCTCGATGCCGAAAAGAAGGGCGAAAGCCACAACGGCGGAACTGCCAGTGCCAGGGTCATAATTAATGGTTTTGGCAACGGAAGTCAGGGACCGGTTAGGCCTGTTGAAGCCGAGAGTAGCCGTATTGCCGAGGGCTCCTCCGAGAAGGTCCGGAATAATCGCCTGGGCTCCACTAGTGCGATCGCTCGCCCGCCATCCTTCAAAGTCGTGCCAGGCATTATCGCCGGTAGGAAACTCATCAAAATCCGTGAAGTAGATCAGCTCTGCGGCTNCCACCCCGGGGGAAAGTGCGAGGATCAGAGTAAAGAAGTGGGATGCGCTGGCTTTCGGCATAAGGAGAGAAAACTATTCTTAGTGACATGAAAAAGAGGCAACCTGCTATCCAGGTTGCCTCCTCGAATGGGGTGTAAAGAAACAGGAGAAATCTAACTTCTTTCCACCGGAAGTTCTTGGTGGTCCTGGTCCTTATTCTTCAGTTCCCCCTTCGGGGCGTTCTGGGAGTTCAGGGCGCTCGGGGCGTTCTGGGAGTTCAGGCCGCTCTGGGGGTTCTGGGAGTTCAGGGCGCTCGGGGCGTTCTGGGAGTTCAGGGCGCTCGGGGCGTTCCGGGAGTTCAGGGCGTTCCGGAGGCGAGGGGCGTTCTTCCTCCTCGTCATTCCCTCCGGGGCGCGGGGGCCTCGGGGGCTGAGGATTGCGTCCTCTGGGCTTCCGGTGGTGACGGAGGCGAGCGGTGAATTCGTCAAGGCTGATACACTCGTCATCGTCCGAGTCCAAGCGACCAAAAATCGCAGCGACACGTTCTGGATTTCTTCCTTCAAGGGGAGGAAGCGCTGCAAACTCATCTGCGTCGAGACATCCATCTTCACCAGCGATTTCGGCGAACTTTTCCTCTCTGTTAGCCTGCAGGGCTGCTCTCCGAGCGTCCCGGGCACCTTCCCGCTCCTCATCGGAGAGCTCGCCGTCTCCATCGGTGTCAAATTCTGCGATATGAGTGGCACGGCGCTCCGCACGGGCGGCCCTGCGCGCCTCCTTGGCAGCCTGGCGCTCTTCTTCGTCAATGATTCCATCTTCGTTGAGATCGAACTGCGCGAGCATTTCTGGCAATTCGCCGTCACCGAAGGTGCGGTCTCGGTCGGCATTGGCAAGGCTGATGCCGAGGGCAAGACTGGCAAGAGCGAGGTAGTTTAGTTTCATGGCTATGGGTGGAGAGTTGTCCCTGCTGATGTGTTTGACGGCAATCGCAGAGTAGCGGTTACACCTGAAATTGGGTTATTCGTCAAGGAGGTCAAAGAGATTTATGCCCTGCTGGGGCTGGGCTTCGGATTGAGAGGGCTCGGCCGGTCCGGGAGAGGAGGGAGCTTGCCCTGCGGCAACAGGGCCCGGGTCGCTGCTCACCGAGGCATCAAAATCTTCCTCCAATTGAGCGACAATCTCTTCCCACCAAGCTTGGTCATCGAGTTTCTGCTGAATGAAATCGTCCTGTTGCTCGGGGTCGAGGGAGTCATGGATCACCTCGTCCGGGGTTTTGTCGGCTCCGGCGGTGTCGTCTGGAGGAGAGGCAATTTGAGCAGGGTAATTGATAATCATGGCAGGATGGTAGCCATTGGTCGAGCGGAGGAGCTGGGGGAACACCTTCTGGCGCTGTGAGGGCGTGAGATCCAGCCGGTCTGTCATCCGGTCCAGCCGTGACAAAGCATTCTTTCTTACCCAGGGAAGACGCTCGGCCACTTCCTGGCGTTGAGCGGGAGTCATCTGCTGGGTTGTTGGGCTGTCATCAATCGTCAACTCGAGTTCCTCAACTTCAGGAACCCGCTGTCGGGGTCCGCGGATGGGGTTGGAACGACTGGCCGACGAGGTCGCTGTCGTTCTCGAGGGGAGAGATCCGGGAGCACGTTTAACGTAGTTCACGTTGCCCCTCGGCGAGTCGGTCTCCTCGCCCTCATCAGGATTGCTCCTGAAGGTAATCGTAAGAGCGAGGCAGGCTGCCACGAGAAGCAGGGCCACACCGAATATCAGGTTACTGAGCTTCATTGGAAAGAAGGGAGGTAAGGATTGCCCAAATCGAACCTGAATGTCGAGAACAGGTTGCGTTAAGGTTTTGTAAAACAGGGAGCGTCTTCAGCCCCCATGTGGGAGAGTTTCTGCCCCTCCAGCTCTTGTGGGGATTTAGCCAGAAGGGCAGAAAAACTCCTCAGATAAGACCGACGATTGATCCGTGGCGTCAGTTACATGTGAACCTGAGGACGAGTAGAAATCCTTTTCGGGTCTCCCTCAATCGGGGGAGGCTCCGGGAAGCTTGCCTCGCTGCTCTGGCGTCAGGTGCTTTTTGAGGCGCTCATTGAGGTCCTGAAATTCCTCTCGGGCGGTTTGCCTGGCAGCCTTGATACGCTGAGAGGTTTTCGAGATCTCAAGACGGATGGTCTGCATCTGTTCCGGGGTCAGGTCGTCGATGGCGTTGCTGATCGTCTGTAAGGTGGATTTCTCCCAGGTCGCCCAGTCGAAATTGCTCTCCTGATTCGTATTGTGGGACATCCCGGTCTTTGGCGATGCTTGGCGGCCTTTACGCTCGCCGAAAAGAAATCCAATCCCGTATCCGCTCAGGAAAATCGCCAGCAGGGCAAAAGCAATACTGAGATAGTGTTTAAAGGTTGGCTTCATCTAGTCAGAGACGGGTGGTTCGGGAAGGGTCAAGGGAGCTGGGGATGGAGCCGCTGGGGGCATGGATTTCAAGGTGAGGAAAAGTATCAGGTAGAGGAGGAGTGCCAGTAGGGCTGCTAACAGTGACCAGCGGCGCCAGAGCACGGTTCTCGCAAATTTCCAGAGTCCCTTCCTCAGAGTAATAACGCGGGAGACGAAGGTCGAGGGCGCAGCCTCATGCTTTTCCTCCCCGGTTGTGGCCCCCGCATCCTTGGCGGCGTTCACGAGGCGGTTCCATTGATTTCCTTTGTTTGTCTCGGGCATGGCTCTTCTGGAGTGATTGGGATTCAACCGTGGTCGTCTACTGATTGGGTTTCGAGTTGCTGGATTTGCTCAGCCAGTTTGCGGCGTGCCCTCATCGCAGTGACCTTGATCTTGCTCAGGCCCCATCCGGTGAGCGTCGCTATCTCCCTAACGGAGCGCTCCTCGAGATCGAGAAGTCTGATAACGATCTGCTCCCTTGGCTTGAGGGTGGCGATGAGTTTTTCGAGAAGGCCGGAGAAAAGCTCCCGCTGGGTATCAGAGGTTTCAGCGGTGCTGGATTTTCGGCTGCTCTCGATAAGGGCTGCCTCAGGCTCGCTCAGGTCAGAATACGTTACGAGGGGGCGGACCCGCTGCTTGCGCAACCAGTCGTAGCATGTGGTCACCGCAATGCGAGATACCCAGTGGCTGAATGGTTGAGGCCCCCGATACTGTTCGATCCTCAGAAAGATTTTCAGGAATATCTCCTGTGACACATCGTCGTGGTCAGCCCATCTGCGGAGATGATTTCGGACGTTGGCCCGAACGGCAGGATAGAGAATCTCCACCAGTCTCCGGTTGGCAGATTCGTCACCCTCCTTGACGGCAGCGAGTAGTTCTTGTGAGATCGCAGGGGAATCCGTTTCCATGCAGAGGAGGGCCAGAGGGAAGAGGAGCGCCCAGAGGGCAGTTCCGCAAGTTGCAAATAAAGGGACGCTTCGTGGTTGGAGGGCTCGAGGAGAAAGGTTGAGAATTGCACTGGTGCAGAAGCTATAAATCTGGAATCTGGATGTGCGCTTCTGATGATCCGGGGCTTTTCCTTTCTTTTGCTCGGCTGTCTACTGGGGACTCCTCTCCGTGGGCAGCGCGCTGTTACCCCGGTGGAAAGCATACAAGTCGCCGAGGGATTTTCCGTCGAGAGGCTTTATTCTGTCCCGCGGTCAAGGCAGGGATCATGGGTCGCGATGTGCATGGACGACAAGGGGAGGCTGATCACCAGTGATCAATATGGAAGCCTCTACCGGTTTGCCCCCCCACCCGCGGGTAAACTGCTCGACCCGGCCGCCATAGAGAGGATTGATCTTCCCATAGGGCACGCCCAAGGGTTGTGCTACGCGTTTGACAGCCTTTATGTGGTGGTAAATTCACGGCGGAGTGAGACGGGCTCGGGTGTATTCCGCCTTCTTGATACCGATGACGATGACAAGTTTGACAAAGTGGTTGTGGTTCGGAGGCTGGAATCGGTAGGGGGAGAGCACGGACCTCACGCCATCGTCCCGACACCCGATGGCAAAAGCCTCATGGTGCTGATGGGAAACCAGACGCGGCTCCCCCCGGACTTTACGCACTCACGTGTTCCTGAGCTCTGGGGCGAGGACCAGCTTCTGCCGCCGATGGAACATTTCATGAAGGGAGCGAGGGCTCCGGTCGGCCATGTTGCGCGGATGGATCCCGAAGGGCGTAGCTGGGAGGTTATTGCCACCGGATTCAGGAATCAATATGATGGTGCGTTTAACAGGGAGGGAGAGTTTTTCATCTATGATGCTGACATGGAGGGAGACCTGAATACTCCCTGGTATAGACCTACTAGAATCAATCATGTCATCAGTGGCGCAGATTTTGGCTGGCGGACGGGATCAGCCAAGTTTGCCGACCATTACCGGGACAGCTTTGGGGCGGTTGTGGATATCGGTCCTGGTTCGCCGACGGGGGTCTGCTTCGGCTATGGAGCCAGCTTTCCTCCGAGCTACAGAAATGCTCTTTTTGTTTGTGACTGGTCCTACGGGAAGATGTATGCGGTTCACCTCGAGGAGAAAGGTTCTACCTATGGAGGGAGCTTTGAGGAGTTCGTCAGCGGCATACCTCTCCCGCTGACAGATGTCCTGATTCATCCAAAGGATGGGGCGATGTATTTTATCGTCGGCGGGAGGCGGGTCCAGTCAGGCCTCTATCGAATCACCTACCGTGGCGATTTGGGGGTGGAGGAAGAGGGCCAGGCGGACCCGGCGGGAACGCTACGGGGTCTGAGAGAGAAGCGCCTTGTCCTTGAATCCTTTCTCCTTGAGGACGCGAGGCGACTTTCCCGGGAGGAGCTCGCGGAACTCTGGAGCAATCTCGGCCGCAACGATGATCGTGCGATGCGGCATGCGGCGAGAGCTGTGCTGGAGAAACATCCGGTTGGACTCTGGAAGGGCCTTGTCCTTGAGGAGGAGAACTGCAACCGGGCCGGACTTGGATTGATTGCCCTGGCCCGCGCTGGAGCCCCGGCTTCCGCTGGTGAGGTGATGGAGAAAGTGATAGGATTTGATTACGAGGCCATTGAGGAGAAGCAGGATCGACTTAACCTTCTGCGGGCGCTGACCCTAGCCCTGACCCGGGGGGCCCCCCCAGCTCCGGAGGCCCGCCTCCGGGTTCTCGACTGGCTGGACAAGATTTATCCCGCGGCCTCGGTGAAGGAAAACCGGGACCTGACGGCCTTGCTCGCAAGGCTGGAAAGCCCTTCCTTGGTGGGGAAGGCCATGAAACTTCTCGAGAACTCCACGAGCCAGGAGGAGCAGATCACCTATGCGATGAACCTGCGTTTCATGAGGGAAGGCTGGAGTCCGCCCCTGCGCCTTCAGTATTTTCGCTGGCTTGCGAGGTCGGGCCGGTATCATGGGGGTCCTCGGTTCAGGGCCTACCTTTCCGACATCCGCAGGGATGCGATTGCTTCCATCCCGGTCAGCGAGCGAACCCCGGAGTTGAGCAAGCTGTTTCAGGAGCCCGCGGGGAAGGGCCCAGCCCAGTTCAGTAGTAAGCCCCGCCAGCCTGTCAGGGACTGGGAAATGGAAGATCTGCAGGGCCTTCTTGGAGCTGGACTGGAGGGAGGGCGGAGTTTCTCGAACGGGCGCAGGATGTTCGGGATCGGCAGTTGTCATGCCTGCCATCGGTTTGACGGCGAGGGTGGCGCCGTCGGGCCGGACCTGACCTCAGTCTATGGTAAGTTCAGCCCTTACGACCTGCTCGAGTCGATCCTGGAACCGGGGGCTGAAGTCAGCGATCAGTATGCCGCCAGCGCCTTCAATCTCCGGGGAGGAGAAAGGGTTGTGGGGCGGATCATGAACCTCAACAGGAGAAAGGATGGAACGGAGGGGGACGTCTATCGCATCACCACGGACATGATGAGGCCGAATGAAACCAAGGCGCTGCGGGCAGAAGACATCGTATCCATCGAGCCTTCCGGTATTTCAATGATGCCCCGTGGATTGGTGTCCACGATGGAAGACAGCGATATTCTGGACCTCCTTGCCTACCTGCTTTCCTCTGGAGATTCCGAGGACCCGATGTTCAAGAATTAATCCTCAGGTCCGAGGACATCGGGATCGAGTCGCGCTCAGTTGGAGAGGGTTGGCTCGGCCTTGGTCTCGGCGGCGGCAGTCATGCTCCCACGGATAGGTCCGAATCGAAAATGGCCCTCGATCTCGTAGTCAAACAACTTGTCCTCCCATTCAGGTCCGGAGCCAATGTTGTGAACGACCCATTTTTCGCCGCTGCGTGCGCCGGGCCCCGGGACAACGATGCCAATATGACTGCCAGCCTGCTCTGCAGCACCATAGGGAAGGCTCCAGGTGACGACGTCTCCTATTTCGTAGTCGTCGAGGGAGTGGGACTTGTTGAGGACTTTCCCAAAACGAGAGAAATAGCGCTGGAGGTTGGGAACGCGGCGGTGGTCGATATTGCGATCAGGGCCCTTGCGCTCCCATAGTTGAGGGTAGAGTCGGAAGTGTGCAGACATGTCTTCATGGACCAGTTGCTGGAGGTCGACCCCAAGTGCCCGGTAGCTGCGCACGATGAGGTCGGTTGAGACTCCCTTGCCTTCAGGAAGATCTCCACCAGGGTAGGCAATATCATAATAGCCGGGATCATACTCGACTTCCTGCTCGGTTCGCTTGAGAGCCGCCGCAGCAAGATTTTTGGCGAACTCATTCGAACTCTGGAGCGTTTCGATCGCCTTGATTTTATTCACTACCGAGGCCTCTGCTCGCTGAGACTGAAGAAAGGGGATAATCGGACGAAGATAGAAGAAGCCAATCCCGATCACGAGCATGAGAAGGAACCATCCCCCGAAGAAACCACCACTTTTCTTCCTTCTCCGCGGTTGGTTGCGGGGCGATTTGCCGACATATTCAATTGGGCGCAAATTCAGCATCGATCCGGANTCCGAAGAGGACNTTTACTCTACGAGCGAAAAAGAAAATGGGCGAGTCAAATTATTCACAAANATTAACTATTTAGTAAATCTAAANAGATCAGATGAACACCANNGAATTGACCATNCACCATGCCCNCGGGTCGAGTGATCCCCCATTCACGAAGCTGAGCTTGGATTGGTTTGGCGAGCGAGTGAGGCCCTCCGCGGAGTTCAGCCTCTCATTCGAGGACGACCGGCTTGTGTTCCGCTCCCGTCGTCAAAAAGGGGCATTGTGCCAGCCGGGAGCAGAGGAGNGTCAGTTCTTCGAGGGCTTGTGGTTTCATGATGTGGCAGAACTCTTCGTCAGCGATCCGATCACAGGGCACTATCTGGAGGTGAATCTTTCCCCGANGGGGGCTTACTGGGCGTGCATATTTGATGCTCCGCGTCGCCGAGTTGCCGAGGTAAGGAGTTGCGGGGCACAGGCCCGTGGGATGTGCCGGGAGGGCCAATGGGAAGCGCGGGTCGATCTACCACTTGCGTGGATGAGATCGCATCTTCACTTCGGGTTGGAAACGAGATTCAACGTGACGTTTATTCTCGACTCCCCTTCACAGCGTTTTCTCAGCGTGGCGGATCTCGGGGGAGGAGATCCCGACTTCCACAGGCCAGCCGGGTTCTTGCAGTGGCGGGAAGAGGGCCCTTTAGCCAATGAAGAGGCCTACTCCATGACGTGATCCAGCAGAACGCTCTGGAGGGCGGAGTAGAACTGGCTGCGAATAAAGGCAGCTCTCTTTGGTGCCGGGAAGGATTCCACTTCAGCGACCTCCTGGCTGGGGCCGAACTTGTAGTGGCTCTCGAGGGCGATCCGCGCCTGATTGAGAGCCCCATACCAAATGGGCCCTTCCTCCTGTGAGATGAAGAGGTGACTGCTGCCCGAGTCCTCCGATCCATTCCTGGCTTCGTGAACCGTCTCCCGGACACAGGAGAGCTGTTCCTCAAAGAGTTCCGTTAATTCTGGGACCACCATCTCGTCCCATTCGGAAGCCTCGTCCATGAGAGCACTGAGACGGGAGGGGAGACTTTCCTTCTCCGTCTTCAGNGCGTCGGGAACGATCTGCTCCAGCACGAGCCAGTCAGTGGTGGNTCCTACTTCAATGCGAAGACCGCCTTCCAGGGTGGGGACGACCTTCATCATGAGCCAGCTTTCTCGAGACTTGCCTGCAACTGGAAACCATGCAGTTGCTGGACGTAAAGCTCGGCAGGTTCCCGNGCGCCGGTCCATACCAGGGCTTTGCCCGCGGTGTGAATGGTAAGCATGAGATCCTCAGCCTGCTCGCGAGGATAGGCGAATACCTTTTGAAGGACCTTGGTGACGTATTCCATGAGGTTCACAGGATCGTCGAAAACAAGAACATTCCATGAGCTTGCGACCTCCGTTGAGGATCTCGTCTCTTCTTCGGTAAGGGCGGAAGCTGAAAAATCTGGGGAGATATGATTCATGGCGGAGGCCTTGGTTATTGAGCCAGAGGGGCTACGCATGTTGTGCCTTGCAGAACCGGTTCTTCGGGAGAGCTAGATTTCAGCCGTTTCCCGGACAGGAGGTTCGACCCACTTTCCGTGCTCGCTGATGAGGTCGATAAGGCGGCCTACCGCTTCGTCTTCGGGGATATTGAGTTTCACGGCTTCTCTCCCTACGTAGAGATTGATCTTTCCCGGAGCCCCTCCGACATACCCGAAATCAGCATCAGCCATTTCGCCGGGCCCATTGACGATACATCCCATCACNGCGATACGGACACCCTTGAGATGTCCGGTTGCCTCACGAATCTTCTGGGTGGTGGTCTGAAGGTTAAACAAGGTGCGGCCACAGCTGGGACAGGCGACGTAGTCGGTCTTGAATATTCGTGCTCCCGCGGCCTGGAGAATATTGTAACTGATACGAAGACTTTGCCCGGGGGCTTTCTCTCCCTGAATGAGAATAGCGTCGCCAATTCCATCACAAATAAGAGAGCCGATGTTACGTGATGCGGTGAGCAAAGTAGTCAGGAAATCCCGTGATGCTCCCTCATCTGGTTGCAGGGTGTCCTTGAGAAGAATGGGTTGAGCGCTAGTCATCCTCGAAGCGAGTAACCGGAAAGCGGGTACAACCTCCATGTTAATACCGTCCGGGACGGTTACGAGGGTTGGAACGTCGAGGGCGTTGGCTCGTTCAACCGCGGCATTACTTCTGGGGTCGACTTCCATTACCTTGCTTTCCTCCACGATGATCTCGGGCTTGAAATCGCCCATTTTTTCAATCTTGTGGGCGAGGGCATCCCATTTGGTCTGCGTCGTGAGCACCCTGAACTCCTTGTCTCCCCCAAGGTCCAGGCCNTTGATNTCGAGCACATTACTGAGTCGTCGCCGGTATGAAAAAGGATCCCAGCAGGGCTTAGTGGTGGCCGNAATATCGTCAGGGAGGGAGGACGGGCCGGAGTCACGATCCTGATTTCGAACTATTGCCCGGGCGACGGGAACCTCGTGGACCGGGNCCTCGGTNNGGGAAACGCGGATGGTATCTCCNATNCCATCGTTCAGCAGGGACCCGATTCCGATCGCGGACTTGATNCGGCCATCCTCGCCGTCCCCCGCCTCGGTGACTCCGAGGTGGATGGGATAATTCCAGTCCGGGCCGTGTTCCTCAAGGCGGGCAATGAGGAGACGGTAGGCTTCGATCATGACCTTCGGGTTGGAGGCCTTCATAGAGAAGACGAGATCGTGGTAATCAAGGTCTCTGGCAATACGCACAAACTCGAGGGCGCTCTCCACCATCCCGGCGGGAGTGTCTCCGTAACGGTTCATGATGCGGTCGGAAAGCGACCCATGGTTCGTTCCGATACGCATGGCCCGTCCAAGGTCCTTGCATAGNTCCACAAGGGGAACGAACTTGAAGCGGATCCGTTCCAGTTCCTCCTCATACTCGGCATCTGAATACTCNCGNACNTCGAATTTTTTCTTGTCCGCGTAGTTGCCGGGATTGACCCGGACCTTGTCGACCCATTTTGCCGCTTCCAAGGCGGCATCGGGCTTGAAATGGATATCCGCCACAAGAGGAACGTCGCACCCTGTGGCTCTCACCCCGCGTCGGATATGCTCGAGATTAGCTGCATATCTTCTTGTCTGGGCCGTGACCCTGACAATTTCACATCCAGCCTCGGCGAGTTCAAGAACCTCGGCAACACAGGCCTCGGTGTCGAGGGTGTCGGACGTGATCATGGATTGGATGCGGATGGGATTTCCCNCTCCCACACCGACTCCTCCGACGACNACCTCNCGAGAATCTCTTCGCTGGTATCGGAAGAGGTCCGGGCAGTAAATGAGGTGGGAGGATTCAGTCATCCGGGCTNATTATATCGTGTATCAATAATGCTTACCAGCAAGGCCACACGGTGTTTCTCCTCTTTTTTTAAATATCACACACAAATCCCTGTCCTTGTCCCGCTGCCCAAGTGGTCTCAAACTCTTCCCATGAAGCGAATTCTTCCATTTTCGTCCCTGATGGTGGGTCTTGCCCTCCTTGTCAGCCCCCTGATGGCTCAGAACGAGCCTGCCCCAGCTCCGGTTGATAAGGCGGCNGCCCTTGAAAAGCCGGAAGAGGAGGCCACGGACTTCATCCGGATCGAGGAAAACGATCAGGTCGCACGTCTGCAGACCTCAATCACAAGATACGAAAAAGGAGGCGTCACGGTCGACCTGATCGGTGCGGTACATATTGCGGACAAGGAGTATTATGAGGCCCTGAACAAGTCCTTTGGGAAATATGATGTGCTCCTTTTCGAGATGGTCGGAGGAGAAAATATCAATCAGGAGGAGGCAGCCGATCCAGGGGAGGNGCGAGGCGGGGATCTCCAGACGAACCTTCTCAGGGGAATGGTGGAAGGAATGTCACGCTTTCTTAAGCTCT
Source organism: Roseibacillus sp. (assembly GCA_002723015.1). The sequence continues at coordinate 29,817 of PBNG01000040.1, read as the reverse complement.
CCAGTCAGGTCCAGATGATTGATTACTCGGCCAANAATTTCGTTCATGCTGACCTGACGGCCAAACAATTTGCAAAAAAGCAGGAGGCAAAGGGCGAATCCCTTCTCAGTTTTGCCCTCTCGGCGGCCCAGCAGGCTCAGAATGAAGGCGTGGAGCAACCAAANCCGGCGAAGCTTTTCGCGGCCTTGCTCTCGGGANATTCGAATTCCCTGAAGCTCGAAATGATGAAAAACCTTGGTAATGGAGACGACCAGATCACAGCTCTTGCCGGGGACAACGTGATTATCGGGGATCGTAACGCCAAATGCATCAAGGTCCTTCGCAAGCAGGTGAAAAAGGGGAGCAAGGTGATCGGAATCTTTTACGGGGCTGCGCATAATCCGGACCTTGAGGCTCGCCTCCTGAAGATGGGCTACTCCAAGGGTGCACAGGAATGGCTGACCGCATGGGACGTGCCCAAAAACGGGAACGTTCCCGGTGCGGAAGAGGGGAAAGAAAAACAGGATCCCGCTCCCCGGACCGATTAGGAAATTNGTGATTTCCTGACCCTTCGGGCCTCGGAGCTGGTCCTCGCGAGGCGGGGGCAAATGAATTCCGCGTCAGGGGCCCGAAAATTGCCCCTTCAGGTGGCGAAAACCCGCGGTGACGATTGCACCGGTCCTGAAAAGGGGTCAGCCTCGGGCGCGTAAGGAAAACCATACCTATATGAGCACGAGTCCAGAAGCTGTCTCCCAAGATTCCATTCGGCTGCAGGGCGCTGTAGAGCGTGTGCGCGCGGAGCTCTCCAAAGTCATTATCGGACAGGATCAGGTTGTGAACGAGGTGATGATTGCGATTCTGACGCGGAGCCATGCTCTGCTCGTCGGGGTCCCTGGACTGGCCAAGACCCTCCTCATCTCCAGCCTCGCAGACGTTCTGGATCTGTCCTTCAAGCGGATTCAGTTTACCCCCGATCTGATGCCTTCNGATATCACCGGAACCGAGGTGATCTACTCAGATCCCGCCACCAACGAGAGAGAGTTCAAGTTTCTTCAAGGACCCATTTTCGCCAATATCATTCTGGCTGATGAAATCAATCGGACTCCGCCCAAGACGCAGGCCTCCATGCTCGAATCGATGCAGGAGCGCAAGGTGACCATCGGAGGCGACGACCACCCGCTGCCGGAGCCTTTCTTTGTGCTGGCCACCCAGAATCCGATCGAGCAGGAGGGAACCTATCCTCTTCCGGAGGCCCAATTGGACCGCTTCATGTTCATGATCAGGGTGGACTACCCTGATGAAGAGGAAGAGTTCNAGATACTCAAGGCTTACACGGGAGACCATGGGGAACGCCCGGAGCCGGTTCTGGGAGCGGAAGAGATTCTTGAAATGCAGCGGGCGGTCAGGAACATGCCTGTTGCCGATCATATCCTGCGCTATGCGGAAAAGCTGGTGAGGGTTACCCGTCCGGATTCTGAGGAGGCACTGGAGTTCTGCTCCAAGTGGCTGACCTGGGGGGCGGGGCCCCGAGCGGGCTTGAATCTCGTCCTGGCAGCCAAGGCGCATGCCCTGTTGAACGGGCAGCACCACGTCAGCTGCGAGGATGTTGCGACAGTTGCCCCCCCGATTTTCCGNCATCGCATCATCCCNAATTTCAGTGCCCAGAGCGAGGGCCTGACGGCGGATGATATCACATTGAAGATCCTCGAGTCCGTNCCACAGGATCGCAAACTGGACTAGGATTCATGGCGTTTTGGCTGCGCCTTGGGATGGCCGGCCCAACACCTCGACAACCACTCTTTCACGTGGACGCGAAAACCCGAAAACTTCTCGATCCCCGGGCAATCGCACGGGCAGAAGCCCTCGGGATGAATGCGAGGTTCATCGTGGAAGGATACATGGCGGGCGAGCACAAGTCCCCTTACCGTGGCTTNGCCATAGAATTCGCGCAGCATAGGGAATACGCCCCTGGAGATGATGTACGGCACCTCGACTGGAAGGTGCAGGCCAAGACAGAGCGCTTTTACATCAAGCAGTATGAGCAGGAGACCAATTTTGTGGCGCATCTCCTGCTCGATGGCAGCGAAAGCATGAAATATGGCTCGGGGGAGATCAGCAAACTGGAGTATGGGAAGATGATGGCGGCCTGTCTGTCCTACATGGTCCTGCACCAGCGCGACGCGGTGGCACTGGGAATTTTTGACGAGGAGGTTCGGGAGTATCTTCCCCGCAGTGACAACAGGGACAACCTTTTCAGGATCATGGACCGGCTGGCAGGGTTTGATCCCGTTGGGGGAACCCGTGTTGCGCCAGTCCTTCATGGCATGGCGAGCCAGATCAGACGGAAGGGGATCGTGGTTGTGATCAGCGATTTTTTTGATGACGAAGATGAGCTTTTCAAGAGTATCCAGCACCTCCGTTTCAATGGGCATGAGGTGATTCTGATGCAGGTGCTCGACCCCGCTGAAATTGACTTTCCCTTCAAAGGAATGGTGCAGTTCGATGGGCTGGAAAATATCCCGGTGGTCCGGACTCGCCCCAGTCAGATCAAGAAAAGCTATCACCGTGAATTTGAGGCCTTCCGGGAGCGCTTGCGAAGCGCTTGCGAAAAGCATCAATGCCATTTTGTCAGTCTGCGGACTGATGAGCCCCTCGATGAGGTTCTCGCCAATTATCTCGCTTTCCGGAAGAGCTCTGCCTGCTGATCACAATGAACTTCCTGAACCAGGCTCTTCTATGGGGGATGGCGGCAATCTCCATCCCTGTTCTCATTCACCTTCTGAACCGAAGGCGCTATCGTCGGGTTCCCTGGGCGGCAATGCGCTTCCTGAAGATCAGCGTAGATCAGAACCAGCGCCGGATGAGGCTTGAGGACTGGATTCTTCTTCTTCTGCGGTGTGCGGTAGTCGCTCTCCTTGCCTCTCTGCTCGCGAGACCAGTCCTCGAGGGCGTTTCGGGGGTGCCAGGTTCCAAAGTTGCCGCTGCTATTATCGTTGATAACTCGGCCAGCATGGGATCCCAGGAGGGAGGAGTTACCCGCCTCGCTCTTGCGCGTGAGGCGGACCACGAGATTCTTTCGGGCCTGCCACAGGGCTCCCCGGTGGTAGTCGGGGATGTGTTCCGGGCTCATGAAGCCAGCGCTGATCATGAATTCGCAAGAGCACGCATCGACGCGATTACGCAGACCGAGCGCCATGCCGATCTTATTCTGGCGACTAAGGAGGCCATTGGGGCGTTGGAGGGGCAGGCAGTGGTTGACAGGGAACTTTATGTCATCACCGATGGTCATGCGGAGGAGTGGGGATCGCTTGCCGCCCTCGGGGGACGGTTCAGCGATATTACGGCGGGAGTCAGGGTTCAACTGATCACGGTGGGCTCCTCGCTGAACGCCAATCTTGGAATCAGCCGGCTTACTCCTGCCGCGGCCCTTCCCGCGGTGGATCAGCCATTCCGGATCGACGTCGACGTGACCAACTTCGGGGAGGCCCCCGTGACCAGGGTTCCGGTTAAGGTTCTTGTTGATGGACAGGCTTCAGGGAATCCGTGGATCATTGAGGAATTGGGCCCCGGGCGAAGTGAAACGGCGACTCTTTATACCGCTCTTCCCGGGCCGGGGTATCATCGTGTGACTGTTGCGCTTGAGGGAGACAAGGCGCCCTTTGATGATCGACAGACGGTGGTCATGAGGGCGAGAGACGAGGTGAACGTCTTGCTGGTTGATGGAGAGCCCGGGGCGGAGGACCGTGATTCCGAGACATTCTTTCTCCGTGAGGCTCTCGCTCCAGTTCCTCCCGCTGAGCGGTCCTCTTATCCGGTGAAGCCCAGGGTTGTCTCTGGATCAAATCTCGAGGCGGAGGCCCTCGATCGCTACGAAGCGGTTGTGCTGGCCAATGTTGCGGATGTGTCACTGGCTTTCGCCGACCGTTTGGTGCGTTTCGTTGAGAAGGGAGGCGGACTGGTGGTGTTTCCCGGAGGGAATTTCCGTCCGGAATCCTATAACGCTCTTCTTTACCGGAGGCACGGCTTGCTTCCAGCTTCCTTCGTCCCACGAGAGGGAGACATCGGGCCCCGCACACGTTCCCTTATCCCAGCCGAGACGAATCCGCTCAGCTTGGAGAGAGACCTCCTTGCGGGAGTAAAGTTTCGCCAGATCCAGCGATTGCAGCTCGGCGAGGGGGATTATCGGGTCAACCTTCGCTATGATGACGGGCAGCCTGCGCTCGTCGAGAGCAACTACGGACAGGGGAAGGTCTTTGTTTTTACGAGCAGTGCGGATCTCGCCTGGAACGATTTTGCGGTTCGGCCAGCATATGTTCCTTTCGTGAGCCGTGTTCTTGGAGGAATCGTTCCGAGTCGCGAGAATAATCTGAATGTCGCAGCCGGAGATCCGGTGCGTTACAGGCTGGATGCCCGGCTGGTGGGGCGGGATGCGACGGTTTACGAGCTGGAAGATCCTGAGTCTCTGGGCCGGTTGACGGAATTGTCCGGGGACGATGGGGTTTCGCTTCTTGAGTTTGATCGTACTGACCGGGCGGGGCCGTATCAGGTCACCATTGCGGGAGAGCCGGAACCTTTACTTTTCTCAGTTCGGCCCAGTGAGCGCGAATCGAGTGTCGCTCTCCTCGGGGACGAGCAGCTCGCACGGCTTGGTGATTCGGTCACCGTTTCCCGATGGGCGTCCAATGGAAAGGCGGCGTCCCTCGAAATGGATCGCCAGGGCGCGGAGCTCTGGTGGCCTCTTCTTCTTGTCGTGATCGCCCTTGCTGCGGTCGAAATGACCCTCGCGCAGTGGTTCAGCCGGTCAAAATAATGGAGAGAGTTAACACGGTAAAACGATGATGAAGTGGTTTCTCAATGCCCTGGGAGTGAATGTTGAAGATGTCGATGGTCTCACAGGGTGGTCGCTCCGGTGGGAAACGGCCCAGTGGGGGGCGCTGGCGGCGGTGTTGACCGGGGTTCTCCTTTTACTTTCCTGGTGGCTCTATCGAGGGGGACCACAGGCTGTTTCCCGAGGGCGCCGCTTTTTTCTGTTCCTTCTCAGGGCCGTGTTTCTGGTCCTGCTTGCTGCCATCCTGCTGCAGCCGGTCCTCATTCTGAGCCTTGAAAGAGAAGTGCCCCGAACCCTGCCTATCCTCATCGACAGGACCGGGAGCATGATGATTGAGGATCAACAGGGGCGAAGCCGAATCGAAACGGTCCAGAGTGCCCTTCTGTCGCCCGGGGGAGTCGGGATGCGTCGGTCTCTGGAGGAGGATCTGGAGGTCCCATTATTCAGTTTTAATGAGGGGGTCCTGGCCGAGTGGGACGAGGCCTCTGCTCCCCTGGTTGCTGCCGGAGATAGAACTGCTCTCGGGGAAGCGGCGCGGAAGGTCCTCGATCGTTACCGCGGGGTTCCCCTCGCGGGGATGCTACTGATTACTGATGGGGGGCAGAACAGTGGTGTCCCTCTTGCAACCACTGTTGAGCAGCTGAAGGAAGCAGGAGTCCCCATCTTCGCGGTTGGAGTCGGTGATTCCGAGGCCCGGGATGTCTCGATCGAGGCGGTCGAGGTTCGAGAGGTCCTCCTGGCGGAGGATGCAGCTCCCGTCAGGGTGAAGCTGAGGACCCAGGGAATGAAGGGAGAGCGCGGACGGATCGTTTTCTCGCTTGGAGGGGTGGATGTGTCTGAGGAAGAGGTGAGAATCGAGGAAGACGGCCCGCAGGAGATCTCCACCCTGTTTATTCCGAAGAAGGCTGGTGATTACGCTATGAAGGCCCGGTTTGAGGCTGACAATCTGGCAGAGGTAATGGCGGAAAATAATGAGGGACAGGCGGGCGTCCGGGTGGTCGACCGGCGGCTCAGGGTTCTTCTCCTCGATCAGGCCCCCCGCTGGGAGTTCAAGTATCTCGAGGCCATGTTGCTGCGGGAGCGGCGCGTTGAACTTTCGTGCTTTCTCCTGGAGGCAGACCGTGATTCGGGGCAGGCGGATGGGAGTCCCTATCTGCCCCGGCTTCCGAATCGTCCGGAAACGCTCTATGACTTTGACCTTATCGTTCTGGGCGATATCGATCCCCGTCTTCTTCCCGAGGGGTATCTTTCGCTTCTAGGAAGCTATGTCTCGCAAGCAGGGGGGGCCCTGACTGTCATTGCGGGGAAGCGTTTCATGCCTTCCGCATATGGTCAGACCGAGCTGCAGCAGCTGCTCCCGGTGGAGTTGGCCGGGGCCTCCATTGCGTCTTCAGCCGAGCCCGCGGTTCGCCCGATCAAATTGGCGCTGACACCGGAAGGTCGTGAAAGCGTTATGTTGCGGCTCGGAGACAGCCCGGAGGAAAGCGAGGCGAGGTGGGATCTGCTGCCTCCCGTTTACTGGGTCGCCAGAGTGGAGCGCGCAAAGCCCGCGGCATCAGTTCTGCTGACCCGGCCAGACGCCTCCACGGGGTCCCGGGAGGCTCCAGTCCTTGCCCTTCATCGTTATGGTGCGGGGGAGGTGCTCTTTTTAGGAACCGACAATTTGTGGCGGTTTCGGCGAAATGTCGGGGACCGCTACCATACCATCCTGTGGGGCCAGATGATTCAGCGAATGGCGGGGGCCCGACTTCTGACCGAAGCGCCGCGTGTGACCCTCCGCGCAAATGGCCGGAGCTTCGCACGGGGTGACCGGGTCCGGATCTACGCGAAGCTGTTTACGCAAGGATGGGAGCCTCGGGAAGATGAGGTGGTAGATGCTGTGCTGGCTGCCGGAAGTGATCCCTCGCGACGACAGGAGGTCCTGTTCCGGGCGATTCCCGGGGAGCCTGGAAGTTACCGGGCGGAGTTTGCCGCCGGGCCTCCTGGGAACTATCGGGTAGCGGTTTCCGGGGATGACATAGCGACTGTGGACTTCACGGTTACCGACAATAACCGTGAATACGGGAGAGCAGCTCTTAATGAGCCCCTGCTCAGGGACCTCGCGCATGAAACAGGGGGCGCCTATATTCATCTCCGTGACTTTGAGCGGGTGCCCTCGTTTCTGACTGAGCGAAGCGCCCGTGTTGCGAGCATCAGGGAGGTAGACCTGTGGTCTTCGCCACTGTTTTTTGCCCTCATTATGCTGGTGCTCTCTGCTGAATGGATTGGCCGAAAACTATCAGAGCTGAAGTAAATGAGTGAGCGCTCTCCATCATCCTCATCTGCTCTACCAGAAGCTCTGGGAGCAAATTTACGGGAAAGGCTCCTGTTGGTAGGTAGGAAGCTGGTGCGGGTTGAGTTTGGGCGACGGATTGCGATGGCGCTGACCGTTTCCCTTATCGGGCTTGCACTTGTTGTCGCCATTGACTGGCTCGTAGAGCTTCCTCTGCCAGTGCGGACCGGAGTGGCCGCAGGCCTGGGATCGATCATCATCATCCTGCTGCTCTGGGCTCTGACGGCTCTCGTCACGCAGCGCCGGGACGAGGAAACGCTTGCGCTCATGGTGGAGGAGCGGGAGCCCGGGTTTCGGAGCCGGCTCATTGCTTCTATTCAGTTTGCCCGGGGGAAGGCGACGGTCCCGGGCGTGGAGGGTCGTCAAATGGTGGAGCGGATGGTGGAGGATACCGAGACATTTGCCCGGCCTCTGAAACTTACCTCGGTGGTCAACACCGGACCGCTCAGGCGGGCGTTGTGGCTGGTTCTGGTTCTGGCAGGGATTGCCTTGGGAGCTTATTTTCTAGGGGGTTCAATTACCGAGGTTCTTTTGAGACGGGCCTTTCTCTCTGACGAGCCTGTCCCGCGTGCGACCCGGGTGGTCTGGACATCGGGCGGCCAGAGGGTCGGAGTGGGAGACACTGTGACAATTGAGGCCTTAGTCGAGGGACACGCTCCGCAGGAGGGCAGCCTCCGCATACGGTATGAGTCGGGCCGTCGCTTGCGGGTGGTCATGGAGCGCGGCGATGAAAACCGCTATCGAGCGACTCTCGAGGACGTCCAGGAGTCCTTCTCGTTTCATGTCGTGATCAGGGATGGAAAGAGTGATCGCGAGTCTGTCATCGCTCTGCCTCGGCCGTCGGTGGATGCAGTCAAGGGCCGGCAGATTTATCCCGACTACATGAAACTTCCTTCCAGTATGCACCGTCCAGGCGAGTTCCTCCTGTACCCGGGCAGCAAACTTTCCCTGAGAATCACTGGAAGTCAGCCGCTTTCGGGGGCCACAGTACGCTTACTGGGAGGTGGGGAAGAAAAGGTTCATGAAGGGGCCGTTGACACGAAGGAACCGCGGGTGGCTGAGGTCGCTCTCGAGGTCACGGAGGAGCTGTCAGGTTTTACCATCGCCCTTGAGGACTCCCGGGGAATGGTCTCGAAGGATACCACTGTCTACAGGGTGGATGTGCTCAGCGATGAAGCGCCAGCCGTTCGACTGGTCCGGCCCCTGCGCCAGCGAGAACTTGTGACGTCGGGTGCGCGGGTTCTTGTCGGATATGAAGCGGAGGACCGTTTTGGAATCGAAACAATGGTTCTGAAATACAGGGTGGGATCCAAGGGTCGGGAGGTCAGCATGCAGTTGTCCGTACCGGACGGTGGAGGAACCAGGCTCACGGAGGTTTTTGACTGGGAGCTGGGAGGTCTTGATCAGCCTGTTCAGGTTGGAGATGATATTGAGTTCTGGATCGAGGCGGACGACCAGAATGAAAGAACGGCTAGTGGAAAAAGTGCGGTCAAGGTTCTCAGGGTCGTTACCCCTCGCGAAAAGCGAAATGATCTGTTAAGCCGGGTGGGAGATTCGCTCGGACGCATAGGTCGCGCGACTGATGATCAGGAGCGACTCAACACGGTCCTCTCAGAGTGGATCCGGTCCCAGCGACATTTGCCTGATGAAACACCTATTCCAGAACAAAAAGACCCCGCAACACGATCAGAATAATGCAGGCCAGATTATGTAGCCACGTTTGGAGAGGCCTTTTCGGGTCCCTGCTCTGGCTTGGGCCATTGGTGGTGCAGGCCGAGACATCTCTTCTGAGGCAGGAGCAAGGGCAGCAGCGGGTCAGCAATACGACCGCGACCAGCGCGGTCACACTCGCGGAACTGGTCGACGAGTTTGAGCGTAACGATTTGGAAGGGTCTGACGTGGAGACCCTGAACGGCATCCAGAAGGTCATCGGGAGCGTCTCCAGTGAGCTCATGCCCCGGATCGTGGGCCAGCTCAAAGCAGCTCGCACCGGATCGGACGATACGGCGAGAAGAGTTGAAGCACTTAATGCCTACGCGGGGCAGAAGTCGGCTTCCTTTCAGCTGAGACAGGTTCTTCTCGAATACCAGCGGCAACTTGCGCTCTATCAAATCGCCGAGCGTGTTCAGGCTCTCGGAGATCGGCAGTCTGCTAATCTACACGAGGGGGTGGCTCTGATCATGGCATCGCAAAAACCTTCCGCGGCCCGGCGTAAGAATGACTTTGCGATATCCCGGCAATTGCAGCAGACGGAGCAAAAGGCATTGGAGAAGGAAGTGGGGCTGGTTCTCTCCACGCTCGGTGAAATGGAGGAGGCCTTTGCCGGCTCCCTCGAGAATCGGCCTCGCGAAGCTATGGCATTCGCAATCGAAAAGAAGCTGGCCGTGACGCTGCAAGCGGCGTGCCTTGACCTGACAAGCGACCGTCCCATGAGCGCCGCGAGCCACGAAAAGAGCGCGAGGGACACCCTCTGGCGTCTTGTGGCGATCCTGCAGCCGGACCGGGATCCTCTCGACCGGCTCCTCGATGCCCTGGAAGACATCGATCGGCTCATTGCGGGAGAGAAAGCCCTTATTGAGAGCACAGAGGATCTTGACGACCGGAAGCGGGCTGAAGCGGAGGAGCTAGTCCTGAACAATGACCGGGTGCGGTCCCTGGAGGAGCAGGTTGGGGCTTTAGAGCGCCGTCTTGAGAACGCGCGCCCCGAGCAGCAGGTGGGTCTTGCAAACCAGATTGAGAGTGCGAAACGGCGGCTGAGCCGCGAAATTGAGAAAGTGCGGGAGAGCATGGGATTCGATGGCCCGGAGCTCAGTGATGAGCGGCGGGCTGAACAGCTGCAAAGGACGCAGGCTGAGCTGGTAGACCGCACCGATTTTGTCGGAGGGGAGCTCTCGGGATTGGCTCCCGGGGTGTCCGAAACCCTTGCTGGGGCTGTTGATCCGATGCAGAAGGCGCGGCTGGCCCTTGGTCAAGCAGGCACCGTGGCTGCGCGCAAGAGCACCGCTCTTCCTCCAGAGAGAGAGGCTCTTGCTGTACTCCAGAGGGCACGAACCGAGTTAATCGCAGAAATCGAAAAGGCGGAATTCGTTGAGGAAGTGCCCTCGAACAAGTTGGAGCAACTAAAGGCCCTGCTCGCAAAAGTGGTGGAACTCAAGGAGGGACAACTCGCGGTTCAGGAAGAAAGCGGGGAGGCTCTGCGGGCTGGAAAGATTGAGGAGTTGAAGGGGCCGCAGACCTCGGCACAGGGAGATTTGGTAGAGGACGCTGAGAGAGCCTCGGTCGCTGCCGAGTCTCCTGCTCCGGAGGTTTCCCAGACACTTGGAGAGGCTGCCGGACAGATGAAGAAGTCTGAGCAGTCTTTGGCCATTGGTCAGAATGATCCCTTGGCTCAACAGGCAGCGCTCGATGCGCTCATTCAGGCGGAAAATCAGTTGAGGGAGGAGATCAGAGAGACGGAAGAAGCAAAGAAAGCTCTTGAGCTCCTCGAGGAAATCCGCGGCAATCTCGATGAGGTTATTTCCGACCAACAGGAGCTGCAGAGGGACACGATCGATGAAGTGGCGGACCCGGCAGAGGTGACATCGGCGGAGCTGGCTGGGCGGCAGGATCAGCTCGGTGAGGAGGTGCGCCAGTTGGGGCTTCAGACCCAGAGTCCTGCTCCGCTGGCAGCGGAGGACCTTGGCCAAGCTGCCGAGGCAATGGAATCCGCGAGGAAGAGTCTTGAAGATGTTGCCCCTCTGAAGGCCCAGCCCGAACAGGGAGATGCTCTGGCTGCTCTTCTCTCCGCGCGGCAGAACCTCAACGAGAGTATCGAGGACTTGCAGAAGCAACTTGGAGAGCTGCCCGCCTCGGGAGAGGCGGGACTTGCAGAGGCACGGGCAGCAATTGAGCATGCTCAGGGTCAGGTTTCGGAGGCGCTGTCAGACCTCGAGGAAAATACGCAGTCTCTTGACGAGCTCCAAGCCAGGCAGGAGGCCTTGGCCGAGGCCCTGGAGAAGGTAGCTGCTGCTCCGGAAGGGCCCTCCGCGGCGGCGGTTGCAGCGGATGCGCACCCCGCGGCCTCGGAGGCGGCTCGACAGCTGGCCGAAGGAAATATCTCCGGGGCGATTGGCGAGATGGAGAAGGCGCAGGCAGCTCTTGGAGCAAATCCTGCCACCGGCTCCGAGGAGAGGGAACAAGGTGCGATCAAGCAATCCGCGGAGGCTCTTGCGGCAGGAACACAGCCATCGGCGGCGGCATTACAGTCTGCAAATAAGGAGGTCAGCCCACTCGCAGCCGGACGGGAAGGCTCCTTGCCGCTTGGGGCTCAGTCTGCCTTGCAGGCAGCGCAGGAATCGCTTGCGAATGCAGCCGCCCAGGCCAATGCGGGCAATTCCGCGAAGGCACAGCAGGAGTCCCAAGTCGCCCAAGCGGCGCTCTCCCAGGCGGCGGCAGCGCTTTCGTTGGCAGAGGCCGGACTCAGCCCTGGTGAGGGACAGGGCCAGGGCCAGGGGCAGGGCGAAGGCCAGGGGCAGGGCGAAGGCCAAGGACAAGGACAGGGCGAAGGCCAGGGGCAGGGCGAGGGCCAAGGACAAGGACAGGGCGAAGGCCAGGGGCAGGGCGAAGGCCAGGGACAGGGACAGGAAAAGAGCAAAGGTGAGGGTAACGAGGGGAACTGGACGGGCCAGGGCGGGGCAGATGGACCGCGGCGGAGTCGAACCGGGGGAAGTAAGCATATTGGCCTTCCTGAGAGAGAGAGAGGAACGCTTCGCCAATCACAGGGAGAGCGCTACTCCCCGGAGCATGGACGCATGATAGAACAGTACCTGAAGAATCTCGCGGATTCGCCGGGCAAGAAGGAATGATCTCGGATCTGACACTACGGGTGCGTGGGTTGCTCCTGTCACTTTTTCTGCTGGGCCCTTGCTGGTCTTCAGCAGGAGCGCAGACCACAGGTGATGTGACGGTGGATGCTGCGACGGAACGAATCATCAAGCGGGGACTCAGGTATCTCGCCCGATATCAATCTCCCAATGGGTCATGGTTGGGCCGTAATCAGAAAGAGCGCCATTATCCAATCGCCATGACGTCCTACGCCCTGATGGCTTTTCAGGCTGCAGGGCACCTGCCGGGCGAAGGCGAGTATGGAAAGGAAGTGTCTCTCGGGGTGGACTACCTTTTGAGCTCCGTTTCTCCTGAGGGCCTCATTGGGGACCAGAACAACGGACAATACATGTATTTCCATGGGATTTCCGCCATCACCCTTGCGGAGCTCTACGGGCAGACCAGTAACCCGGCGATGCGAGCCAAGCTGGAGAGGATGGTAAAAATCATTGTCTCCAGTCAGAATCAGGATGGCGGCTGGCGTTATAAACCGACGGCCACGGATGCGGATATTTCCGTGACCGTATTGCAGGTGGTAGCGCTTCGCGCCGCGAAAAACGGAGGGCTGAAGGTTCCTCAGACTACCATAGATGATGCAGTGGACTATGTCCGAAGCTGCTACAGCGAGGCCAAGGGAGGCTTTTCATATCAGCCTGGAAGCGGCGCTGGGTTTGCCCGCACCGCGGCAGCAATTTACTCGCTGCAGGTGTGCGGCCATTATGACGATCCTCTGGTCAAGGCGGGCTCTAAATATCTCTTCGATAATTTTGGTGAACGGCAACGCTGGTTCACCTACGGGAATTTTTATGCGGCCCCGGCGCAATACATGATCGGGGGAGAAACCTGGCGAAGGTGGTATGACAAGATCAGAGGCGTGATCGTTTCCAAGGTGCATAATGATGGAGATGCCTCGCTCTGGTTTGAAAATACCTCCGTGGGGCCGACCTATGAGACTGCGATCAATGTCATGATTCTTGCCATGCCCTATCAATACGTTCCGTTGTATCAGCGCTAGTGATGAAGATCCTGAGGGGATGTCTGGCCTGGATTGTGACTTTCAGCCCGCTGGGCTGGGCACAAGATGGCACCGGCCAAGGAGAGTCGGGGGAAGACCGCGCTGAGGTGCTGGCCGTAAACCCGCAAGGGATTGAGGGGCTGATCGAAACGAGGCAGGGACGGCGATTTGATGGAAGGGTTTCCTTTTTCCGGGATTCCCTGCGGATCGAGAAAGCGGGAAGTGGGGTGTCGTCGCTGGCTCTGAGCGAGGTTGCCATGGTCACAATGGTGGCAGAGAGCGGGCAGGAGACCCGTTCCGACGATCCGGGGGCGGAAGGGGGCCTTCCCGCCCCCTGGAGGAACCGGGATCTCGGGCGGACCCTGGTGCCCGGAAAGGTTCGTTGGCGGGATGGGGTGTTCAGGATCCTGGCCTCACCGAGGGCCGGAGATGAGAGGTTTGCGTCGTTCCATCTGGTCTACCTGCCTGTGGAGGGTGATTGTGAGATTCAGGCGAGGGTGCTCAGTCTGGGCAACGAGGACGACGAGTCTTATGCAGGCATTGTCATCTGCGATGGCACCACCCCGGAGAATCGAAAGGCAGTTCTGGGGCTTCACCCTCATGGCGAAAAGCGGGTGAATTTTCGCCGCTGGGGTTATCAGGGGGGAAGCGTTACAGGGAAGGAGCTTCCTTCGCTGAAACTGCCTTACTGGCTCAAGCTGGTGCGCGAGGGTTATGATGTGACTGCCTACCACTCGCCGGATGGGCGCCGATGGAGAATGTTGAAGGTCTCCGCAGGACGCATGAGGGACAAGAAAGCCTTTGTTGGCCTCGCGGTTCAGATGGGCAAAGATAACCGCTTGAGTGAGGCGCTGATCGACAGCGTGAGTATCAATGGAGAGGGAAGCGCGAAGGCCGATCCGATGCTACCTCAAATCGTTCTCCGTGGAGGCTCCCGTCTGGCAGCGGAGATCCGGGAAGGCAACCGGTCCGCATTCCAGCTTGGGGGGAGATGGGACGGACGAGCAATCACGGCCCCCAGCGTAGCGAGGCTCGAGTTCTTCCATCCGCTGCCCCCCGAGGCGGAGCTTCTTGTGGAGGGAGACAGGAATGGTCTTCTTCTCCGGTCAGGAGACTTTTCCGAGGGAGCCTTTGAGGCCCTTGGGGGTGGGGAAATACGACTGGGGTCCATTCTATTCGGGTCGCGGAAATACTCGATCCTCGACGAGGTTGATTGTCTCGTACTCCGTGGGGTTGCGCCCGAACCTGCACGCTACCGGGTAGAAACCTGGCCCGGGTCCATCCTGCTCGCGCAGCAGGCCTTGTTGCAGGGGGAAAAGCTGCTCCTCAGGGTTTCCGGGCTGGGGGAGGTGGGGCTCGAACTACAGGATCTGAAATCTCTTCAGGCCCTCAAATGAGAAGCTGGGAGAGGTCTTGCTATTTACCGCTTGCCCACTGGATTCCTCTTGCCACCAGAGTGTGAAGGTTCTCATGGTTCCGGGAGGATTCGGGATGGGGGCTGATTGAGAGCACTCTCCCTTTCCCGAAGTTACTGCATATGATGGCAGGGGTATCCACCATGGTCCCCTCCTGGGACTTGTAACGGGATACCTCGCTGCGGAACCAGGCGAGGACCCGGAAATCAGGGAGCTCCTTGATTCCAGCTGCCGAAATGATGGGGCCGTTGTGGTATCGCACCGGAAAGAGACCGCGGCGATTTCCAAGGATGCGGCGCCCGTCGGCGCTGAGTTCCATGGTGACCATCGAGGAGGGACCACGGTACCACATGCTTTTGGGCCCTACCCCTGGGATCTCGCGTTTCTCGCAGAATGTCTTGTAGTCACCAATTTTGAGCGCCCAGCTGTAGTTGGCCGCTGCCAAGTATGCTCCAGCGCAGATACCAATAAAACCTCCCCCTGATTGAACGAACTCTCGCACCCGGCTGCGGCCTGCCTCTTTTAGGGCGGCCGCTTGTCTGCTCCCGCTCCCCCCGGGGAAAATCACTACGTCAAAATGTGAGAGTGCTCCTTCGAGGATATCCGAGGGGCCGACGCGCCAGACAAGACTATGGGGAATGTTCCCCATCACGTCCTCGATGTTGCGGGGCCCGCTCCCGCCGACTCCGCCCCCATCGTAGAGAGCGACCCGGAGGCTCCGTTCTCCTCCCGGAAGGGTCATAGTGGGAGCCTCAGTGCCCAGGATTCCGATATCCTGAAAGAGGGCTCGAACCATCAACCGGTGCTGGCGGGTGCGCATTGAGAGCGGTTGGTCCCGGGTGGTGGTTTCGAGGATAAGAGAATTTGCTTCCAGACGTTCTGCCGCGGCGCGGGTGAGACTGCCGTCTGCCGTTCCGCTCAAAGGGGTGAAGTGTTTTCGGGGGTCCTCTATTGTGGTGTTCACGGCAGCCAGCATCCGGGTCACGAAAGGGCGGCTATGCTGGTCGCCCGGGCGTGATGCGAGAATGGTTGAACCAACAGACTTAGGCTGGATCCGGTGAAAGTGATATCCCTCGTGAAGGTCGACCACCCAGTCTGGATTGAGCTTTTGCACGAGGCTCCAGATGGCCCGCCCGATGATCGAACGGGACTCATTATGGGCTCCGGTCTTGGGGAAATTGCGGTTGAGGTCGGCCTCTGCGCGAGCAAGTTCCGGGAGGTGGCGGGTTCCGTCACGGAGTCCGGGCTGGTTGGCCCTTGGCAATACCACGAGGCGGCCCCGGAGAATGTGCCAGTGACGGATCTGCTCTGCGGCCCGGGCGCCCGCGGGCTCATCCCCGTGGAGACCTCCAGTGAGGAAGACGGTAGGCCCCGGTTTGGAGGTCTCTATGACGTGGAAGGAGGTTTCCCACTCGGTATCCGGGGCGAGAGTACCAGAGGAAATCTCCGCTTCCGAGGGACTGGCCAGGAGAAGGGCCAGAAGCACGGAAACGACAGGTCCGATGAGCGAAGGAACCTTGCGCGTCGAGCTTTCCCTGCATCCACCGCAGGCTTCATTGGGATTCCTCCTTGTCTGCACCAGTACTAGAACTGAGTCCTGTTCGGATCCTTCTCGGCGTCCGCGAAGTAGTAATGCTCACAGGGCATGAACTCCAGAGCATCGAAGGATTCACCCGCGACATACTTGAGAAAATTTTCCACGGTCTTGGTAGCCATCTGACGGGGGAATTGCATCGGAGTGTCGTAAAGTTGTTTCTCAAATACTCCGATTTTTCCGTCGGGAGAACCATCGAACCCGATGATTGTGATCTGCTCCAGCTTCCCTGCTTCTTTGACGGAGGCCCATGCTCCAAGGGCGCAGGGGTCGTTGATGCCAAAGATGCCGACCAGATCCCCGTGCGCGGTAAGCATGTCTGCGGCGACTTCTGCGCCTTTCACGCGGTCGCCCTTCCCGTTCAATTCAATCACGATTTCCAGCTTACTGTTGTTCTCCATCAGGTAGTCTTTGAATCCGTCGACCCGTTTCTTGCAGGAGTTCGCCTCCGGAAGTGTTATAATACCGACTTTCCCGGTATCCCCTGTTACCTTCATCATGGATTCACCCGCAAGGCGGCCTCCCTGGTAATTGTCGCTGCCGACGTGATAGGTCACCAGTCTCTGCACTTCCGGATCCTCCATCTGGATGTCGAAGGTGAAAACCGGGATCCCTGCAGCATGAGCAGCTCGTACGCCCGATCCCGAGGCCTTGGAGTCCGCTGGATTCAGGAAGATGGCATCGCACTTCTGGGTAATGAACTCGTCAATCTGAGTATTCTGCAGGGCCGCGTCTCCTTTTCCGTCCATGGCGTTCAGAGTGTAGCCTGCGGCCTCGGCCGCCTTTTCCATTTCCTGTGCGATAAGCTGGAAAAAAGGATTATTAAGATTCTGGCAGGTCATGCCAATCGTGCCCTTGCTGGCTGTGCCAGAAGTATCACTGCGGTCGCCAGAGTCCTTCTTTCCACAGGAGGTCAGTCCGACAAAGAGGGTGGCGAAGGTGAGAGAGAGAAAGAGAGTCCGTTTCATAGCTGAGGAATTTGCTTTCGAGAGGTTGAGGTGAGGATGCCGCTCTGTGAATCTCAAATCGCTCCCTCCACAGATGGAATTGACGGAACCCATTATAGTCAATTTATCAGGAAATTCACTGAGCTCTTAAAGTGTCCGAAGGGAAGGTCAGACTTCCAGAGCCACGCGTTTTTTTAATTACGGGATGCGGGGTCATCACGTTTGAACACCCGGTCCCAGACTCCTGTCTTGCGCGCGCGGTCCAGAAGGACAGCAATAATGATAATTGCTCCCAGAACCATGTCCTGGACCGGGTCCTTGAAGTTGAGCTGGTTCATCCCGGTTCGCATGACCGCAATGATGAAGGCCCCTATGAGGGTGCCAAAAATCCGGCCACTACCCCCGAAGAGGCTGGTGCCTCCGACCACCACTGCAGCAATCACCTCCAGCTCCAGCCCTGTTCCCATTACGGTGGTCGCGGCATTGACCCGAGAGGCCTCCATGCAGCCTCCAAGCCCAGCGAGGAGTCCGCACACGGTATAGACGAGGATGATCACACCGGTTACCGGCACGCCGCTGAGGCGGGCCGCTTCCATATTGCCCCCGACGGCGTAGATGTAGCGGCCATATTTTGTTCTCGTCATGAAAATGTGGGCAGCGACGTAGAGCAGAATAAGAAGTGCCATGGTGTTGGGGATTCCGATCAGAGTGCCATGATTGAGTTCCCGGAATCCTGCGGGGAGCTGGGTGTCTGAGACGGTAAAGCCGCCATTCGCCTGCTCTGCGATGCCCCTGGCTATCATCATGACCCCGAGGGTCACAATAAATGGGGCGACCTTGCAGCAGGCCACCAATGCTCCGGAGAAAAGTCCGAAGGCTCCGGCGCAGAGAATAGCGAACAAGAAGCCGGTGAGAACGGTCAGGTTTTCCGTGTCTTGGGGATCCCCCCCTGACGCCACGACCCTCTCCTTGATGAACCATGCGCCGGTCATGGCGGCGAGCCCCACCAGACTCCCAACCGAAAGATCGATTCCGGCGGTGATAATGACCATCGTCATCCCGATTGCCACAATCGCAATCACCACGACGCGCTGGGTGACATTCTTGAAGTTGTCGAAAGTGAAAAAAGTGGACTTACCTCGTGGCTCGGGGATGAGCACGGAGAAGTCTCCAAACCCGGGATAATTATCCGGGACGTCCCGGATGACCTGCATCCCGGCAGGCCCGGCCGTGGCGATGGCGCCGAGACGAATACCTTCGTCGCGCAGTTCGTCAAGTTTGCGCCGTAATGTTCCGGGCCCTCCGATGGCTAGCGCAACGTTTCTTCGGTCCTTCGCCTCGAGTTGCTCAGCCAGGTTCCTCGCGAAAGCCTCGAATTCTGTCTTATCCTTGCCGTAGACCACCACTGTCAGATCTGACGGGATCTCGTTCAAGACACGCTCGGCCACTGTTTGAGCGCTGCGTTGATCGGAGGGAGAAGACTCCTTGATTGTGAGCAGGCTGAAGACAAGGATGAGAACTAGCAGGACAAGAATCATCCCGTAGTCGCCGAACTTGATCTTTAGGGTCATGACTCTGGTTCGGGATGGCACCACAGAAGCAAGGTGTTGGCACGCAGGATTTTCATGGAGACCATCGCGGGTCGCATGCCACCGGGAAAGCCCGTTGAATTATGGGTTTCAGCCCATTTTGAGTATACCGGTGCTGTCGCCTATGCTGGAGAGCTCTACCCCCATGATCTGCGCCATGGTGAGCCAGAGATTTGCGATCGGAGTACCTTGCGCAGACTTGATATGACGATTTGCTGCAATGGCCCCCCCACCATGCCCGGCGATAACGGTCGGAAGATCCGTGTAGACATGAAGGGAGCCATCGCTGATTCCGGAACCCAGGAGGAACATGGAGTTATCCAGGAGAGTCCCCTCTCCCTCCTTCACCTCCGCCATTTTGGCGACAAGGGTGGCAAACTGCTGGACGTGGAAATGGTCGAGAGCTTCAAGTTTGGAGCGGACGTGCTCATTGCCCTGCCCGTGGGTCATTCCATGGTGATCAACAGGTTTGTCGAAGAGCCCATGGACCGTGAGAGGAGATCCCCAGCGCTCAGGGCTGCTCATGATTGAACACACCCGGGTCAGGTCGGTGCGAAAAGCGAGGATCATGAGGTCTCCCATGACTTGAATGAATTCGTCCCGGGACATTGCCTGCCATGGTTTGGTAGGCGGAGCAATATTGAGCTGGTCGATCTCGGCCTGGCGCTTGGTTACCCGCTCGATCTGGCGTTCGACGGTTCGGATCGACTCCATGTACTCATCAAGTTTTCCCCTGTCGGTTACTCCGAGGTCGCGGTTGAGAGACCGGGCATCATCCATGACGAGATCAAGAACGCTTCCATGCTCCTCGTGCTCCTTGACTGCAAAGAGCCGGTTGAACACGGCCTTCGGGTCACGAAGGGACCGCGCGACATGGCCATGGCCATACCATGAAATATTGTCGAAGTAGACGGATTCACGGTTATCCTCGTAAGGATTACAACTGAGCTCAAGAGAGCGGAAGGCGGTGTGCTTGCCAGCCTCCTCGGCGATGATCTGGTCAATCGTCTTCTTGAGTGGATAGCCAGCAGGGGAGAGTTGATCAGGAGCCGCACTGCTCAGCCAGCACGCTCCGGCCTGAGCGTGCCCGTCCGTGCCCGCGACCTTCACCCGATCTAATTTGGTGAACAGTGAAATGTGCTCTCGCACCGGGGCGAGGGGCTGCAAACTTGGGGACAGAGTAAAGTTTTCCCCTTCGTCCACAGGGTGCCACGCCCTCTGGACAACGCCGTTCGGGATATAGAAGAATCCGGTGCGGACGGGTGGTGTAGCCACGGCAGCGCCTTTGGCCAGGCTGCGGCTCTCCATGATCTCCATCAGCGGCAGGGCCAGAGTTGCCCCGGCACCACGCAGGACGGCCCGCCGGGAGAGGAAGGGGCGTTTCAGAATCATGGCTTTTGGTGAGAACGCCCCTCGGAGGGAGGCGCTAGTTGGTTCGTCTTGTTCATGAAAGGATAACTTGTGGTGATCTCCGAGACAACGGTTGAAAATTGGCCCTTTTTCGCCAAGGCCTGTCGAACGACCTTGTCCAGAGCGGGTTTGTCAGTGATGTCCAGTTCCCGACCCAGGGCATAAGCCAGAAGGTGCTCGCTGAAGGCCCGGATAAACCACTCGGGATTTGCGAGAAGGGCGTTTTTGAGCCCGATTACGTCTTGGAACCGGGCCTTTCCAAAAAGTGTGCCACTAGCGTCGATCGGCAAGCCGGAGCGGTAGGAGTCACGCCACCGCCCGATAGCGTCGTAGTTCTCAAGGGCAAAACCGAGGGGATCAATCTTCTGGTGGCAGGAGACGCAGCTCTCGTTTTCCTGATGCGCCACGAGGCGCTGGCGGAGTGTCAATCCCTTCGCCTCAATGACAGCATCGTCCTGTTCGATTTCCGGAATGACATCCGGGGGAGGAGGGGGTGGTTTGTTGAGGATCACGGTGGCAACCCAGGCCCCGCGCCGGATGGGACTGGTTCGGAGGGGCTCGGAGGTCATGGTCAGCGCTGCGGCAGAGGTAATTACCCCGCCTTCCCTCCGGCTCTCGAGGCTGCGCCGGGTGAAGCGTTGAGAGCCGGTGTTGAACCGGTTGCGATTGCCCCGGTTACGGAAGGGAATCGTGTCCTTGTACCATGATACCATTTCATCCGACCGATAGGAATAGTTTGAGTCTACCAGCAGCATGATGGAGCGGTCCTCCACCATAATGCTTTCAAAAAGCAGGAGAGGTTCGGCCATGGTCTGGAGTCCAAACTTCCACTGCTCGCAACCAATGCGGGAGTAGTAGATCTGGAAGCGCTCAAAATCCGGGACAGCGGTGATGAGCTGGTCAAGGCGGAGCCACTGTCGAGCAAAATTCTCGGCGAGGGCCTTGCTCTTAGGGCTTTCAAGCATCCTGGCAACCTGGGCGGCATAGACCTCCGGCTGGATGAGTTCTCCATTCCTTGCACTTGCGAGAAGCTCTTCGTCGGGAAGCGTGCTCCAGAGGAAAAAGGAAAGGCGAGTGGCAAGTTCATAAGGGCTCAGGGGCTCTTCGGCGGCGGCATCTCTTTTGCGCTCTGTCAGATAAAGAAATCGCGGGGAGGCCAATACGGCAGCTGTTACGCTTTTCATGGCCTCCGGGTAGCTGCCATGACGCTCGACTTCTCGCATTACGAAATTCACGTAGCGATTCAGGGTGGTTTCCTCGATTCCGGATCTGAAGGCGCGCTCGAGAAAAGGACGCAGCCGCTGTCCGGTGATGAGGGGCCAGCGCTTTCGGTCCTTCTCCCCGGGGGCCCGGTAGAAGGAGTCCGTGAGGGCAGAATAGCTGTCGAATTCGCGGGCCTTCACGATGGAGCGTCCAAGTTTGAGGAAGCTTTCCAGGAGAATAGGGGAAACGCTGAGCTGATCACCCTGGTTGTTGAACCCATGTTCAGCCTGGAGGTCGATTGCGAAGGGACTCACCCCGGTGAGAATATGCTGTTCGATCTGGTTCTTTCCGAGGGCTCGGTTA
Source organism: Roseibacillus sp. (assembly GCA_002723015.1). The sequence goes on along the minus strand of PBNG01000040.1, from coordinate 8,279 downwards.
GAGACCTGGATGGCATCGGGAAAACGACCGGAGGCGGGGTTGAAGTAGCCCCTGCTGCGGATGACCTTTTCGGGCAGTGGATACAGGTCTCCCTTGAGCTCAAGGAGGTCTTTCACTGCATTGTTGTATTCATACCGGTTAAGGCGTCGCATGACTACGGGCTTGAGATGTCCCGATTCCTTCAGGTGTTTTTCAAGGTGCCCGTTGAACAGGGCTGCCAGCTTGCGGCGCTCTTCGGGTGTTGGCTGTTTGGCATCCTCGGGAGGCATTTCCTGGAAGGTAATGGATTGCGCGGCCTTACCGACAAGCTCAATGCGGGAGAGAAAGTCCTCGGCCGAAGTAAGTTCCTTCAGGTTGACCTCTCCCTTTACCTTTCCTTTGTCGCCATGGCACCCATAGCAGTAGGTCGCAAGGACCGGCTTCATTTCCTCGAGGGTGACCTCGGGTGTCTGAGGAGGATCGACCGATGGTTCCGTAGTCTTGGATACCGAGGGTTCCGGGGGCGCCAGATTGACCACCTTGAGGAAGTCCAGACCGAGAAGGTATCCGGTTTTGCGGTAGGGGGAGGCCTTGGGATTCGCCCCGGTAAGCTTGAAGGAAAGCTTGTGCTCCCCGCGAGTGAGCGGGAGCTTTCCAAGATCTACCATCGGGGCAAGCGAAACGCTCGGGTTGAAGAGGTCAATCCCACGACGCAGTAGCTTGCCGTCGAGGGTCACGGAAAATATTCCGTAGTCGGGAGCGAGGGTCAGCTGCGCTGCGACCTCGTAGATCCCCGCTTCCTCGATGCGGAATTCGGTGGTCATTTCCTCTCCGGGTACTCCATCCCAGAGGAGGTGCGCGTCCCCGCTCCATCCTGAGCCAAAGCTCCTCATCCCCTGCACCCGTGAGCTTCCGTGCCGGGGAAGGGTTTCTCCCTCAAGGACGCCGTCAACGGGGCCTCTGGCTTCACGGCCTCGCACGCTATGGTAATCAAAGGGGGCACAGAATACCGGGCCGATGGTGCCCAGCAGGCATGCTAAGGAGATGGGTAACCTCATAACAGAGCAGTCTTGAATACGCCGTGTCGGACCGCACTTGTCGAGTCGGTAATAGCGTGATGCGGTCGCAGCTTGGAATGACTGGACGAGTGGGGAGGGCTTACTGGGCAGTCCATCCCCCGTCTACACTGAGCATGCTGCCGGTAGTGTAGCTGGCTGCCTCGCTGGCAAGATAGAGGGCGGCGCCCTGAATTTCCGGAAGTTTCCCCCACCTCCTGAGAGCGGTCCGGTCGACAATAAACCTTTGGGCTTCCTCAGAGTCCTTGAGAGGGGCGTTCATCTCGGTCAGGAATGGACCGGGGCAGATCGCATTGACGAGGACTCCGCTGCCGGCCAGCTCGAGAGCAAGGCTCCGGGTGAGCTGCGTAACCGCGCCCTTGCTCGAGGCGTAGGGAGTTCGCTGCGGCACCCCGACAAGGCCAATGGCGCTCGACAGGTTTATGATTCGTCCCCAGCCGGCAGCCCTCATGAAGGGAATAGCCGCTTTGCAGCAAAGCCACGTCCCGGTCACGTTGATCTGCATGAGTTCCTGGAACTGCTCGAGCGTAATTTCGTCGATCGAGCCCCTCGTGTTGATGCCCGCGCTATTGACGAGAATATCGACACTCCCGAAGGAAGCCCTGGCCGAGGAGATCATTGCCTCGATCTGCGCTGGGACCGTGATGTCGGCCTCCAGCCCCAGCGCGTTGCCACCGTGGTCGGTTGCAATCTCCGCCGCACTGCTCCTCGCCTCCTCGCCATGCCGGCTGACCAGCACTACCGAGGCTCCGGCGGAGGCAAAGCCGGCTGCGATAGCCTTGCCAAGCCCCTTTGACCCGCCTGTGACGAGGGCGGTGCGTCCCTTGAGATCAAAAAGCTGGATACCCGGGTAGGGCATGATTGGTAGTGCAGGGGATTAAACTGCTCGGTGCCCTCGGGGAGCTATGGAGTCAGAAGCGCCCTTCAGGAGCCTGTCTTTGCGAGGGCCTGATCGAGATCTGCCACGATGTCGTCGATATTCTCGATGCCAACCGACAGACGAATCAGTTCGGGTGTGATCCCGCCTGCGGCCTGCTGTTCCTCGTAGAGCTGGGAATGGGTTGTGGTCGCCGGGTGGATAGCAAGGGACTTCGCGTCCCCGACATTGGCAAGATGCGAGTGCAGCTGAAGCGCCTCGATAAAGGCCTTTCCTGCATCTGCCCCACCTTTGATGCCGAAGACCACCATGGCGCCGCCCTTACCTCGGATGTATTTCTCATTCTTCGCGTGCTCTGGGCTGTCCTCGAGCCCGGGGTAGCGGACCCACTCCACGGCCTCATGATCCTGCAGGTGCCTTGCGACGGCGAGAGCATTGTCACAGTGGCGCTCCATCCGGAGGGGCAGGGTTTCGATTCCCTGTAGGAAAATCCATGCGTTGTCAGGAGAAATGCATGCTCCGAGATTTCGCAGGGGCACAGTCCGCATCCGGAGGATAAAAGCGAGCGGAGACAGCTCCGGGGGGAGGTCATGGCCCCAGCGCAGGCCATGATAGGAGGAGTCCGGGGTATCATAGAGTGGGTGTTTTCCCGCGCCCCAGTTGAATCGGCCTGCGTCCACCACGACGCCTCCGATTCCTGTGCCGTGGCCGCCGAACCACTTTGTGAGAGAATGCACGACAATGTCAGCACCGTGTTCGATCGGCCGGGTGAGGTAGGGAGTAGAAAATGTGGAGTCCACGATCAGGGGAACCCCGCAGGCCCTGGCATGCTGTGAGATGGCCTCGAGATCAGCCACCTCAAGAGCAGGATTTGAAACCGTTTCGGTGAAAAAGGCCCGGGTATTTTCGTCCGCAGCCCGAGCGAATGCATCGGGGTCCTGCGAATCGACGAACCGCACTTCGATCCCAAGGGTGGGAAGGATGTCGTTGAACTGCGTGTAGGACCCACCGTAGAGATTGCGAGCGGAGACGATGTTGTCACCGGCCTGGGCAAGGTTGATGATGGAGTAGAAGACCCCACTTGTCCCCGATCCGAGGGCCAGAGCCGCAAGCTCATGCGCTCCCTCAAGGAGAGCGACCCTCGACTCAAGGACCGCTTGAGTGGGGTTCATGATCCGGCTGTAGATGTTCCCAAGTTCCTTCAGCGCAAAGAGATTCGCGGCGTGTTCGGTGCTGTCGAAAACAAAGGATGTCGTCCGATGAAGAGGAACGGCGCGGGCATTCGTGGTAGGATCAGGTTCCTGCCCCCCGTGGAGACAGAGTGTTTCTATGTTCATGAGCGTGTGTAGGTTTGTGCACCAGAAGAGGTGTCGTGTGTGAGTGGGGCGCGGATCCTCAGACTCTGCGGGCCCTCCGTCAACCCTGCTCTTGCCCCTGGATTCGGTTTTGGCCCAGAGCCGTGATATTGGTTCCCGCCAGACGTGCCAGATCATGGGGAAAATACCGCCTGCCAGAGATAAATTACGGTGAGCTCCCTGCGATCTGCTTCAGACGCTTGCGGAGGCTCCTGACCAACTCAGGATACTCGCTCCACAGGTTTGTTTTCTCGGAGGGATCCTTGGAGAGGTCGTATAGCTGACCCTCAGGCCCCCCCTTCGTAGGGCGGACCCGTTTGGGACTTGAGAATCCCCCGGAGCCAAGCTGGTCGATCAGCTTCCATTTTCCTTCCCTGATCAGCATGGCGCCGCTGCCGGCTTTCATCACGATGGGTCCCCGTGGAACTTGTCCCGCGGAGGGATTGGTGAGGGCAGGAAGGAAGCTTTCGCTGTCGAGGACTCCATCTCCCGGTAATTTGGTTCCGGTCAGCTCTGCGAAAGTGGCCATCAGGTCGGTGAAGCAAATGAGACGGGAGGAGCTCGACTCCGGTTTCACTATCCCGGGCCAGCGAATCAGGAAGGGCATGCGGTGACCTGCCTCCCATGCGTCCGCTTTCATTCCCCGGAGGCCCCCTGCAGAGTCATGTCCGAACCGTGTTACGTCTGCATCGTACCAGACCGGCCCGTTATCGGAGGTAAAGATCACCATGGTTTCGGACTCGAGTTGTTGCTCCTGCAGTGCTTTCAAAACCCTGCCGACCTCGGCATCCACCATGCTGCAGAATTCTCCGTACATTCCGGCGCCAGTCTTTCCCTTGAACTCGCGCGAGGGAAGCCAGGGGGTATGAGGCGCGGGGTAAGCGAGGTAGAGAAAGAGAGGCTTGGGGTCAGAGGGTGAATGGCTTTTAATGACGGAAATAGCCTCATCAGTGAACCGTGGGAGAACCTCTGCGAGCTTCAGGTCAGGGGCTATTCCCCCGGCTCTCCAGAAGGCTCCCTGGATCCGGGACCAGCCGTCGCTGTTGTTTGCTGTGATCTTATTGGTCGGTTGCTGGACCGCCCGGCTCCCTCGGATGTAGAAATAAGGAGGAATATCCGTCGAGGCCCTGATGCCGAAGAACGAGTTGAATCCAACATCCACCGGACCCCCGGAAAGAGGCTTATCGTAGCCGTCCTCCCTGAACCCCAGATGCCATTTTCCTACCATTGCAGTGTTGTAGCCCTTGTTCTTCAGGAGCGAAGCAATGGTGATTTGCCCTTCCTTAATCGAGGGCTGCCTGCGCCAGGCGGCCGTGTTGGCTCGAAAGGGATATCGACCCGTGAGAAGACCGTATCGGGAAAGGTGACACAAGGGGCCCGGGGCATGAGCGTCGGTAAAGCGGATTCCCTCCCGACCGAGCTTGTCGAGGTGGGGAGTGGCAATCTTCGAGCTCGAATTATAAGCGCCCAGGTCCCCGTATCCCATGTCGTCCACGAGGATAATCAGGATGTGTGGGAACCTGCCCTCTGAAAGGGCGGGAGTAAGGCTGGCTGCAAGAAGGGTTAAAATGGTGAGGAGATAGCGCATCGCGAAGGCTGCAATCAACGGGGAAGCCAGACGAGGTCGGCCCAGGGTGGGGTATCATTCTTAGTGGTTGCCCCATCCCGGGTGGATCCGCTGGTGACAATATCAATGAGGAGGGCAAGAAGAACTTTCTCAACACCGGGGTTTGTGGCGAGAACATTGTGTTTCTCGCTGGGATCCGTTTCAAGATTGTAGAGTTCCCTTTGTTCGCCTTTTTTCCTGCTCTCCATGATGAGTTTCCAGTGGTCCTTGCGAATCGCAAAACGCCCATTCGCCCCATGATGAATGATGGGATCCCGTGCGGAGGACTGTCCCGTGGAACCATGCCAGGCCTGGCGGAAGCTAATGCTGTCCTCCGCTGCATTCCCGGGGAGCGGTTGGCCGAGAATGTCGGCAAATGTGGCGAGGAGATCCGTCTGGCAGATTGGTTCCCGACAGTGGGAACCAGGCTTCACCTGATCCGGCCAGCGTAGAAAGAAGGGCACCCGGTGTCCACCTTCGTAGACAGAGCGCTTGCCTCCTCGATAGGGTCCGGCGCTATGGTGATCGAATTTTCGGATGCGTTCTCTCCAAGTGTTCTCTGGTCCATTGTCAGATGTGTAGATAACGATTGTGTTATGCGTGAGCTTTTCCCGGTCGAGTGTGGCGAGCAGCTGTCCGAGGTGCCAGTCCGTCTCGATCATGAATTCGCCGTAGGCTCCAGCGTTGCCCTGTCCGCGGAACTGCTCGAGAGGAATCACTGGTTTATGAGGTGAGGTGAGGGGGAGATAGAGAAAGAAGGGCCGGCCACTCCGGGCGTCCTGCGCAATGGATTCGATCCAGTTGACTGCCTGCTCGGTGAAACGAGTAAGGCACTGGGAATCGACGAAGTCAGGAGCAACTTCCATCAGCCCTTCTGCGTGCTTCGCTTGGTAGGGAGGCGCGATGCGATAGTCCGAGAGAGCGATCTGATTAGCTTTCTTCCGGGTCCATTGGGAAGGAGGCACCTCGGCGAAGCGGCCCTCAAACCATGCGAGAATGCCGTAATTCAATGAGGCAGGGATTCCCCAGAAATAGTCAAACCCTTTGTCCAGAGGCATATCTTGAACGGGAAGGGCCCAGTCACGATCTTCTGGCCTACCGGGAAAATCCATGCCCAGATGCCACTTCCCGACCATTGCTGTCCGGTAGCGATTCTCGCGCAGGAAAGAGGCGAGGGTTGTGCGTCCCTGCGCAATCAGGCAGGGGTGCTCTGCCCCAAAAACCCCTCTCTTCAAGGTCGTCCGCCAGCTATATCGTCCAGTCAGCAGACCATAGCGGGAGGGAGTGCAGACGGTATCGGAGCAATGGGCATCAGTGAAGGTCATGCCTTCCCGGGCGAGCCGATCCTGATGGGGGGTCTTGAACTTTGCGCTTGGGTTGAGGCAGCTGGAGTCTCCGTAGCCCTGGTCATCGGTGTAGACGAGAAGGATGTTCGGTGGCGAGGGTGGAGTCCCAGACCACGCTTGAAAACCCGCTCCAAGAGCAAGAACAAGGACAGACGCTCCGAGCTTCATATCTCTCTGGAGTATGGGCACGGACGGCAAGGACTAGTTTTCCTGCTCAGCGAGTCCATGTGCCTTGAGCAGAGGAGCAAGATTGAGATCGCTCCACCGGGTCTCGCCGAGGTGGAGAAGCCAGCGCTTGGCTTCTTTTCCGATCCGCCCCTCCGTCTTTGCGATTTCGATAAGAGTTCGCACTACTTCTATGTCACGGCTGAAGGCGAGTGTTTCGACGGCCATGATTCTTGCGTCTTCAGAGAGACGTTCGGAGAGGGCTCGTTTGCGGAGGTCCAGAATGGCCGTGCTCGGGCGTAGCCGCCACGTGATTCTTGCGAATGCCTCAGGCCATTCGAGCGCGAGTGAAATGCCCGCCATGCTCTTTAACCTGGACCAGATGAGTTCCTCTGCACCCTCGGAGGCAAGGCCACAGGCTTCGAGATAGGTCCGATCACTTGGGCTGCACCGCCGGAGGAAATAGCTTACGTAGGTGGCTTTACGCTGGGGTTCGGTATCGCGCAGGGCGAGGACGACCTCCCGCCGGACCGCAGGACTGGCTTCGTCAGCATAGAACTTGCTGATCAATCCGCCCGGAATCAGCTGTCCTCCTGCCCCCAGAAGGTCTTCGCCGGCACTCCGCAGAGCACGGAACGCCAGCAATCGGGTCGAGGCATCCGTGCTTTCCAGGAGGCTCCGGGCAAGGCGTCGGCCTTCTGCTCCAAGGTGGGGAAGAAGCCAGACTGCTCGGGCCTGAAGGTATCCATTGTAGTGCCCCAGCATGTCCCGGACCGCAGGAAGGGCCTTTTCCCCTGCTTCCCGAAGGATCTCGAATCCCGATAATCTCACGTTCTGGGCGGGGCTGGAGAGCAGGGCAAGAGCGCCCTTAACGGAGTCTGCAGGTAATGTTTTTATTTCGGGGCGGAAGTTCTTTGGAGCAATTCTGAAGATCTTACCCCCGCCAGAGGGGTTCTCCTGCGAGGAGGTGGGCTCTTCCAGAGCATCGGTAGCGGCCAGATAGAGGGCCCCATCGGCACCGACAAGAATATCAACAGGATGAAAGCTATCAGGACTCCGCGATTTCAGCAGCGTGAAGCGCTCGAGTTTGAAATTTGATTTCTCCGGAGCGGGGAAATAGGCGAGGACCTCTCCTCTCTGGGGATCACAACTGGTGAGAAGGCCTGCATATCGGTCTGGCAAGGCGCCATTTTCATAGAAGCACATCCCGCTGGGCGCGCCTTTCTCGTAGGTGTCCCCCGGGGGCAGGGTTCCCGGGTCCCACTGCCGCCATTCAGCTTCGGAATCTGGTTGGCCAGGACGTTGGTCGACCTGCCAGGTTCGGGTGCCGTCTGGTGATAAGAACCCGAGGAATCCCCCCTCCATGAGCCACGTGATCCGGCAGGAACCGGTGTCGCTTCTGTCACTGTGAAACATGTCTCCGAAGGAAGTTACCGTCTGCCCGAGGCTACGATGAAGCCCGTGCCCCATGATGCGCATCCCAGAGCCATCTGTATTGACGCCGGCCGTGAACCCTCCGACCCAGACCTTCCCATCTCCACTGGTCCTGCCGGTCAGATCGCGAGGATTCTCCGCCTTCTCCGGCACCTCGTTCTCGGGGGGGCCAGTGACGATAAAATTCACTCCGCTCCTGTCCTTCAGCTCCGCTCCGCTATGATCGTGGCCAAAGTACCATCTCCCATCGGGTCCTCCGATAATTTCCTGCAACCCCTGAGCGTTTTCAGGACGTTTGAACCCGGTCAGGATATTCTCGCGCTTGTCTATTTCCGGCTCAAAGATGAGGTTCTTGTTGATGTCGGTATAAACGGTCAGGTGTGGGGGATTGAAGGCCACCAGCCTGTTTCCAAAGACGCTAATTTCCAGAGGCCCCTCGTG
>PBNG01000039.1 GCA_002723015.1 Roseibacillus sp. | reverse complement strand
TCTGCGAATGGCTCCTCTCGCAAAATAGAGCCTTCTCGAAGAGATAAGCCGACCGTGACAGCATTCCTCGCAGGGATCATTCAATTTTCTTTCAGAATCATGCCATTTCATTCCGGGGCGATCAGGTCTCCTGAATCTCCGGCGGCCGGAGAGCCCCCATGAGTCCTGCGCTCTTCGCGCTAGGGCAGAACCCGCCATTCGTGAATGCCGGCAGAAACTCCCGGTTGCAGGCGAGCCTCTAGCCTGATGCAATCCGTCTCAAAGACCTTGAACCTCACCTCATTGAACTGGTCGAGTGCCAGTGGATACGCTCCGAGAGACTCCGCTGTTTTCCACGTGCCCCGATGGCGATAGAGGATCCGCCAGCTCTCAGGAATCTTCCGGTCTGCCCCATTCGCAAACCAGTAGACCTGAACGCCTGAAACCTTCCGCGGCTCCTCGAATTCATACTGGACCCACTCGGGCTTCTTATCATTCGGTCGCCTTTTCTTTTGCCAGTTTTCAGGGTCGTTCCACTCTCCATCCTTTCTGCCGACCCAGGTGTAAAAGGACTTCTCACGCTCTTGTTGAGCAGCCGGAGAAGGCTCAGGAGCCGGAACCGGTGGCATCGCGGGAGGAGCCTCAGGGCTCAGGCGCGGGGCAAAGACGCTGAACTGGAGCCTCGTCCCGTTCAGATGAAAGGTCCCTTGGAAATTCTGGCTCTTATCAAGTCGGAAATCATTGGCGTCGACATCGACAAAACTCGCTCCCGTGAAGTCGATCAGATTGTAGCTTCGACCTGCTTTCACTCCCCCACGGTCCTTGATCGTGATGACGACACTCCGATGCTTGCTCCCCCGGAATGTCCCCCCGGTAATTCTCAGGAGATCACATTGTTCCCCTATCTCGAATTGCATGCGAGCGCCTTCCCTGAGCTCAAGACCGTCCCGGAGGGTTAAGGTCCCGATCCCGTCTCCAGGATCAATCCTGCCACCGGGGTTGACCACCACCAGTGCAGAGCTTCCTCCTTCTCCAATTGCGCCCTCGCCGCTGAGGATGGCCCCATGATTCACCTCTACTCTTGACTTCGGGCTGACCCCCGATCCGCTGGTGTTATTGACCTTGAGCACTCCCGCATTCACCACGGTAGCCCCACGATATCCGCGATTGTTCCGCCGATCCGGGTCGTAAATCGGGGCGTAATCACCGGTGAGCTCACAAACTCCCGGTCCATTTTTGACAATCCCGGCACCAGAACACCAAGTGTGGGCATCCTGTGTTTCCTGCACGAGTCCATGGAAACTGAACTGCGCTCCTCTGGCGACATCCACGACCATGTCATAGCTCTCCGCGGGGGACCACCCTGTGGTGGTCCAGGCCGAACCCGGAGCCCAAGCGTGGTTACCTCTCTTGACTGAAATNGAGAGATCCCCGGATCCATTCAGGTTTCCGGTGAAGGTGTAACTGTGTTTCGAGTCAATGATCATCGCACTCACTGAATTTCGACTCTCGGAGTGATCCCCCATTGCTGAAACCGTGACCGGCCCATCAAGAACATCGGGAAAAGTAACAGAAGCCTCGCGGGTTGGCTTGCGGACATTCTCCCATGACATGACGGGAACACTCGTATCCNGCGAGGAGGAGGGAAGCAGGTCGTCACAAAGAGCCGTTGCAATGTGCGGATAATAAAGGTGGGAAACACTTGGCATATAAGGTCTGGATTCGAGTGCCCGGAGAAAAGGCATCTGTTCGCCCTCATTACTGCCGGCATAGGAGGGCACCTCATCAAGCCTTCCCTGCAGGGCCGCCTCGAGAGTGAGCAGCGCCAGCGGCTCTGCAGAACAGAGATTGGCGATCCGATGCAGCGGGCTCGGAGTGAAGAGTCCCTGCTCTCGACGGAAATGCATCCCGAAGGCATTGTTGGCGATGGCCCGGCCCAGCGCCAGGTAGGACCTGTCACCGGTCGCCTTGAAAAGCTCCACCAGCGGAAAAATAAGCAGGTAATTGGCTTCCGCAGTCTCAAGATTGAGCCGGTGTGATTTCCCTTGTTGGTCCCCAATATCCCCCAGGTTATTACCACGGAACATCGCCCGCAGAGTCTCCCAGATCTTCCGGTCCTTGCTCTGTCGATAGCAGATCGCAAAAGCCAGAATATTGGTGGGAGTAGGAGACCACGGAACCCACGAACTTTTACCTTCCTCGCCGGGCTTCGTGTTCCGCACTTCGCGATCGGCGAGATCCGTTCCGTCGAACAGCATGTTGCGCATCTGGTTGACATCCGGACGGTAGCAATGCCTCGCATAGGCCTTCAGGTGTTTGAGCATCGTCTCACGGTAATAACGACCCTTCGCTCCGAGCTCTTCCCCCAGCCTCAACATCGCAATCCCTCCCCCATTCATCAGGCCCGCCGATCCCGATGTGATCAGGGCGTATTCCGGAACAGGCTCTTCCTCGGAGCCGAAGGTCCGCAGGGAGGTATGATGCCAAGGAGGAAGATCAGTCCGCGGATGGGCACTCTCAGAATAGCGCGCATAAAGCCTCTGGGCCCAGAAAAGCGGCCTGTCATCATCATTCAGGAGACCGAGCTGAGCTCCGGCGTAAATGATGTCAGACCCAGAATCAAAGAAGGTGAGGTTCCCCTTGACGATACCTACCACCGGATCGGTGATGGGCTGGTTCCAGACGGTTTCCTCATTCAACTCCTTCACGTAGCTCCCGTGCCGGGTGAAGTTCATGAAGCCCCAGTCCTGAATGTGAGAGTCCCAGTGTGCGGTCATCATCCGACGGGCTGCAACCGGATCCGTCTCCCAGAAAAGGGGGTAATAGGGATAATCGCGTTTCATCTCATGGCCGCTTTTCCCAGCCGGCCAGTCGTTGCCGTCTTGATCATCGGTATTCAGGTTCACCCAGCGATGATGCCCCATCTGGAGCAATCCATTGGGAACTGCATAATGCCTGAAGCAGTAGCGAAGACTCTCCTTGTAGGCCTCCTTGTAGCGCGCATCACCAGTCAGGTTACTGATCCCAACGAGAAAACGCATGAGATTTCCCTGATAAGCAAGATTCGAGGAGATCACCGGTTGGAACGGCTGCTTCGAGCGGGGGCCCGGACCCCCGAGACGATGGATATACATCTTCTCCGGCGCCTTCATAGTGCTCACTTCAAGCGAGTCAACGAATAGCGGAGTATGTTTCTTCCCGTAGGTATCGCGCCCGTGTTGAAGCGCAGCTTCCGCAAAGCTCCTCAACCCTTTCATTCTCTCGAGATCAAGGACCTGAGCAGATTCACCATTCACCTCCAGCGGGAAACAACCGAGCAAAAGAGGCCATAGGAAGCGGCCTGTTGATTTCGCAAGGGTCATCATGCAATATGTTCTCGTCATGGGATCAGGATTCAGAGACTGCGGCGACACACACCTTTCCACAGTCCATTCTCGATCTAATTCATTCTGGTCCTGTCGGCGAGAAGGAATAACGGGGTCACACCCCCCGCGGGCTCAGGTCAGCGGCGTTTCCGTGAAGATGGAGATTCCTCCACCCCTCAGCCGGCAGGACGCCTCCAGAGCCAGGTATTCATCCTGCCTGTTATACATCGTAAAATAGACGAATGGATCATGCAGCATGCTTCGCTTCAGACGCGCATACGGGTCTCCGGGCTGAGACATCATGAGCGACAGGTGAACCCCGCTCTCTTTCTCATACAGGTATGCCAGACCCTTCCATAGCTTTGCAACGTCCCGCTTTTCTCCAATGGAATGAATCGGCCAAAGGATCTGATCCATCACCTTCATTGAGGCCACCAGCTTGAAAAGCCCCCTCGGCTTTTCAAGAGTCAGGGCAAAGTAATCTCCCCAGTTTACGGCCATGGCCGCCGCAAGCATTTCTCCATCCTTGCCCGGCAGCATGTAGACCCGGCTCGTGCTGCTGTGAGATCGCACGCCCTCAAACATCGCCTTGAACGAATCATAGGTAGGATACTGGTGGAGGAGGAACCTGCCTCGCTCCTTGATGTTTTTTTCATGAAATTCCCTGAGACGACTCTCATCATCCGAAATGTCTACGAGGTATTTGCCCCAGCGCCTGCTCCTGAAGAGACGATGAATCTTGATGTAGGAGTCGACGTGGAACTTATGGTATCCCTTCTTAAATAGCCGGGAAAGAGTCTCCATTGATCGTTGCATGCCCCGGTTCTCCTTCCCAAAGTTGGCGTATCCGACGTTCACCCCGTTGATCTTGGTCAGCTCATCAAATACGGAGAAAATCGTGGCGAACATGCCGCACTGACGGTAGAGCTCGTTACCATTCTCCGAGTAGCTACTGACCCGCAGGAGATTGTAGTAATAGGAAGGAAGGAGCCTGCCCGTGGGATGGTCCATGTAATCAAAACTGTTTACATGGGCATACCCAGCCACCCTGTAATCACTTTTTCCCGCGCGGTTCCGATCCTGCAACAGATGGAGACAGAGGACCACCAGAGCACGGCCATTGATCGAAGCCAGTGATCCGGGGACATTTTTGAAATGAACCCTGAAGGTGACCTGCCCTTTACCTGTCTGTTCATTGATGTGTTTTTCCGGAACTGAAATGACCTCACGGCATTGCTGCTCGAAAACCTCACGGGAATCATTCAGGCCCAACTCAGACAGAATCTCACTAATCCGGGGCAGGCTCTCCACCGGAATCACGAGAAGCTCAAGATCCCCCCTGAAGCGATCGAGCGCCTTGAACTCAAAGTGATCGTAGCGCAGAGGTTCCTCCGGATGGAAATTCATCCGGTCGTGCTCGAGAGGGCGAAAATACCTGAATGTGCGAATCTTCCCCATATCGAGCCAGAGTTGGCTTCCTCTAGTGCCTCAATTTATCCGATTCCTCAATCACAAGGAGCAGATCCTTGATCGGAATGTGAATGAACCCCACACATCTGTGCGATGGAGCGATCCAAGGTTCACTTGATCTTCAACCCTCTCCATGCAGCATCTGGTCAACCCATGCGAGTCAACTCTCTAGCGCTCCTCTCCATTGTGCTTACCGGCATGACGGGGCAGGCCTCCCCACCAGGAAGGTTGGTGGAAAAGCACCCTGCTCTCCTTCCCCTTGCGCCAGAGGAGGCAATTAAACATATCAGGCTACCATCTGGTTTCCGACTCGAGCTGGTTCTCTCCGAACCGCAGATCCGTGAACCAGTCGCCATCGCATGGGACGGAAACGGTCGTATGTTCGTAGCCGAAATGCGCGGCTACATGCAGGATATCGACGGTACCGGGGCCCAGGACCCCGTGGGAAGGATCTCCCTGCACGAAGACACGAACGGTGATGGCAGAATGGACCGGCATTCCGTCTACCTTGACGGCCTCGTCGAACCGCGAGCCATTCTGGCAGTCGATGACGGGCTCCTCGTTGGAGAACCTCCGGATCTATGGTATTGCCGGGACCTTGACGGGGACGGGGTTGCAGATACGAGGAAAAAGGTCTTCGACCGCTTTTCCATGCGCTCCAGCAATGTCGAGCACAAGGCCAACGGTCTTCTCTGGGGGATCGACAACTGGATTCATGTTTCCCAGCACGATCGGCGCTACCAGTTGACCAACCGCACATTACGGAGCGAAGGAGTCCTTGTGGCCGGACAGTGGGGTCTGACGCGCAACGACGAAGGGCGCCTTCTCTTCTCCACCAACGGAGTTCCTGCGATCGCACTTTTTGTTCCTCCACGCTACCATCAGCCGGATCCACGCAGACAAATACGGCGCGGACCGATGGCCGCAGCCATCCGCGGCATGGAAAACCATCAAAGCGTCTGGCCCTCTATGGTCACCCCGGACCTGCAAAGTGGTCCCGGCATGGCCCGCCCCGAAGATGGCACCCTCAAAACATTCACCTCCGCCTGCGGGCAAACCCTGTTCCGGGGGGACCGTCTGGGGGAGGATATCTACGGAGACTACCTGGTCTGTGAACCGGTGGGTCGACTCATCCGGCGCTCAGGCGTGCGCTACACGAAGTCCGGGCATATCGAACTGGCCAACAACTACGAGGCCACCTCCGGAGAGTTCATCTCCTCCGTGGATGGAAATTTTCGCCCCGTCAATCTTGCGACCGGCCCAGATGGTTGCCTCTACATCGTCGACATGTATCACGGCATCATCCAGGAGAAAGTCTACATTACAGACTACCTGCGGGGTGAAATCCTCAAGGCAGGATATGAAAAAAATATAGGAAGGGGGCGAATATACAGGGTGGTTCGTGAGGGAATTAATCCAGGGCCCAAACCTGATCTGCTCGGAGCAACTCCGGCCAAACTGGTGGAAGCTCTCGCTCATCCCAACGGCTGGTGGCGTGACACCGCGCAGAGCCTTCTTGTTACCAGGCAGGAGTCCTCTGTCGCCCCTGCCCTCCAAAAGATGGCAACGAACCATCAGAATGCCCTTGGCCGCCTCCACGCCCTCTGGACCCTTGACGGCCTGAGAAAACTGGATGAGGACACCTGCTTCGCTGCCCTTGCAGACCGAGACTCCCGTGTCCGTGTCGCAGCCGTCCGAACCATGGAACGCCTTCTCAAGGGAGATCATTCCTCTCATTGTTACCAGAGACTCCGGACCTTGACCGGGGATCCCGATCCCGCGGTCGCTGCCCAGATTGTCCTCACTGCTGGCAGAGCAGATCACGATCAGGGAAAGGATCTTATCTTGAGGTGCATCAAGAAGCACCCGATGAACGAGCGAATTCTGAATGCTGTGGCAGCCGGATCTCCCCGTCGATTTCTTGTTGATTTGCTTTCTGCCCTTCTCGCGCTACCAGTCTTTCAGGGTGATGCGATTGATGAAAAAACCACAGCCCAGCTGGAAAAGTGGCAGCACTATTGCATCGCCGGAACAGTCGCAGCCGGGGATCCCCGGAGCTTCCAGAAGCTCTTCGACCTCATCGCAAGAGAAAAAAGCCCTCGCGCCCTTTCCATGCTTCAGAAAATTGCCGCTACCGTTGTCTCTCCCAGACAAAACCCGCCACGAGCCAGAGTGATTCAATTCACGGCCAAACCGGCGGGTCTTATCCTCCTGGAAGCACGCAACGAACCGGAAATCCGAAAACAATTACAGGCGATTTCCTTTATGTTCTCGTGGCCCGGGCTCGAAACTTACGGACGGGAATTCGCCCAGCATTCGCCACCTCTCGAAAAGGAGCATCAACTCCTGTTCGACCGCGGCCAGACCATTTACCGCGAACTCTGCACTACTTGTCATGCACCGGACGGCCGCGGAATTACAAGCCCTGACGGCACGAGTGTCCTTGCTCCTCCGCTCCCCGAATCCCCTCGCCTTGAAGGCAATCGGGAAGCCTCCATCCAGATCATGTTGCACGGTTTGACGGGCGAACTCGACGGGAGGAACTACGAGGGTCTGATGGCTCCCTTTGGGGCGGGTAATGATGACGAATGGGTGGCCTCCATTCTGACCTTTGTCCGCCGCGAATGGGGTAATTCAGGCAGTGTGGTTCTACCGTCGCACGTAGCAGCTACCCGGGAAAAGTTCCGGAATCGTATTCGTCCGTGGAGACAGGAAGAGCTCAGCTGGAAGCTTTCGCAGAAGAAATAAGCAGATTCATGGCTATCCGCATCGCTCATGGGATTCCCCTCTATCCCTCACCAAATCGTCCCGAGTCATGAAGCCAAACCCGCTCTTCATCCTTTTCCTGTGCGCAGTCACTTCACTGCCTGCAGAGGACGAGTGGAGGCCTGGAAATGCCCCCAGAGCCCTTCCTCCCGAGATGTTCCAAGTGGACCCGTCTCTTGAAGTAACCGTCTGGGCCACCACTCCTCAGCTCTACAACCCAACCAACATGGATATCGACCATAAGGGTCGGATATGGGTCACCGAAGGAGTGAACTACCGNGGAAACAAGGGCCAAAGGCCCGCTGGTGACAGGGTCGTCGTACTCCAGGATACGGACGGAGATGGGAAGTGTGACCACTCTCACACTTTCGTGCAGGAAACAGGCTTTATCGCGCCCCTTGGAATAGCGGTCTTCGACAATATCGTCTACGTCTCTCAACCTCCAGATCTCCTCGCCTATACCGATGTGAACAGGGACTTGAGATTTGATCCAGCGGTCGACAAACGGGAGGTCATTCTCACTGGATTCAACGCCATCAATCATGATCATGGGCTTCACTCTCTGGTGGCTGGTCCGGGAGGAAAGTTCTACTTCAACAATGGGAACTGCGGAGCAGTCTTCACTGACAAGTCNGGTAAAACATTCTACCTCGGTGGCACCTATGGCAGCCGGGGTCCAAACTGGCCGGCGGACCACCTTTCCACCACCGGGAAAACCTCGGGGGACGGTCATGTGTGGATCTCGGGTTTTGCCGTTAGGATGAACCCCGACGGCTCCGAGGCTGAGATCGTCAGCCATGGGCTTCGTAATACCTACGAGCAGATCCTGACCTCGTTCGGAGACATGTTCCAGAATGATAACGATGACCCCAGGGGATGCCGCACCTCCTTCGCTCTTGAATATGGATGCGCAGGGTATTTTACACGGGATGGCAAACAAAGGAACAAGGCGGTNCGCCGACCTGGTCAGACCTACGCCCGGGTTCACTGGCGGCAGGANGACCCGGGCACGATGGATGCGGGNGACGTCTACGGAGGAGGTGCTCCCACGGGCATCACCTTTTACGAAAANGGCGCCCTGNGTAAGAAGTGGAATGGCACCCTCCTTAGTTGTGACACCGCTCTTAATACNGTCCTTGGATATCACCCGAGCCCCTCCAAGGGCACCTTTGAGCTCAACCGGTTCGACTTCCTCACAACCAATCCCGAAAAAGAGTATGATGGAGCAGACTTCGTAGGCGGGGGACCGAAAAACACGAACATCGAGAAGGTTGCTCCCAGCTTTTTCCGGCCCAGCGATATCACCGTGGGGCCGGATGGTGCAATCTATGTCTGCGACTGGTTTGATCCACGTGTGGGAGCGTCTGGACACATGGACAGCTCCTTCTCAGGAACGATCTACCGAATTGCCCCACGTGGCTTTAAGCCAGTGGTCCCCCCGGTGGATANCGCCACCCTGAGCGGCCAAATCACCGCCCTTCGAAGCCCAGCCGTCAATGTCCGCCATCTCGGATTTTGCGGTCTCCGCGCCGCGGGGTCAGAGGCTCTTCCCGCGGTAGCAGAGCTCCTCGATGACAAGAACGAATGGATTGCAGCACGGGCCGTATGGCTTCTCCCCTACCTTGGTGAAGAAGGACTACGGAAGTGTATCGCTCTTCTCCGTGATGATCGGTCGCAGCATCGCGTCCTCGCCTACCGTTCATTACGCCGGGCAGGCCACCCCATGATTCCATATGCCAGACTTCTTGCTGCCGATCCTTCTCCCCAGGTCCGCAGGGAAATCGCGCTCTCCCTGAGAGATCTACCCGCTGGNGAAACTGCCGACATTTTCGTAGAACTTGCGCGGCGGTGTGACACCGGAGATAAAAACTCAGTCGAGGCGATCGGCCTTGGAGCCGCGAATCAGGAGAGTTCGATCTGGAAAGTGCTGCGACAACGTTTACAGCCCGGCCCCCCCTCTGATTGGCCCCAGTCCTTTGCGCGTCTGACGTGGCGCCTTTGGGGGCCGGCCTCACTCGATGATCTGAGGATCCGCGCTCTTGATCGCTCCCTGAGCATGGAACAACGAAAGTTCGCCATTGAGTCCATCGCCTTCATTGACGATGCGAGAGCCGCCAAAATAATGCTCGAGCTAGCCTCACCGGAATCCCCAGTCAGGGGTGAGGCCACTGCCTGGCTCATGAGAAACGTGGCTGGCGAGTGGTCAAAATACGACCTCCGGGAAGCACTCAAGGAGCAGAATATCTACGACCCGGAAACTCTTCTGATCTCCTCCTCCCCTGTCCCATCCCCAACAACACCGGTCCCTGACATCAACGAAATCATCAAACTCACCGGTGACCCGGCTCGCGGCAAGCTAACATCTGCCAAGTGTATCCTGTGCCACAGAATCGAAGATAAAGGAACCGACTATGGACCAGACCTTAGGGGTTGGGCACGGAACCAAGAAAAAGAGGTGATCATCCAAGCCATTGCCAATCCCTCAGCCGAGATTGCGCTCGGCTACGGAGGAACTGAGGTCCTCTTGAAGAATGGGAAACGTGTTCATGGCATCGCCTTTAACAACAGTGAACTCGGGCGCGATGACTCCCCCCCGGTTGTCATTCAGTCTGCCGGCGGACTGACCCAGCTGATCCCGAGGGAGCAGATCGAGCAGAGGCAAAGTTTCAAGCGATCCCTTATGTATGATCCCGGGACCCTCGGCCTGACAGAGCAGGACATCGCTGATCTTGCCGCTTGGTTGCAGACCTACAAATAACCCCGCCAGGAGTCTGGCGTATCCATCTCAGACCGCGTTTGCCAGCACCCCGTTTGCCTCCTCCTCGTGCCGGAGGCGCCTCATTTCGTGAAAAATCTTTGGGGGTCATTTCACTTAATTAATGTAACTCGCTCATTATAAGTTATATATCAACATGGCAAGTCGGTCGCTCGGAGTCGAACATACGATTGAGATTTAAAATTCCCCACGTATGATAGACACAGATGGGCAACACCATCTGTTCTAGAACAATGAAAGTACACCACCTCATCGCCTTCTTGGCGGTAATGCTGTTGGGCGTCGCCTATGGGGCGGACGTCAAATACGAGGCCACCTTCACGGGTGTCACTTGAGCCGGATGTAAGAGGAGCGTCAGTTCGTCGCTCAAAAGCCTCGCAGGCGTTAAGACTGTCGAGATCAAAGCCGGTAAGGCACCCAAGACCCAGACCATCGTCGTGATGGCTGAGAAGGGTGGCATCAGCAAGGAAGACGTAGTTAAGGCCCTCGGAAAGACGGCTAAGAGATTCGTCTGCAAGGACTGGAAAGAAGCCAAGGGCTCCTAACCAGAAAGCTTTAACCGAAAGCTTTATTAAACGCCCCGTGCTCTAACGAGCCGGGGCGTTTTCCGTTGGGCCCTCTATCCAACGATATCGCCAATGGATCCAAATCCAGGAGAGAATAATCGCTGATACATTCGCACCGCGTAGCCGTCGGTCATTCCTGCAAGAAAGTCGCAAACCAGTCTGGCCCGATCTCCGGCGGTCGACCCGCTCTCAATCTCGTCTACCTGTTCAGGCGGTAGTAACTGGAAGAACTGTCCATCAATGGGCTCCTGCTCCACGTAACGACGGTGGAAAAGTTTCCATAGCTCGCGCAACATCAGGCTCCCCTTGTGCTCAAGCTGCTTTAGCTGAGTGGAAAGGAACACTACCTCGAAGGCAAGACGCTTGAATATTTCACTCTCTTCCTGTGTCGCTGCATCTACTCTCACGCGATAGCGATAACGGCTACTTTCTCCACTGAGAAAATTCCTGACCTCCTCAACTTTGGATGCTTTCACATAGAGACCTATCCGGTGTCCCACGAAAGAGTCTATACGCCCCCGGCTGATTGCCCGTATCAGGTCACCGAGCGGGCTGTCCCGCCCGGAGTCCAATTCCTTTTTCTCCGCCCACCCGCGGATTGATTCCTCAGTGAGAAATCCCGCACGTACACTGTCGGCAAGATCGTTCAGAGAGTAGGCCGTATCGTCGGCCCAATCCATGATTTGGCACTCCACTGATTTGAACCCATCTCTCACCTTGCCAACCTCCAACTCCGCAGGAAATGGGCGTCCTCCCAATGTCCATGCCGTATATTCCGCCTGGTCGTCGTAAATAAAGTGATTTGCAGGTTCCTTCCCCTGTGCCTCCCTAAGCTCGCCCCACCCCGACTTGTACTTGAGAATCCCGTCCACAAAAGCGCGCGAGGGATCCATACCGGTCCGCCGCTGTGAAAAGATGCGTTCCGTCAGAAGCCTTAACGTCTGGGCGTTTCCCTCAAATCCTCCGTAAGGAGCCATGAAGTGATTGAGAGATCTCTCACCCGCATGCCCGAAGGGTGGATGACCAAGGTCATGGGAAAGACACACAGCCTCCACCAGATCAGGATCAATCGTGTTGTCGGGTGAAAAATTATCGGTGGAGGCGAGAAGCCATCCACAGATAGATCGCCCAATCTGGGCGACCTCCAGTGAGTGGGTCAATCTCGTGCGATAGAAATCATATTCTCCACTCCAGAAAACTTGAGTCTTGTTCTGAAGGCGCCGGAAAGCCGTCGTATGGAGGACCCGGTCACGGTCTACCTGAAAAGGGCTACGGAAATCACTCTCCGCCGGCAAGGCGCCAGACAACCTCTCGTAGTCGAATTCCTGGTAGAAGCGGTTTCGCACGACCCATACGTGACCTCTCCAGAGGTCCATGAAAACCACGAACTTTTCAAATCACATCAAATGCCTGCCCTCTGTTCTCTGGCACCCCTCATTCGGTCCCGTAAATCCCCTGTAAAGGCAATTAGGAGTTCTCTCAGGACCCTCGATTCCACACAATCTAGCTGTGACCCCAGTTGCATACCTTGCCCTAGTCCTCGCCCTCGGAATCCTCGCCCAGTGGCTCGCATGGCGTCTGAAAATCCCTTCCATACTTATTCTGCTCGCCTTTGGGTTTGGACTTTCCCTGACCACCGGGATCCAGGTCGACGCCTACCTCGGCGGTGAAACAGATACTCTCCTGGCGGTAGTAAGCCTCTTTGTTGCCGTCATTCTTTTTGAGGGAGGACTAACCTTGAAGTTCTCCGAGCTCAAGCAGGCCGGAGCACCGATCCTCCGCCTCTGCACCCTCGGGGTCGCCATTGCCTTTACTCTCAGCAGCATTGCCGCAGCCCTGATCTTTCAGTGGAACTGGCGGGTCGCAGCTCTCCTCGGAGCCATCCTCGTTGTGACTGGACCCACCGTGGTCGGACCGCTTCTGCGAGTCATCAAACCTTCCCGGAAGATCTCCTCGATTGTGAAGTGGGAGGGAATCGTTGTTGATCCCATCGGAGCAATCCTAGCTGTTCTTGTATTTCAGGCCGCCATTGCGGGCGGGATTCAATCTGCCGGGAATGCGGTGTTCATCGCCCTGATCAAGACGATCCTGGTTGGCATCGTTCTTGCCCTCGTGATCGCCAAGGTCATCGAATTCCTTCTGAAGAGGCACTACATCCCTGAGTTCCTTGAGAGCGTTTTTCTTCTGGCAGTGGTCGCTGCGGTCTTCGCCGCCTCGAATTCTTTTCAGGAAGAATCTGGACTTCTCACCGTCACCGTCCTTGGGATCGCCCTTGCCAACCAGAAATCCGTCTCGGTCCGCAAGATCCTCGAGTTTAACGAAAACCTGCGAGTACTCATCATTTCGGTTCTCTTTATCGTCCTTGCTGGTCGTATCAATCCCTCTGATCTATTTTCGGTAGTCATTGCGAGGTTCCTGTTTCTAGCAGTCCTGATCCTCGCTGTCCGCCCCGCCTCTGTCTATCTCTCCTGTCTGGGATCTGGGAAACTGGATTTCCGTGAGCGATCCTTTCTCGCAGCTCTCGCGCCCAGGGGGATTGTTGCCGCAGCGGTGACCTCGGTCTTCGCCATTGAATTCGATCACTCCGCGCATGAGGGCCTCCTCGCACCTGAAATTGCAGACCAGGCAACGCAGATGGTCCCAACAGTGTTCATTATTATCATCGGAACGGTGTTCCTTTATGGCCTGAGTGCAAGGCGCCTCGCTCTTTCTTTGGGTGTCGCTCCCCCTGCCACGGACGGAATCCTCTTTGCCGGTGCTGACCTCTGGATACGTGAGATCGCATCTTCTCTCCAGAAAGATGGCCATACGGTGATGCTCCTCGACACCCGCTATGGGAATATAGCCGCTGCTCGGATGGCAGGCCTTCACGCCGTTCGAGCAAATATTCTCTCCGAACATGCGGAAGAGAATCTCGAGTTCCCCGGCGTAACTCATCTCGTGGCAGGAACCTCTAACGACGAAGTAAACTCTCTCGCCACTCATGAATATGCCCACATCTTCGGAAAGGCCAACGTCTGGCAGATTCCTCCTTCTGACAAGGATCACCATCCTACAACATCTGTCG
Source organism: Roseibacillus sp. (assembly GCA_002723015.1). The sequence goes on along the minus strand of PBNG01000039.1, from coordinate 29,913 downwards.
CCGCCCATCGCCGGGGCAGAATTTGTTTTAGTGGAGAACCCACATTTCAGATGCTTGAGAATCTCGCCTCCAGTAATGGGCGAATCGTGAAAACGCTTCTTACCGATGTCTTCACCCTCAAAGATTTTTTCGAGAATCACGGATCCGGTTCCGTCATCATGTTCCTGTATGACCGCGAGCGTGGTCTTCGCCCCGCAGATGCCGGTTTGAAGGACGTTCCCACGGGCACAACGATTTACTCAATGGTCAGTCCCCCCCGAGTTCCCCGGATGTAGACCCAGTCCACCACCAGAGCTTCGGATCCAGTTCCCTGCTGGCATCGGCCACCAGTTCACTCGCGATCGACCCCTCCTCAAGAATGGCGAACACCGTCGCGCCGGAGCCGCTCATCATCGCAGCCCTGACACCGCTGTGATCGAGTAACCACATCTTCAATTCGGCAAGAAAGGGGAATCTGGCAAACGCCGGTCGCTCCAGGTCATTGATCATGCACAGGTCGTCTAACCTCTGAACTTCGTAGGAAACACCGGGAAGATTTTCTGATCCAGCCCACCTGTGATACGTATCAACCGTATTCACGCGAAAACCGGGCTTGAGAAGCAGGACCTTCTGCCGTGGCAGAGACGTCTCCTCTAGAACCTCGCCTCTTCCCCGGCACCAGCATGCGGAATCCCGGAGGAAAAAGGGTACGTCTGATCCCAGAAGGGCAGCCATTTCCTCAAGCTCATGACCGCCAATTCCCGTCCCTTCGATTTCGTTCAAGGATCGGAGAAGTGCTGCCGCATCACTACTTCCGCCACCGAGACCCGCCCCGGCAGGAATTCTCTTCTCCAGCTTGATCTCATAGGGGCACGTTAGTCCCGTTCGCTTTTCAAAAAGACGTAGCGCCTTCGTGACAAGGTTGTCTTCTGCCGGACCAACCTCCGCACCAAAGGTCTCCAGGCTGAAGGAGTGAGAGGGCGTGATCTGAAGGCGATCACACAGCCCTTTTAAGGGCGTGATCAAAGTCTCCAACTCGTGAAATCCATCCTCCCGCTTACCGAGAATTCGTAGAGACAAGTTGAGCTTCGCTGGAGCAAAAATAGTCATCCTCGAGGCGCATTGTTCACCCTCTGCCCGAGGAGGGCGAGCATTCGTCCCGTTTTTCCCTGCTCCATCCGGTAGGAATAATAGCTTTCGATCTTGGCGCCGGTGCAATCGTTACTGATGGCGATCTGCCCCGGCGGAATTCCCACCCCCGACAACTGCTCATGCAGAAGAGCAGGAAGGTCTATTTCATACCGGGGTGGCCTGATACAGGGAGAGACCGCCACTTCCAAATCATACGGATCGGACCCATATTCTGCAGACATCTTGGAGATGGCTTTCAAGACAGCACCCTGCTCCGTCCCTTTCTTCCCTGAGTGCACCAGGCCGAGAGCGCCCGTCCGGCAATCGCGAATGTAGACCGCTGCGCAGTCAGCAACATAAATGCCCAGTAGAACTTGATCCCGGCCGCAGGTCACCAGCCCATCTGCTCCTTCCACAATCTGGCCCTCAGCACCTTCCGAGGGAACCTGAACCACGACGTTTCCATGCACCTGCTCTGCTCTCCAGAGGTTGTTCCACTCGAAACCGAGATCCTCTACTGCCCTTCGATGCGCTGGTTTAAGTCGAGCGATGGTCTCCCACTTATCCCGCGAAACCGCCACCTCAGGGATACGTGTCACAAAGCTCGCCCTCACTCCGTTTCCTGAGCAAATCCTGTCCAGAAAAGAAAGAACCCCCGTCATGGATGGAACCATAACGAGGGCTTCTTCAACATGCCAAGTTTCCGAGGCATGGATGATGGAAATTATGTCCTAGCGGGGAGTTACCGCACGCCGGGCGTGATCAAGAGTCTCTGCCTCCTCTTCGTCCATCTCAGACATGATGTCGGCGAGGTTTGCCGCGATTTCCTTACGCATGTGAGCGACAAGCTCTGTACCCTTGTGCGTGATCCGCACCATGATCTTACGACGATCCTCGGCAGCGTGCACTCGCTCCACATAACCGAGCTTTTCGAGCCGGTCGACAAGCCCAGTAGCGGCAGCTGTAGAATGGCCCATTTTCTTGGCGATATCGGACATCGTCAGGTAGTCCTCACTCGAAAGGTAGGCGAGCAGGAAAAACTGGGGGAAAGAGATGTTACCGCGGTTAAGCTCGTTGGAGAGGTTGAGGATGCAGGAGCGCTGTGTGAAGAGGACAAAGTCCGCAAGACGATCAGCGTCCGCTTGGACCGCTCCTCTTGATTGATTGGCTGTGCTTGATTTCATGAGTATTCGACTGTGATGGTATTTGGTAGGTTTGGGTGCCCAGCAGCTTCGGGAGAAGGGTATTCCAATTTTTATAAACTTTTCAAGAGTGTAATTAAAAAAAAGTAGGTATTCGAGCTCTATCGGGCAATAAACCTCTCTTAAAGGCCTGAATTTCCGGTGTTTTTTTAAAACGAGCTATTCCCCTGCCTGATCAATCAGCGCCCTTTCCACCGGGCTCTCCGCAGGTGGATCTCTCTCATCCGTCCTCCGGACCACGACCAAATCTCCCTTCGCAGGTTGCCCGTCCTGGATATCAGCGGCGTAAAAGCGCCCTAGTTTCTCTCCTGTCAGGGCCAATGAACTCGTCCTTCCCTCCGGACTCACCGATGCAATCAGATCACTTTTCCCGAACACTTCGGTTTGAAGGAATCTTTTGACGAGAACAAATTGTTCCCCCGGGTGTACCGAGACGATTTCGCCGACCACTCTCATCGCAGGAGCCTCCGCTTTCTCGACGGTTCGATGGTCCTCTATCTGCCCACCAAGCTCCGCCACTCCATTGCCGGTTCCATCCGCTTTTCCTGACAAGCTACAACTGGTGATAGATCCGAGAAGGATCATTATCACGAAAGCCAATGGGGATAACTGGGAATAAAACCACACGCCTCTTCATAGTCTGAACAATCCACATGACACGAAAATTCAACAATATAACCCTTCCCAAGATTGACGAATCTCCCTCCCTGTGGTTTCCCTCTCTCCGCACTCAACCAAGTCTCTTGGAATCCCGGATCGGTGGCTGAGTGGTCGAAAGCGCTCCCCTGCTAAGGGAGTATACCCCAAAAGGGTATCGAGGGTTCGAATCCCTCCCGATCCGCCAGCTCACCCCAAAGGCATTAAGAGCTCGGACCCACCCTCCTGACAAGGTGACTAGCCCCTCGATTATCACTTCGAAGGCATTACCCCACCTCTGGCAACGTACTCGAGAATCCGTATAAACGAGTGGCCCCGATTTTTCATGTTCGGGTGCAGACGTCGTTGTTCCTTCCAGAGTGCCCCAACCAGTGGCCTCTGGGTGGGCTTCATCTCTTCAATTCGCCGGTCGACGTAGTCCTGATGCACGGCAACCTTATAGGCGGCAGGAAGATCATGGGTATTCAACCTGACAAGCAACTGCTCCAAGGTCTCTTCCTCATTCTCTCTCTCAACTGCCTCCTTGCCCCAGATCGGAGCATCGGCCAGCACGCTGGCATTGATCCGCAGCAACTCTCTCTTTAAGCGCTCCGTCACTTCGGGTTCTCTGGTCGCGATATCCGTTAACTGGCGAGGATCACCCTCAAGATCATACAGCTCAAATTTTCTGAAGACTCCCGCCTTCTCCTTAATAGCTCCGCTCCACGACTCCTGAAATCCATTCAGNTGCACGAATTGCCTCCGCAAGGCCTCGGTAGATTGGGTTTTGAAGCTGCTGTTGAAGATGAGAGAAAATAGCTCCCGTCTCTCAATCTTACGCTTCATCTCCTTCTCCACGAGGGGATGAAGCCGCTTCACCAACCTCTCGATCGTCTCTCGGTCCTTTTTGCTCCNGTACTCCTCCGCACGGTAGCCCATCAAAGTGTATTTACCCTTTCTCAGGGATGCGCTCGGCTGNCCNGTCGGCCAGCTCCAGAAGAGAGGCTGACTCCGNTCGAACTTGCCAGACNTNGTCAGCAANGGNGACAGATCAGCNACCNTCCANATGAACGCCGCGAGGCCGNGCCACCTGCAGAAGCCCACACAGNGTCGGCAGAAGATCAACGGATCCNGCTGGNTGNTCTTCCAGTCGCTGACCGTCAAAACCGTCTGGCCAGAAGAAAATACCGGGNGTGAGGAGCCCACCCTGAAACTGCGACCCCTTGTTGCCCCGAAGACCTCCATTCCGATCTTCCCGGTAGCTGCCGTGGTCAGAAGTATAGACAATCAGGGTATTGTTCAGCTCCCCGAGCTCCTCAAGTTTGGCGACCAGACGAGCGATAGCCCGGTCCGTATTCTCGATGGTTGCGGAATAGATGGCAGCTGGATCGTCAAGGGCCCCATAGCGCGCCACAATCTCATCCGGAGCCGCAATTGGATCGTGGGGTTCCTGGAACCAGATATTGAGGAAAAACGGGGCCTCTTTATTTCGTTCTTTCTCAAGCCACGTGATCGCCTCGTCGGCGAGAATCTGACAGGCATACCCTTCCAGCTCTCCTACTCGCTTCCCATTGCGGTAAAAGTTTGAGGGGTTTCGATGGCTTGGACTGGCATTGTTGTCCGTGGCTAACCAGTAGTCAAAACCGTGGTCGTTCAGACTGGGCTTATCTCTCCCCCGAAAAGGCGCACCAACGTGCCACTTACCGAGGTGCACCGTCTGGTAGCCNTTGGATTTGAGTAACTCGGCGATTGTCACCTCTCTCTCCAANAGGTGCATGTCATGCTCNTGATCCTGNATCACGTGATACACTCCGGTGCGCAAATGCTGCCGTCCCGTGAGGAAGGTGGCCCTNGAGGGCGAGCANACCGGGGCTCCNGCATGAAAGTTACGAAAGCGNACTCCACGCGCCGCCAGTTTNTCCAAGGNNGGCGTATGCACAGGCCCCCCGTAACACCCAATATCCTTGGAGCCGAGGTCGTCNGCCAGCAGCANGACCACATTCGGNCGCTTTTTGGATGCAGAGGACTCCAACACCTTTCTCACCGCCGGGCTCTCGCGGAGATAGCGTCGGTGATCGAGGGTCAGATTCACGTTNTAAGGGGCATGGTATTTCTCGAAATGCCCGGGTCTGTTGAAATGACCAATCAGATTTACCGGGCGTTTTCCATTGTTGTCCACAAGCGACGGGTCGGCACCCGCTCGCAGCAGCATAATGCAGATCTCCAGTCGCCCCATATGAGCAGCGCGGTGCAGGGCCGTGTCCCCATTCTTGGTTCGAATATTNGGATCNGCGCCCCGCCTCAGTAGCTCCTTCACCATCACGGTCCTTCCATAGTGGGCAGCGATAATCAGCGGTGGCCGTTCCTTGTCAAAATGCTCATGAGGCATGTTCAAATCTGCTCCTGCANCNATCAGGATNCTCGCCTCCGCTGGATGATTATTGATCANNGCAGAGTTCAGAACGGTGGTGAGATGATAATCAGGCTCCTTCTGATAACGCTCNACCGCTTCGTCCTCGGACTCTACGAAGAAGATGAACTCATTACTCAAGTAGCTTCCCGGATTCTGCACCTGCAGCATTCNAAGGCCCTTTTCCGGGAGGCTCTCCAACCGAATCTCCACGAGATCCTTTCCCGCTGCCTGAATCGTTCCCTGCACTTTTTTCCCATCTACCAGAAGACTCGCTCCGTCTCTCAGATAAAGAGCGCTGATCGTCATGGAACGCTGCTTCTCATTGATTCGCGGGAAGAGNTGTGCGCCTCGCTGCTTGTGCAGGACTCCAGCGGTCCAAAGCGCTGGCGGAGGTGAGATCACGTCCTCTCCATGGTATCCGGTGAATGTTCCCGTAAATGATTCAGCCNTAGCGAGCTCAAACAGCTCCTTCCGGCTCAGGACCGGTCCTCCCCCCACCGTATGATACGCTCCTTCAGCAAAGTAGAACTTCACACGTCGAGTGCCCTCAGAACCGTGAAAGCATCCATTCACTCCCAGCACAACACTTCCCTCTCGTGCGCTCCGTTCGAGGGCGGAGACGATGTCCTGAGTAAGCACACGCCCTGAAGTTTCCGCGCTCAAGGTCACCTGTCTGGCGAAAGCNCCGGAAAAACCCATGCTGGACTCCTTGAACATATCGATCACCGGCCAAAGCCTCCCGTGCTCACCCATATTAAGCATCCTTTTCCAGACTTCCTCCTCGGGAAATCCATCCTCCGCCACCTCCTGAACTCCCCCGAGGTCGATTACACTATTGCGCCCCTGCGCCTGAGTAATGAACCGATCAAGAGCCCCCCGGAAGCTGGGAACGTTCATCGACTCCTGATCCGTCGCAAGATACGGCAGGGTGTGGCAACTGCCACAGACACTGGTATTCAGATTCTTCCGGTCTCGGGCTCCCGTGACGTGAAACCGCTCAAATCCCGTCAGGGCCTTTTCGGAAAGCCGGTCACTGTAAGCCCGTCCTCTGGTCGGCATATGGGAAAGGTTGAGAAGGAACACCGCCATGGCGTCCCTCTCTCTGGCGGTCANGTACCCCGGTTTTTCCTCGTCGTTCGTCACCTCGCTACCATGTGCGAACATCGTCGTAGCCATCGANCCATCAATNACGTGGCGGACTGCGCTTTCCGGCTTGTTAATATCTGCGTTCGGAGGGAGATGCTTTCGCGAGGCCGCGTTTCGTCCGCCGTAGGGATCACCGGGAACTCCGTCCCAGTGATATGGAGCGGTCCCTCGAAGACCGCGCAAGGTTTGTGAAAGGCGAGGCTCGATCTGATCCGCACCCACAAGATGCGGCGTATCAAGAACCCAGAGAAGGTGGTCGGTATGACCGTCCGCATGACAACTCGCGCAGGAGAACGTNCCNTTCGAAGAGGCCCGCGCCGTGTTAAAGGCCATCCGCCCCTCCTTGTAAACGGGTGGTGTGGGATCATGGAGATCGATGGTCTGCTCTACCTGTAGCNCCGAGTTCCCCGCAATCGCCACTTTTGACACACTGTTTGAGACCGCGTTCATCACCCATGCCCTAACTGGCTTGCCACTGGCGTCTTCTTCCAGCGCGACGCCCCTGGGAACCGAGCCCACCTTGGCTTTGGCNACGACTTCGCCCGTTTTGACAGAAAGAGCAAGGAGCACATCACTGCCGGCACTGGTCAGAAAGAGAACATCTCCGTCACGGCTCGCTTTCACTGCGAATGGTGTCGCCACCGCTTCTTTACGATTCGGCTGTTGTGGGGGCAGAGGATTGAGCTGGAAAAAGTCGACCTCNCCTCCGGCCGANACTTTTGTGACTCGATTCAAGTAGGGCCGATTATCCAGCTCCTTCAGTCCATGCTTCGCGGTTCCAGCCTTGCCATTGATATGGTTCCGCGCATCGGTATTAGCGACGTAGATATTCCCGGCAGCATCAACCGTCAGACCGAACAAGGACGTCCCCAGGGTCTCCACCGTGGACACCAGCTTATCAGTCCGCGTATCGAAGATGAAGAGGTCCCTGTCTGGAATTTTTGGCTGTTTCACCACATCAANGGTAAATCCCACTGAGTCAAAGGCGCCGGCCAGCTTCCTTGCATCGAACGTAACTAGCTTCCCATCCAGATCCCCGGGCTTTCCACCGGAGAGCTGGGTCTGGTTATTGGACTCAAAAGGGGTAACGTAGAGCCTTCCCCCACGAACTTCCATCGCTCGCGGTTCCTGAGCCGNAATCCGAAGGTATCTCGTGGCCTTCCGGGAGNCTACGTCAATGACGGCAATTCGATTGGTCGAGGAAAGCGCTACATAGGCTTTCTCATTATTCGCAAAAGCAATTCCCACCGGCTCATCAAACCGGGTCGACTTCTTCTCCAAGTCGATATCCTGGATGGTCGCTACAACCGACAGGTAGGTTGGGCTCTCCGGATCGTTATCAATGACACTTACCGAGTCCGAGAGATGATTGCTCACCCAGATTTCCCTTCCGTCCGGCCGCACTCTTACCGACACCGGATCAATTCCCGTCGGTATGCGGGCCGTCACTCGGGCGGTCGCCGCATCGATGACATCAAGGGTATCCGCAGGCGTATTGACCACGAATACCTGCCCCGCATGAAAGGCGATAGGGTCAGAATGAGGGCTGAGTAGGGTCGGGTGTCCGGGATTTGGACCGGGGGTCTTCGCCCAGGAAAATCCTCCCAGCAACAATACAGCAAGCGTCCACAAGCAGCTCAACTCCACCTTCACCGGAGAAAAGATCCNAAGCCCTGTGCGCTCCATCTTCGTCTTCATCATGACCAGGTGGCCGGCTCTAATTCGCCTCCGGAGAGGCACTCCCTGCAGCTGCACCTCCAGCTCCTCCCAGATCACCTGAANTGACTCCCGACCACGCCTGACCAGTCGCCTCCTGCCAGACGTTCGGCGGAAGATCAATCGAAACGAAGGATTGAGCCGCTGCCCGGGGATCCTGCCGATGGAATTGCCGGAACGCCCGCATCAGGGCACCTTCCCGGACGCGAGGCTCGGAAATCTCATTGGCCCATTCAACCGCGAGAGAGCCATCCGAGTGCGCAAAGGCAGCGGTAAATCCATTCAGGGCCATATTCCTCTCATGAGAGGTATCCATGGCCATGATCGACTCGATCGCACCCTCCGGATTCTGGGCAGCCCAGGCCGCATACGCGGCACTCCAAGCGCTCGACCGCAGGGGCCCATCCGGAAGCTCCGCAGCCCATTCAAGGGTTTCCGTCATCCCACTGTCGCGCGCAATCTCACGGGTGAGGGTATCCATGGGCCGCCAATCAAAATTAGCAAGGTCTGTGGTTTCAAAGATGAAATCCGTTGCAACCATCACATCATTATCGACCAGCCCTTCAAGAAGGCGCCTCTCCACCCGGGACGCTACCTCAGGCTCAAGTCCTGAGAATACTTCTATGGCGGCCTGCGGATCGACGCTCGCCAATCCCGGAATCATGTTGCCCAGGAAACCCTCGAAATAATGGTCTGGGATCTCGTCAAGATGAGCAATGGCAGTGGCAGGATCATTCGCTCCCCACGAATAGTCAAAAAGCTGCCACAACTTACCGTCCACTCCAGCCTGAGCCATAGCTCCCCTCATCATGAAAGCTTGCTCCCGATTGAAAGTCGAGGACTGCATCTCCTCCAGGATCCGGTCGAACGCTCTTCGACGATCCACCGCCTTTGAGCCCTTAACCGCCTGCGCTATTAGGGATGTGATTTCCCTTTTGCCCAGCGGCCCCCTCTGGTTCATCGCAGCTGAGGCATCCCGCGAAATAAGGAGCTGAGCAGCCTGCCGATTCCTGGACCGCATCAACCCGGTCATGCTTTTCGCCTGACCAGCCAATGGCACCAGGTCCGCGGGCTTTGTAGGTTTGACACCGGGAAGAGGAACATACACATGTGCCTCGCTATCTTCTACCTCTTCGGAAATCTTAGTCCGCTCGATAGAGTTGGGGATCCGTGCCGTTAGGAAATCTTCCTCCTGACCGGTGTCCGCCAACTGCGCTCCCAGCATGAGCGCACCAGTCGTGACGACAGCCCATAGCAGATGGGCAATCACAGCTTTCCTGGGAAGCCCTCGCAACTTCATCGCCGCCTCCTGTCCCTTGAGCTCATGATCGATTCCTGCACGTCAGCTGACAGACCTGANGCGCTGAGCCACTCCGTCAAACCTTGACCACCTCTTCGCCTCCACGAACGAGCGACTTCGACCATGACCTCCTGACGCTGTTCTGGAGCAGCAATAGACTCCGCCCAGCTCATGGCTGCGGTGGGATCTTCCCAGACCACATGAGTACTGTAGCCTGCCACTGCCGCGTCCCGCATCGGTGAAGCCGGCATCTCTTGAAGATACTCTCCTGCTGCCGTCGGATCCCTGCGAGCCCATGAATTCAAACTCCCTCTCATCCCGATCTGTCGATTTTGACCCTCTGGCAGATTACTTGCCCAGTTCAATGCAGCTTCGGGGTCTCTCCCGGCCCAGTTCGCTCCAACTTCCCAGAAGACTCTCTCCATCCCTGGTTGACCCGCAAATCCCTCAGCCCACTGTGCGGTGCCGGCGGGATCTCGACCCGCAAAGTGATCTGCCACCCTTCCCAAGGCCTCATTACGCATTCTTCCTTCGGGAAGTCCATCCGCCCATATGGACGCCTCCAGTGGACTCTCTGCAGCCCGGAGAACTTCTCCCGTGACGATATGCATGTGCCCCGGGTGAGCCTGGCCATTCGAAACCATTCTCTCAACGAATTCAGCGGCCTGTCCGGGGTCCGTATCAGCCAAGCCCTCGACAACCCCTGACATCAGGTGATGCCGTAATCCATTGATCTCGAGCTTACGGTCCTTCAGCAGGGGATCAAAGCGAGCATCATTTTCCATGTCCAGACCCTCGATCCATGCCATCGCCTCTCCTGGGTTGACCCCCGCCCACCCCGCCAGAGCCGGCTTCATGTCATCTTCTTCCGTGTCGATACCGAACATGATCGCATCCAGTCCAGCGACGGCTCCCCACGCGTAGTGAAATTCCTGAAATTCGGCACTCCGGTGATCCTGTCCGGCGATCTCTTCCCTGATCAANAGAGCATTCTCAGCNGTCAAACCCTGTAGCAATTTGGAGAATGCCAGCCGCTTGGCGACAGGATCGGAAGACTTCCGGAAGGTGTCCCCCAGGCTCCCGATCTCACTCTCACTAAGCGCTTTTTGTTCTGAGAGCATCCTCGCGATTCCCTCTTTCACCCCTACCCCGAGGNCCGCCCNGGCCNNCTCACCCGTCTTGCTCCGAGATCCGCCTCTCCGTTCCGCCTCNCCCTCGCCATCACCGCTCTGCCCTCCAAGCCGAGGAATGAAGGCCGGTCCCTTCTCTGAGGAGGAGGGCAGCACGAAGTAGCCAGAAAAAAACGCTACCAGTGCAACCGCTCCCCAGACGAGGTGTATCCGGGCTACTTTTTTCATAATCTGTGGCTCTTCCGAAAGTGAGGTTCGTCCTTATTGTCTGATAATTTCGACTGAATTTGGACCTTTTTTTTTTCTTTCCCATAGCACGAAAATGCCAAAACCACTGCCATGNNGTTCTGAACCTGAATTCGCGCGCGACTCNTGACGCCCGAGGCGCGGCTTCCCGGGCATGATTCCCTCAGAGATCCATCGCGACCGGCAGGGTNACTTCAGCGGCGAAAATCCAAGGGCTCGCAGGAAAATCACTTCCGGTTCTCTGGGCGGCACATCACCCCTNGCCTTCCTGCGGTCCGAACCTTGGGTCCAGACAGGATCGGCCCGGATTTTCTTCCACGCCGCATCTGCCTCTTCACGATCCCTGTGGTAAAGCAGGGAGATAATNGTATTGGCCGAGCCCGGCTCGTCGAATGGAACCCAGGATCCAACCTCCCGCACCCCGTGCTTGGAAAGCAGGGGCTTCAAATAGCCGTTCAACCAATCACCAAGCGCGGCCGCATCGCCCTCATACTTTCGTAATTCGTAAACCCCTCCGGACTGTTCGATCGCAACATCCCGAAGACCGGAGTAAGCCTTCTCCTCCAGGAAGATACTTTCCGGCTTCTTAGCCAGTAGTCCCTGGAACTCGGGCTTGTCCAGCACCCGCTCCCATTCCCGGTCGTTGGAGAAGCTGACCCAGTTCCGATAGGCCTCGTAGCGTGATTCGTGCCTGAGAAGATAGACCAACCTCCGCCGTTTCTTGGCAGGTCCTCCCGTGGGAATCCAGTAGCCAAGGGCCTCCAAGCCGTGCCTGCGGAAAATCCGGTCGGTGTGATCCTTNAAGCGCCTGATGAGATCCCCATGTCTACCCTCGGCGGCTGAGTAGATCCGTAGTTCATGAAGCGGGCTTTCAGTAAGGCGGNCAGAACGCAGAGGCTCCCGTTCAATCAGGGTCGCATCCCGCCCTGGCGCCTGCCCCAGCGCAACCTCGAGGGGAGCCGTGAAAATCCAGGCCATGTCATCNGATATCTTGCGACTCGCATCGTGGCCTCCAATATAGATGGCNTTGTCGGAGAAAGGGGAAAGGCAGAACGCTCTCGGNGACACCAGAATAGGCTTACCAGGTTTATACGCATTATTGATCTCGTGCAGAGTGTAACTGAGGTCAGCTCTCCGGACAGCATACATGGCCCCGCCGTAAAGGGCGCTTCCCTTCCAGCGCAACTCGTGCTTCCCACGAATATTCCCCTGAAAACCAATGATGNGAACCGTCTCGCCCGTCTCCGGGTCCGTCACCGGATACATCATGTTATGAGCGCCAAGGGTGTAGCTCACCTCCACCCCCAGCTTCCTGCTCATCAGATCCATAATACTCACCTCATCATGCAGCGTGAACCCTCCCCTGCCATCCGGGTCCAGCCGTTTGACCTGACTCGCAGAACGGGCGCCCGGTGCCCAGATAAACAAGAGGGATTCTCCCTTCCCGCGTGGATTTCTAACCGCGCTCAACCCCCGGATGCCACCCACATCAGTATCGGTATCCTCATGAAGATCCAAAATGGCACGATAGCGAGCCGGCTCTCCATCAACCCGCTTATAGATCGCACCACCTTCTGAAAAGAAGAGAGCCTCGTTAGCCCTCGCAATTCCGAGCGGTCTTGTTCGAAACGAACCCTCAGAGAGAAAGGGATACTCAAGGTGGCGCTCCCACCTGATTTTTCCGGGAAGGTTTTCATCATAGGTCCCTGAGATGATCCCGGGATTCCCAAGGGAGAGAAAAAGCCGCTCTTTTCCGGTCACCTGGTCGCGGTGCACCTCCATGTCTCTCGGCACCCAGCGAACCCCCCCTGCACTGGATCCGTGTCGCACGAGAGTATGGTGCCACGTTCCTTTTTCGTCATCCCGAACCCAGACCGAAACCGCTCCTCCCTTCTCAAAATTGGCTCCCGCGGCCATGACGAGAAGCTCGTGTGGCTGGGCAAGCAAACCACCGCTCCTGTCTCGAGTAAAGGTCACGGACTTCAGGACGTTTCCCTTCATGTACTCCAGTCCCATTCCATTACTCTTTCCCGTGTCGAGGTCGACCTGCCATTCTCCTCCTGCCTGATCGAGGCGAAGAACCTGGGCACTCTGCTTCTGCCCCTCCGGAGGAATGACCCAGCGCGCATCCACCCAGTATCCGTTGGCGGCATACATCTTACCCGCGTGCGCTACGAGGTGCATGATCTCGGATCCCCCGGCGTAGGCGCCCGACTGGTCGATGTAACCCGCATCATAGCTTTGCCTCCACCGGGGATCACCCAAGGCAACGGATGACAGCGTCATGGCACTACCGATGAGAAGGATACGACAGGAGATCATCACTCAGAAACTTAAAGGCACCTTGGCATCATCAGAGCGATTGAGCCAAGCGGGTAATTTTCTACTCCTACTCATCTCGTCGCTCGGTAGTCATTGCGAACTCCCTCCAGCCAGACACACAATGATCTCTAACCCTCTACCAAGACTGGAACCGCGACCCACAAATCCGATCATCGGACCGAGGAGAGGCCGTCCCTTTCCGGGTTGTGATCTTTGTTCCGGGCTTTGAACCAGACCCCCCTCGCCCCGCCACCCCTCTTCTTTTCATCCATTGCTCTTGTCCCCAGGGCTGCAGGTCGCCAGTATGGGTTCAGTGCGGAGAACACGATTACTTGCCACCCTGGGACCGGCAACGGAAACCCTCGCGGCTATCCGGGAACTCGTCGTGGCGGGCGCGGACACCTTCCGACTCAACATGAGCCACGCCTCTCACGAGTGGGCAAGGATGGTTTCAGGCCATGTCCGGGAAGCTGCGAATGACGCACCTCGGGGCCGCACTGTCGGGTTGCTTTTCGATCTTCAGGGCCCCTCCATTCGAACCGGCACCCTGCCTGAGCCCTTCTCGCTGAAGGAGGGGGACGAATTTGAGTTCCGATGCCGGGACAGTGAACCTCGTCTGCCCCTCTCCACCACCGTCAACTACAGCGGGATGATCGAGGATGTTTCCGAGGGTGATTCCCTGCTGGTCGATAATGGGAGTATGATCATGAGGGTGAAAGCAATCTGCGAGGATCGCATTACGTGCACGGTCAGGACCGATGGCCCACTTGGTTCTAGGCGGCATATCAACCTGCCCGGGGTCAGACTGAACCTGCCCGCGCTGACCGAAAAGGATCGAGCCGATATCAAGGTCGCCACGGAGTGCGACGCGGACTTTATCGCGGGCTCCTTTGTGCGGGACGGTGAGCACGTCCGCGAGTTACGGGCCGAAATCGAAGAATCTGGGGGACATGCCCAGATTATCTCCAAACTGGAAGACCAGGAGGCCATCAAACACCTTGATGATATCGTTCAGGCCTCTGATCTGGTGATGGTAGCGCGCGGGGACCTCGGAATTGAGGTGCACATTGAAGAACTGCCCATCATCCAGCGTAGGATCGTCAAGCGGTGTCACGAACTTGGGCGCCGGGTCATTGTCGCCACCCACCTTCTCGAGTCCATGATCGAAAACCCTACTCCCACGAGGGCTGAGGTTACCGACTGCGCGAATGCCGTCTATGAAGAGGCGGATGCCCTGATGGTGTCCGGCGAAACCTCGGTTGGACGACATCCCCGCCGTTGCCTCGACGTTCTTGACCGCGTTGCCCGCAGGATCGAACGCTCCGGAGGACTTGGATACGCCCGGGATGCTGACCTCCCCACCAAGCGGCAGAGAGCCGTAAAGGCTGCTGTCGGCCTTGCTGACTCGATCCCAGATGCAGCTCTAGTCGTCTTTACCCGGAGCGGCGCCACTGCGCACCAAACTGCTCTTCTTCGGCCCCGTGCTCCAATCTATGCTTTCACCCCGGACGCGCAAGTTTGTCGAGGACTCTCCCTCTCTCGCGGGGTNCGCCCGTTCGTGATACCGTTTCAGGAGAAACCTCGGGAAACCATCGCAGGAGCAATCACCACCCTGCGCAGCCGCCGCGATGTCCCTGCGGGAACTCCTTTGGTCATCTTTTCTGACACCTTTCAGGTTGAGGAGGCGGTTGACTCGATCCTTCTGGAGCACGCTTGAAGCGCAGCTTTTTCCTGAGCGATGTCCAGGCCTCAGGCTGAATCCTGATCCCCGGACTCCACCTCCCGGACGAAAGCCACCTCCTTGACCCGGCGCTCGTCTGCCGCGGTGACTTCAATCTGATAGCCTCCCGCTTCAACCCTGTCTCCCACGACCGGAAGACGGCCAAGCCTGGAAGAGAGGTAACCGCCTATGGTTGTGGCCTCAGCTGTCTCGAGGCTGAGAGAGGCAACATGAGCTCCCAGCTCACTCAGCGGAAGAGAACCAGCGACCTGAACCCGATCCCTATCAGACGCTGTAACCTGCTGGGGCTCAGCATCAAATTCATCGCGGATATCTCCCACCAGTTTTTCGAGCACATTATCAAGGAACACAACTCCCATAGGGTCACCAAATTCGTTCACGACCAACGCGAGATGAGACCGCTCCCTGAGAAAGAGCGTCAGAAGAGCATCCAGACGCATTGTCCCCGGAACTGCAGGCAAATCGCGCCGGAACTCACGAAAATCCGGCTCGCCATCACCCGACACCACAAGAAGATCCTTCATATGGATCATCCCGAGCGTACGATCGAGATGGCCCTCAACGAGAGGGAAGCGCGTATGCTGGGTTTCGATCGCGCGGGAGAGATTATTCTCAAAAGTCTCCTCCAGGTCAAAGACTACCACCTCACTGCGCGGGGTCATTACGTCGAGCACCTTGAGCTCATTTAATTCCAGGGCGTTGATGAGGATTTCGCGCTCCGTACTGGTCACCTCCGCATGTTTCTCACTCTCCTCGACAAGCCGGGCAAGCTCCTCGGCACTGTGGACCTCATCATGGCCGGTAGGATCCACCTTGAAAAATCGACGTAAAATCCAGCCAGCCGATCCGTTAATGATCCAGATCGCCCAGCCGAAGCTCCAATAAAACCAGTGAAGGGGACGAATCAACCAGAGAGTGGTGGGCAGAGCCTTGCGGATGGCAAGAACCTTTGGAACCTGCTCCCCGACTACCACATGAATATACGAGAATGACGCGGCTGCGATGATGAAAGAGATCACCCTGATCACTACCGGATGCCATCCAGTTTCCTGGAGAAGCGGAGCGACCAGCTTGAAGACGAGAGGCTCGCCAAGCATGCCAAGCACCAGAGAGGCCACCGTGATTCCGAGCTGACCTGCGGAGAGGTATCCGTCCAGTTTAGAGAGAGCCCGCAAAGCGAGGTGTGAGTCGCGAGCACCCTTGGCTTGCGCCTCGAGAACCTGACTTTTGCGCACCTTGACCAGGGCAAACTCCACCGCCACGAAAAACGCATTGAGGACCAGGAAAATGAAAATCCCGGTGAGATAAAGGAGAAGCTCATTCCAGCCCGGAAAACTCGTCGGCATTTCGGAGCCACTCGCGAGCAGAAACTGGTGAGGCGAACTCATGAGAGAGGGTTCCTACAATTTTTCAAAAACACCTTCGTCTCGTTTTTCAAGAACCGTAAAGCCGGCATTCTTGGCGGCCTTTGCGGAGAAAGGTTTAGCGACCCGGGGAGAATGAACCTGGCTGATAACCTTGCGAACCGGATTCCTGCAAAGGGGACAGACCTCTAATGCTGGTCGATCTACCGGGCGTCGCAGTTCAAACCCACGGGAACAGCGAACACAACTCTGGGAGGGATCTCCCGGGTTTTGAGATAGATACTCGTAAAGGGGCATCTGGAGAGCGGTTCGGCAGGGTTTTATTACCACTGCAATTCGAACCACAGTAGATAGGCTACCAGCTCGACTTTGTCACGCCGGGAATCAACCCTGCCGAAGCCATCTCCCGGAATGTGATCCGGGAGAGTCGAAAGCGACGAAGAAAGGCCCTCCGGCGACCAGTGACCTCACAGCGATTGACCACGCGGGTTGGACTTGCGTCCCGNGGCAGCATGCTGAGACCAACATAATCTTTTTCCTTCTTCAGCTTGTGACGAAGGTCGTTGAACTTTGCAACCGTCTTCTGCTTGCGCTTGTTTCGCTCTATCCAGCACTTCTTTGCCATGGGAGGGGGTCTCTTACGTGGATTCCGGTCTGATTCAAGGGTTTTTTGCCCGAAGAGCCCATTTGACCGGCGTTGGATCCTCGAAATGGCCCTCCCAGGCACGATTTCCCGGTCATTCCTGTGCACTCGTTACTTGCAACAGGGGCCTCGCGGCGTAGTTCTAGGACCATGAGCGATACTCGCCTCGAACGAGACTCCATGGGAGAAATGCCGGTGCCCGCGGACGCCCTCTATGGAGCTTCCACTCAGAGAGCGGTCCTGAACTTCCCGATTTCCAACGAACCCGTGGAATCAGGAGTGCTACACGCTTTTGGCCTGATTAAGTGGGCTGCTGCTCGTGTTAATGGAGAACTGGGCCATATCCCCGCCGATAAAACTCCGCTCATTGAGCAGGCCGCCCGGGAGGTCTACGAGGGCAAGCTTGATGACCAGTTCCCAGTTGATGTCTACCAGACAGGATCCGGAACCTCGACCAACATGAACGCCAACGAGGTGATCGCCAACCGCTGCTCGCAGATAGCAGGAGTGGCGATCGACGCCGACAGAGATACCAAGCCGGTTCATCCCAACGATCATGTCAACCAGGGGCAGTCATCGAATGACACCTTCCCGACTGCCATGCATATTGCCGCTGGCATCGCTCTCAAGGAGGACCTGCTTCCATCCTTGACGGCACTCCGCGACAGCCTTCAGGCGAAAGCTTCCGAGTTTCACGAAGTGCTCAAGATTGGGCGAACCCACCTCATGGATGCAACCCCGGTTCGTCTGGGACAGGAATTCGGGGGCTACGCCATGCAACTTTCCCGGGCCATAGACCGGGCACATAAGGCACTCAAAGCCATCCACGAACTCGCACTGGGTGGAACAGCCGTTGGCACTGGCCTGAATTGCCATCCTGACTTTCCGGAGAAAGCCATCGCCTTCATCGCAGAAAAGACAGGCATCGAGTTTCGCGAGGCCGAAAACCACTTCGAGGCTCAGTCGGGAAAGGACGCCCTGCTTGAGTGCCATGGGCACCTCAACACCATCGCAGCCAGCCTCTACAAGATTGCCAACGACATCCGCCTCCTCGGCTCAGGGCCACGCTGCTCCATCGGGGAAATCTCTCTCCCGGCGACCCAACCCGGCTCCTCCATCATGCCGGGCAAGGTCAACCCAGTCATGAGCGAAGCGGTCACCATGGTCGCTGCCCGGGTCTTCGGTAATCATTCTACGGTCACCTGGTGTGGTGCGAATGGCCATTTCGAGCTCAACGTCATGATGCCCGTGATGGCAAAATGCATCATGGAGAGCATTCGCCTCCTATCAAATGTTTGCGGCATTTTCAGGGCAAAGTGCGTCGAGGGAATCGAAGCCAACGCTGATCGATGCAACGAGCTTATCGAGTACTCACTTTCGATGGTCACGTCCCTCGCGCCAGTTATCGGCTACGATAAGTCCAGCATGATTGCAAAAGAGTCCGTGGAGTCAGGAAGAACAGTGCGCGAATTGTGTTCCGAGCGCCTGGAGGAACTTGGCCTCACCGAGGACCAGCTGAATGATGCCCTTGATGCCGGAAAGATGGCAGGAGAATGAGCCCCGCCCTTCCGTGGCAGGAAAAGTTCGCGGAAACCACGAATCAAGCACTTGAACGAGGCCGCGAACCGCCGATTTGCAGCAGGCAAGGAAGCAGAAGAAGCAGCAGCCATGCCCTGATTCCGGCTTCCTGTTCGCCGGGAGGAGACTCATGAACAGCGGCGAGCTCCGCCGAAAGGTAATGGGATCGGCGCTGAACCCTGTGACTAGACGACTCAAATCCATCCATACCGCAGAGGTCACCGCCGAGAGTCACATTAACGTAGGGATAAGGAAGGGTCCCGCTCACCGAGTCGAGCGAGAGTCGTGGGTGCACGGGAGCGAACAACCACTGCTCTTTCGACGCGTTGCCATAATCTGGGGAATTTCCGGGGAGGGCTTCCTCAGGAACGGATGGAAAGTCGCCGCTCGCACTACAAAGGCCGGAGACGAGAAGGCACGCCACAACGGAAAGGTTTCTTTTCATGAGCATGAAGCAGTCGGAGGATCGAAGCCATCAGAGCTCAGAAATTATCAGTGCATATGAATATATTTTTGCTTCGGAAGACTGGCCCTTTCAATCATCCAAAGTAGTTGAGGCCCTGATGGATTACCTCGGGGCCTCGGCCATTAAAGAAAGGCATCTCCTCTCCCTCGAATGCCCGAGGAGGGCAGGATGAAACCCGCCCAAATCCTATTTTTTAATTAGCTTTCCAAGATCACCCGGTCTTCCAATTGACTTGGCAAAGCGTATCTTTCTGCAGAAAGCAGAACCAGGATCCTGGACGCTCAGAGATTCCTCAGGGTCATTTTTTCGACCATGAATCGCGCAATCCGATAGTCCGGTTGAAGACTACCTGCGAACCGGGTTCATGATAGCGGGAGTCCGCACAGAAGTATCCCAGACGTTCAAACTGGCAAACAAAGCCCGATGCCTCCACGCCTAATCCCGGCTCGAGCTTCGCTCCCTCGATCACCGTCAGTGAATCGGGATTAAGGACCGCCATGAAGCCCCCCTCGGCAGCCTCGGGATTTTCATCGTTAAACAGGCGATCATAGAGACGGATCTGGGCATTTTCGGCCTCTGCGGCGCTGACCCAGTGAATGGCCGCCTTACAGACAAGGCCCTCCGGAGGAGACTGCCCGATGGTATTCGGAATAAACTCGCAATGAACTTCCGAAACCTCCCCGGTATTCGGATCCGTCTCGTGACCTGCATACTGCACGATGTAGCCGCCCCGGAGCCGAACCGCTCGGCCCGGAGCAAGCCGGAAGTATTTCTTGGGAGCCTCCACCATGAAATCATCGCGTTCTATCCAGAGCTCCCGGCTCAGGATCAGCTTCCGGGAACCCGCAGCTTCATCCTCTGGATTGTTCTTCGCTTCAACTTCTACTTTGTCCCCGGCATCCATATTGAGGATGACCAGCTTCAGAGGATTCAATACCGCCATGCGTCGGGGCGCGTCCCTGTTGAGTATTTTTCTCACCTCGTTTTCCAGTCTGGCCACGTCCGTTACTCCCTTGAATTTCGTAATTCCCACATCCGCACAGAAGTTTCTTATCGCCTCAGCTGGAAATCCCCGCCGCCGGACTCCCGAAAGGGTCGGCATTCGGGGGTCATCCCAGCCATCCACTTTTTCTTCCTCCACAAGCTGCAGTAGCTTGCGCTTGCTCACAACCGTGTAGTTAAGGGTCAGGCGGGAAAACTCAATCTGCCTTGGAACTGCCGGTACCGGACAATTCGCAACAACCCAGTCGTAAATGGGTCGGTGCACCTCGAATTCCAGCGTGCAGAGCGAGTGCGTGACATGCTCATGGGCATCCTCCAGAGGATGCGCAAAGTCATACATCGGGTAAATACACCACTGGTCTCCTGTATTGTGATGAGTCTCGTGAAGAACCCGGTAGATGATCGGGTCACGCATGTGCATGTTGGGCGAAGCCATGTCGATTCTGGCCCGAAGCACCGCACCTCCGTTCTTGAAGTGCCCAGAGCGCATTCTCTTGAAGAGTTCCACGTTTTCCTCAATCGGACGGTCCCGATAGGGAGATTCAATCCCCCGCCCAGCCACGGTTCCATGGGCAGCACGGATTTCATCAGGAGTCTGCTCATCCACGAACGCCTTTCCCTCCTTGATCAGGTGCATTGCGCAATCATAGAAAAACTCAAAGTAATCGCTGGCGAAATAGATATGCTCCCCCCAATCGCAACCCAGCCACCTTACGTCCTCCTGAATGCTATCCACATACTCCTGCTCCTCCTTTGAAGGGTTTGTATCATCAAAGCGCAGGTGGAATTCAGATCCCGTGGAGGAGTTCTCCTGCGCGATACCCCAGCCTAGGCAAATTGCCTTGGCGTGACCAAGGTGCAGGTAGCCATTGGGCTCAGGTGGAAAGCGGGTTACTATCTTGTCATGTTTTCCAGTCGCCAGATCCTCTGAAATGATCTCTCGAATGAAGTCGCGCCTGGACGCTGGGGCCTTCTCGCTCATGATTCTTCCGATGCGTTAGCAAGTTTCTGGAAAAGCACCCTGTTGAGACGAATTCCTCCCTCAAAATTCTCAACTGTGAAGTTCTCGTTGGGGGAATGAATCTGACAGTCCGGAAGCGCCAGTCCAAGAAGCAGGGTATCAACCCCCAATACCTCCTTGAAGTCCTGTATGATAGGTATGCTTCCCCCCTCCCGGATCAAAAGCGGATCGGAACCGAACGTCTCACTCAGCGCCTGCTGGGCTGCCTTGCCATACACTGAGTGCGGATCCGTGTGATAAGCCTGCCCGTGGTGCCCGCGGCTCAACTCCATCGATACTCCCTCGGGACAATGCTTCCGAAGGTGAACCTCAACCTTCTCCATGATAGCCAAGGGGTCCTGATCGGGAACGAGCCGGAAAGAAAGTTTGGCAAAGGCTTCGGCGGGTAACACCGTCTTGGATCCTTCCCCCTGGTATCCACCCCAGATCCCATTTACCTCCGCGGTAGGTCGGGCCCAGAGTCGCTCTGCGGCCGTAAACCCACTTTCCCCCGCGAGGGAAGGCGAGCCCGTGACGTTGAGCAGATCTTCCTCACCCATTCCGGGAACCCCTCTCCACATCTCACGCTCCCATTCCTCAAGAACTGCGACATCATCATAAAAACCCTCCACCGCCACGCGACCATCGCGGTCATGGAGACTCGCCACCAGTTGTGCGACAACCGTAGCAGGATTGGCCACGGCTCCACCGTAGACTCCCGAGTGAAGATCACGAGCCGGGCCTTTGACCGCGATCTCACAACACGTAATCCCGCGCAATCCATAGCCCATGGTGGGCACACCCGGAGCCACCATTCCCGTGTCAGAGACCACGATAACATCGCAAGCCAAATCCGAGCGATGCTCCTCGAGAAAAGGGCGCAGATTTGGCGATCCGACCTCTTCCTCACCCTCCAGCAGCATGATGAGGTTCACCGGTAATCCGCCCCGCTCTTCGATCGTTTCTGCGATACCGCAAAGGTGAGAGAAAAACTGCCCCTTATTGTCCGTTGCTCCACGAGCCCAGATCTTTCCATCACGAATTACTGGCTCAAATGGATCACTATCCCAGAGTTCAATTGGGTCAACCGGTTGGACATCGTAGTGCCCGTAGACCAGCACAGTAGGCCTGCCTACCTCATGCTCATTGCGCCCGATTACGACCGGATGCCCGTCGGTCGCATGAATCTTACTCTGCAGGCCAGCGGAGATCATGCGGGACGACAGCCAGTCCGCGCAGGCCTGCACATCAGCATCATGACGGGAATCCGTTGAAATACTCGGAAAGCGCAACAGCTCTTGAAATTCTTCGATCCAGCGACTCACAGTTTGATAGTTGGTAGTTTGATTTCGTTTTCGCAGGATATGCGACCATCTTTCGCATCATTCTAGCGAATTTTTCCCCGTTCATCCTTATATTCCCTGATGATCCGCAGAAAATCATAGAGCCCAAGCAGGAAGAGAAAAATGGCGAGAAAGGCGCAGCCCGCCCAATAAAAAAGAAACCTGAGCGGGCTTTCCTCCAACCAGGAAGCCAGAGGCCAGTTCCCAAGAGCGAACACGATAAGAAGCGCAGCAATCGTGTAGGAAATAATTCTTCTCCGGGTCTCGCGAAGCTGCAGGAACGCCCTTGCCGCAATTACCCCAAAGGAAAACCAGCTCATCTTACTGCGCATCGCGCCCGAGCATCTCCCGGGAACCCGTCGAGGTCAAATCCAGAGAGAGCTACCCGCCCTCCAAAGACCCAGGCGAGATAAGGTCACTTCTTCCGGGCCTCCTCAAAGGCAAACCCGAGGGCAAGAAGACGATCCTCGGAGAATTGGGATCCCATGAAGGAAAGCCCCACCGGCAACCCCTCAGCCATGCCCATGGGCACGGTAAGATGGGGATACCCTGATACCGCAGGGAGGGTCGTGCATGCGCCCTCAAATTCGTCTCCCTCCACAAGATCGATTCGGAACGCTCGCCCCGTGGTTGGCGCGATCAGGGCCACGCACTCATGCTCGGTGAGAAGACGATCAATTCCCTCCCTGCCTGCCAGCCTCCGGGCCTCCGCTATGAGTCTAGGAAGTTCGGGATCATCACCACCTGCCGTCGCCTCGGACTGCTCCATGATATCCTGTCCGAAGTGAGGCATGACTGCGGAGGCATGGGATTTATTGAAGGCGATGATTTCCGCGAGAGTCCTCGTCGCAACGGTCGGGGGCCTTCCAGAGAGGTAGGCGTTCAGGTCCCGCTTGAACTCCCGCAGGAGAATCGCCCACTCGAGCTGCCCGATCTTGTTCAGATCAGGAATGTCTCGGATCTCCACTAATGTCGCCCCCGCCTCCTCCAGAGTCAGACGGGCAGCTGCCAGGGTAGCAGAAACCGACTCTCCGTACATCCCACAGAGCGGAACTAGAACCCCCAGCCTAACTCCCTCAAGAGCCCTTTCATCGAGGGACTCCTCGTAATTGGGAGAACCCTCTCCCCCCATGACGCTCAGAGCACGGGCCGCAAGTTTCACGCTTCGAGCCATGGGACCCGGCGTATCCTGACTGGCTGCGATCGGAACAATACCCTCACACGAAAGAAGCCCGACAGTCGGCTTTAGGCCAACAATCCCGCACATTGCAGCCGGACAGGTGATCGAACCATCTGTCTCCGTTCCGATCGCAAGATCTACCAGACCTGATGCCACCGCGGCACCACTTCCCGAACTTGATCCGCAGGCGCTGCAGGAAGAATCGTATGGGTTGCTTGTCAGGCCTCCTACGCTACTCCAACCACTGGTTGACTTAGTTGACCGGAAGTTGGCCCATTCCGAGAGATTTGTTTTGCCGGCAATGAGAGCCCCTCCTCGTCTCAGATTCGCCACCACCGGGGAATCTAGCTTCGCGAAGTTTTCAAGGAGGGCTCGTGACCCCGCCGTGGTGGGCATTCCTTTGATATCGATATTATCTTTCACCAGGACGGAAATCCCGTGAAGCGGTCCACGCTCGGGCATCGATCCGACCGCGTCCATCTGCTCCTGCAGGTCCGGAGAGATCGCGAGGATTGCATTGCACCGATCCTTCTCCTTCAAGGCCTGCAGGCTAGAGATCTTGTGATCATCCCCACCCATTTTTTTCCGGGGTAATTCTGCAATCAGAACAGCCAGCAGGGCGACCATGACCATCGCCAGAAAGTATTTCAGAGACACCCCCAGCCGGGCGGCAAAAGTGACTGGACCGGAGGGATTCCTCCTCATAACGGGACACACGAGTTCACCGCACTAGCACGGATGGGACTTCTTCCACAAACCTACTCGGCAGGGGAATCCTGTCCCTCCGGGGACCCCTCAGGAGCCGGGCTCTCAGCGGGCTTCTCCCCGGCGACCTCCGGAGCAGCTTTCTTGGCGGCCTTCTTCACCGCTTTCTTGGCAGTTTTCTTTGCCGCCTTCTTTGCTGCCTTCTTTACTGCCTTCTTTGCTGCCTTCTTTGCTGCCTTCTTTGCTGCCTTCTTTGCCGCTTTCTTCGCCGAACCACTCGCACTGCCCGAAGACTTCTTCAGGGCCATGTTCGATTTGGATTGCTCCCGCCTCCGTTTAAAATACTGCTTTCGGCGTCGACGCTTCTGAACCTTGTTGTACTGCTTACCCATAAGGTGGGTACGGCCTAAGCGTCTGTCCGTCCGCTTTCAAGACAAATCGCCCCCCAATTCGTCTCTTCATGCCTGGTCTCGTCATAAAACCCCGGTCCCGAATATTCCACGGCCACGACTGGGTCTACGCCTCCGAAATCAAGAAATCCTTCGGGAATCCCCAGCCCGGGGAGGTAATTTCACTCAAGGACTTCAAAGACAAGCCCCTTGGCAGCGCGATCTACAATCCGAAATCTCAGATTGTGGCCCGTCGTTTTTCTCGACGGAAACAGGACCTCGACAGGGATTTCTTCCTCCGACGCCTGCAGCTCGCATTTTCCCTGCGGGAAAGACTACCGGTCGACCCCTTGCTCTGCCGTATGGCCTGGAGCGAGTCAGATGGACTTCCAGGACTCATCGTTGACCGTTACGGCGGGCACCCTGTCATACAAACCCTTACCCTGGCGATGGATCAGCGCATCAACCTGATCGTTGATGCCTTGCAAGAGCTTCTCTCGCCCCAGTCCATTATTGTTCGGAATGACTCTCCGATGCGGAAGGCCGAGGGTCTTGAGACCTCCAACTTTGTCGCTTTCGGTAAGGATCCTGATCCTCTCATTCTTGAGCATGGGAGCCTGAAGTTCAAATCCACCCTGCTCACTGGACAGAAGACGGGCCTTTATCTGGACCAGCTTGATACCTACCAGCAGGTTGCCACCCTGGCGGAAGGCAAACGGGTGCTGGACTGCTTCAGCAATCAGGGCGGATTTGGGCTTGCCTGCGCCCGGGCCGGAGCGGCTGCAGTAACCTGTATCGACATCTCTGGCGAGGCGATCTCGGCGGCCAAGCAAAATGCCGAAATCAATGAACTGAACCTTCATGCTGTTGAGGCCAATGCATTCGATTACCTCAAGACCTGCAAGGAGACCTTTGACCTGATCGTTCTCGACCCGCCCTCTTTCACCCGCAGCAAGAAGGCTCTTAATGACGCAATGCGTGGATACAAGGAGATCCACCTCCGGGCTCTCAAGCTTCTCAACCACGACGGCTACCTTGCTACTTTCTCCTGCTCCCACCACGTCACCCGGGAACTGTTTCTTAACAACTTGCGCAGCGCCGCGGTCGATGCCCGCCGGACATTGCGCCTGGTTGAATCGTACAGCCAGCGGCCAGATCATCCCATCCTGCCAACAATACCTGAAACAGAATACCTCAAGGGATTCTGCGTCCAGCTCCTTCCGGGAAGATGAGACCGAGGCTCATTATCCTCAGCCTCGTTCTTCTCGCTACGGCTGGGAGTTCCTTCCTGTTATGGAAATCGTCCCCGGAGCAGATTATTAAAGCGCAGGCCCGCCGTCTTTTCAAATGTCTCGAAAAGACAGTCCTTGGATCAGATACAACCAGCGAAAAGGCTGATCTGCTAGGAGCGCTCATTACCCCTTCTTTTGAGGTCCAGGCCCCCTATCCCGTAAACTCAGGGTCTTTAACTCGCTCGCAGGCAGGGCACTCACTAAGGGAGTTTCACGACAGCATCATGTCCTGCAAGATTCACAAGGAGAACGCTCGGATCCATTTCGATACCGACCGGGCAGGACGCTACCAGACCGAGCTATCCGTAGAAATCAGTGTTGGCCCCCGGCGTCAGCATCATCTCAGATACCAATGCCTGATTGAATTTATCCAGAGCGAAGGAGAGTGGCTCGCCCGCGAAATCAGCCTGAATCCAATGTAAACCCGCTCCCATCTGGCTGGAAAGCAGGCCCAAGCTACTTAATTTAGGCATTTTGGGCTATTTACGCCCCTTTCCCACCAAAATTTCTTGGCAAACCGGAGGAATTCCTCCAAGTTCCGCCGCCCCACGCCAAACAGGACATGGTAGCTCTCAGACTTACACGCAAAGGCACCAAGGATCGGCCCTATTACAAGATTGTGGCTGTAGACAGCCGCAAGCGTCGGGACGGTCGCTATATCGAGCAAATTGGGACCTACGACCCACTCTTGCCCGGCGCGAACTACACTCTCGATCTCGAGAAGGCAGATGGCTGGATCGGCAAAGGAGCCCAGCCCTCCGAGACCGTGGCGAGCATCATCAAGAAGGCGCGGAAGGTCAACGACGCCGCGAGCGAGGTGTAGGGGAGCCGCCCATCACGGTGAGGCAACTCCAAAGTCCTGCTAGAGATATCACATTTCGGGACCACCTGAGCGCTCAAGAGCGCCCGCTGTAACGGGAGCTACCAGTGGAGGACTAGTCCCGGCCTGCTGAACCTCGGCCGGACCTGAGGTCCCTGACGCCACTCCACATGGCCATCCATGTAACCCACGTGGACCCCCTTGAATTTCTCACCCTCCTCAAAATTACCAAGTTGCTTGTTGTTCCAGACAACCGCGAGGTCAACCCATAGGATAGGGTATGCCACCTCCTGCCCGGTCCGGGAGGGAGTGAAACGATACGATTCATCATCCTCGTTATACACGTCCTCGCGAATGCGCTCCCACTCCGCAGGCTCCGGCGGCAGGAACTGACCACTATCGGTCCACACCGGATCATCAATCACACACGCGTAAGAGAAGAGGGACGAGGATCCCTCGTCGACTCCCCCGTAATTCCAGAGGTCGATGTCATTCTGGCACCGGTCTTTTCCATCCGTAGTCCAGCACCGGTTCGCAGCGTTGTAGGCAAGATCTCGGGTAATTCTGTTGTCCTCTCTCCACTCCCAACTGAACCAGAAGGGAAGACCTCCATTTTCGGTTTCAAAATGAGCTCTCGGGAAGATGCCGTTGTTATCGCCAGCCCCCGCGAGTGAAATAGTCGACAGTTGCCTGATGTCCGACACCGATCCCGCCTTGTGGGCCGCCGTAGTGATCTTGCCAACTCCGACGAAAGTGAGAGCCCCCAGGGTCAGGATAATGGCCACCACCACCAAGACTTCAATGAGGGTAAACCCTCCTCTTATTCGAACAGGTTTTTTCGCGTTCATGGGGTTTCAGCTATCTGGCACCCTCCCCTCGGGGTTGTCAAACCCAAGAACACGGTCTTTGAGATCTAGACTCAGGGTCCCGTCGACCAATTTAACGAAAAATGCCATAGCGTCCACCTATTCGCTGTTTTTACCCACAAACTTCTTCCCAGTGTGTCATTCTGCCCCTCGCTCCAGACCCCTCACAAACGCGGATTGGTTTACAAATGCCTCCCGGCACGCTAGAGGCATCGCGTATGAAATTACGTGGCATTGCCTTCCCCCTCGTGGTCGCTCTCGCCCTTGTCAGCTGCGGCCAGAAAGAAAATGCAGACTCTGGTGTCGTTCCGGTAGTACCTCCCGACTCGGTTGCCTCAGACCAAGGCTCTGACGCTGTCGACCCTGTCGCTTCATCGAACGGAGCGGAGAAGGAAGCAGCCGCTGATCCAGATCCAGCCCCAGATCCAACCCCGGCGGAGAATCCAGCGGCCAGCGCCTCCGAAGAAAAGCCGTCAGGACCCCGTATCACCTTTGAAACCTCCGAAGGATCTTTCGTCCTTGAACTAGACCCGGTCAACGCTCCGATCAGCACCAAAAACTTTCTCGGTTATGTCAATGATGGGTTCTACGATGGCACAATCTTCCATCGGGTGATTGATGATTTCATGATCCAGGGAGGAGGCTTTGAGCTCATCGACGGTAAAGGGTCACAAAAGGTGACGAAAGCGCCTATCGTCAACGAGGCGATGAACGGCCTGAAGAATGATCGCGGCACTATCTCGATGGCCCGCACCAGCGATCCGGACAGCGCGACCTCTCAGTTTTTCATCAACGTGGTCGATAATCCCGGCCTCGACCCTAAAACCGAGGCCAATCCTACTGGCTTCAGTCCTGATGGCTACGCGGTCTTTGGCAGAGTGGTCGAGGGCATGGAAGTTATCGACACCATCAGGAAAACCGAGACCGGCATCAAACGCATGATGGCAAGGGCCCCTGGGGGCGATCTCCGTGAAAGCCCCATGACTGATGTTCCTCTGCGGAATGCGGTCATCAAGAAAGCCTCCGTCTCTTCATCACCGTAAGATTCCCGAAACTACAGGGCCAATGTCATGCCATGGTTTCTTCCAATCGCAGCCTACATCCTTGGATCAATCCCCTTCGGTGTCCTCATCGCGAAATCCAAGGGGATAGACATTCGTGAGCATGGATCCGGGAATGTCGGCGCCACAAATGTCTTCCGGGTTGTTGGCAAAGGATTTGGGATTTCCTGCCTCCTGCTGGACTTCCTGAAGGGGTTTCTGCCCGTCCTCGTTGCGACCAACGTGTTCCGGGTCGCGGGAACGGCCCCAGCTCTGGCTGTTCCTGCCTTTTCGACCCTAAACAGCGGTTTCCCCGCGGACCAGCAGCTCTATGCTCACAGCCTCCAGGTGATCACGGCCCTTGCCGCAATAATGGGGCATAACTACTCGGTATTCCTCAAGGGAGGAGGTGGGAAAGGCATCGCCACCTCTGCGGGAGTCCTGATTGCCCTTATGCCGGGAGTTTTTCTTGGCTCATTCCTTGTTTTCGCAACTACGTTCTATTTTACCCGCTATGTAAGCCTTGGCAGTATTTTGGGAGCCCTCAGTATTCCCGTGTTCACTCACCTCGCCGATCGCCTGCGCCATCTCAACGGAGACGAGTCCCAGCCAACCTACTGGGACTCCGGATCTTGGAACAAGCCATTGCTGGCCTTCACTATTGTAGCTGCGGCCCTTGCGGTCTGGCGTCATCGCTCCAACATCCAGCGCATTCGAGCCGGAACCGAAGACCGTCTGGAACGACGAACGCGGGACCACGATGAAAAGAACGGGGAACCGACCTGAAATTTTGATGAAGAATAATCATTTCCCACCTGCCCCACGAACTGCCGTGGTGGGCTGCGGATCATGGGGCACGGCCCTCGCGACTCTCCTCTGTCCATCCTCCTCTCAGATCACTTTGGTCGGTCGGTCCGAGGCTGTTATCGAGGATATTAATTCGCGGAACCGTAATGACCGATACTTACCCGGGGCATTACTCGACCCCCGCATCAGGGCGAGCAGCGACCTTGGCGTGGCCAAAGATGCAGATCTCATTCTTCTCGTCCTGCCCAGTTCGGCCATCCGCTCGACGTGCGAACAACTGGCATCCCTCAAGATAAATCCAGCAACAATTCTAACCACCTGCTCCAAGGGAATCGAGCGCGGAACCGGAAAAAGAATGTCAGAAATCATCACCGAGATCCTGCCGGAGCAGCCCCTTGCTGCTCTCTCGGGGCCAAACCACGCCGAAGAAGTATGCAAGGGCCTCGCTACCATGAC